>NZ_JAVGWM010000003.1:0-802433 GCF_032490435.1 Asticcacaulis aquihabitans
TAAACAGCGGAGCGGCGTATATAACCGCTTAAATTTCTCAGTCAACTGCTTATTTACAAAAAGTTTTTGTCAACAAACCGATAACCAGACCACCGTACCTGCCCTAGGGCCTCTCCGGCGGAGCGGCGTTCCTAATGGAAGGCTTAGGCGCCGTCAATCACCAAATCAAAACTATTCACATAAAGACGCATCGGCTTGTCCGCAGATCAGGCCAGTACGCCATTGGCGACAGGCTCACCGAACACAGGAACGCCCTTCGCATCGTATTGTATGGGCTGAACGCGCGTGTGCCGGTTTGGATCGAACAACGGATTGCCCTGTATCTTCTGATAGTCCCGCGCATGATAGACGAGCATGTCGCGGCCGGCCTCATCCACCGTGAAGCCATTATGACCAGGCCCCCAGACGTTGTTCTTAGGGGAACTCTTGAATACGGGCTCCGGCGATTTTGTCCACGCGTCGGGGTTCATGATGTCGGCATCTTGATGGGCGGTAAGCATGCCCAAGCAATAGTTTTCATCGGTCGCACTGGCCGAATAGGTCAGAAACAGGCGCGAATTACGCATCAGGATCGCCGGGCCTTCATTGACCTTGTAACCAATGGTTTCCCACGGCAGGGTGGGCACGCTCAGGCGCGCGGGCTTGGCGCCCAGCCGCGTCGGGGTAGCAAGCGGCGCCAGATACAGATTGCTGTTGGTATCTATACCGGGCTCACTCTGTGCCCAGCACAGATAGCGTACACCCCGATGTTGAAAGACTGTGGCGTCGAGGTTGAAGGTATCCCAAGGCATGTCTACCTGACCCGCCAACGTCCACGTTCCCGTTAGCGGGTTGGCGTCTGCGCAGGTCAAGACGTAGGTCCGGATATGAAAGAGGTCGTCGCCGTTGCCCGCAGCGAAATATATATACCAGCGGCCGTCGAAACGATGCAATTCCGGCGCCCATATATAGCCCGCCATTTTGCCGCTGGCCGGCCGCCGCCACACGACCGCCTCCTTGGCCGATGACAACCCGGCGAGTGTTTTGGAGCGCCGGATAATCAGCCGGTCATATTCCGGCACGGATGCCATCATGTAATAATAGCCGTCCGGATGACGTTCGATCTGGGCGTCGGCGCGTTGTTGAACGAGCGGATTGACGATCACGGACGTCCTGCCTTTCGCCCGCGCAAGGGCAGGTGCCAGAAGCCCGGCTCCGGCGGACGCGATCAAGAGTTTGCGTCGGGTGAAGCTACCTGTCGTATTTGGCATTTGTCGTCCCTGCGGTCTATATGTCTGACTATTGCCCTACTAGTACCGCGGCAGATGTTTTTGTCAAATACAGGCGGATCGGCCTCGGGCGGATGGAAGCAAAATAAAAGTTACCCCACGAAGTGAAGAACTTCATGGGGTAACAGCCGTCAAATTAGATTAGGGCGGCGGCAAGACCTCAGGAGGCCTGCGACCGCCCGCTGCGTTCCAGCTTGCCCCAGCCGACGTTCAGGCCGCGCCCGGCTGAGGTCAGCGCCTTCAGGACCACATAGTACATGATCTGGCGATAGACGAAGCGCTGCGATAGCAACCAGAAGACAGGATAGGACTTCTCACGCGGCTCCAGCCAATAGGCAATGGCGCCACAGATAGCGTCGATGGTCAGGAAGGCCAGCCAGTAAATCACCATGCGTTCCAGATCGCCGCTACTTTGCGCCCAACCGTGCTGCGACACCTGTACGATTGTGCCGATTATATTGACGATCAGGGCAAAATCGATAAGCGGCGAAATGACCGAGAAACCGATCTGGAACATCCAGGCCTGCGGGATGCCAATCATGGCCAGTCCCCGGGGTTTGCCTGTGCGGTATATCGCGCGATGCTTCCACAGACATTGCAAGGTGCCAAAAGCCCAACGGAACCGTTGCTTCATCAAAGCAGCGAAACTTTCAGGCGCTTCAGTCCACGCAACGGCGTCTTGGTCATAAGCGACCTTCCAGCCCTCGCGCTGAATAGCTATGGTCAGGTCCTGATCTTCAGCCAAGGTGTTGTGCGGATAATTGCCGACCTGAGCCAGGGCCGAGCGACGCCAGGCCCCAACCGCACCTGGGACAACCATCATGGCGCCGAACATGGCCAAGGCGCTGCGTTCCAGGTTCTGTGAGGTGACATATTCGACTGCCTGCCACTTAGTCACCCAGTTGAAACGATTGCCGACCTTGGCGTTGCCTGCCACCGCGCCGATTTCCGGCCGGATGAACCAGCGGACCAGACGGGCGATGGTTTCCTTTTCGAACTGCGTATCCGCATCCAGGGCAATGATGACTTCACCTTTCGAGGCGGCGATACCGTTATTTACCGCATTGGCCTTGCCGGCGTTGGCCTGAGTAATCAAGCGTACGCGCGGGTCATCTTTGAACGCCCTGGTGACGATGGCGCTGGTGTCATCTTTGGATCCATCGTCTATGACGATCACCTCTAAGGCGACACCCACACTCTCGAGAACCCGGCGCACCGAACTTTCAATGACGCGCGCCTCGTTATAGGCCGGGATAAGAACGCTGACGAAGCTGCTGTTGACATATGCGGCTACAGCCTTGGCATCTGCGGCATCGTCATCACCCGGCGGTTCCATATGATTGCTGAACGAGGCATAGATTGCCAGACCGGACAACATCAACGCCCGTCCGATACCAAGCACGATGGCAATGACGAACAACCATTTCAGCGCTTCGGCCGACCAGGCCATTAACATGAAGATGCCAACGTCGAACCGAACGGCCAACAGATCCTGGCCATTCAGCTTCGGCATGACCTGGTCACGCGGCAGCCCAACCAGGTCACCGACGGTCACGAATTCATAGCCCCGCGCCTTAAGCGTGCGAATGATGGTCGGCAATGCCTTGAGCGTTTCGGTGCGTACGCCGCCGGAATCGTGCATCAAGATGATCTGACCCGACCGGCAATCGTCTTGCGACTCTTGGCAGGCTGGCGACTGCTCGCTTTCGGTGCCTTCCTGGACGCCGTCCAGCGTGTTCTGAATGATTTTATCGACGCCGGGCTTCGTCCAATCCTCGGAATCGACGTGCAAGCCGACATTGGTGTAGCCGAGCTGCTGGGCGATCAGGGCCGGCATCAGTTCGTCATTGGTCGTAGGCTCGGCGTCGCCGAAATAGGGGGCGCGCAAAAGCCGCATTGAACGCCCGGTATAGGCTTCGACCACCCGCTGGGTCGAATTCAATTCAAAACGGATCTGCCAATCGGGGATCTTCGACATGTCCGGATGGGTATAGGAATGGTTGCCAATATCATTGCCATCACGGATCATCTGGCGCAGCAGCGCCGGGTGACTGATGGCCTTTTCCCCGATTACGAAGAAGGTGGCCGGCACCTTTTCCTGTTCCAGAATCTTGAGGACCTGCGGCGTCCAGCGCGCATCCGGGCCGTCATCGAAGGTCAGGGCCAGTTTGCCCGGCCTGTATCCGGCACGGCGTACGACATAAGGCGTCGGCAGGTCATGATAGACTTCGTTTTGCGCGACGCGGGCCTTGTCGAACGTTACGGTGCGACTGCCCTTGTGCGGCGTTTCCTCGATATGGACCACCTCACCGTTGCCGTAGACCTGATTGTCGCCCAGGGCTGTCAGCGTATTGAAGTGGGGCGTCGCCGTCGTCTGATAGTCACGAAATGCGTGCCAGATGCCCGGGTCTTCCGAACCGAGGCGCCATAAGCCGACGCCCGACACGTTTGACGCGGAAATCGTCAGTAATTGGTTCCAGGCGCTCACGGCATCCAGCAGCCAGACTTCGTGGCGCACATTTTCCTCATCATAGAGGAAGTGCGCGTTTCCGGAAGCAGGATCGAACTGAATCGGCGCTTCGGATTCGCGGGCGATACGCCACGCTTCGGCGACCGTGGATGGATCGGCCTTCAGCTTACCGTCGGGCAACCTGTACCAGTCGTAGCCGTAATTGCCGATACAGACGATCGCCTTGTCCAGCGGCACGCTTTTCAGGACGTGCCCCAAGCGTTCATTAAACCAGCCCTGCGCGGCGATGGGCCCCGCCGGATCGACCATAGAATGCTGGTCGTAGATCATGAGGAAAAGCTTGTCCGCCGCGGCGGCAAACGCTTTGAGGTTCCACGCTTCGTCGTCGACCGGCGCGGTTAGGGTCAATTGATAACCACGGGCCGCGAAGGCCGCACGCGCCTCAGTGACGAAGGTCAGGTAGTTGCGGATGGCTGCCCCTTGGAGGGTTTCGAAGTCCAGCACGACCCCTTGCGCCTTTTCACGCGCCACCATGTCGAGCATTTGGCCGATCAGCTTTTTCCGCGCCGCCGGGTCTGCGACCAGTCGCGCCGTATTCGCGCCCTGCCACTGCCCGTCTGAGATATTTTGCACCATGATGAGAACGGTTGGCTTGTGCTGAGCGTTCTGGAGGGTCTCAGTGAATGGATTATCCGCCAGATAGACGAATTTGTTGTCAGTTCCACCGATATAGGCCAGCCCCGGAATGACGATATCGAGGTTATTGATATGCTTTTGTAATGATACCAGCGAGGCATCGTCGCCCGTTATGTAGAAGGCAGCCAGGGTCTGCTGCACCTTCGACGTACCGCCGCGCACACGCAGCGGGGGATGGCGCGGCGCGGCGCGATTGAGAACCATCTTGGACGCATGCGGCTTAGGATATTCCAGGTGCAGATCCAAACCCTTGGGCACCGGCACCCACACGATGGAGACAACGACCCCGACGAACATTAGCACAGCCAATATGGCCAGGCTGATGACACCTATAAAGGACGCCTTCTTGCGACGGCCCGTGGGATCATAAAAAATCGGCTTTTGCTTGGACATTGGGACTCTGGAATGAAGGACGGTACTGTGGCGTCAAGCCATGCGTTTATCGGCGGTGGTCAGGCAAGCTGAGACACATCCTAGGGTAGTTTTTTTGTCACCACCTGGCGACTTTGCGGCTGATAGAGAATTTCCCGGCACGGCACCAGCTTTTTCGGCTGAAAAATGCTGTCGAGATAAAGGCCCATATCAGGATTCAAATTGGCGCGTTCGACATTTTTCCACGGCCCGGCAATTCCGAGCAGTTTATGATCGATCAGCGTTGTTGCGCCGAGATAGGCTTGAAAATCGTCACGCGTGGCGAAGGGCGTGAAATCGAAATAGCAACGCTTCGAGGCCACGTCCGCCACGCGATGTAGAAACTCGAGTGGCGTCTCCGGCGCATTGTCCGGTCCCTGTCGAGGGGTCAGCAGTGTGACGCCTTTGCCGTAATAGATCTCTTCGATATTGTCGACATTGGCGCCACCCAGATCCGGGACCGGCGTCTTGAAAAAGACCATGGCATCGGCCGGCGGCGTCTGCCCCTTAAGCATCGCCAAGGAACCGGCGGGAAACTTGTATTCCTGGAACGAGTCTTCGATGGACTGGACCAGCGCGCCGTTGTCGGCATAGGCCAAAGAAAATCCGGCGCAGGCCATCATGGCGATGAGGGTGGCGATTGCCGGACCACGACGCGCCTCACGGGGCATTTCACGCACCCATAGCCCAACCAGCCCGGCCACCGTCAGCGCTATGCCGTATCCAATCGTGCGCGTGTTGTAGGGGTCGAAAAGCGTCCGGAAGCGCAGGATAAATGCCAAAGCGAGAAACCCCAACCCCGCCAGGGTGATGAACAGAGCGGCCGGGCGCTGGGTATCGTGCACCGGCATGGGGGCGACAGAGACACGGCGGAATGAAATACCGACCAGCAGAACTGCGCATATTACCGCGCCCAGACCGTTGATGCCCAAGGCAATCAAGAATTGGCGGATGAGGAGCAGGGGCGCTTCGGGTGCCGCGACGCGCGGCATGCCGGTAGCAAAGCCTGTGGTCAGGTAGTTGAACGCCTGATAGCCGAGAAAGACTAAACCCGCGCCGCAAAAGACCGGGAAAATACGCCATGCCGTGCGTCGACCGTAGGCAATCCAGGCGCACACGAACAGGATGAAGGCGAACGGCCCAAAGAAATAGCGAGCAAAGCAGCCAACGAACAGAAACGCCGCCAGCCACGCATATCCCGCGATCTGCCGGTCGTCGCGATGGATTTCGGAGATGGCGAAAAATATACCGCAGAAACAGAAAAGCAGCAGATTTTCCGACCAGGTATACATACCGATAATCAAGGTGATCGGATTGAGCACCACCAGGGCGGCCAGGAAAACATTTCTGGACGCCTTCAGAACAAGCCAGAAACTCGCCGCCAGCAGGATGAGATTGGTGATCTTGCTGCTGATCATCAACGCCGCCGGATCGGTCGAGGGTGCGGTCAGGGCCAGGACGGTTGGATAACCGCACGGATAGACCGCCAGATACTCGCCGTGCAGGCTGCATCCGTGCCCGCTGCGCAAAGCCTGGGTCAGCAGCATATAGTACCAGGAATCGACGCTGATATAGCCGAACAGAATGGCCAGCCCGGCAAAGACCGCCAGAAGCGCAGCCACCGTCACCAGATAGATGGCGTTGCGGGTCATCGAGATCTGAGTGGGCATCCGGCGGTCCTGATCAATACGCTAGCTAGGCCATACGGCCTAACGCGGCTATTTACCATAACCCTGCGCGTCCGCGCAAAAATTTCGCGATCCTGTTTTTGGGTGGCAGACGGGAGCAAAGGCTGCGTCCCGAAGGACGAAGCCTTTGCTCCCGTCTAGACCGACTTGACTACTTGGCTCCGTCGTCCTTTCTGCCCCCCTCTGCATCCGCCACACCGTCCGGCAGGCGAATACCGCCATCAGCGATGGAGAAGGTGCGGCGGAAAGTCAGGCTGTCGCGCGATTCGACCGGGATAAGGGTTGCCGATTGCCCTGACTGGCCGCCATCGCTGACGGTGGCCACGGCATTACTGCCGTCACCCGTGCTGACCGCTGGTCCGGACGAACCGACCGGGGTTGTAAACGTGGTGCCGGGCGTCCCGGCCACAGGGTTGCTGGCCGCCGTCGTCAGGGCACTGTCATAGCCGGGAGACGTCGGGTTGACGATTTCCCCCACATTGGTCGTCAGGGTCAAGGAGGCCAATCTGTAGTTGGACAAATCGGTATTGGCGCCAGCGACATAGTTGTTTGAGGCCAATTGCGCCGTTACCGTCTTGTCCTTGCCCGCCGTTGCGTCAACAAACTGACCCGCGGTCTGGTTGACCGTGATCGATTCACCCGCCACGAGGCCGCTAACCTTGTAGTTGCCGGTCGTAAGCGTCACCGCCGTCGATCCGTCACCGGTCTTCGAAATCGGTCCTTGGAGCGCCACGTCGAAGGCCCGCACCGCTATATCGACCGTGGTCGATGCATTGGTGGCGTAGGCATAGTTGCCAGCATCAGCGCCCGAAGCGTTGATACCCGTCACTGCTACCGTCTTGCCGGTGCCGGCGTTCTTGTCAGACGCCGCGCCTGTGCCGGCAAAGGCGACCTGATCGCCCGCAACAATGCCATTGGACGCAAGGGTGACGGTGACGGCGGCTGAACCGTCATAAGTCTTGCCTTGGGCTCCGGCCGTAAGGGTTACGGTCTTTTGGGCGATGTCCACTGTGGTCGTACCGGTCGTAGCATAGGCATAATTGCCCGCATCCGCGCCTGACGCATTGATGCCGGCAACCGCTACCGTCTTGCCCGCGCCGGCATTCTTGTCCGACGCCGTTCCAGCGCCGGTAAAGGCGACCTGATCACCGGCCACAATGCCGCCTGAGGACAGGTTGACGGCAATCGCGGTCGACCCGTCATAGGTCTTGGCGACACCGGCGGCGGCGACATCGATCGCCTTGCGGGCAATATCGACCGTGGCCGATCCCTGGGTGTTGTAGGTGTAGTTGCCCGCGTCAGCGCCCGAAGCGTTGATGTTAGTCACCGCGACCGTCTTGCCTGTGCCGGCATTCTTATCCGAGGCGACAGCTGCGCCGGAGAACGCCACCTGATCACCCGAAACCAGACCACCCGATGTCAGGTCAAGCCCCACCGAGGCCGACCCGTCATAGGTCTTGTTCTGACCCGTCGCCGCCACCGTGATGGCCTTCTTGGCGATATCGACCGTGGTCGCGCCAGTCGCGGCGTAAGCATAGTTGCCGGCATCGGCACCCGACGCTGTAATATTGCCAATCGTCACCGCCTTGCCGGCGCCGGCGTTCTTGTCAGATGCCGTACCCATGCCGGAAAAGGTCACCTGATCACCGCTTATGACGTCATTCGATACCAGGCTGACGCCGACCGAAGCCGATCCGTCATAAGTCTTGTTCTGGCCCGTCGCCGCAATCGTGACGGCCTTCTTGGCGATATCCACCGTCGCAGAGGTTGGGGCCGAATAGTCATAATTGGCCGCGTCCGTGCCCGTAGCAGCAAAGTTTGAAATGGCCACAGTCTTGTTGCTGCCGGCATTCTTGTCCGACGCCGTGCCCGTGCCGGTGAACGAGATATGGTCACCATTTATGACGTCGTTCGACGCCAGGCTGACGCCGACCGACGCAGACCCGTCATAGGTCTTGTTCTGACCCGTCGCCGCAATCGTGATGGCCTTCTTGGCGATATCCACCGTCGCGGAAGTTGGGGCCGAATAATCATAATTGGCCGCATCCGTTCCGGTGGCAGCAAAGTTTGAAATGGCCACAGTCTTGTTGCTGCCAGCATTCTTATTCGAGGCTGTGCCCGTGCTGGTAAAAGAGACCTGATCGCCGTTTATCACATCGTTCGACGCCAAACTGACACCGACCGAAGCAGACCCGTCATAAACCTTGTTCTGGCCTGTCGCCGCAATCGTGATGGCCTTCTTAGCGACATCCGCAGTCGTGGCGGCGGTGGAGCCGAATACATAGTTGTCCGCGTCTGCGCCTGAGGCCGCAATGGCGGAAACCGTCACCGCCTTGCCAGTGCCCGCATTCTTGTCGGTCAGGGCACCGGTACCGGTAAAGGTCACGGTGTCGCCGTTCAGGATATCGGTGCTGCCAAGCATCACAGCCACGGCGGTGGTGCCGTCATAGGTCTTGTTCTGACCAGCCGCTGCAACGGTAATGGCCTTTTTCGCCACATCAACCGTCGTCGACGCCGTGGAGGCGTAGGCATAGTTGCCCGCATCCGCGCCCGTGGCACCAATGGCGGTGACGGCGACCAATTTACCGATGCCGGCGTTCTTGTCCGCCATGGCGCCGGTACCGCTGAACGACACAGTATCGCCGTGGACCAAATCATTGCTGGCTATAGTCAAGCCGACAGCGGTGGACCCGTCATAGGTCTTGTTCTGGCCCGTCGCGGACAGGCTGATCGTCTTCTTGGCTATGCTGGCTGTTGTGGCCGCAGTGGTGTTGTAATCATAGTTGCCTGCGTCCGCACCGGCAGCGGCGATGGCCGAGACCGCTACCGTCTTGCCCGTGCCGGCGTTCTTGTCAGACGCTGCCCCGGTCCCGGAGAAGGATACCGTGTCGCCGTGAACGATATCGGCTGACGCCAGGCTGACGCCGACCGCATCCGACCCGTCATAGGTCTTGTTCTGACCGGTCGCCGTCACCGTGATTGACTTCTTGGCAATGTTCGCCGTGGTCGACGCCGTCGTACCGAAGTCGTAATTGCCGGCGTCGGCACCCGATGCCGCAATCCCCGAGACCGACACCGTCTTGCCCGTGCCGGCGTTCTTGTCGCTGGCCGTGCCCGTGCCGGTGAAGGATACCGTGTCGGCATGAACGATATCGGCGCTGGAGACGGACACAACAATGCCATCCGACCCGTCATAGGTCTTGTTCTGGCCCGTCGCCGCTATGGTAATGGCCTTCTTAGCGATGTCCCCGTATAGGGTCTCGCCCGCCAGGGTATAGTTGCTGGCCAGGCCGGTACCGTTGGCGAGCGTGTAGGTGGTTGCTACCGACTTGCCCGTACCGGCAGTCTTGTCTGAGAAGAGGCCCGACGCTGAAACCGAGAGGGTTTCGCTACCGGCCATGCCGCTGAGGGTGCCCGCGGTGACGGAAGCGGTGCGCGTGCCGTCGTAGGTCTTGCCGGTCACGCTTGATCCCGCGATCGTGAGCGTTTTCTGCGTCACGTCCATGGTCAGACCCGATGGCGGCGCCAGCTGGTAGTTGCCGGCGTCAGCACCGGTCAGACCGCCGCTGCCGCTGATGATAACCGACTTGTTGGTGCCGACATTCTTGTCCGCAATGCTGCCCGTAATGCCGCTGACATCGACCGTAACCTGGTCGCCGCTCTGAGCCGCGCCCGCCTGAGCGGTACCCGTCAATGTGACATTGGTAGTACCGTCATATTGACGATTGACGGCGGTGAGGCCGGTCACGGTGATCGACGCCTTGGTAACGGCCAGATCCTCGCTGAACACGGCGTATTGGTAGCCCAGGCTGTCGGTAACCGTGCCGTTGAGCGTGTAAGCATAGGTGCCGACCTGGCGCTTGCCTGCGCCGGACAGCGTGCCGGCAGAGGCGAGCGAAAGAGTCTGAGAGCCGCTCAGGCTGGCGAAGCTGTCTCCGTCGATGAAGCCGCTATAGTTCGAAGCCCCTAAAGTCAGGCTTGGGTCGGCCGATCCGTAGACGACCGAAGAGGCATTGCTCGATACAGAAATGACGGGCGCGATGCTGTAGAGGAACCAATTGCCGGATCCCGCGTAGCTGGGCGTCGCGCCGGCGGAATAGGTCTGGTTATAGTGCTTGTTATAGCCGGTCATGCCTTCGGTACTGGCCGTCGGGTTGGCGGAATAGACCAGATAGCGGCTGCCCGCACCGTAGGTGATGCCTGTATTGGCGGCGGCGCTATTGAGGAAGTTGCGGCCAGCGGCCAGGATGATGGTGTTGGACGTACCTGTCGTCTGGACCTTGCCGGTCGATGCGATCGTCAGGTCTGCGCCAGCTCCCAGGGCTTCGATGGTGATGTTGCCAGTCGACTTGACCGTGCCATTAAGGGTTACGCTGCCCGCTTTGATATTGATCGACGAGAATGTCGTGCTGTTGCCCGCATCATTCAGAACAAGCGCGGCATTGGCGCCACCACCGTCAGCCGTGGTATCGATGGTGAGTGTGCTGGAGCCCTTAAGTTGTCGCGCTCCCAGAAGGACGCGTCCAGCGTCATTGGTGCCGCCGGCGCGATCCGTGGTAAAGGTGATCGGATTGCTCGCCGCGATGTTCGAGGCGGCCGCCAGGTCTATATCACCGCCATTGGTGCTGAGCGCACCGGTGAAGTTGAGTTGGCCGCCCGTATAGGTCTGGGTTCCTTCGGTCGCAATGCCCGCAAGCGTCACCGCACGCGTACCCTGGGAAAGGACGGTCAGCGTGTTGACGTAGTGGCCTGCCGCATTGTCGGCGCTGAGGCTCAGGCTCGCGCTGTCGGTCGTGGAGCCTATGGTCGCGTTCAGTCCCGTTGTGTTGGCCGAAAGGGTACCAACCGTCATGGCACCACTGCCGGATTTAATCGTGACGCTTTTATTCAGATGAACCGGAGCACCCAACGACAGGGTGGCATTGGTGGTGGTCAGGTCGCCATTGAGCGTTATGGTGCTGCCGGAATAGGTCTGGCTGCCGCTAGTCGATACGCCGCCCAATTCAACCGCGCCTTTTGTACCGCCAGACCCGGCGTTTGCGGTTACGGATAGAGTCGTTGCCTGCAGTGCACCTGAGTTGTCGCTGGTGAACAGGTCGACCGTGCCGCCGTTGCCATTTGTCGCCGTCGTGGAGGCGTTGAAGGTCGCCGCATAACTTGAACCGTGGCTCAGGCTGTCACCACCGAAAAGGATATTGCCCGCACTGCCAGAATTGCTGGCCGCCGTTTTGAGAACGAAATCAGAGTTGTAATAGCCAACCGACGTCGCGCCGTAGGCCGAGAAGGTGCCGTCAAGTAGAACGCTCTTGGCGCTGACATTTATGGCGCCGTCCTGACCCGTGCCCACGCTGGTCGCATTCATCGCAAGACCGGCCAGATAGGCACCTGCCCGATTATCTACCATTTCGCCAATACTGATACCGCCGCCGATATCGTTGGTGGAGTGCGAATCGAGGGTCAGGGTCTTGCCAGATCCCGTCGCCGAAATGCTGCCGCTATACGAGCTGGACGAAGACACATTAATCGTGCCCCCTTGGCCCAGGTGGCCGCTGTTGCTGTCAACCAGGACGGAGCTCAGCAGGTTTACACCGTAGGATCCGTACAGAGAAATATTGCCACCGTCGGTGACGATGTCGCCATTCAGTTTTAGATATTTGCCCGACAGAGTGTAGCCGCCGGTCGTCAAGCTGTTGCCGTCTGTCTGGATGGTGCGGGCACCCGCGGAGAGGCTGAAGGTGCGGTTATTGGACGAGACCGCGACCTTGGTGGCGTCGACGAGCAACTGGCTGCCATTGTCGGCGAAATTTATATCGTCGGCGCCTTTGAGATCGATCGCAATCGTCTGATTGGCCGATACATCGCCCAATGAAACGCTGACACTCTTGAAATGATTTTCCGTCAGTTCATGGATACTGACATTGCCCTGATAAGTGCTGACATTGAGGGCCGCATTGTGGGCACCGGCCGCCTTGGCGATTTGGATATCCTTGCCGCCGGCGCCAATGGTTGTGGCGGTCGGTGTAAGGTCGTTACCGACGCTGAAGCTGACATCGCCGGCAGTTATCTGGGCCGCGGGACTAGCCGAATTGTAGCTGTTCTGGGCGGCAATGACACCTGTGGCGTTATAACGATCAATGCCCAGGGTCAGCATCGTATTAAGGTAGTCACCATAGTAGACGGCGCCGGCATTCATGCGGATGGAGTCGTCACCCAACAAAATATTGCCGTCGGCCGCGCTGAGGGTCAGATTGCGGAAACTGCGCGATAGATCGATGCCGGTCGTCGCGCCGAAGGTCGTCCCATCGGAAGCGCCGCCAGAAACCGTTGGCGTCAATATGGATGAGCCATCGGTCGTAAAATCGATATGGTCACCGCCGCTGAACAGGATCGAGTGCGATCCCGCTGCCTTGACGTTGTCGAGGCTAAGGTAGCCGAAGCCGTCATTGACGACCTTCAGGTAGGTGGATCCGCCGCTATTGTTGACCGTTAGCGATCCCGACCAGAAACCTTGGTCCTGATAGTTGTCAGCCAGTTCGAGCGGATTGGCCGATGTGCCGATATTGTTGCCGTTGAGCCGGATACCGCGTCCGACAATATCTGCGACACCGTCATTGCTACCGGTCATGGTGGTGGCGTTGACAGTCAAGGAGGCCGTCCCGCTATCCACCGCGCCGCTGGCGAAATGGATTGTCCCGGCTGACACGGTCAGGTCGGTTGGATAGATGCCTTCATAGGCATCCCAGTCAAAGTTGCCGCCCGTCCGGATGCCGTTATTGGCCACCTGAACGACACCCGCGCCGTCCGTGGTCAAATCGATGTGACCGTTGCCGTTGCCACCGGCATCATTCATGATGTTGATATGATGCTGGCTATTGGCCTGGCTGCCGATCGACAGGTTGATGGAGCTGGCTGACTGCGTCTCGATCTCATTGACCCAGGTGCTGCCGCCGCTGTTGGAAATGGACAGGCTGCCATAGGCCATGCCGCTGGAGGGATCGCCCGCCGAGATTTTCAGGGCATTGGACGAACCGCCGATATTACCCGTCGCAGCCGTCAGGTTGAGACCGACGCGCGTGATGATATCTGCGGTCGAGGCAGAGGTGTTGGTGCTGACTATGGACCCGGCACTGATGCCGAAATAGGCGCCACGTTGCGAGTTCGTGCCGTCATTGTAATAGACGGGATAGGTCGCCTGCCGGAAAATCAGGCTGTTGGCGTCGAGCGACACCGTGCCATTGACGGCAATATCGAAAAAGCCGCCCGTGCCGACATCAATCTGGCTTCCGGCCGACATGGTGAAGTTCTGGCCACTCTTGCTGTTGACATTGCTGGCCAGTGAACCGGCATAGAAATTGCCGCCATTGGTCAACACCTTCCCGCCGGCGCCGAACAGAATGCTGCCGCTGCCACTGGTGTCGCTGTCGGCGGTCATGACGACATTGAGTCGGTTGAACGTGCTCGATATCTGGTTGTTGACGACGATATCGCCCGCCGCCAGCAGGCTCAGGGTCGCGGTATTGCCGCTGGACTTCAGGATGTTCGCGTTGACCGTGATATTGCCGGCCGAGGTGCCGGTGCTGCCCGTCGTGATCGTCACCGACGTGCCGCCGTTCAACGAGCTGTTGATGGCGCTGGCCAGGATGGTCGAGTCGGCGTTCGGGTTGTAGGTGGCGCTATAGGCGGTGCCGCCGGCACCCGACGATGCGATGGTGACATCGACCGGGTCGAGCAGCCATTGACCCGCCTCCCCCAGCCCCGCACTTGCGTCAACGGCGCCGACGGCCTGAAGCTGGGTGTGACCGGAGGTTTCCACCTGTCCGCCATTGCCGCCGGCAACGCCGCCTTTAGCCTTGATTGTGCCGTAGAAGCCAGTGCGGTCTTCCGACCACAGAACCGCCGTACCGCCCCTGCCCGATTGCGTGGCACTGACATCGATCGTGGCATCAGGCGCCATCACGACCGTTGACGCGTTGCGGATGGAGGCATCCTTGCCTTGCCAACCGCCGCCGACCAAGACCGTACCGCCGCCGGTCGCACCGGTCGCATTGATTTGAGACCCTTCAGCCAGGGTGATGGTGTCGCCGCTCAGCACGACCTTGCCGCCGACAGTGGCGAGGCTCGACGCTTCGATAATTCCGGTGTTGTTGACAGAGGATTTGGCCAGGGCGTCGAACGCATCGGCGGTCAGATAAATACGGCCGCTGTCCGCCTTGATGACACCGCCATTAGCGACAAGCGCGTCGTAGGCGCCCTGATTGATCGTCAGGTCCAGACCGCCGGTATCTAGCCGGATGGTCACCTCGTTGGCCGCGACCATGCGAACATCGCCTTGCGCGGCATTGATCACGCCGTCATTGACGACCTGCGCACCAACCAGGGCGACAAAGCCGCCGGCACCCGCTGTAATCGTGCCTTCGTTGACTATGGCGCCGTTACCGGTTCCCGACAGCCGATATTTCCCAGCCATGAAATCGGCGACAGACATGTCGCGCGTCGATGCCATGACCGCTGCCGCGCTCACCTGGGAGCCTTTGGCGAAGAGAACACCGTTTGGGTTGATCAGGAAGACCTGACCATTGGCCTGCAAAACGCCATAGATCTTAGACGCATCGCCGCCGAGTACCCGGTTCAGCGCAACGGCCGAGGCGTTCGGCTGATTGAAGATCACCTTGCCATCGACCCCGATATTGAAGCTTTGCCAGTCGATGGCGGCATTCTGGCTGGTTTGGGTAATGGTCTGGGTATTGCCCGACTGGTTGATCGTGGCCTGACCGCCAACGACCTGGCCGCCGGTCGGCAGAGCCGTTGGGGCGACGGTCTGAGGCTCGGCGCCACGCATCACCGGCGTCGGCTGGATAGCAGGCGATCCCATGACTGGCGTTCCCGGATCGGCCAGCGCACCCGTGGCCGATGACAGCAGGGCAATCGCGGCGGCAGCGAGGGCGGCAAACACGCCACCTTTACGCTTGCCGCGCTTTTGCGAGACTTCCGGTATCGGGATGTAGCAGCCCTTGGCGTCGCTCCACACCAGACGGTAAAACCGGTTCATGCCACCGTGATCGTACATTCGGGTAATCCTTGACTACTGGGTGCGCCCGCGGCGCCGATAGATCTTAAAATGTGAAATGGATGAGAGGCTTAGAAGCTGTAGCCTAGGGAAGCCCACAGGCGCGGACGACGATCCGGCGCGGTCGTGGCCTTGTCGCCATCATGAAAAGCCATGGTGATACGAGCATTGACGTGCCCGCGCTGGGCCGCCGCCGAGATCCCATAGCTATCGAGGGACTGCGCATTGCGACCCGGCGCATACAGATTGCGGCTGAACTGAACGCGGCCGGCGTCGTAGAAGGCGGCAACCTGCAATCCGCTACGAACCTGATGGCGCAGTTCGATATTGGCCAGCCAACCCGTATCACCGGCCCCTTCACCTTGCGGATAGGCGCGGACGCCATAGATGCCGCCGACGACGAATTTTTCCGAGGAATCGAGATTCTTGCCGGCCGCCTGTGTGTTCAGCGACAGGGACAGGCTGGTCTTCGCCGTCAGGGCCTGAAGACGGGAGGCACTGAAGGCCAGTTTGCTGTAATGGCCGGCCGTCATCGGCCCCAGCGCGTCGGTGGCACGGGCAGCGGCGGAATTGATCTTCAGATTGCCCGAGACGTAGGACAGGCTCCAGTTTGTGTAGCCGCCGCCGAAAAATACATCTGTCATATCGCCGTATGCCGCAAGCGTCGCCACGGACGCCGACTTATGCGTCACCACATTGACCGAAGCGATCTCGTCCTTCAGGTCGCGGCTTTCGATATTGGTGCTAAGCCAGATATTATGGTTGAGACCCCGTACCAGCGGATAGAGGGCATAGAGGCCGGTGGTGCGGGCGGTGCCAGTGGCGTCGAGACTGGCGAATTCGCGACCGAGTTCATAGCTGCTGTTCGATATCGCCGCGCCGATACGCAGGCCGTTACCGCCAAACGGCAGATCATAGGCCGCGCGCCCATACAGCATGTTCTCATCGGTCAGGGTCGTCTGGACCGAAAGGCGATCACCCAGATGCAGGGGATTGTTGAACGCCGCCTGACCGCTCAGGCGGTTTTGGCCGGTGTAACGGTTACCGTAGGTGTCGACACTGATATTACCTTCGAAACGCTTGCCCGCTCCGGCCGTTACGATCAGGTCCGATGTCCCGACCTCCGCGCCAGGTTTCAGCTTGCCTGACACCTTGCCAACACCCGGCAGGTCCGCCATCAACAGCAGGGCGCGATCGGTTGTACGCGACACGATAACATCGCCATTCAGCTTCTGGGCGTTCAGGACGGCCTGAAGGTAGGTGGTAAGCACGGCGCTGTGATTGTCGATCGCAGCGCCTGCCAGCCGGCCTTCCAGCACACGCACGACAACCACCCCGTTATCGATGGTCTGGGCCGGAATATAGGCACGGGCGACGACATAGCCATGCGCCCGGTAATAGTCGGTAATGCGACGAACAGCGGCACGCAGCTCACCCAGCGATTGGTCCTTGCCTTGCACATCGGCTACCAGAGCCATCAGGACCGTTGTCGGGACGTTGGCGTTACCTTCGATGCGGATTGCCGATACGGTCAAGCGTTGCGACGGATTGGAACCGGGATCGGTTTCGTCGGGCACGGACAGGCTGGGCAATGACGACGGGCGCTGCGGCGCTACCGGCTGACGATTATCGCGCAAGGTCTGGCCGGCATCCGGAGGCGTCGCAGTTTGGGCGAAGGCGGTGCCGGACAGAAGACCGACGGCCGTCGCCAGGAGACTGAGACAAGAGGCGCGGCGGAGATGCTTACGGGACATGATCGGTTCTCGGATGGAGGATGGGACATAGGTTGCCGTCGCAGGCATGCGGGTCACGCAGCCAGGGGGCGAATCTGAGAGAGGGGAGCGGTATTTTTAGACCGGCTTTGGCGGTGCGCCGGGCGCCTGGCTATGAAAAGGGTCACCCCTGTTAACAGCGGGATACCAACTTATGATAGCGCGGCTGAAATAGCCGCAGGCGTCAATACTGTACACGATACACACTCACATTGGCACGCGACAGACGCGCAACATTAAGGCGAGTAAGTGTCACTATTCTTAACAATTCATTACCGCATTTTACCGGAAACGCGAACCTGCGACTGAAAATACTATCGCCGGAAAATCAAAAGATTAAAGTTAAAAATATGATATAAAACAGATGGTAATACCGGCCATACTTTACGAAGTCCTTCGGCCATACTGCCTGAAAGACTGGATTGCATCGGATTGCAGCCGATACGCGCATCCCCGCTGACCGCCGGCACCCGCGACAGTATCACCGGGTCAAACACCTCAAAAGACCGCAATCCTTAACCGTGCGCCGTCCCCTTCGCGGGCTATATCGGCATAACGGCAAAGACAATTATTTTGTCAATTACATGGTTATTTGAACGCGGCCGTCCACTCACCGCACACTCTTAGCGAGGACCTCCGTTGGCCCACCACTCGCGCCTTACCGGATTGGCCGATAAACAAGCGACATGCCGACGGGTCGCGCCCACAGCCTTATCTTATGATTTCCTTACTATTTACCGAGTGAATCCCATCGGTTTCTTGCGCTTTGCGGCGCTCTCATGGGCTCGCCGATACCGCTTCATTTGAGGGGCGCTTCATGCTGAAATCCTATCTCAATGCCCTGATCCAGGAGGGCGTTCTAACCGTCCGGATCGGTAAAAACCGAACCTATCGTTTCGGCACGTTCCAGCCAGACAGGCCGGATCTCGACATCGCCATATACATCGACAGCCTGTGGACGGCCTTCAAAATCGGCGCGCAACCCTATCTCCACTTCGGCGAGGCCTACACGGACGGGAAACTCACCGTCGAAAAAGGAACCCTGTGGGGCCTGATTGAGTTGATCGGCATAAATCTGCCTAATGCCCCGAAGCGCGGTCGCCTTGCCCGCTGGCTGCATGGCTTCAGGAACTGGCTGCCGGTTCATTCTCCAGATACCTCACGCCGCAATGTCGCGCACCACTACGACTTGTCGGAACGGCTCTATCGCCTGTTCCTTGACGAGGACATGCAATATTCCTGCGCCTATTTTCGCTGTCCCCAAGCCAGCCTCGAAGACGCGCAGATCGCCAAGAAGGATCATATCGCCGACAAGCTGTTCCTGACGCCGGGCCAGAGCGTACTCGATATCGGATGCGGCTGGGGTGGCATGGCCCTGCATCTGGCGCGTCAGGCCGGTGTCAATGTCACCGGCGTCACCCTGTCCACCGAACAATTGGCCGTGGCGGAACAAAGGGCGCTGGAGCCCAGCGTCAATGCCCGCGTACGGTTCGAACTGTGCGACTATCGGCTGGTCAGCGGCCTGTTCGACCGCATCGTCTCCGTCGGCATGTTCGAACATGTCGGCTTGGCCGGCTTCGACGGCTATTTCCAGACCGTCGCCGATCGCCTGAAACCCGATGGTGTGGCCTTGATCCACACCATCGGCCGGCGCGGCAAGACGAGCGGACGGTCGGCCTGGCTCGACAAATATATCTTCCCCGGCGGCTATATTCCCAGCCTGTCCGAAATCACCGACTCCGTGGAAAAATCGGGACTGTTCATCACCGATATCGAATCCCTGCGCCTACACTATGCAGAAACGCTGCGGCATTGGCGGATGCGGTTCGAGGCGCACCGTGCCGAAATCGAGGCGTTATATGATGAACGGTTCGGACGGATGTGGGAATTCTATCTCTGTTTCTGCGAACTCGGCTTCCGTTACGGCGATCTGATGGTTTTCCAGATCCAGTTGGCCAAGAAGATAGATACCTTGCCGATCACTCGCGACTATATGATGCCCCAGGCGTCCGCCCGAGTCGCGGAGCCGGTCCAGCCTGACGTTTTGCCCGTCGCTGCACGGACAGGTTAGCCCAATTCCGCTCCTTACGTAGGTGCGTGCGAAAAGTGCTTAATGGTGAATTGCGCAAAGGCCTGAGCCGTTTCGGCCAGCCGTTGTGGCAAGGTGAAGCGCGGCAGGAACAACGCAATGGTACGGCGCGGATTAAAGCCTTGCATCGGAATGCGCACCACATCGGGGGCCTCATAACTGTCAGGCATGACGGTCACGCCGACGCTCGCCCCCACCATGCTCAGCGCCCGTTCATCCTGAGCCGTGCGGTAAACCAGCGGTGGACGGACATTGCGATCGGTAAAATGCCGGGAAGTTTCGGACAGGACTTCGCACCGCGACCGGACGATCATGCTGTCATCGGCCAGATCTTCGCCACGGATTTCGCCGGCCTGCGCCAGACGATGGGTGGCGGCCAGGGCCAGTTTATAGCCTTCCTCGAACAGCGGCACGGAGGTGTCGTCGTCGACCCGTCGGATCGACAGGGCATAGTCGAGCCCGCGTTCGTCGAGGCGGTTGAGCAATTCCTGCTCGCTGCCGTCATAGAGATCAAACCGAACGCCGGGGTGGGCGGCGCAAAAGCCCGACAACAGTCGCGCCACTACCGCCGCAGGCACGGTCTGCAATACGCCGAGACGCAGGCTGTTGGCCTGTTCCGTGCGAGTGATTTCCGCCGACGCCATATTGACCTCGTGCAGGATCGCTTTTGCCCGCGGCAGAAACCGGGTGCCCGCCGTCGTCAAAAACACCCGCCTGTTGTTACGCACGAACAGGTCGACGCCCAGCTGGTCCTCGAGCCGTTTAATGCCGGCGGAGAGGGTCGGCTGGGTGATCAGGCAGGCCTGCGCGGCCTTGGTGAAGCTGCCGGTTTCGACGACGGCCAGAAAATAGCGCAGCAAATAGAGTTCCACATGACCTCCGCATCCGTATGACGCCATCATAGATAATATCTATATACTGAATAATAATTATCGATTTTTCCAATTCATGGAAATCCGCTAAATTGCGGAAAACACAGGGTTGGGGAAACATTGGGACGCGCATGGCCTTCAAGAGCGAAATAGATCCGGCATCCGAGGAATTTCAGGCCAATACGGCGCGTATGCAGGGGCTGGTCGATGACCTGCGCGCCCTCACCGCCCAAATTGCGCAAGGGGGATCGCCATCCGCCCGCGACAAACATGTGGCGCGAGGCAAGCTCTTGCCGCGCGATCGTGTCGCCGGCCTGATCGATCCCGGTTCGCCCTTCCTCGAATTCTCGGCCCTGGCGGCCTATCAGGTCTATGAGGACGACGTGCCCGCCGCCGGCATGATAACCGGGCTGGGCCGGATCAACGGCACCGAATGCGTCATTGTTTGCAACGATGCCACCGTCAAGGGCGGCACCTATTATCCGCTGACCGTCAAAAAGCATTTGCGCGCCCAGGAGATTGCCGCGCAAAACAATCTGCCGTGCGTCTATCTGGTCGATTCCGGCGGCGCCAACCTACCCAATCAGGACGAGGTGTTTCCCGATAAGGACGATTTCGGCCGCATCTTCTATAATCAGGCCCAGATGTCGGCACGCGGCATTCCGCAGATCGCCGTGGTCATGGGATCATGTACGGCGGGCGGCGCTTACGTTCCCGCCATGAGCGATGAGAGCATTATCGTCCAGAAGCAGGGCACCATCTTCCTGGCCGGACCGCCGCTGGTGAAGGCCGCGACCGGCGAGGTCGTCTCCGCCGAGGATCTGGGCGGCGGTGACGTCCATGCCCGCGTCTCTGGCGTGGTAGATCACCTGGCCGCCAATGATGCCGATGCCTTGGCGATTGCCCGCCGCATTGTCGGCAATCTCAACCGGACTAAGACGGTCGGGTTGGCGACCCGGCCCGTCGAAGACCCGCTTTATCCATCCGAAGAGATATATGGCATCATACCGGCCGATACGCGCCAGCCGTTCGATGTGCGCGAAGTCATCGCACGCCTGGTTGACGGTTCCCGGTTCGACGCATTCAAGGCCTTATATGGCGAAACCCTGGTCTGCGGGTTCGCCCATCTATACGGCTACCCTGTCGGTATCGTCGCCAATAATGGCGTGCTGTTTTCGGAAAGCGCGCTCAAGGGGGCGCACTTCATCGAATTGTGCGCCCAACGCAGCATTCCGCTGATCTTCCTGCAAAATATCACCGGCTTCATGGTCGGCCAGAGATATGAGAATGAGGGCATCGCCCGGCACGGCGCCAAGATGGTCACCGCCGTCGCCTGTGCCAATGTGCCGAAACTCACCGTCATCATCGGTGGATCCTATGGCGCGGGCAATTACGGCATGTGCGGGCGGGCCTTCGAACCGCGTTTCCTGTGGATGTGGCCGAATGCCCGCATCTCCGTCATGGGTGGCGAACAGGCGTCGAACGTGCTGGCCACCGTAAAACGCGACGGCATCGAAGCCAAGGGGGGTACCTGGACCGCCGAAGAAGAGGGGGCCTTCAAGGCCCCGATCCGTGACACCTATGACGCGCAGGGACATCCCTATTACGCTTCGGCCCGAATTTGGGACGACGGCGTCATCGACCCGGCCGACACGCGCCGCGTGCTGGGTCTCGGCCTATCGGCGGCGCTCAATGCGCCCATCGCACCGACGAAATTCGGCGTTTTCAGGATGTAGACCATGACCGATCTGATTATCGATTCCGACGCCCGCGGCGTGGTCCGCGTCACCCTGAACCGCCCGGCCGTGCACAATGCCTTCAACGAAGGGCTGATCGGCGATCTGACCCAGGCGTTCGAAGACCTGGGCAAGCAGGACGGCGTACGCGCCATCGTTCTGTCCGGCAACGGCGCCAGCTTCTCCGCCGGCGCCGATCTCAACTGGATGCAGCGTGCGGCCGAAAAGGATGAATTCGCCAACCGAGAAGATGCCCTGGCTTTGGCCCGCATGTTCGAAACTATCGACACCTGCCCCAAGCCTGTCATCGGCCTGGTGCAGGGCGCAGCGTTTGGCGGCGGGGTCGGATTGGCCGCGTGCTGCGACGTGGTGATCGCCCAGCCGGAAGCCAAATTCGGCCTGACCGAGGTGCGGCTTGGCCTCATCCCGGCGGTCATCTCGCCCTTCGTCATCGCCAAAATCGGCCGGTCGGCAGCACGGCGATATTTTCTGACGGGGGAGCATTTCACCGCCGCCGAAGCCCATCGCATCGGCTTGGTCCACGAGGTGGCGAGCGGGTTGGAAGCCGCCGGCGCACGTCTCATCGACGCGCTGTTGGCGGGTGGCCCCGAAGCCATCGCTGACGCCAAGGATTTGGTCGCCGAACGCCGTTTGACGGCCGACCTCACCGCAACGCGCATCGCAGCGCGACGCGCATCAGAGGAAGGCCGCGAAGGCATTGCCGCCTTTTTGGCCAAACGCAAACCCGGTTGGATGCTTTAGGACCTTGGCGATGTTCCACACAATTCTGATCGCCAATCGCGGCGAAATCGCGCGACGCATCATCCGAACCTGCCGACGTCTGGGCGTGCAGACGGTGGCCGTCTATTCCCAGGCCGACGCCGATGCTGCCTTTGTCCGCGAAGCCGACCGCGCCGTCCTGATCGGTCCAGCGGCAGCAGCCGACAGCTATCTACGGGGCGACCGCATCATCGCCGTGGCGATAGAAACGGGTGCGCAGGCGATCCATCCCGGCTACGGCTTTCTGTCGGAAAACGCCGCGTTCGCGGAGGCCTGCGAGGCGGCGGGGCTCACCTTCATCGGTCCGCGCCCGGACGCCATTCGCGCCATGGCGCTCAAAGGGGCGGCCAAGGCGTTGATGACCGCGGCGGGTGTGCCGGTAACCCCCGGCTACCACGGCGAGGATCAGTCGCTTGAAACCCTGCAAGCCGAAGCCGAGCGCATCGGATATCCGGTGCTGATCAAGGCGGTGGCGGGCGGCGGTGGCAAGGGCATGCGCCGGGTCGACGATCCCACCGAGTTCGCCGATGCCTTGACCTCGGCGCAGCGCGAGGGCCTGAATGCATTCAGCGACCCCAAGGTTCTGATCGAGAAATATCTCGAAATTCCCAGACATATCGAAATACAGCTATTCGCCGACGAACAGGGCCATGTCGTCCATCTGTTCGAGCGGGACTGTTCTTTGCAACGTCGCCACCAGAAGGTCATCGAAGAGGCGCCCGCGCCGGACCTGCCCGACGCCATGCGTGCAGCCATGGGAGCCGCCGCCGTGCGTGCCGCCAAGGCCATCCACTATCGCGGGGCTGGGACGGTCGAATTCATCGTCGATGTGTCGCGCGGGATTGCGGATGCGCCCTTCTATTTCATGGAAATGAACACGCGGCTGCAGGTCGAACATCCAGTCACCGAGGAGATCACCGGCCTGGACCTGGTGGAATGGCAGTTGCGGGTGGCGGCCGGCGAACCCCTACCGAAGCGCCAGGACGAACTGACCATCAGCGGACACGCCATTGAAGCGCGACTCTATGCCGAAGACCCGCAAAACGATTTCCTGCCCGCCGCCGGCAAGCTGGACAGGCTTCGCTTTCCACCGTGGGCGCGTATCGAATCGGCTGTCGGTGAAGGCGATACGGTCAGCGTTTTCTACGACCCCATGATCGCCAAGATCATCGTTCAAGGCCGCGACCGCAAACAGGCCCTGTCGCGGATGCGCGACGCCCTGATCGAAACGCAGCTGAGCGGCCTGGCCACCAATCTGGGTTTTCTGCGCCGTCTGATTTCGGACGACGCCTTTGCCGCCGCGCACATCGACACCGGCTTCATCGGCCGCCATCTGGATCGCCTGCTTGCACCGTGGCCCGATGCGGAGATTCCGGCACATGTCCGGGCGGCCGATCCGGGGTCACCATGGAATGACATGACCGGGTGGCTGGTCAACCTGCCACCGCGCTCACCGCTCAATTTGAAGGCCGAGGCCGGTGAAACGGCCATTGCCAGCGGAGACATAAAGGCACCCATGCCGGGCAAGCTGATCGACGTGTTCGTTTCGGCGGGCGACACCGTCGAAAAGGGCCAGAAGCTCCTCATCCTCGGCGCGATGAAGATCGAACACACTATGAAAGCGCCTAAGGCGGGCGTGATAAAGGCCGTCCACGCGGCGGCCGGTGACCAGGTGGGCGACAAAGCCCTTCTGGTCGAAATAGAGGACTGACCATGATCGACTTTCCCCACCTGCAATTCGGCCACGGCGAAGACATCGACGCGCTGCGCGAGGGTGTCGCCCGGTTCGCCGAAATCGAAATCGCCCCCCTGGCCGAAGCCGCCGATCGCGACGATCAATTTCCGATGGCTCTGTGGCGCAAGATGGGCGAGATGGGCGTGCTCGGCCTGACGGCGCCGGAAGAGTTCGGCGGCGCGAACATGGGCTACTTGGCCCATACCATCGCCATGGAGGAAATCTCACGCGCCTCCGCCTCCATAGGTCTGTCCTACGGCGCCCATTCAAACCTCTGCGTCAACCAGATCGTGCGCAACGGCAGCGCCGAACAAAAAGCGCGCTACCTGCCCAAACTGATTTCCGGCGACCATGTCGGGGCCCTGGCCATGTCGGAAACCGGCGCGGGATCGGACGTCGTTTCCATGCGTCTGCGCGCCGACCGCAAGGGTGATCGGTTTGTGCTCAACGGCAGCAAGATGTGGATCACCAACGGCCCCGATGCCGATACACTGGTGGTTTACGCCAAAACGAATATGGATGCCGGTTCGAAAGGCATGACCGCCTTTCTGATCGAAAAAGGGTTCAAGGGTTTTTCCGTGGCCCAAAAGCTCGACAAGCTCGGTATGCGCGGCTCGCACACTGGCGAGCTGGTGTTCGAAGACTGCGAAGTCCCGTATGAAAACGTGCTGGGCACCGAAGGACGCGGTGTCCAGGTGTTGATGTCCGGTCTCGATTACGAACGCGTTGTCCTGTCCGGCGGGCCGCTCGGCATCATGAGGGCCTGTCTCGATGCCGTGATCCCCTACATCCACGAGCGCGAACAGTTCGGCGCGCCGATCGGCACCTTCCAGCTGATGCAGGGCAAGATTGCCGACATGTATTCGACCTGGGCGGCGTGCCGTGCCTATGTCTACGCGGTGGCGGCCGCCTGCGACCGAGGGGAAACCACGCGCAAGGACGCCGCCGGCTGCATACTCTACGCTGCCGAAAAGGCGACCTGGATGGCGGGCGAAGCGATCCAATGCCTCGGCGGTAATGGCTATACCAACGACTTCCCCGTCGGCCGGCTATGGCGTGACGCCAAGCTGTATGAGATCGGGGCCGGCACATCGGAAATCCGCCGTATGCTGATTGGCCGTGAACTGTTCGAGGAAACGAAGTGAGACCGTCCCACGTCACCCTGTACGAGGTGGGCCCGCGCGACGGCCTTCAGGCGGAAACGGCTATCGTTTCCGTCGCCGACAAGATCGCCCTGATCGACCGGCTGTCGAAAAGCGGCCTGACCCATATCGAGGCCGCCAGTTTCGTATCGCCCAAATGGGTACCGCAAATGGCTGACGCCCGTGAAGTAATGACCGGCATTACCCGCGCCACGGATGTGGATTACCCCGTCCTCACACCCAACTTGCAGGGCTATGAAGCCGCCAAGGACGCCGGTGCACGAACCGTAGCCATATTCGGCGCTGCCTCCGAAACCTTCAGCCGCAAGAACATCAACTGCTCGATCTCTGAAAGCCTGGCGCGGTTTCGCTTTGTCACCGATGCCGCCCTATCTGACGGCATGCGGGTGCGCGGCTATGTCTCGACGGTCATCGCCTGTCCTTATGAAGGTCCAATCCAGCCGGAGGCGGTGGCGTCAGTCGCCGAACAGATGCTCGACATGGGATGTTATGAGATTTCGCTGGGCGACACGATCGGTGTCGGCACGCCCGCAGATGTCGCGCGCCTGCTTGATGTCGTCACCGCGCACGTGCCACGCGATCGGTTAGCCGTACATTTCCACGACACCTACGGTCAGGCCCTGGCCAATATACTGACCTCTCTCGACTACGGCATCGCCACCGTGGATGCGTCTGTCGGCGGCCTTGGCGGTTGCCCCTATGCGCCCGGGGCCAGCGGCAATGTCGCGACCGAAGATGTGTTGTACATGCTGAATGGTCTGGGCGTCACGACAGACGTAGACATCCGCAGCATCGTGGATGCCGCCTGGTTCATTTCGGATGTGCTTGGCCGCACGCCCCGGTCCAAGGTCGCCAATGCCATTGGCCGCACCTGATTATCGCGTGACTATCTGAGGCGGTCTATACCGATTGCCTTGACCATGTAGGCCGTCGCACAGGCCGTTAGCAGGGTCACCACCGCCCCCCAGGCCATGTCGATGAAGCTCAGGTTGACAGGCCAGGCGTTGATAACCGACAGGCAGGTCAGGTTATAGGTGGCATAGGCGATCAGGCCGAACAAAGCCGCGCGAAAGGCCAGGTCGAACACCGAAAAGGTGCCGTTGCCGAACAGGGCGGGATAAACGATCAGGTAGGTCAGACCGAACACGTACAGCACATAAAAGGCCACGGCGGGAACCATGTTGGGCTGCGCCCGCATCAGGCTGCCCATAGCCGGCTTGTACAGCGAATTACCCATGGTGGTGAGCCAGATGAAATCGAGCACCGCCAGAATAATCAGGCTGATGACGTAGGTTGTGGTGAAGGCCTTCATTCAATCAGATCCGTGCAATAGGTTTCAACAGCCACCCGAGCAAGGTCTTGGGCACTATGGCGGCTTCTTGAGCTACCAGGCAAAGGCAATCGACATCGCCTTGCATGGCCGGCATGTGACAGTCATCGCTATCATCGCATTGGGCGAAATCGCCGCGATGGTAGTCGCCCTTGTGATCCTTGTAATGACCCTGCAGCATAACGGTTATTTCCCGTCCCCGGTGTGTGTGTTCCGGCATGGCCATTCCGGCCTTGACAAACATCAGATAGGTTTTCGATCCCTTGGCCGGCTGGTCGACAGCGATGGGCGCCAGCCATACGCCTGGCGCGACGAAATAACGGTCCTTGACCTGAACCTGCTTCAGGCTGTCAGGCAGTTCGAACCCCTTTAGGAAGGCCGGCTGACGAACGTCGCGGCGGACTGGTGCCGCATCCGTTTCCGGACGCTCAATACGCGCCAGAGCCAGGTCGAGCGCATTGTCGCTCATCGCCACACCCTCCGCCGCGTCAAGCAGAGCGCCGCCGACGGCTGAAAACACGCGCATGTCGGTCCGGCACTGGGCACACATGTCGAGATGGGTACGCACGCCTAAGGCTATGCCGGGCGCCAAGGCACCACGGTGATAATCCCACAACATCTCTTCGTCGGGGTGGTGGGCGGTACTCATACGCGATCTCCTGATACTGTATCGAACCCCATACGCAGTCGGGTCATGGCCAGACGCAGGCGGGATTTGACGGTCCCCAGAGGGATGGAAAGGGCTTTGGCGATATCGCCATGCGACAGGTCCTCGTAGAAGGACAGGCGCAGAATAGTCTTTTGTTCAACGGGTAAGGTGTCCATCAACGCCGCAACCGACCGGGCCGTCTGCGCATCGCACAGTTGGTCGTCGGCGGCGCGTTCGCCGTCCCCCTGCCACAGGTCCTCGGGCAGGTCACGAACGCGCTTGGCCTTGCGGGCGGCGTCGATGCGCATGTTTCGGGCGATCGAGTAGATCCAGGTCACCGCCGACGCCTTTGACGGATCGAAGAGGTGCGCCTTTCGCCAGACATTTAGGAGGGCATCCTGCGCCAGATCCTCAGCCTCCTGGGCGGTCAGGCCCTGGCCCATGACGAAGGCTTTCACCTTTGGGGCAAAGCGCGTGAACAGAGCCGCATAGGCGGCGCGATCCTTCGTTTCGGAAATGCGAACGATGAGCATTTCCGGGTTGGTGGCGGCGTCTGCTGGGTCCGATGGTGTCATGCGGGCAGAAGATCCGATTGTCAGGGCGCGGTCAAAGTGCATTTTAAAGCCAAAAGCAAAATTATGAACAATGTACGCCTTCCACGAGGTAGTGGATCACTGCTCAGGAAAAAGGAAGGACAAGCAGTGGCCTTTGCGGCGGTTGTGATCCAGGCGGCCCGGCATCGCGTAGATGTTCAGTAACCCCAATGCACAGCGAGTCGTATATGTTTGATCGGTCCTCTTCCAAGCGGCAAAGCATTGCCATCGTCGGCACCGGCATTGCCGGCCTGTCGGCAGCCTGGATGCTGAACAAGAGCTGCGACATCACCGTATTCGAAAGCGAGGCCGAGGTCGGCGGTCACAGCCACAGCGTCAATGTCGGCACGGCCGAAGCGCCCGTGTGGATCGACATGGGCTTCATCGTTTTCAACGCACCCTGCTATCCAAACCTCGTTCAGCTGTTCAAGCATCTCGATGTCGAACATCAGCTTTCGGACATGTCCTTCGGTGTATCCGTAGACAAGGGGCGGCTGGAATATTCCAGCCTCGGCCTGCGCGGCCTGTTCGCCCAGACGCGTAATCTGTTCCGTCCGCGCTTTCTGTCCCTGCTGCTGGATATCGTCCGCTTTTATCGCGAAGCGCCGAAGGACCTGGCAGCCCGGGCGCGGGAAAACTATCGCCTCGGCGACTATCTGAAAGATCGCAATTACGGCCGCGCCTTTATCGACGATCACCTGCTGCCACAGGCGGCGGCCATCTGGTCCACCTCGGCGCGTCAGATCATGGACTACCCGTTTCGCGCCTTCATCGCCTTTTTTGAAAACCATGGCCTGCTCCAGATCATGGATCGCATTATGTGGCGCAGCGTCGTCGGCGGGGCTCAGGCCTACCTCAAAAAGCTGACACCCGAATTCGCCGACAAAATACACACCGGCACCGCCATCCGGTCGGTATCGCGCGATAGTGACGGCGTCACCCTGACCGACCAGCATGGCGTCGCCCGTCGTTTCGATCAGGTCGTGTTCGCCACGCATGCCGACACCACGCTTAAGATGCTGGACGCCAGTCCGGCAGAACGTCGCACGCTTGGCGCCTTTACCTACACCCGCAATGAGGTGGTTCTACACACCGACACGGCCTTCATGCCGCAACGCCGCCGCGCCTGGTCGAGCTGGAATTATCTGGGTGAAAAGGATGCCTCGGATGAGCAGCAACTGTGCGTCACCTACTGGATGAATCTGTTGCAGGTCCTGAAAGACGCACCGAACTATTTCGTCACCTTGAATCCGACCCATGCGGTCGATCCCGCCAAGGTCATCAAGCGGATCGTATTTGAGCACCCCTTATTCGACGTGGCGGCCATCGCGGCCCAGGACCGGCTGGGCGACCTGCAAGGCCAAAACCGCGCCTGGTTCTGCGGCGCCTATTTCGGTTCCGGATTTCACGAAGACGGCCTGCAATCGGGCTTGGCGGTGGCGGAAGGCATTACCGGCGAACGACGGCCCTGGGATTTTGACTGGTCGCAAAGCCGTATCCGCTACAACCCCTGGGCAAACGACGTTCTTCCGATGGCAGCCGAGTAACTCGTCATGGCCGCTGCACCGTCACAATCTGCGCCCGCCCTGCACACCGCGCTATACAGAGGCGAGGTCGTCCACCAACGCTTCGCGCCGAAGCCGCACCGTTTGAGCTATCGGATTTTTCAGGTTCTGATCGACCTGGATGCGCCAGTAACCACCCGCTTCTTCTCACGCAACCGTTTCAACCTGTTTGGCTTCTATGATCGCGATCACGGCCCGGACAAGGCACGGGCCAGGACGGCGTCGTTAAAAGATCGGTTGGTAGCCCTCCTGACTGGCCACGGCCTGTATGAGGCCGGTGACCGGCTGTTTCTGCTCGCCATGCCGCGTATGCTGGGCTTCGTTTTCAATCCGATCAGCCTCTATTTCGTGCAAAAGCCAGACGGGGCGATGCGGGCGATCGTCTACGAAGTCAACAACACCTTCGGCGACCGTCATTCCTACGTCCTGCCCGTGCGCCAGACGGGGCGGCGTGTGTCCCAGGCCAGTGACAAGCGGCTCCACGTTTCCCCTTTCATGGACATGGATATGGCGTACGATTTCGATCTCATCGCGCCGGCAGAGACGTTCGCGTTAAAAATCGACCTGAAACAGGGCGACACCCGCATGCTGTTTGCCGGGTTCAGCGCCAAACGCGAGGCCTTACGTGACCGCACCCTATTATGGCTGTTCTTCGCGATGCCGCTGATGACGCTGGGTGTCGTGATCGGTATCCACTGGGAAGCCCTTCTGCTATTCGCCAAAGGGCTTCGACTGAAACCCAAACCACCGACGGAACGGTCGCAAATCTCCGTGGAGATTTAGAGTCTTTTTGCTGAGGCCCAACCGGCAGAAAGTGATTAGTGATTTTTGATTTTTCTCCTGCTTATTCTGAGATTTTGAGACCGTGACTGTGACGAAACGCTCCCTACTTGGCCTTGTCGGGCTGGCGCCTCTGCTGGCTGGCTGCAATACTCTGACATTGTTCAATACCTTCACGCCTAAGGATGAGGCCCGGCGCGTCGCGCGCGATGTCCAGTTTGGTGAAGATGCCCGTCAGACCTATGATGTGTATGCGCCGAAAGGTACCACTCAGGACCTGCCGGTACTGGTCTTCTTCTACGGTGGTGGGTGGAATTCGGGATCGAAGGCCGACTATGCCTGGATGGGTCATGCCCTGGCGGCGCTCGGCTATGTGGTGGTGATACCCGACTATCGTCTGGTGCCGCAGGTCGTCTACCCCGTCTTTCTTGAAGACAATGCGCGCGCCATAAAACATGTCATCGCCCACGCTGGCGAATACGGCGGTGATGCCAGCCGCCTTGGTGTGGCGGGTCATTCCGCCGGCGCTTACGCGGCGGTCATGATGGCTCTGGATGCCCGCTATCTCGGCAATCCGTCACCGCTTAAGGTCTGCGTCGGCATTGCCGGTCCTTATGATTTCTATCCGTTCGACGTGGCGTCATCGATCGACGCCTTCGGCAAATGGCCCCAGCCCACCGAAACCCAGCCGATCACCTATGCCCGCAAACTCGATACGAAATTCCTGCTGCTGCAAAGCCGGTCGGACCAGGTGGTGGGCCTGCGCAACGCCGTCAATCTCGACGCCCGTCTAAAGGCGGCCGGCACCGATGTGACCTTGAAGCTATATGATGGGCTCAGCCATCAAGATACGGCCGCCGTCTATTCTGTGCCCTTCCGTCGCAAGGCGCCGCTTCTGGCCGACACGCAAGCCTGGCTGGCCGCGAACCTTTAAAAGCCCCAAGTCACGTTTCCGCCTTGCAGTGATAGGCGACATACTGCGCATGAGAAGGCATCTTAGTGACCGTCGCCTCGTAAATCTGGCGGATGTGCTGGAAATAATCATCCAGCTTCTTTTCCGGCACATTCAGCGTCAAGGGCGAACAGCTTTCTGGCATGACGCCTTGGCCGATCAGCACCTGTACCCAATTGGCTTCCTTGAACAGGTCATCCTCATCAACAATGACGCGGCCATGCTGGCGGAAGAAATCGACCTTGCCGCTCAAACTCTCCGGCACGGCCATAGTGCGGCAATGAGTCCAGAACGGGCTGTCGTTGCGCTTGGTGGCGGTGTAATGCAGGACCAGAAAGTCACGAATCCGTTCGTATTCGCACTGGGTCTTGCGGTTATATTCCGCGATCTCGATGGGGTTGAAACCCGTGTCCGGGAACATGTGAGCAAGGCGCTGAAGGGCGGTCTGGACCAGATGTATGCTGGTTGATTCCAGCGGCTCCATGAAGCCCGATGCCAAGCCCAGGGCCACGCAGTTCTTGACCCAGGTTTTACGCCGCCGCCCCGTTGTAAATTTGAGCAGGCGGGGCTCGGCCAGCGGCTCGCCGTCCAGATTGGCAAGCAGGATCTTCGCCGCCGCCTCCGTCTCCATGAAGGCGCTCGAAAAGACATGGCCGTTGCCAGTGCGATGTTGCAAGGGAATACGCCATTGCCATCCGGCGGTATGGGCGCGCGCCTGCGTATAGGGTTTGAGCGGTCCGGCCGACGTACACGGCACCGCCAGCGCGCGATCGCAGGGCAACCAGTGCGTCCAGTCCTCGTAGCCTGCCTTCAACGCGCCCTCGATGAGCACGCCATGAAAGCCCGAGCAATCGAGGAAGAAATCTCCGCCAACTGTCTCTCCGGTTTCAAGGCTCAGGCTTTCAATAAAGCCGTCTTCAGCCCTTAGATTAACCCCGGCCACCTTGCCTTCACGGCGTATGACACCCTCGGCTTCGCAATGTCCACGCAGATACTTAGCCAGCAGGCCCGCGTCGAAGTGCAAGGCGTAATTCATGCCCTCCATGTTCGGGGTGTTGGGAATGGTCTTCATGTGGGTAAAACGATTGGCCTTGGCGGCCATGTGGTTCAAACTGTAATCCCACAGGCTGCCGCCCTTGCCGCGCATCCGCTGCCGCAGCCAATACTGATGGAAGGGCAGGACGCCCAGCGGATTGCCCGGCGCACCGAAGGCATGGCTGTAGCCCTCTCCCTTTTCATACCAGTCGATGAACTCGATACCGAGCTTGTACGTGCCCTGAACCGCCTTCATGACTTCACGTTCGTCGAGGCCGAGAAAGACCAGAAGGTTGACCAGCGGCGGAATGGTGGCCTCTCCCACGCCCACCGTGCCGATGTCGTCCGATTCGATCAGGGTGATGTCGACCGTATCGCCCAAAATGCGGTTGAGGAAGGTCGCGCTCAGCCAGCCGGCCGTGCCGCCACCCAGAATGACGATGGTCTTGATGGGCTCAGCGGCCATGGCGTTTCCCCGAATATCTTATGACCTTAGACGATCTGAATATAAAAGCACCCGCCGACCGGAGAGTCGACGGGTGCAGATTTAAGGTACACGTCGGCTTTAGAAGAACTTGTAGTTCACGCCGAACAGGTAGGTCGAGCCATAGGTTTCTTGGCGCATCACATTGTTCTTGTTGCCCTTGGTGTAGAGCTTGAACGGTTCGTTGGTGATGTTGGTCGCCGAGAACGATAGGGACAGGCCCTTCAGGCTGCCGCCCTGGAATTCGTAGCCCAGTTGGGCATCGAGCAGGGATTCACCGGCGACATACCGGCTTTGCAGGCTGTTGGTATAGTCCGGCACTTCGCCCAGGAAATCGCCGCGATAGCGATTGGACAGACGCGCCGAGAAGCCATGGTTTTCGTAATAGACGGTGGTGTTGACCACCTTCTTGGACAGGCCAGGCAGATCAATCGGGTTGTTGCCAGACGGATTTATTTCCGAATCGTTGAACGCCGCCGAAACAATAACGCCGAAGCCGTTCAGGTACGGTGTGACGAGATCGCCCGGTACCGATAGCGTTAGCTCCACGCCCCGGATCCAGCCGCCGGTGCCATTTTGCATGACGGAGACCGTGCCGGTACGATTGGCCAAGGCCAGCGAGTATGCGGCCGGATTGGCACCGGTCGGGATCGCGGCACCGGTGTAGTCACGCAACAGGGTTTGGTTGTAGATGTAGGAGTTCAGCGTCTTGTGGAAGCCGGCGATCGCGACGTATCCCTTGCGACCAAAGTATTTTTCCCACGAGATATCGACCGCCGTCGCCTTCCATGGACGCAGGCTCGGATTGCCGCCGGAACCGGACCAGTAATAGCTGTTGCCGTTGAACTGCACCGGTTGATTGCCGTTGGAGATCGGACCGTAGCCGACGCCTGCCGCCATGTCGTCCATGCGTGGACGGGCGATGGTGACACCGGCACCTACGCGCAGCGTCATGTCGTCCGACAGAGCGAAGTTGAAGTTGGCGCTCGGCAGAACGTCAGTGTAGTCCGCACTTTCCGTTTTCAGGGTCTTGCCGTTAGCCGTGCCGTCGGTGAAGTAGGACACAGCCGTCTGCTTGGCGTGCTGCGACTGGATGCCGATATTACCCGTCAGCGGGAAGCCGAACAGCTGGGTATCGAGATCGGCCTTCACGAACAGGACATCGATATGCTCATCGACATTCCAGGTGCGCTTGACCGTATCCTGGCTGACGTCCTGCGTGAAATTGAAGTAGCCATCTTTGTACATGGCCAGACCATCGTAGGAGATCATCCCCGATGACCCGCCCAGGAAGGCGGCGTCGGTGACGCCCAGGCGATATTTCTCAGGCACAACTTCCTGCGGCCCCGTCTTCAGCGACAGGAACCCTTCGACGCCCTGCTTGTCCTTTGTCCGATGCGTGGCCGTATAGCCGAAGCTGACGCTCGAGAAGACATTATCCATGTGGCGAGTGGCGGCCAGCTTGATCGTCGACAGCTCGTCTTCGATATGCGGTGCCTTGACGTAGCCGGCGCGATTGGCGACCGGACCACCCCAACCGCCCGGGTCGGTCAGGAAGGTGGTGGCGAAGTTGGAATAGTCGACAACACCATGAAGGGTCGACAGGCCGTAATCGTCCGGCGTGTCGAAGGTCACCGTGTCGAGCTGGCGCGTCGTGGATGAGCTGGCGCCCGTACCGCCTGTCGATTCCAGAATGACGTCATCGCGCGCCACTTTCGAATAGGACACGTCGGCCATCAGGTCCCAGTTGTCGTTCAGCTTGTATTCGGTGTTCAGGCCGATAGCGTCGAGTTTGGCCTTGCGGTCATTGGTATAGTTTTCAACGACGGCGGCGACATCGTTGAAGACGCCGTGTGTGACGAAGGTCTGACCCGCCGTGTAGCCAGGCGCCAGGTGGTTGGCGCCCCAAGCCAGCGGATATTCGATGCGGGCAATCTTCTGCAATTCACGGAAGTCGGAATGATAGGCGTCCAGAGTCATGTGGAGATGGTCGTTGGGCCGCCATTCCAGGACACCCATATAACCGTCGCGCTTCAGATTCGACGAAATGATGCCGTCCTTCGCGCCGCCGAGAATAAGCAGATTGCGGTTGGCGGGCAGGCAGGCGCCGCAAGTCGGATAACCGCCGTCACCCCAGGGCTCTTTCTTCAGGACCTGATAAGGCGAATCGGTATGGGCATAGCCCAAGGCTACGCCGATGGTCTTATTGGCGAACTGATCGATATACATCAGGGAATAGCGGTTGCCCGTATTCTTCATGCCGCCGATGGCAGCGTCTTCGCTGTTCTGCTCGCCGCGGACATTAACGGCGGCAGCGCGCTTGCCATAGGCCAGCGGGCGAACGGTTTGCAGATCGGCAGTACCGGCAATGCCCTGGGTCGTCATGCCGGCGTTCGGTGTCTTGTAGATCAGGACCTGGGAGATCAGTTCCGACGGATACTGGTCGAATTCGACAGAGCGGTTGTCACCGGTGGAAACCTGTTCGCGGCCGTTCAGGGTTGTTACGGTATAATCGGGGCCGAGACCGCGAATGGACAGCGACTGGGCGCGACCGTTTGTGCGCTGGGCCGCAATGCCGGGCAGGCGGGCAATCGATTCGGCGATCGACGCGTCGGGCAGCTTGCCGATGTCTTCGGCGGAGACGGCTTCGACGATCTGGGCTGATTTCTTCTTGGCTGAGATGGCGTCCTGGATACCGCGACGGATGCCGGTCACGACGATGGTCGTCGTGTCATTGGCGGGTTCGGCGGTGGTCGTTTGAGCCATGGCAGGCACCGCGACCGACATGGCGGTCAAGACGGCAGCCGTGGCGCCACAGGTCAGCAGGCGCGTCCTGAACGCCGCGTTACGACCCTTTAATTTAAGCATATGAGCTCTCCTGGTGTTGCGTTTTGATCTTATCAACGCTTGCCCCGTCATTGTTTGCGGAGCATTCGCCTTTGACGTCTCAACCCTCACGACACTCTTATTGGCGTCTAAGGCACGAGTATCTACAACACCGTTCTTTTTGCAATACTTTGCAAAAATTTGCAGTCATCCGCCTAAACAATTTGTAATATTGTGGCTTTCAAGATACGCAATCGTAGCAAAACGGGCATTTTGTGCTACTTTTTAGGCCAATTTTGCAACGAAACTCTTCGTACTTATGACAAAATGCCGGCTAAAAATTTTGACATGAAACGCAAAAACTTGCAAAAATTTGCAAATTCGTCGCAATGGCGATGATGCCGCGGATGACAGCGCTTACCTATAGGTCAACTACGTCTGACAAAACTACAACCCAACCGGGTCAGAGCGGTCAGCATACTGATTGACTCAGGTCAAGATATGCAACTCGCTCTACATTTTACGTTTTTGTTCGTCTTGCTTTCAATTTTGTCAGCCAAATTGAACGCGCGTTGTCCTAGCCCCCGCACGATTCCCTGACCACCAACTCAGTGGCTACGATTTCAGAATGGCTTTCGTCGTTGGAAATCGAACCGATAAGTTTGGAGACCATTAGCTTGCCGGCGCGCGCCAGATCCTGCGAGATGGTCGTGAGCGCGGGCTGAGTCAGCGAAGCCAGAACGATATTGTCGTATCCCACAACGGAAACATCTTCCGGTACGCGCAAGCCGGCGCGCATCAGACCGCGAATCGCGCCCAACGCGATAATGTCGGAGCAGGCGAACAAACCATCGAACGCAATTCCTTTGTTAATCAGGCTAAGGACAGCATTTTCGGCGGATGCGATTTCGAAATGCGTATTGACGACCAGGCGCGGATCATAGACGTGGCCCGATTCATTCAGGACATTGAGATAGCCCTGAAACCGCTGCTTCATTTCGGTGCCTTCCGTTTCGCCGAAATAGGCAATGCGCTTACGGCCAAGGCGGGCGAGATGGGCCGTGGCGCGCGTGCCCCCCTGAAGATTGTTCGATCCGACCGTACAATATTTCTGGCCGGGGATTTCCTGGCCCCACACAATGAATTTGTTGGTTGATCGGGCCAATTGGTTGAAGCGATCGTGCAAATAGCTTTGCCCAAGGAAGATGACACCGTCAGCCTTTATATTCTGCATCAGGGTGACGAGATCGTTCTGGCTTTTGGGCGTCAGATGCGACAGCAGCAGGTCGCACCCCATGTCACGCGCCGCTTCGCCCACGCCGGATATCATTTCCTGGTAAAAGGGGTCTGAAAAGCGACCTTCGCGGCCGTGCGGCGGTGGTATGACGATGGCGATCGTTGCCTGAGATCCCGACATCGACATCGGCATATCCTGGTTCAGGACATAGTTGTGGTCGCGGGCAATCTTCCATACCCGCCGTTTGGTCACACGATTGACGGCAGGGGAATCGTTCAGTGCCCGCGAGACGGTAGCCACGGAGACGCCGGCGATCTTCGCCAGATCCTCAAGCCTGATTTTACCCGAAATTGTATCCATGCGTCCCAACCCAAACCCTTTTCACACGGGCTTGGGATGAGAAAACATAGTTTTCTTTGCGAAAGCAAGCGCTTTCAAAAAACTGCAAAGACAGACGACAACTCTCGGCGCCACGAAATGCGGCGTGTGGACTATTTTTTCTTCTTTGCAGCTTTGCCGCCCTGGGCCACAAAGCGGATGGCCTGACCACCACCCGGTGCCATGCGTATAGCCAGCGTGTCAGCGGCGGTCACCGGCTTTTCTTCGATAACGATGTCGAAGCGAGCATCGCCAGTCAGGCCCGCCTTGGGGCCATCGCGATAGATTTGCGCGACGTATTTTTTCGCCGGATCGAGGAAGGTCAGGGGCACGGACACCGTACGTTCGGTTTCATCCGTCACCGCGCCGAGATACCAGTCTTCTGAATGACGATCCTTGCGCACTATGGTGGCATAGTCACCGATCTCACCATTGAGGGCGATCGACTGCTCCCAATCCACCGGCACATCCTTTATGAACTGGAACGGCTTCGGGTATTTGGCATAGTTTTCCGGCAGGTCGGCCGCCATCTGTATCGGCGAATACAATACAACATAGAGGGCCAGTTGCTTGGCTTGGGTCGAGGCAATCGGCTTGCCCTGCCCTTGCAACGACAGCACGCCCGGCGTGAAGTCCATCGGGCCGCTCAGCATGCGCGTGAAGACCAGGTTGGACTCGTGCTCAGGCGGATTCTGCGGATCGCCCCAGGCGTTATATTCCATGCCCCGCTGACCTTCGCGCGACACCCAGTTCGGGTAAGTACGGCGCAGGCCGGTATCCTTGATCGGCTCGTGGGTATCGATGGCGATATGGTACTTGGCCGCTGTCGTGACGTTCAGGAGGTAATGGCGGACCATTTCCTGGCTGTCGTTCCAGGCATAGCGGATGGCCCCATCGGCGGCCCGAACACGCGCGCCTCCGGCATCGGCGACGTAGCCCGTCTTCACCGAATCGACGCCATATTTTTCGTACTGGGCAAAACCCGCCGCCATCTGCGGTTCATAGACCGAGACATTGCCTGAGGTTTCGTTATGGCCGACCAGATGCACGCCTTTTTTCAGGCCATAGGCCGAAATGGCCGCTAGGTCGAAATCGGGATAGCTTTCGGTGAAGGAGAAATTGTAGCCCTTCCCGAACCAGTCTTCCCATCCCTTGTTCCAGCCTTCGACCAATACACCGCGGAAACCGTTCTTCGCGGCAAAATCGATGTAGGCCTTGGTATTTTCGGTCGTCGCGCCATGGCGCGGCCCCGCTTCCCAGGTCCATTTATTGAGGTGCATCCCCCACCAAATGCCGACATATTTGTACGGTTTGACCCACGACACGTCGCCCAGCTTGTTGGGTTCATTCAGGTTGAGGATCAGGTCGGACCCATTGTACAGAGCCGCCGCCGAGTCGGTGATTTGCATTGTCCGCCACGGTGTCGGGAACGGCGCGTCACGCACCACCGGCGCCCCCATGGCCGACGGGGCCAGACGGGTTTTCAGGCGCTGGCCATCGACGCGACGCAACCAGTAGGCGGCGTAATCGACCAGAGCGGCCTCGTGGAAGGAAATATAAAGCCCCTTGTCGGTCTTGACCGTCATCGGCGTCTGGGCTTCGCTGACCTGGTTCAACGGCGTCTTTTCGTAGAGGTATTCCTCACGGTTCCATTCGCCGGCCACGTCCCACCACGCCGTCGCCGGATCAGCGATGGCGAACTCGGTCAATTCGTCCATGATTTCCAGCTTGTGCAACTGCGGCTGGTCGGGGAACTCATAGCGGAACCCCAGGCCATCGTCGTAGAGCCGGAACACGACCGTCATCTTGCGGTTATCCCACGTCTTCTGGACCACATTGACGCGTAATTCGTTATAATGGTTGCGCGTCAACCGGCGCTCGCCCCAGGGCTGCTCCCAGGTGTCATCATGCGTCGTCGTTTCCGTGTTTTCGAGCGAGAAATAGCGGTCGAATTTCGGCGCATTGGCCAGGATAAGACCCAGACGCGACGGATTGACGATGACCTGGCCCTTTCGCGACACCTGATAGGACAGGTTGCCGTCGCCACTCAGCATGACATCGACGTGCAACACCTTGTCCGGTGAATCCGCGCTGGCGATGGTCTGGAACTTGGGCGCAGCCTGCGAGGACTGCGACACATCCGCGGCTGGGGCGGCGTCCTGAGCCAAGGCGGGAAGCCCGGCACCACCGCCGGCCAGTAGAAAGAGGGCGAGAGTCGTCAGGCGTGGCCTGGAGATCATGGCGGGTTTCCTTGTTCCTGTAATCGTTATCAAGCACGCTTTAAGCCAAGTTTGTCCGGTACAAAAGCCCTTTGCCGCCGCAAAGCCGGTGCATACGTATTCAACAGAACGAATTCGAATTGAATACGTATTCAAGATTGCGCGCACCTTAAGACCCATTTAGCCTTGTCTGACGTCGTAGACAGTACGCGCCCTCAACGGCAGGACGACAAACCGCGTGAAGACAGAATATTTTTTCTAATTATTTGCCTTACGCCTACTTTTTTTCTTGCGCAATGCGCGTGCAAACGTTTACATATGGGTTTCGGGCCGCAAACCGACGGCGTCAGCCATGCTGTGCGCGTTTTCGACCCGTTTTTGCCATTCCGGTTGTTGTGACGCGACCGGGATACGCCAATTGCAGAGTGCATGCTTTGTAAGTGGTATCTTCTCAACATAAACTCCCTTTGGCCCTTACCGGCCAAAGGGTTTTTTTGTGCCCGCAGCCTCCGCCGCAGGTCCTGCATTCGTATTCATGCGCATTTTGCCGTCGTGAATACGTATGCAACGCGACGAAGCGTCTGCGCTTTGTCATAGTGGACAAAACAGCCGTCAAAACGGTCAAACAACAAGATCCGCCGATATGCGTTTGGACGCCGCGCGGAGGCAGTGAGGACGTATGGAACACCGCAAGCGATATTCGCCCGCCTGGGTCAGCGCGATCGCCCTTTGCGCCTGCCTGTCAGGTGTATCGCCAGCTATGGCGAAGGACGAAATGCCGGACCACAACCCGACCGTCATCGCCGATGCAAAGGCGAGCGATGGTCCGGGCGTGGCCTCGCCTTGGTCCTATTCCGGCAAGCAAGGCATAGGCACCGCCTATGAAGCCTACAAAAACTATCAGTTTTCCGACACGGCCGTCACCGGCAAGGTATCGAAGGTGTGGTTCTCGCTCGCTGAAGGCGTCGTTACGGAGACCATGTACGGGCGCATTCACGAAGCCCAGATCCGCGAACTGCAGATTGCCGTGACCGGCAAGGGCTGGACGGCCTTCGAACGCACCGACACCACGTCGCATGTCGCCTATTTGCATACCGATTCCGCCGGGCGGCCCTTGTCGCCCGCCTATCGCCTGACCAATACGGACAAACAGGGCCGCTTCGTTATCATCAAGGATGTGTTTACCGATCCCGATCACCAGACCCTGATGGTCCGTGTCACGGTCAAGGCATTGAAGGGACCTGTGACGCCCTATGTCATTCTCGACCCATCCATGGCCAATACGTCGGGCGATGACGAGGGCCGCGTTGATCTCAATCACCTGCAGGCCTGGCAAGGCCGCGTCGCGCTCAATCTATCGGCTAGCGTGCCTTTCAAAGCGGCGAATGTCGGTTATACCGGCACCACCGACGGCATCAAGGACTTGGCGACTCGCCAGACGCTGGGCACCCCGCACGGCGCCACCACGGTCAAAGGCAATATCGTTCTGGTCGGTCAGTTGCCGACCGTCACGAAGACCATGACCGTCGATCTGGCCGTCGGTTTCGGCGCCACGACCGCCGCCGCGACGACCGAATCCGCCGCCACGCTCAAAGCCGGCTACACCCGGGTGCTGGCCAATTTCAACGGTGAGGGCAAGGCCGTCGGGTGGGAAGACTATCTGGCCTCCCTGACCGAACTGAAAAGCCTGATCCCGCTGTCCGAAGACAATGGCAAGCTGCTCTACGCTTCGGCGCTGATGCTAAAGACCCAGGAAGACCATACCTCCGCCGGCGCGCTGATCGCTTCGCTCAGCAATCCGTGGGGCGATACCGTCACGACAGATGTGTCATCGACGGGTTACAAGGCCGTATGGCCGCGCGACTTCTATCAGGTCTCGATGGCCCTGGCCGCCCTGGGCGACCGGCAAACCCCGGTTGCCGCTTTCCGCTATCTGCCGACGGTTCAGGTAAAGGCGTCTACGCCGGGCAATACCGGCGCCACAGGCTGGTTCATGCAAAAGGCCCATGTCGATGGCACGCCGGAATGGGTCGGCGTCCAGCTCGATCAGACGGCCATGCCGATCCTGCTCGGCGCACGCCTGGAACGCCTCGGCCTGATCAAGACGGACGAGCTGATGTCGTCCTACAAGACCATGCTCAAGCCGGCTGCCGACTTCCTGAGCCACGGCGGTACGGTCGGACTGGACTGGAACCACGCTACCATCACCCCACCCTATAGCCAGCAGGAGCGCTGGGAAGAACAGGAAGGTCATTCGCCGTCAACCACGGCGGCGGTCATCGCGGGACTGGTCGCGGCCGCCGACATCGCCACCCAGGCGGGCGACGCGCAGGACGCCAAACTGTATGGAGCGACAGCCGAAGACTATTCCCGCAAGCTGGAGCAGCGCCTGTTCACGACGTCGGGCAAGGTGCGCGGCGATGATAAGCCCGCCAGCTATTATCTGCGTATTTCCCGCTCCGAAGACGCCAATGCGCCAGGCGTATTGGACGACCGGAACGGTCGCAAGGGACTACGGTCGGACCTGATGATCGATGCCGGTTTCCTGGAACTGGTCCGCTATGGCGTGCGCCCGGCGGACGATCAGGCCATTACCCAGTCGCTGGCCGTCATCGACGATCAGACCCTGCCGGAAAATCTGCGGGTACGGTACGATTTCCATTTTCCCGGCAGCACTGTGACCGTTCCCGGCTTCCGCCGCTATGGCAATGACGGCTATGGCGAAGGCACGGAAGGCGGCAATTACGGCACAATGTCCGCCGATCAGCGCGGCCGGGTCTGGCCGATCTTTACCGGCGAACGTGGTCACTACGAACTGGCGCGCGACGCCTTGAAAACGGGTGGGGCAACAGCGGCCGATATCGACGCCATTCGCGCCACCTATGTCAAGGGAATGGAATTGTTCGCCAACGAAGGCCTGATGATCCCCGAACAGGTGTTCGACGGCGTCGGATCGAAGACGGCCCACGACTACGCCATTGGCGAAGGCACCGACAGCGCCACGCCGCTGGCCTGGTCACACGCCGAATATGTCAAGCTCTTGCGGTCCCTACTTGATCGCCAGGTCTGGGACCGTAACCCCGCGACTTTCGACCACTTCTCGTCTTCTTCCAAGGTCAAAGATTAGTCTCAACCCCTTTGACCAAACTTGCCCCCGACGCCACGGTGTCGGGGGTTTTTTTATCGAAGTCATGACGCTTGGTATTACGCCGATTCACGCAAGACCAGTTGCGTCGGGATGCGGGTCATTTCAACCGGTTCGCCGTCTATGAGCGCCGCCAGCGTATCGACCAGCACTTTCGCCGCTGTCGTTGTATCTTGACGCACGGTCGACAGGGTCGGGTTGATGCAGGTACAGGCCCACAGATCATCGAACCCCATGACGGACACATCGTCCGGCACAACAAGTCCGCTTTTCTGCAAAGACTGGATCGCGCCGATGGCCAGCAGATCGGTCACCGCGAATACGCCATCAAACGGCACGCCATCCGCCAAGAGGCGATCGATGGCCGCGGCCCCTTCCTCACGCGAAATAAAGCAATCCACGGCTAGGCGCGCGTCAGGCGTCAGGCCGGCTTCGGCGTGCGCCCGCTGGTAACCCTTGTAGCGTTCGAAAAATTCAGAATGCTGCTCGGACGCCTCGCCTAAAAACACGATCCGGTTGCGGCCTGTTTTTATCAGGTGCTCGACGGCCGAATGGGCGCCTTCTTCGTTCTGGGAGCCGATAAACAGGTTTGGCGTCTCCGGCATCACCGGGCCGAACACCACCCACGGCTCGCCCACCTGGCGCAGCACGGCAACCCGGCGCAAATACGATTCGAAATCGCGGTAACCCAGGAATATAATACCGTCCGCCCGCCGGGAAAAACCATAGTCGGCGCCCCAATCGGCATCCGCCTTTTGCAGCGACATCAACACATCGACGCCACGCGCGTTGGCGTAATCGAGGATAGAACCGATCAGGGGGAGAAAGAACGGATTGATCCGGTTGTCAGAATGATCGAGGTCTTCGGAGACCAGCACGGCGATGGTGTTGATCTTCTTTGAGCGCAGCTTTCGCGCATTGATATCGACCGTGTAGTTGAGCTGCGCCGCCGCATCGAACACGCGCTGGCGCACGGCTTCGCTCACCGAGGTCGAGCCCGACAAGGCGCGCGAGACGGTGGCCTGGGACACGCCGGCCAGGGCGGCGATATCGAAAGAGGTGGGGCGCTTCATCTGTGCTCTGTTCGTTGTTGGCCGGACCATTACATCTCGCGACGGTTTAGTCCAGATAGTCGCTCATGATCCCGGCCACCCAGTCGATAAAGGCGCGCACGCGCCGGGCCTGGTGACGGCGGCGCGGATAGATGACCGACACCGGCAAGGGCTCAGCTTCGAACGCGGGAAGGATTTCCACCAGCGCACCCGTTTCGACATTTCGCCGGTTGCCGGTCCGGGGCGCCTGAAATAGGCCTAGTCCGGCCAGGGCCGAGGCCTGAAACGCTTCCGTATTGTTGACCGTTATGCGTCCGGCCATATCCACCGTCTTGTAGCCTTCCGCGTCGCGGTACTCAAAACCGAACGGCCGGCTGCCCAGGGTCAGAGCGTAGTGAATAAGGTAATGGCCGCTTAGATCGTCCAGCGTCTTCGGTTCTCCATGACGCGCCAAATAGGCGGGACTGGCATAATTACCCATTTTCAGCACGCCCAAAGGCCGCGCGACCAGACCGGAATCGGCCAGGGCCCCGACACGGATGACGCAATCGAACCCTTCGGCGATGACGTCGACGCGACGGTCCGTACATGACAGCTCAATGTCCAGCGCCGGATGCCGGCCGAGGAATTCCGGCAGGCGCGGGATCAGGAAGTTTCGCGCCATGCTTACCGGCATATCGACCCGCAAGCTTCCGGTCAGGGCCGAGGGCGTACGTTCGAACAGGGCATCGAGCTCATCCAATTCTGCCAACAATTCGCGACAGCGTTCGTAATAGGCCTGACCGTCGTGCGTCAGCTGAACGCGGCGTGTCGTGCGGTACAGAAGCTGTGTCTTCAAATGCGCCTCCAACTGACTCACGGCCGCCGAGGCACGCGATTTCGGCAAGCCCAAAGAGGTCGCCGCCGCTGTGAAGCTTTGCAATTCGGCGATGCGAACGAAAGTAGTCATAGCTTCAAGGCGGTTCATTGTTCTCAGTTTCTGAACAGTGATGTCTAATAATCGATATTTATCCCCAAAATTAGAGATAGTAAATTGCCCTCACCACACAGGAGCTACCTTTATGAAAATCGCACTCATTACCGGCGGCAGCCGCGGCCTTGGCCGCAACATGGCCCACCATCTGGCGGCCAAGGGCATCGACATTGTCTTCACCTACCGCTCGCGCCAGGACGAGGCCGACAGTCTGGTCGAAGAATTGCAGCAAATGGGGCGCAAAGCCGTGGCCTTGCCGCTCGATACCGGCGTGAGTTCGGGTTTCGACGCGTTCGCCGGACAGGTTCGTGACGCCTTGCACGCCACCTGGGGGCAGGACCGGTTCGATTTTCTGATCAATAATGCGGGCACGGCCCTGTACGCGCCCTTCGCCGAAACGACGGAAGCCCAGTTTGACGAGGTCATGAACATCCACCTCAAGGGCGTCTTCTTCCTGACCCAAAAGCTGTTACCATTGATGAAGGACGCCGGCGCGATCCTCAATCTGTCGTCGGGCCTGGCTCGCTTCAGCTATCCCGGGTCATCGGCCTATGGCGCGATGAAGGGCGCGATCGATGTTCTGTCTCGCTATTTGGCCGTTGAGTTGGGGCCGCGCCGTATCCGCGTCAATTCGATCGCGCCGGGCGCCATCGCTACCGATTTCGGCGGTGGACGGGTGCGTGACGACGCGGAACTGAACGCCGCCATAGCCAGCCGTACGCCTTTGGGCCGTGTCGGCTTGCCGGACGATATCGGGGGCATTGTCAGTGTTTTGCTTTCGGACGAAGCCGGCTGGCTCAACGGCCAGCGTATAGAAGTCTCAGGCGGTATTCACGCGTAAAGCCAAGGAACTAGAGAGCCGAGCCAGTCGGATCGGCGCTCTAGACTCCGCTCAGATCGACGACGATACGCCGTTCGGCCAAGTTCACTTCGGGCACGTTTTCCGCCGTGAACAGAAGGTAGTAGGTGGGCCCTTCCAGAGGCTGGATATCAAGCAGGTCGCCGGCGCCGAAATTATCGACATTCATGATCCGTCCGATCTCGGCGCCCGCCGTATCGAAGACCTTCATGCCGATCAAATCCGTGATGTAGTATTCGTCTTCGTCGATTTCCGGCAGGTCGGCCCGGTCGATGTACAGCTTCATCCCCTTGATCCGGTCAACAGCCGTACGATCCGGGACGCCTTCGGCCTTTACGACCAAGGTGCCCTTGTGCTCGCGCGCCTTGGTAATGACCAGGGCCGGTTCACCCTTTTCGTTCAGCAGGGGACTGTATTCCAGGACGCTGAACGGATCGTCCATGAAACTCAGCAGTTTGAATTCGCCCTGCAGGCCGACAGCGGCGCTGATTTGCGCCACGAAGATAAGGTCAGGTTTGCTCATGTGAGCTTCCTATATAGAAAAAGGGCCGGGAGGCAAATCCCGGCCCTTTAGATTTGTGTTTACGCCCACTTCATTCCGACACAAACATTCGGTGAAGGCGTAGCGCCTGAAACCGCGCTTATTCCGAAGCGGGTTGCTCTTCGGCAGCGGCTTCCTCAGCGGGGGCTTCTTCCGCCGGAGCAGCAGCGGCAGCAGCCGCTTCTTCACGGGCAGCGGCTTCGGCATCCAGACGGTCCTGCTCGCGTTGGGCGCGTTCAGCGGCGCGCTCTTGCGCCTTCTTGCCCGGCGTACCCTTCTTCGGGTTGTTGCTGGCTTCCCACTTCACGAGGCCTTCCTGCGACAGGAAACGGGCGACGCGGTCGGTCGGCTGGGCGCCCTTCTTGAGCCATTCGGCGATGCGCTCAACCTTCAGGGTCACGCGCTGCGCGTCCTTCGGCAGCATCGGGTTATAGGTGCCGACCTTTTCAATGAACTTGCCGTCGCGCGGCGCGGCGGCGTCGGCGATGACGATGGTGTAGTACGGGCGCTTCTTGGAGCCACCGCGCGAGAGACGAATCTTCAGCATTTCAGTATCCTAACTAGTAAGGTGCTATTTCTTGGTTGGGTCGAACGGCTTTGCGCCGGGCAAGCCCGGCAGGCCACCGAACAGGCCCGAAGGAGGAGTGGCTCCCGGCAGTTTTCCGCCGCCGAGCGCCTTGAGTTTGTCGAGATCGAGGGCCGGATTGAGGCCCTGAAGCGGATTGGCGCCGGGACCACCCTGGGGATTGGCCCCCATCTGCTTGGCCAGTTCAGCCATGTTGGGCGGAGCCGCGCCAGCATTCATTCCGGGGGCGCCCATTCCGAACATCTTTGCCATCTGGCCCATGGCGCCGCGTCCATTGGACCGCGACATCATCTTGAACGTATCGGCCATCTGGCGATGTTGCTTGAGGAGGCGATTGATTTCCTGAACTTCGACACCGGCGCCCGCCGCGATACGACGCTTGCGCGAGGCGTTGAGCAGGTCAGGCTTTTTGCGCTCAATCTTGGTCATCGAGGAGATGATGGCGACCTGACGATCGAACACCTTGTCGGTGAAATTCGATTCCTCGATCTGCTTCTTGACCTTCTGCACGCCGGGCAGCAGGCCCATAATGCCGCTCATGCCGCCCATCTTCTTCATCTGCTGAAGCTGAGCCGCCAGGTCATCGAGGTCGAACTGACCCTTGGCCATCTTCTTCGCCATGGCCTCGGCCTTGACGGCATCCAGTTCCTGGGCGGCCTTTTCGACGAGGGCGACGACGTCACCCTGGCCCAGGATACGGCCGGCGATACGGCGGGCATCGAAGACATCGAGCGCATCGACCTTTTCACCGGCGCCGAGATATTTGATCGGCAGACCCGTGACGGCGCGCATCGACAGCATGGCCCCGCCCCGGCCGTCGCCGTCGGCGCGGGTCAGGATCAGGCCAGTCAGCGGCAGGCGCTCATGGAAGGCAGTGGCGGTGCGCACGGCATCCTGGCCGGTGAGCGAGTCGGCGACCAGGAAGGTTTCGGTCGGATTGGCGATCCTGGCGATTTCGGCCGCTTCGGCCATCAGCGCCTCATCCAGCGTTGTGCGGCCGGCGGTATCCAGGATCAGAACGTCATAACCCTGGAGCTTGGCAGACGTCAGGGCGCGACGGGTGATGTCGGTGGCACCCTGGCCAGCGACGATCGGCAATACGTCAACGCCTGTCTGTTCGCCGAGCAGCTTCAACTGCTCCATGGCGGCCGGACGGCGGGTGTCGAGCGACGCCATCATGACCTTCTTGCGGTCGAACTTGGTCAGGCGCAAGGCCAGCTTGGCCGAGGTGGTGGTCTTACCGGAGCCTTGCAGACCAGCCATCAGAATGACAACGGGCGGCACGGCGTTCAGGTTTACCGGCACAGGCTCTTCGCCGCCCAGCATGTCGATCAGGCCGTCATAGACGATCTTGACCACCTGGTCGGCGGGCTTGACCGCCTTGATGATGGCTTCGCCGGTCGCCAGTTCCTTAGCGCGCGCCATGAATTGACGCACGACTGGCAAGGCGACATCGGCTTCCAGAAGGGCAACGCGAACCTCGCGCAGGGCCTCTTCGACGTCCTTTTCCGAAAGGACGCCGCGGCCGCTGAGGCGGTCAAACAAACCGGAAAGACGGTCGTTCAAACTGTCGAACATTGCCAAAAACCTTTAAGTCTGGGTCCGCCTGCCGCAGCATTTCGGACAAAAACAAAATCCCCGAGGGCGCAACGCGCTGTCGGGGAGCCTTCCCAACCTCCGCCGGCTGACGCCGGATCCCCGTGTTGGTAAAGGGTTTGTGCCTGAAGCGCATGCGAATGCGCGGATATGGGCGGTTCTTTGACGGAAAAGCCATGCAGAGTCAAGCATAGACGGTGAAAGCGGCCGTCCGCGCTCACAAACCAGCGTTAAACGGCAGCTCGACAAGCGCCTCACGCTGCCACGGCGCGTGCAGGGCCCGGATAGCCTGCACGGCATTGTGCGCAAAGCGTTGCCGCAACTCAGGCGAACTGGTCAGATCGCGAATATCAGATGCCGCCTCGGCCAGGTTGGGATCGGCCCAGACCTGTGCCGGATCGCGACGCAGGTGGGCATATCCCCCGTCCGGATCGTCAACAGGAATAAGGGTCGATGACACCAAGCGGGCATTTTCAGCCGTCATGAAATCGGTATTGCCCGACCAGCCGGTGGCGATCACCGCTACGCCGGCGGCCATAGCCTCAGCCAAAGACAGGCCAAACCCTTCGGACCGGTGCAACGAAATCAGAACGTCGAACGCACCTGTAAAGGCTTCCATGTCGCGCTCGCTCAGACGTTCACTCATCAGACGGATATCGTAACGATCGGCGGTTACGGCCAGCAGGCGTTGAGCCGTCGCCGGATCGCCCGATAGGTCGCTGACCTTGAGCGTCAGGCGCGCCGTATCGCTCGATTGCGGAAAAGCCTGACGCCAGGCGTCCAGCACGCCCCACGGATTCTTGCGCGCCGCCGAGGATTTGGTGTCAAACAGGCTTAAGACCTCGCAAACCGTGTCGCTCAGGTCGAAACGCTGGCGCGCCGAGTCATGGCGGACGGGCGGCGGCACGGGCACGGGATGCGGCATGACGCGCAGGCGCGAGATCAGGTCGGCACGCAAAGCGGCATTGAAGGTGGCGGCCAAGGCATTACGGACAAACAGGCTGGGCACCCAGATTTCGTGTAGGTAGTCGGCAGCGAACACCCAATCCGCCGGCACCTTCGGCGTTTCCCATGCCCAATAGGCAATGCGATAGCGGTCCGCCCATGATTTCGGGTCGTGCACCAGCAAGGCGACCAGAACTTCCGGCGCATTGGCGTGGATATACCACACGCCGCCCCGACCCGGCAGAGGCACGCCCCGAAACAGGTTTTTACTGAACAGCTTTTTGAAGGCCGGGCGCAGATCGTGCTCAGCGATGTCATAACCCGCGGCCTTCAAGGCCTGGGCCGACAGGCGGCCGCCCTGCGCGATACCCGTCGTTTCGGTGAAAAAACCCGAGACGATAAAATCGCCACGCCTAAGCGTCACGTCGTCCGCTTTCGTCCATCCACCCGATTTCAAGCGCGCCAAAACACCCAATCCGCCGTGGATCAGGGGCAAACGATATTTGAGGGGAAGATGTCTCAGGCCCAGCATACACCCAAGCCTACAGCCTTATAGGCTCACAAGCCAAGCCATTTGCGGCGCTGCGACCAGTATGTCTGGAATTGATCGGCCTGGCTGTCGTCTTCAAATGTCACGACCTTGACCTGATGATCGCCCATGGGATCGGAACGCACGGAGATCGAATCGGCGTCGGTAATGGCAGCCGCTTCGACGAACTTGAAGAAGGCGCCAAAGAAAGCGTCCTGTTCGGAATCGGTATTCAGATCGAACTCTAGACTTACCACGCGCACACCTCTTGGTTACCGGCCCACAGCTAAGGCCTTGCGCACCGTCTGTTCTATGCGGAAACCGACCGAAAAATGTCAGTTTCCTGCAAAAACATATGTGCGCTGCACAATAACAAGTGAAACCTAAAACGGAGTGCGAGTCAAAAACAATAATGAACCCTTAATGACGATAGCCGCGTGCCTGTGACCGCAAAGACGCTTAATATAAGGGATGACACGAGTGTCATCCCCTCAGATCACATTTTTATAAACGACAACCGGCCCTTGCAGCTATTCGGCTGCAGCGGCAGCTTTGGTATTCGGTTGCAGCAACTTTTTGATGTTGCGCGCTGCCTGGCGAATGCGGTGCTCATTTTCGACGAGACCGATCCGCACATAGCCTTCGCCATACTCACCGAAACCGAGGCCGGGCGCCACGGCGACGTGGGCCTCTTCGATCAGAAGCTTGGCGAATTCGATCGAGCCCAAATGCTCAAACTTCGGTGGAATCTTGGCCCAGGCGAACATCGACGCCGGCGGCGGCGGAATGTCCCAGCCAGCGCGCTTCATCGATTCGACCAGCACATCACGGCGCGATTTATAGGTGGCGCGGATTTCGGCGACATTGTCCTGCGGCCCGTTCAGGGCGGCGGCAGCGGCGACTTGGATCGGCGCAAAACCACCGTAGTCGAGATAGGATTTCACACGGGCCAGCGCTGCGCAGATTTCCGAATTGCCGACCACCATGCCGACGCGCCAACCGGCCATGGCATAGGTCTTGGACAGGGAATTGATTTCAACCGAGCGTTCGATGGCGCCCTCGACTTGAAGGATCGACGGCGGGGGGTTGTCTTCGAAATAGATTTCCGAATAGGCGATATCCGACAGCACAATCAGGTCGTGCTTGCGGGCGATGCGGATGACTTCCTTGTAGAAATCAAGATCAACCCATTGCGCCGTCGGGTTCGACGGGTAGGAGACGATCATCACCGATGGCGTCGGCACCGAATGTTTCACCGCGCGCTCGATGCCCGACAGATATTGTTCAGGCGATAAGGCCGGGACATGGCGAATGACGCCGCCCGCCATCAGAAAACCGAAGGCGTGGATCGGATAGGCCGGATTGGGGCAGATGACCGTGTCGCCGGGCGCCGTGATGGCCATGGCCAGGTTGGCGAACCCTTCCTTTGACCCCAGGGTGGCCACAACCTCGGTATCCGGGTTGAGCTTCACGCCGTAACGGCGGTCGTAATAGCCAGCCATGGCCTTGCGCAGGCCATGGACGCCCTTGGACACGCTGTAACCATGTGTCTTCGGCTTCTGAGCCGTCTCGACCAGCTTGTCGACGATATGCTGGGCGGTCGGCATGTCAGGATTACCCATGCCGAAGTCGATGACATCCGTACCTGCCGCGCGCAGACGTGCCTTCACCTTGTTGACTTCTTCGAAGACATAGGGAGGCAAGCGGCGGATACGATAAAAGTCACGCATGACGGAAGATAGGTCCTTCTAAAGGGGATGTTAGGAGCCGCCCATATGACCCATCCCTATTCGTTTGTCATCCCATCACGGCCATTTTTTTCGGAATTTTTTGCACAAATGTCGGAAAATTTCCTAAAGCAGGGCGCGGCGGCGATTGTCCAGGATCGCTATGAACCAGATCAGCAATCCGCCGAGTGCCAGCAGGACACCGACAAATCCCGTATCATTGAACGCCGCGCCACGGGCGATGACCAGTCCGGCGAGGAATGGCCCCAGCGCATTGGCGAAATTGAACGCCGAGTGATTGAGCGCCGCCGCCAGGGTCTGAGCATCGCCTGCCACGTCCATCAGGCGGGTCTGCAACATGATGCCCAGGCCGCCGCCGCCGCCGATCATGAACACCACCGCGCTGACGGCCCATATGTTATGGGCGGCAAAGGGGTAGACGGCCAGCCACAGGGCACTCCACACCAGGCACAGACCAATGGCCGGCATCTGCGCCTTGTCCGCCGCCCAGCCGCAAAACAGGGTGCCGGCGGTCATGCCGAGGCCAAAAACGCACAGGATCATCGGAACGAAGCCGGGTGAAACCTGCGTTACGGTCAAGAGGGTCGAGGCAACATAGGTATAGACGGCAAACATGCCGCCAAAGCCGATCGCGCCGATACCCAAGGTCAACCAGACTTGGCCGCGCTTCAGCGCACCGAGTTCACGCAACGGGCTGGCGTCCGGGTCGCGCGCCTGCTTTGGGGTAAAGGTCCAGACCAGCCCCATGGTCAGTGCGGCGAGTGCCGCCACCAGAGCGAAACCAGCCCGCCAGCCTAGGACCTGTCCCATCCAGTTGGCGGCAGGCACGCCGATCACCGTGGCTATGGTCAGGCCCAGCATAATCCGCGCCACGGCGGAGGCGCGTTTGTCGACAGGGACCAGGGATGCGCCGACAAGGGCCGCTACGCCGAAATAGGCGCCGTGCGGCAAGCCGCTCAGAAAGCGGAAAAACAGCATCCAGTGATAGTTCGGCGCCAGGGCGCTCAAGCCATTGGCAATACCAAAGACCAGCATCAGGGCGATCAGAAGGAATTTGCGCGACAGGCGCGCCGCCAGTACAGCGATGGTCGGGGCGCCGACCACGACCCCCAAGGCGTAGGCGCTGATGACATGGCCCGCCGTGGCTTCGTCGATGCCTAGATCCTTCGAGAAATAGGGCAGAAGGCTCATGGTGGCGAATTCGGTCGTGCCGATGGCAAAACTGCCCATGGCTAGGGCAAACAGCACGACACCCGGTCTTTGGGCCGGCTTTTGCGCCTCATCGACAATCGTAGTGGGAAGGCAGCTTTCCATGCTCAGGCTCCGAACAGGCGGCAAGCCCTGAACCGACACACCGCAAAACACACATGAGTGTGGCCACTTATAGGGGTTTCCTGATAGTTACGAGACACGGGCCCTCACTTTTTGTTGCAGCGCAACGGTCGGGACATGGCGACCACGCGGAAATAGCTACTCGATTTTCGGCGACGTTTCCGCAGGTTTGCCCAGGGTGAGCATAACGACTGTGCCCAGGATCAGCGCCGTGCCCAACCAGTCGAAAGGCCCAAAGCGCGTACCTAGCCACAGGACGGAAATGATAGCAGCCGACAACGGTTCGGCACAGGCCAGGAGGCTGCCCGTTTGCGGCCCGATGATCTTTACTGCGGTCAGGTAGGCATAGAAGGGCACCAGCGTGCCAAAAACGATGACAAAGGCATAGGCGCCGATCGTCGCCGCATCCCATGTGCCGGCAATCGCCCAGGGCGGCCGGACAAGGCTAAGCAGCACGCCCCCGATCAGCATCCCCCACCCAATCACAACGGGTGGAGCGTAACGATGCATCAGGCTCAGCGGCTGGATGGAGTAAAAGGCGAGCGCCACCGCAGACCCGAGGCCCCAGACCAGCGCCATCTGCGATATGGAGAGGCTACCGAAACGGCCATGCGTCACCAGGAAAACCGTGCCCGCCACCGCCATCGCTACCCCCAGCCATTCGGCCAGGCGGGGCAAGCGCCGTTCTTTAAACGCAAACCACCCGACGATAAGCGCCGGACCGGTATATTGCAGGATGGTCGCCGTCGCGGCATTCGAGGCATTGATGGCGGCAAAATAGGTGTATTGCACGGCCAACATGCCGAAAACGCCGAACACCAGCATGCGCAAGGCATCCGTCCGGTCTTTCCACAAGACGAAAAGCTCCCCCGGCGCCCGAACCGCGACAAAACCCAGCATCAGTATGGCCGCCGCCAGCATGCGTGTGGTCACCAGCCATTCCGTGTTGACGCCGCGCTGGGCAAACAGGAACTGACCGCATACACCCGACACGCCCCACAACACGGCGGACATCAGGGCCAGGCCGCAGCCTTTTATATACCGGGAATTCATTGCGGGGGGATACAGGCCGCCACAGGATATGGCAAGCCTGCATCCGCCCGGTTGGCCTATTCGACGGTGACCGATTTGGCGAGGTTGCGCGGCTGATCGACATCGGTGCCCTTTTGAACTGCCGTGTGGTAGGCGAGCAGTTGAATCGGTACCGAATAGACCAGGGCGGCGATAAAGGAATCGCAGGCCGGCGCCTGAATGACCTTCAACGATTTGGCCGCATCCCCTGACAGCGTCGGCACCTTGCCCGGCGCATCGGTGATCATGATCACCCGCCCACCGCGCGCCGCGACCTCTTGAACATTGGAGGCCGTCTTTTCGAACAGCTCATCGTCCGGCGCGATTACCACCACCGGCGTCTTTTCATCGATCAGCGCGATTGGACCATGCTTCAATTCTCCGGCAGCATAGCCTTCGGCATGGATGTAGCTGATTTCCTTGAGCTTCAGTGCGCCTTCCAACGCCAGCGGATACATTTCACCACGGCCCAGATAGATGACATCGCGTGCCTTGCTGAGGTCGTAGGCGATCCGCGTAATCTCGCTGTCCATACCGAGCGCTTCGGCAATCAGGCCGGGGGCACCGAGTAGCGTCTGGACCAGATGAGCCTCGTCATGCGTGGTGATACGGCCACGCTGGCGGGCGGCGCAGACAACCAGAGATAATAAGGCGGACAGTTGGGCGGTGAAGGCCTTGGTCGAGGCAACGCCGATTTCCGGACCGGCATGAGTTGGCCACAGGATATCGGCTTCGCGCGCCATGGTGGACGAATGGACATTAACCAGGGCAGCGGTTTGCAACCCCTGATCCTTGCACCAGCGCAGCGCCGCCAGGGTATCGGCGGTTTCTCCCGATTGCGAAACGGCGATGGCCAGTGTTCCCGGCGTGACGGCGGGCGTGCGGTAACGGAATTCAGAGGCCACCTCGACATCGACCGGCAGTCCCGCCAGTCTCTCGAACGCGTACCGGGCGATGGAACCGGCATAATAGGCCGTGCCGCAGGCAATGATCTGGAGACGCGTCACGGTGGCGAAATCGACGCCAGCCTTGATATCTTCGCGCACGCCGCCCGCTACCGGATCGAGATAGGCGCTCAATGTGCGCTGGCAGCTTTCCGGCTGTTCATGCACTTCCTTTTCCATGAAGTGACGATAGCTGCCCTTTTCAACGATGGCCGCGGAGGCGGAAACGAGGGTTATCGGACGATTGACCAGGAAGCCTTTGACGTCGCGAACCTCGGCCGAATCTTTTTTGAGCACGACCCAGTCGCCTTCTTCCAGATAGGTGACGCGCTGCGTGAACGGTCCGACGGCCAGCGCGTCCGAACCCAGGTACATTTCGTCTTCGCCCCAGCCAATAACCAACGGCGAGCCGCGACGGGCGCCAAGCAGGGTGTCATGCTCGCCGTCCACCAGAATAGCCAAAGCATAGGCGCCATTGAGGCGATCGAGAACGGACTTGAAGGCGTCTTGCATTTTTAGGCCGGACTTCAGCGCACCGTCGAGCAGATGGGCGATGACTTCGGTATCGGTGTCGGATTCGAAGGTTTCACCGTCGGCAATCATCGCCGCTTTCAGTTCCGCGTAGTTTTCGATGATGCCGTTATGGACCAAGGTAACCTTGCCGTAGTGATGCGGGTGCGCATTGGCAATTGTCGGCGCACCGTGGGTCGCCCAACGGGTATGGCCTATACCCGTCGTCCCGGTGATCGGCGCTTCGGCAAAGACGGCTTCCAGGTTACGAATCTTGCCGGCAGCCCGGCGGCGCTGCGCGCCAGCAGGCGTTTCGACCGCGATACCGGCGGAATCATAGCCGCGATATTCCAAACGACGCAGGCTTTCCAGCAGGCGCGGCGCCACGGGCGAATTGCCGATAATTCCAATAATTCCGCACATAAGCCAACATGTCCTTTTGTCTGGTGCCTGAGAAGTGCAATTTTTAAATAGCACGACCAATTTTAAATTGCTACCGATTACTACCGAAAGAGATATTGCCCCGGGCTGTTAAAATTATGTCAAACCTCGCTAAAATTGTGTCAATTTTGTGCGAAGGGCCTAATTACGCCCGGTAATCGTCCAAAAAGCTCATGCATCAACATTATTGCAATTAAATTATTGCATTTTTAGCCATCCTCCCCTACCCTCACCCTGTTAATTGAGGAAATGAGCATGAGCGAAGGCAAATGGGAAAAGCTGCAAGACGCGGTCGCCACGTCCGGCATTTCGATAAAGGACGTTGCCGAAGCCGCGTCCATCGCCCAAAGCAGCGTCTTTCGCGCCTTGAACGGCTCCACCAAGGCGCCACGCGCCGAAACGGTTGATAAGCTGGAAGCCGCCTTCATTTCCCTCGTCACCCAAAAAATCGCCAGCTATCGACAAGCAATGTCGCTGTATGGCTACAATCCTATCCGCAACAGAAACGAAGAAATGGCCACTCATATGACCGCCATGAGCCAGACACGCAAATATTTCGGCACGGACGGCATTCGCGGCCGCGCCAACTCCTTCCCCATGACCGCCGAAGTCGCCTATCGCGTCGGCATGGCCGCGGGAAAAATGTTTATGTCCGATACCGACCGCCGCCATTTGGTCGTTATCGGTAAAGACACCCGCCTGTCGGGCTACATGATTGAACCGGCCTTGGTGGCCGGCTTCACCAGCGTCGGCATGGATGTGCGCCTGTTTGGCCCTCTGCCCACCCCAGGCGTCGCCATGATGACACGGTCGATGCGCGCCGATCTGGGTGTCATGATTTCCGCCTCGCACAATGCGTTTTCCGATAACGGTATAAAACTGTTCGGCCCGGACGGGTACAAGTTATCAGACGATGTCGAACTGGCCATCGAAGCCCGCATGGACGGCAATATCCTGCTCGGTGTGGCAGAACCGCATAAGCTCGGCCGGGTTCAGCGCGTTGACGATGCCCAATGGCGCTACGTCGAAATCGCCAAGGCCACCTTCCCGCGCAACCTGACGCTCAATGGTTTGCGGATCGTGCTCGATTGCGCCAATGGCGCGGCTTACAAGGTGGCGCCCCTTGCTCTATATGAACTGGGTGCGGAAGTCTTCCCGATCGGCGTCACTCCCGATGGCGTCAACATCAACGAAAAATGCGGCTCCACCCAACCTCAGGCGATGGCGCAGAAGGTTAAGGAACTGCGCGCCGATATCGGCATCGCGTTGGACGGCGACGCCGACCGCGTCGTGATCTGCGATGAGCATGGTGTCATCGTCGATGGCGACCAGATCATGGCCATCATCGCCAGCAACTGGGCGCGACGCGGCCTGCTGAAGGGCGGCGGCCTCGTCGCCACCGTCATGTCCAATCTCGGTTTGGAGCGCTTCATGGCACAACAGGGCCTGACCTTGGAACGCGCCAAGGTTGGCGACCGCTACGTCATGGAAAAGATGAAGGAGGGCGGCTTCAACCTGGGTGGCGAACAGTCTGGCCATGTCATCCTGCACGATCACGCCACGACTGGCGACGGCCTGATGGCCGCACTACAGGTTCTGGCCGTTCTGGTCGAGTCCGGTAAACCGATGAGCATTCTGGGCAAGCAGTTTGATACCGTGCCACAACTGCTCAAGAATGTGAAATATACAGGCGAAAGCCCGCTCAACCGCCCCGCCGTGCAACAGGCGATTCGCGACGGCGAAGAGGCGCTGAAAGGCTCCGGCCGCCTTTTGGTGCGCCCTTCAGGCACGGAACCTCTGATCCGCGTGATGGCCGAAGGTGATGACGCCGCCCAGGTCCAGGCCGTGGTCAATCAGATCGTCGATGCCATGTCTGGTAGCTAAGCTGTTACACACCGGGGATTACAGATAGCTGGTCCACCACCGGCGATGTTTCGCCCGGTAGGCGGCGAAGGCGCGCGAGATAGGATAAAGCGCGATCAGGATCACCAGCCAGACGCCGTAAACCTCGGGCAGGCTTAGCCCCCAGCCCGCTGGCGCCAATCTGCCCGGGTTAGACAGGAAGTCGGCGAAACCCGCCGCAGGCACGCCCATGGCCAGCCCCAGCAGCAAGGCGCCGCCGTGCACCAGATAGACGTGGATGAGATAGGTCAACAAGGGGGTTCGCCCGAAAGCCAGGAAGGGTGCCTGCAAAATCTTCGGCAAATGGGTCAGGGCCAGCATCAGGCACATGGCCACGCCCAGCGTAATCAGCGTATAATCCAAGGAGGGCGGGTATTTGGACAGGTCGAGAATGTCCAGGGCCATCAGAACCGGACTCTTCTGCCATTCCCATAGATTGGAATCGCCATAGAGGTTTGGCAGCCGCAGAATAAGAAAGAGGGTAACCATTCCCGCCGCCAGCAAGGTCACCGCCCGGCGGCGCGCCAGTTCTTCCAGGCTGAAAATGGGACCCAGACCGTAACCGAGGCACAGAATACCCAACCACGGAATGACGGGATAGACAATAAAGCCAGGTAACGCACCCAATCCACCCGGTTGCATCGTGAGATGCCAGAAAAGCTGACCGCCCGGCGGAAGCCCTTTCACATCCACGCCCGCCAGCAGGTCGTGACCGGCAATGATAGCGATACCCAGGATCAGCACGGAGTGTCCGGGCAGGAAGTGGAGGATGGACATCACCATCATGCCGATTCCGATGGCAAAAATGATTTGCAGGAAGAAGAACGGATAACCGAAATTAAAGCCAAAACTGACGACCGTCAGTTCCAGGACGACCAGCCACAGGCCGCGTGTAAAGAGGAAGCGCGACAGGGCCCATCCGGCCTTACCCTTGGCCTTTTGCAGACAGATCGACACCCCGGCCAAAAAGGTAAAGGTCGGAGCGCACAAGTGCGTAATCCAGCGGGTGAAGAACAGGATCGGCGTCGTTTTTTCCAGATCAAGCGGATCGAAGAGGAAACTGTCGCGGTGAAAGAAATCGCGGGTATGATCGAGGACCATCAGCATGATCACCGCTCCGCGCAACAGGTCGATCATCTCCAGCCGGTGCGGACGCTCCGCCGCTGTCAGCGGACCGTCGGTGGTTGCATCGGCATCGGACTCTTCGGCCATTTCGCGCCTCCCCCACAGGATAACGGCGTCAGCTTATCCTATTGCGGGCTGTTGGCAAGGAGGCGATCACGCGCCGCCTCCGCACGCGCCAAGGTCGCGAAATCAGGAGAATTCAGGCGCTTTCCGCTATTGAGCACGACAATCAGGCGATAGGCGTCGGGCCCGCTGTCCTTATCGACAACGTCGATGTGAATGGCGAAAATGGCGCGCGCTGTGTAGGCGATCTCAGAGCGAAACTTCCGCAAGGATCGCACGATTGTCAGGCGGCCATCGGCGATGCGCCAACGCTCATCGGCGCCCCAATGCGAAGCGACGACGAGGCCTATGCCGGCCGCGACGCCCGTTCCCATCAGTAAGGCAAACACAGGCGTAAAAGCGGACATCGGCCATAGTGCGCGCAGCAAATCCTTGCCCGCCAGGCCAATCAAGACAAGCCCGAACGCGGACAGGCCCCATCGAACGACGCCGGGCGTATGAAACGATATGTGGATGGGTTCGGCCTTCACCTCGCCAGGATAACGAAACACCCTTACCGCCCGGTGACAAAAGGCGGTTAATGCCGCTTAAACGCCGTCATAGAAAAGGCCGGAGACGCTATGGCGTTTCCGGCCTCTGATAGTTTACTGCTGCGGCTTGCGCAGCCTCGCCTTACAGGATGCTTTGGCCCGTGCTCTTCCAGTCGGACAGGAAAGTTTCCAGACCCTTGTCGGTCAGGGGGTGCTTGAACATGTCGCGGAAGGTTTGCGGCGGCAGGGTGGCGCAGTCGGCGCCGGCGATGGCGGCCTGGGCAACATGGGTATTGTTGCGCAGGGAGGCTGCCAGGATTTCGGTATCGAAATCGTAGTTGTCGTAGACGGCGCGAATGTCGTGGATCAATTGCATGCCATCGGCGCCCTGGTCGTCGAGGCGACCAACGAACGGCGAGATGTAGGTGGCGCCGGCCTTGGCGGCCAACAGGGCCTGAGTGGCAGAGAAGCACAGGGTGACATTGGTCATCAGGCCCTGCGATGAAAATTCCTTGGTCGCCTTCAGGCCGTCAATGGTCAGCGGCACCTTGATGACCACGTTGGTGGCGATCTTGGCCAGCTTTTCGCCTTCCTTGATCATCGTTGCGGCGTCCGTGGCGGCGACTTCGGCCGAGATCGGCCCCTCGCACATGTCGCAGATTTCCTTGATGACTTCGAGGATGTTGCGGCCCGACTTGGCAATCAGGGTCGGGTTGGTGGTGACACCGTCAATCAGACCGGTTTCCAGCAGTTCGGCAAGGATCTTGGTGTCAGCGGTATCGGCAAAAAGCAGCATGGAGTGGTCTTTCAGGGCTTGCGGGCGGGCATTTCCCGACCGTGTATGTCGGGAATAGGCTTCCAACCGGCGGGATAATTCTGTATGGGGAGCGCATATAGCAAAAACGTCGCGAAGTAACCCCCGAGATTTTGCCGTATACTGTTTTTTTGCGCGTCTTATCCGAATGGGCTCACCCTATATCGGGCGGCGCTCCAGCCCAAGTTTGTCCATATGAGTGATGCCGTCTTGAAATCGGAAGCCCCGAAGGTGGGTTTCGTGTCGCTGGGCTGTCCCAAGGCGCTGGTTGATTCCGAACGTATCCTGACCCGCCTGAAAGGCGAAGGCTACGATACCTCCGCCTCCTATGCTGGCGCCGACGTCATCGTCGTCAATACCTGCGGCTTCCTGGATTCGGCCAAGGAAGAAAGCCTCAACGCCATCGGCGAGGCCCTGGCGGAAAACGGCAAGGTGGTGGTCACCGGCTGCATGGGCGGAGAAGAGGCGCTGATCCGGTCGCGCTTTCCCAATGTCGCCGCCGTCACGGGCGCACACCAATACGAGGCGGTTATGGATGCCGTGCACAATATCGTGCCGCCCAAGCCCGACCCGTTCCGCGCCCTGGTGCCCGAAGACAGCGCCGGTGTCCGCCTGACACCAAAACATTATGCCTACCTGAAGATTTCCGAAGGCTGCGACCATCGCTGCTCGTTCTGCATCATTCCGTCCCTGCGCGGTGACCTGGCCTCGCGGCCGGTCGCCGAGGTGCTGCGCGAAGCCGAAATCCTGGCCAAGTCCGGCGTAAAGGAACTGCTGGTCGTCAGCCAGGATACCTCCGCCTATGGGCTCGATATCCGCTATGCCCAGTCGGAATGGCGCGGCCAGATGTGGGATGCCTCGTTCGAAGACCTGTCGCGCGGCCTGGGGGAACTCGGCATCTGGGTCCGCATGCATTATGTCTATCCCTACCCACATGTAAATGCGGTTATCCCGCTCATGGCCGAAGGCAAGATCCTGCCTTACCTGGACATACCCTTCCAGCACGCCAGCCCGAAAATCCTCAAGGCGATGAAACGTCCCGGCAATCAGGACAAGACCTTGCAGCGCATCGAAAGCTGGCGTGAAATCTGCCCTGACCTGACCTTGCGCTCGACCTTCGTGGTTGGCTTTCCTGGCGAAACCGAGGCCGATTTCAACCTGCTTCTGGATTGGCTGGAAGCGGCACAGATTGATCGCGTCGGTGCCTTCGCCTACGAAAACGTCGAAGGTGCAGCCGCCGCCCTCCTGCCCGATCACGTACCGGAGGAGGTCAAGCAGGACCGGCTGGCGCGGTTCATGGCCGTGGCGTCGCGTATCTCCGCCCAGAAGCTGGCCAGCAAGGTTGGCACCGTTCAGGACGTGCTGGTCGACGATATCCGCAACGACGGCACCGCCATCGCGCGCACCCGGGGCGACGCGCCTGAGATCGACGGTCACATCTTCCTGAAAGGCTTCACGGGCCTGAAAGCCGGCGATTTCGCCCGCGCCAAGGTGACCCGTGCCGACGCCTACGACCTGTGGGGCGAACCGGAAGGGCTGATCAAACTCAACCGCGTGCCGGGCGCCACACCACGTCGTATGCACACCCTGATCACCCGCAGGTAAGATAAAGTCTTCGCGGACCGTTTGAAGTTCAACATAACAGCTTTAAGGCGAGTCTGGATATCCCCGCCAAATGGGTTTACGCTGTCTGAGCTGAAAAACCAGTCACACACTTAAATGGGGGTATCCGTTGCGCAATCTATTCTGTTCTTCCGTCATGGCATTGACCTTGGCATTTACCGGTGCCGCAACATCCAACGCCGAACCCGTAAAAGCAGCCGCGGCGTCAAATGTTCCCACTTCCGACATTTCCCCGGCGAAGCTGGCCCTTCTAAAGCGCCTCGATCAAGCCATGGATTTCGACGGCATGATGAAGAAGATGTACGAGCAGATGATGCCGGCAATGTTCCAATCCCTGCGTCAATCCAACCCCAAAATTACCGATCAGCAGGTGCAGGATGTGACCCAGGTCACCATCAGCGTCACGACAAAATATACGCCGCGCATGAAGGATGAGATGTTCAGGGCCTATGCCAAGGTATTCACGGAAGAGGAACTTAACAGCATGGTCGTCTTCTACGAAAGCCCGAACGGTCAGGCTGTTCTCAAGAAGCTGCCGCAAGTGATGCAGGAATTCATGCCGGCCATGTCGAGCCTCATGCCGGACATGATGAAAGATATTCAAAAGGGTCTTTGTGACAAGGGCCTCTGCTCGGAACAGGCGGCACCGGCAAAATAGGCAAGCCGCGACGGGTTTAGATGCGGCCGAAGAGATAAGACCGCCAACGGCGAATACCGTTGGCGGCGATAATCGCGTAAGCACGCGCAAGGGCCGTGACGGAGTGTTAACATATCCGGGTTAGCGTCTGTAAAACCATTGTTCGGAAATGACGCGTGCTCAATCTGAGAAAGACAGTGCCCGGATTGGCGGACGATGCCCTGACCATCGTAAGCCACAAGGCGCCGGCCTATCACGATCGCTGGTGGATGAGCGAAGATGGCCTTCGCCATTACGCGCGCGATTATCCGGCGGCATCCGGCCGAGTTCGCCTGCCCGTCATCTGTCTGCACGGTCTGACGCGCAATTCAGCCGATTTTGAAGAGGTCGCCACCTGGATCGCCCAGGCCGACCGCCGCGTCATCGTCCCCGATTTCCGTGGACGCGGCCTGTCGGAAAACGATCCCGACGCGACCAATTACCACCTGTGGACCTATGCCAAGGACGTATTGGCGCTATGCGACGCCTTCGGCATCGGCCAGGCCATCTTCGTCGGTACGTCGATGGGCGGGCTGGTTACTATGGTTCTGTCCACTCTGCGTCCGAACCTGATCAAATCGGCGGTACTCAACGATGTCGGTCCGGTACTATCGCCAAAAGGGCTGGCGCGTATATCCACCTTTGTCACCGAGCCGCACAGGCCGATGCGCGACTGGCACGATGCGGCTGTTTTCACGGGTGAACGCTACAAGGCGTCATTTCCTAACCATACCCAGGCCGACTGGCTTAAGATGGCGCACCGCCTGTTCCGCAAAGGACGCGACGGTTATCTGCATCTGGCCTATGATCCGCGGATTACCGATGCCTTCAAGGGGATGACCCTGGCTGTCAATCATTACGACCTAGCCCCGTGCTATGCGTCCCTGGCGGCCAATCGTAAGCTCATGCTGATACGCGGCGGTGTTTCTGACCTACTCGACGCCGCGGAAGCCAAGAAAATGGCCTCGCAATGCCGCGACTTCACCCGCGTCGATATCGCCCATGTCGGCCACGCGCCCGACCTGACTGAACCTCAGGCCCGCGCCGCCCTGATGGCCTTCCTGGAAAGCCAGGTTTGATTTTTTCGCCGGCCAGGCATTTCATGGCTTGAGCGTGGGCGCCTTGCTCCCATATCCTGGTTTGGCTTCAGGACAGGTGACATGACGCGGACAGTGGTTTTTGACAGCCCGTACTTGCTGGGTTTCGACGATATGCGATCACTGATCGAACGCATAGGGCGAAGCCATGACAACTACCCGCCTTACAATGTCGAAAGCCTGCCCCCGGACCACCTGCGCATCAGCATTGCTGTGGCGGGTTTCACAGCCGATCAGTTGCGCATTGAGGTCAAGGGCGCACACCTGACCGTTTCAGCAACCAAGGACAGGGTCGGCGAAACACCGGAGCGCGAATACCTCCATCGCGGCATTGCCTTGCGCGGGTTTACGCGTGCCTTCGTACTGAGCGATGGTTTGGATGTGCGCGCCGCCAGCTTGGCTTACGGCCTGCTGCACATAGATCTCGTCCGACCGACGCCGGTCGACGATATCCGGATTATACCGATTAAAGTGACCGGTTAAGCCGCGTTCGAATCGGCAATGCCCGTCAAAACGGCATATATCGCGTCGGGATTTTCCATCTTGCGCAACTGTTCGCGCAAATCCTTTTGACGCAGGACCCGTGAGACCTTGGCCAGCGCGCGCAAATGTTCCGTGCCGGCGTTTTCTGGCGCCAGCAGAGCGAAGATCAAATCGACCGGCGCATCGTCTATCGAATCGTAATTCACCGGCGTTTCGAGGCGCACAAACACACCATGCATCCGGTCCAGCCCTTTAATTTCGGCATGCGGCACCGCGACGCCCATGCCCACACCGGTCGACCCCAGCTTTTCGCGGTCGATCAGCTTTTGATGCACGTCAGCCGCATCGACGCCAAGCTGACGCGCAGCGACATCTGCCACCATCTGGAGCGCCTGGCGTTTGGAATTGACACTGACATTGCCAAGTATGGCATGCCGGTCAAGCACCGTGGTTAGAAACATAATAGATCCGTGGTCGTCACTGCGGCCGCATCCGCACCCTGTGCCGTCCGGCCTGCGCCGTCCGTGCCCCGATGCCATAGAGAAGTGGGCCGACAAGGTCAACCCACCTCTCCTACTGGCAATTATCGTCCTGGTTTATTGCGTCACGGCCTTGGATCCAGTCCGTTTCGGGTCGATCCAGCCGATATTACCGTCCGGACGGCGATATATTACCGATAACCCGCCATGCGCCGCGTTGCGGAACATGATGGCTGGATAGTTGCTGAGTTCCATCTCGGCAACCGCGGTGGAGACAGTCATGGTACGCAGCGCCTGCTCGGTCTCCGCGATAATCATCGAATGCGGCGGGCTGTCATGGTCCATGCCGTCGTCCAGTTCGATCTCGGCGGTATCGTCGCCATCGAACGCCCGAAGCACGGTGACATTCGCCGTTTCTTCCTTAACCGGCGTGCCGTTGTGATGCTGTTTCAGTCTGCGCTTATAGCGGCGCACGCGCTTTTCCATATTGTCGAGGGTTCCGTCGAAAGCCGAGTGGGCGTCACCGCCGAAGGCGTGAGAAATCAAGGTTTGGCCTGACGCCAGCCTGACCCAACAATCCGCCTTGAATAAGTGACCTTGCTTAGAAATCGTCACCTCGGCGTCGCCGCCGCGTTCGAAATACTTAGCAATACCGGAGGTCAATTCGGTTTCTATACGCGCGCGCAGCGCTTCACCGACTTCAACTTGTTTTCCACTGACTTGAATTTGCATAGCGATATGTCGCTCCGTTCTTAATGACTAAAGAACCGTCGCCGGCCTGGAGTGGTCGGCGGCACTCAGTGCTTGTAAGCACAAGCCAACTGTACGCCTCTTGGCCGCGATGGCCAGTCAAGAAATTGTGTTGGGCGAAATGTCGCAGTGTCCTTGATTAATATAGATTAATTACAGTTTATCTGTCAGGGAAACGACAAACCAAGACCACAAAAGGCGAGCGTGTAAACACCCGCACCTAGCTGTGACGACAGAGCCCGCCGGTCGATTTTCCCCTTTGAGGCTGATCGTTAAATAGTTGCCGCAAACTCTATCTATCCCAGGCCATCGCAAAAAGCCGGCAGGCGGTGCCGCCCACCTTACATGTGGCACCTGAAAGACCATTTACTAAGGACAGGTGCGCCAACACATATAGAGGTTAGACAATCAGGTTAGTTGTTTTTATAAATGTAAATTATAATTCGTATTAACTATACATTTATATGGTTTTATAAAAACACCATCGCCCTGAGACGAATAAAGTTAACGGAAATTGGGGAAACCGAGACCGTCGTGACCGTTTCACGACGCGCTATTTGTTGGCGCGCTTGCGTTCGACAGAAGACGGAATGCGCAGGGCTTCACGATATTTGGCGACCGTACGGCGGGCGATATCGACGCCTGCTTCTTTCAGGATTTCGACGATGCGATCGTCCGACAGGATTTCGCCCGACGTCTTTTCACCGTCGATCAGGTTCTTGATCTTGTGGCGCACCGCTTCGGCGGAATGCGCCGACGTACCGTCGCTTGAGGCGATTGACGAGGTGAAAAAGAATTTCAGCTCGAACACGCCCCGTGGCGTGGCGACATATTTGTTGGACGTCACCCGGCTGATCGTCGATTCGTGCATCCCTACCGCATCGGCGACCGTTTTCAGATTTAGCGGGCGCAAATATTCCACGCCATAGACGAAAAAAGCGTCCTGTTGGCGCACGATTTCCGCCGAGACCTTGAGTATGGTCCGGGCCCGCTGGTCCAGACTCTTGATCAGCCAGTTTGCCTGGGTCAGGCATTCATTCAGGTAGGTCTTTTCGGAATCCGACCGGGCCGATGTTGCCACCTTGGCGTGATACTTTTGATCAACCAATACGCGCGGCAAGGTGTCCGAATTGAGATCGATACGCCAGCCGCCTTGGGCGTCGGCACGGACGAAGACATCGGGAATGACGGTCTGGCTTGGCTCGGCATCGAAGGCGGCGCCCGGACGCGGATTGAGCGATTTCAGTTCGGCGATCATTTCCGACAAATCTTCGTCGTCCACACCGCACGCCTTGCGCAGGGCGCTGAGGTCACGGCGGGCGAGGAGTTCGAGATTGTCGATCAAAGCCGCCATGGCAGGGTCGAAACGATTGCGTTCGATCAGCTGCAGTTTAAGGCATTCCGGCACGCTTTGGGCCATGATGCCGGTCGGCTCGAAGCCCTGGCAGGTCGTTAGTACCTTTTCGACCAGTGTCAGTTCGCAGCCCAGACGGTCGGCGATTTCGGCGAGCGGCACCCGCATATAGCCGGCATCATCAACGGCATCGATCAGGATCTGGGCAATCGCCATTTCCGGTGCGGTGAAGTGGGCGATCAGGGCTTGGTCGGTCAGGTGTTCATGCAGCGTCTTTTCGCGCGTGAGCGCGCGTTCCAAGCCTTCGTCGTCACCATCGAAACTGCCACCGCCCTTGCCGGCCTTGGACCAGTCAACAATGGGGCCTTCTCCCGAATCGGACACGACGCTTTCGCGTTCACGCACGGTCGGCGCTTCGTCGCCATAGACATCGGACACCGAGGCGTCGAGATCAGAATTGGCGGCCATGGCGTCGCGGTCGCCCAGGTCGAGTTCGCGCGATTCGCCCGAATCGTCCTTAACGGGCGCATCCGATTCGGCACCGTCCGGTGCCGGGTCGCTGTCGTCGCGTTGCAAAAGCGGGTTGCGCTCCAGCTCGGTTTCAATGACCGCCTCAAGCTCAAGGTTCGACAGTTGCAGCAGCTTGATCGCCTGCTGCAACTGGGGCGTGATGACCAGCCCCTGACCCTGCTTGAGTTCTAATCTTTGACCGAGCGCCATATTTTATCCAACGAATTTCAGCGCTTAGTTCTGGCATGAAATCGTTAAAATTTGGCTTTAACCATTTTGGTCAAGCATCCATTTTACGCAAAAGATTCACCCAGATAGACCCGCTTGACTTCCGGGTCGTGGGTGATCTGTTCCGCCGTGCCTTCGAACAGGACTTCGCCGGAATGGATGATCGACGCGCGGTCGACCAGGTCCAGGGTTTCACGGACATTGTGGTCCGTGATGAGAATGCCGATGCCGCGCCCCTTCAGGTAGTTCACCACCTCACGGATATCCGAAATGGCGAGCGGGTCGATACCGGCAAAGGGCTCGTCAAGCAGCATGAAGGACGGCTTACCGGCCAGAGCACGGGCGATTTCAACGCGGCGGCGTTCCCCACCGGACAAGGCGGTGGCCGGGCTGTGGCGGATATGGGTGATACGCAGTTCTTCAAGCAGACGCGCCGTATCTTCCTTGATCACCGCCGGATTTTTTTCGTTCAGTTCCAAAACCGCCAGTATGTTCTGTTCGACCGACATGCCACGAAAGATCGACGCTTCCTGCGGCAGATAGCCCAGGCCCATGCGGGCACGCTGATACATCGGCTGGTGGGTGATGTCCTGTCCGTCGAGCTTGATCGTGCCATAATCGGCCTCGATCAGGCCCGTAATCATGTAAAAGCAGGTCGTCTTGCCGGCGCCGTTAGGGCCCAGCAACCCCACGACTTCGCCCCGCCGCAGCTGAAGGCTGACCGATTTGACGACCGCGCGTTCCTTATAGGTCTTGCCTATGCCTTCGACGACAATGCCTTCGTTGAGGGCAGCGTCAGTAATGGTCGACTTGGGGTCTTCGAAGGAAATCATCTTATTGCGCAGGCTTCTTGGCGGGCGTCTTCTTGTCATCCGGATAGATGACCGCCTTGACGCGGCCCTTGGCGTTGCCAGCGGTCGGGCGCGCATCCATGGTGGTGATCCCGCTGGAGACACCGCTGACTACGCGATTGCCGGTCAGAACGTTCTGGCCCTGGGTCAGGATGACGTCGCCGGTCACGACCATGTCGTCGGTAGCCTTGGTGTAGACAGCCATATCGCCCTTCATGGTGTTTTCAGGCGTGACATAATAGACATTGCCGGTGGCGACGATGTTGACCACCTCACCCATGCCTTCGCCATTGGCGCCCGGCGCCCGGGTTACCACAATCTTGTCGGCCCTAAGGCGGGCATCGTCCTGCAACACTTCAACCTGACCTTCGAAGGTCTGGGTGCGGGTATTCTGGTCGATGGACATCGTATTTCCGCTGGCCATGATCGGCCCGCCCTTCGACGACACTTGCGCGCCGGCTGAGCCGGTCAGGATGGCCCCCGCCCCCAGGCTCAGGCCAAGAACGGCGGCCGAAATCAAAAGCTTTTTCATCGCAGCATGTCCCTTTTCGCGCCTTTTCATTTCTGCACCGGATTCTCTTTCGCATGGACCTGTATGGGGCCCTTGCCCCGCATGGTCAGCTGCTTACCGTTATCCGAAATGATAAAGGATTCCCCCTCTATATGACCCACCGAACTCGTTCCATCAACGTGTTTGTTACCGTAGATCGTGGAATTCGCTAGGTCGGCTACGGCTTCTTCGGTCTTAAGCACGAAATCCGATTCCCCCGCCTGGAGGACGACATTTCCTGTCAGGGTCATGCGGTTGGTGTTCTGATCGTAAACCCCGTTTGCCGCCGTCACCCGTGTCGGGTTATCGGTATCGGCCCCCTTGAACTCTATATTCGGCGCGCGCAGGGTGACGGTCGTGGCGTTGTTACCCTTTCGGATGAGTTCCAACCCGCTGATCGTGTAGTGGTCGCCGTTGTCGCCCTGACCGTAATAGCGCGGATTGGTCATGCGGATTTCGTTGGAATTGCCGCCGTACAGGTTCATCGAATTGAGCACGGTCTGGACCGCGATCCAGCCCAGGTTGAGCACGCCTAAGCCGATGATCGCCGCCGGAAACAGCTTACGCAACGACTTGATCAGTCGCGACCGGCGACGGACGGCCGCGACCTGCTGGGACAGGCGGACGCGGCGCTCGGCCGCCTCCGTCGCCGCGTCCATGCGCGTGGCGACGCCTAAGGGCTCAAGCGGTGCGTGAATATCCGACATGTCTGGCTTTCGGTTCGGGCTCTGGTTCAGGCCCAGCTATGGGCGAAGATATCGCAATCTTCCCATCCTGCCAAATCCAGTTTGACGCGGTGCGGCAAAAACGCCATGGCGGCCTGGGCCAGTTCGAGCCTGCCTTCGCGGGCCAGCATGGTATCGAGCTTGTCTTTAAGGGCGTGCAGATGCAGCACGTCCGAAGCCGCATAGGCCAGTTGCTCGGCGGACAGCGTGGCCGCACCCCAATCTGAGCTTTGCTGTGCTTTGGACAGATCGACCGCCAGCAGTTCGCGAACCAGATCCTTAAGGCCATGACGGTCGGTGTAGGTGCGCGCCAGCTTGGACGCGATCTTGGTGCAATAGACCGGTGCGGTCGTCACGCCGAGGTGCAGTTCAAACATACCGATGTCGAAACGGCCATAGTGGAACAGCTTCAGCACGGCCGGATCGGCCAGGAGCGCCTTCAGGTTCGGGCAGTTATAGCCCGGACGGTTCATGCGCACCACATGGGCATGGCCGTCACCACTCGATAATTGCACCACACACAGGTCGTCGCGGCGGAAGCGCAGGCCCATGGTTTCGGAATCGATGGCAACGATGCTCCCGAGATCAAGCCCGTCCGGCAGGTCGCCTTCGTGATAGAATACAGTCAAAACAAACGCCTTTTCGCTGGGCCAATACCGCAGGTGTCCCCGTTGGCACTGGCCTAATCCCAAACGCCGAAAAGGTCAATCTAAGCTAGAGGTTGGCGCGCAAAAACGCCATCATGCGCATCCAGGCCTGTTCGGCGGCGTCCGCGTCGTAGACCTCCGGACGGGTCTTGTTGAAGAAGGCGTGATCGGCATCGTAGCTGTAGACGTCCGGCGCGTTACCGGCTTTTTCCATATCGGCCTGCAAGCCGGCGACCACCTCCGGCGTGATCCAATCATCACGGGTCCCGAAATGTCCCTGAAACGGAATCTTGATATCGGCCGGGTCAGCAAACGCCTTCGGCGGTACGCCATAAAAGCAGACCGCCGCCTTGAAACCGTCGAGGCGAGCCGCCGCGCCAATGGTAAGGGCGCCGCCCATGCAAAAGCCCATGACGGCGACGGCGGGGTTGATGGCTGCCAGATAATCGCGCGCGGCGACGATGTCCTGATGCACCGCTCCGGGGAAATCGAGGCCGTTCATCATATGGCTGGCTTCATCGGCGTCCTGGGTGATGCGCCCATGGTACAGATCGGGCGCAAGGGCATTAAAACCTTCGAATTCAAACCGGTCGGCGACCGACTTTATATGGTCATTGAGCCCCCACCATTCCTGGATGACGATGACACACGGCTTTTCCTTGCCGGCCTCCGCCAGATAGCCGTCGAACGAACCGCCGTCCGGGCGAGTGAGGGTGATCATGCGGCCCATATGTCTCTCCATATGTTAGGGAGCCGGTGTTATAGCCCCGTTCGAATAGGTCGCAAACCCGCCATCGCGCCACAAGGCGATTTCCCTGTTCAAATTCTCGCGCGCCGTAGTTTCACCGGCGGCGAAAGCGTCAGTCAGGAACAGATGTGTGCGGGCTAAGGTGGGTTCCAGAAACAGAGCCACTCGACCGGCAGCGTAGGCGTCATGACCGTAGACCGGCAGATATTCGCGATATACCCCTCGCGCGTAGGCCAGATAATCCGGCCAGTCCGCCGCCAGGATGGCCATGTCGATATCGAGCAGGAGATTGGTATCCGGGTCGGCGTCACCGCGATGATGCCGGGTGGCGCGGATCATTGACTGGGCGTGAGTGGTATCCAATTCCGGCAAGGTGTCGCGAAGATATTCGGCGCTGCGATCTTCGTTGTCGGAGCGCGCCGGATCGTAGACGACATCATGAAAAAACAGGGCCAGAGCCGCTTCATCCGGTGCAACGAACGCCTGGGCCAGACGATCCAGATCGTGGATCACGGCGTCGATATGCGTCAGGGTGTGGTAATGGCGATGCGGTTCGCCGTACACGCCTGACAACCGCTGCCAAACGACAGCCCCTTCCGCCTCGCCCACGCCGAGCGCACGGGCCAGATCATGCCAACGGTCCTTCAAGGTCATCCGTTTTCCATATCACACGGCATCGCGAAACGGCGACTGAATTTAACGCCGTCTTTTTTGCCGCGGCGGTTTGAAATGGCCGATCGACACCCCAGATGAAGAGGGCTTTTTGAGAGGAGCCTCCCCATGGAATACCGTCAGCTTGGCCGGTCCGGCCTGAAAGTCCCCGTTTTAAGCTTTGGCACCGGCACGTTCGGCGGCAAGGGCAACATGTTCAGCAAATGGGGCAATGTCGATGTCGCCGAGGCTACCCGCCTGGTTGACCTGTGCCTGGCGCACGGCGTCAACTTTTTCGACACGGCCGATGTCTATTCCGGCGGTGCCTCGGAAGAAATTCTGGGGGCGGCCATAAAGGGGCGGCGCGATGAGGTGCTTGTGTCGACCAAGGCGACTTTCACTATGGGTTCCGGCCCGAACGACAAGGGGTCATCGCGTTATCACATCATCAAGGCAGCCGAGGCCAGCCTGAAGCGCCTCGGCACCGATCATATCGATGTCTATTTCATGCATGGCTACGATGCGTTGACCCCGCCGGAAGAAAAGCTGTCAGCGCTCGATCACCTCGTCCAGTCGGGCAAGGTCCGCTATATCGGCGCATCCAACTATTCGGGCTGGCACTTGATGAAGGATCTGGCGACGTCGGAAAAATACGGCCTGGCGCGATTCGTGGCCTATCAAGGCTATTATTCGCTGATCGGTCGCGACTACGAATGGGAATTGATGCCACTAGGTCTGGACCAGGGTGTCGGCACCATGGTGTGGTCGCCGCTCGGCTGGGGCCGCCTGACCGGAAAGATCAAGCGCGGACACCTGGGAGAGGGCCGTATCGCCCAAGGCGGGGCAGGCGGCGGCCCCCAGGTCGAGGATGAATATCTGTACGGAGTCATTGACGCGCTTGAGGCAGTGGCCGAGGAAACCGGCAAGACCGTGCCGCAGGTGGCGCTGAACTGGCTGGCGGGTCGTCCCGGCGTGGCCAATATCGTTATCGGCGCGCGCAACGAAGAGCAACTGACCGCCAATCTGGGGGCCATCGGGTGGTCGTTGACATCGGAACAGGTAGCTATACTGGATGCGGCGTCACACCGGCATCCGGCCTATCCCTACTGGCATCAGATGGATTTCGACGAACGTAATCCGAAACCCGTCAAATGGTAGGTTAGCGGCTAGCTTGCTGGCGCTGCGCTTCCGTATTGGCACGGTTGCGCGGCGCCGCCATCGCGGAGACAAAGGCGGCGGCGCATTGCGCGGGAGCACAGGCGCGGGCGGCGGAAATCCAGTTTACAGCGGCGATCTTTTGCATCGTTTCGAACCCTACCAACCGGTCTGCGCCGGCCTCATCATATGAACATGGCTCGAATATACGCGATAAATATCAAGATTCGATGAGGAAGACCTGAATCAGGGCTTAACCAAACCGAGTGGACTCTTATCTGTCCGGCCATTCCCAGTCCGGCTTGTCCTGATCTCGGATGAGGGTTTCGCCTAATTCCTTTTCCAGCAGGATGCGCCGGACTGGGGCCGCCGCCTCCAGGGCGGTCACCAGTTCTGGCGCATGCGATACGACGATGACCTGTGAGCGCCGGGAAGCGGCAGCAATCAGACGCCCCAAAGGTGCCAGCAAATCCGGATGCAGGCTCATTTCCGGTTCGTTCAACACCATAAGAGACGGCGGGCGTGGCGACAGAAGTGCCGCGATCAGAAGCAGGTAGCGCAAGGTCCCATCTGACAATTCCGCCGTCTGCAATGGCCTCAACAGCCCTTTTTGCTGCATGAGCACTTCGACATAGGCGCCCGAAAATTCAACATGAATGGCCGCGCCTGGAAAGGCGTCATCCACGGCTGCGTCCAGATCCTCAGCCGCCCCCACGGCCCGAATTGTTTCGATCGCCGCCGCCAGATCATGGCCGTCGCTCGACAAGACCGGCGAATGGGTGCCGATTTGCGGCTTGCGCAAGGGCGCATCACGGTCCGTACGGAAATGATCGTAAAAGCGCCAGCTTCGCATGCTTTCGCGCACCAGAAGCAATTCGGCGCCCTCACGCGGATCACTGCCGTGTGTCATCATGCTGTCGAAAGGAGACAGGTTGGTCAAAACCTCCTGCCACAGGTTTGCCTTGTCACGCACCTGGATAAGCGGCCCCTTGCGCCTGGCAATTTCATTGCGGCGATTAAGCACCTGACCAATCCACAGACTTTCCGCCTTGATTTGTGGATCATGCGGAAACACCGATGTCAATGGCGGTGGCAATCCCAGATCAATGCCGTAGCCATAGTCTTCGGAGACAAAACCCAGCTTCAGGGCGACGGGCTGCTTGCGGACTGTGCCCTGAATAGCGTGTTCACCCGATTTCATGGCGCGCGAAAACTGTTCGGGGCCTGCCCACAAGGTCGAGTCCAGGCCGCCTTCTGAAGCAATGGCCCGGATTATGCCCCCGTGAGCGATCTCAGCCAACAAGCGCAACGCCCGATAAAGGCTCGACTTTCCAGATCCATTGGCGCCGGTGATGACATTGAGCATATCCAGTTCCAGGCGCACGTCGCGCAAGGAACGGTAACCGGAAATGGCCAGGGTGGTGATCATGGCGCAAGAGTATGAAGAGTTAGGAACACCGTCAATGACGCACCCACCCGATTGCCATCAAGGCGCGGTGAAGCTATCCACAATCCGTATTAGGCCAACAATGGCCGCGTTGAAGGCGTTCATATCTTCGGCCGGTATCCAGTATTCCTGATGTTCCCGTCCCCCGGCGGTTTCGACCGCATATCGCGCCAAATAGGCGGCATCGACCTCAAATTGCGTAACGAATCCAGCCCCGCTTTCCGGCACATTCCAATCCCGCGCAATCTTGATGGCATAGGCGCGCGTCGTCACAGGGTAAAAAATCGGCTGTTCCGGCAATCGGGGCGGAAATGCCGTCATACCCGACAATTCGATCAGAGCCAGCTCTTTTGGGCCCACCGGCCGCCACAGGGTTATAGTCGACATGGCGGGACTATAGCTGGGTTTGCCGGAAAGGCGAGCCTCGATTCAAGCCATGCCTTGACCGGTAGGATTTACAGACGTCGCCCAACGGGCAGCCGCGGCAATCGGGGGCCGGCGCATGGCAATGGACCTGGCCCAGACGCTTGACCAGGACATGCAGTTGCGACAGATCCGCCGCCGTCCAGTGCGCCAGGTCAGGCATAACGCGATCATACACAGCGTCTATGCTGGCCTTCGCGGCCACGAGTCCCGTCCGCTGAAACACACGCTGAATATGCGTATCGATAACCAGCGCGGGACGGTGCAGAGTGCTGAAGTTAAGCGTCGCGGCAGATACTTTGCGCCCCACACCGGGCAGACGCTCAAGCCAGGCAATGGCGCGGGGCACAGGCTCGACACCAAGAAAATCGAGGTCGAAATCGGGATGACTGGCCCCTATGCGTCGCAACGCCTCGCAGACATAGCCGGCTTCACGCTCCGCCAGCGTCACGTCATGTATGACCGCCGCCACGGCCACCGACCCGGCGACAACAACTGCCTGCCAGTCCGGCCAGGTGGCGACCAAGGCGTCATAGGCCCGCAACGAAACCTCGTCTTTCGTCCGACAACTGATCATGGATTTGACCAAGGCGCCTACCGGCGTTCGGGTCGTGCTATAGGTCAGGTCACCGAAATAGGTACGTAGCCGAACATGGATTTCGGTTACATCGTTTTCTAGACCCAGGTCGAACAGCATGTCCATGTTATGCACAATGGAACAAAAAGAGAACATTGTCGAGTCGAAAAAAAGTTGAAAAAAGAGCTTGCGTCTCCGGTACGGCTTGGCTAGAAGTCGCCGCCTCGGAGGCGGCAACGTCCCCGGCCATCGTTAAAGGATGGGGCTTTAGCTCAGCTGGTAGAGCGCTTGCATGGCATGCAAGAGGTCAGCGGTTCGACTCCGCTAAGCTCCACCATTAAAAAACCCCGCCCATGTGGTGGGGTTTTTTAATGGCCAGATCACGGGCGAAGTCACTCATTAGACGCCTGTGTCCAGGGCAAGGAGAAGGTCGTCCAGTTGTTCGAACTGCTCGACAAATCCGCTTGTGCTGCCGGAAGCTATGGCCTCATCAAGCGCTGCCTTCGAAGGATAGAGATCGCGTAACACCAGCAGCGTCTGGCCGTCTTTCTCTTCGAACGTCACCGTCGTGACAGCGCCGTCGTCATCGCCTTCCTCGTTCGTCCACACGATTCGGGTGGGCGGTATCACTTCGAGGTATCTGCCGAAAAACGCCATGGTTCGCTCCGACGACGGGTGGCCGAACTCAAGGCGGTACTTACCCTCGGTCCGTACGTCCATCTCGCACGACAGCAGCGACATCCCTGACGACTTCGGCACCCACCACCGCTTGAAAAGCTCGGGCGTCGCCCAAGCCTGGAACACGATACGAGCTGGACCATTGACGATTCGCGTCACAACAAGCTCACGCTCAGACGTCCGCTCCACCTTGGTGCTGTTCTTGACAGGCGCTGCCTCACTACCCTCTGCTTCGTTCATCGATTTTCTCCCTGCTTTTCAATTCCTCGACGATCTCGTCCAACGCGTCGAAGCGCGCCTCCCAGACCCGGCGGTAACGCTCGATCCAGGCCGCTTCTTCCTCCAGTCGACGCAGGCCCAGCTTGCAGGTCCTTACGCGCCCAATCTTTTCGGTGATAACAAACCCTGCCTGCTCAAGGACGCCGACGTGCTTCTTCATGCCGGTGAGAGTCATGTGGAACCTGTCCGCCAGGTCGGTGATCGATGCATCCGCACGCCCCAACTGCTCCAGAACCCCGCGTCGAGTGGGGTCAGAGAGGGCAGCGAACGACGCATCCAGATGAGGTTGTATATACTGAACCATTTGGTTCAGTATATAGCGCACATGTCGGCGGCAGACAATACGAAAAAAGCTGCCGGATCACTCCGGCAGCTTTCGTCTTGGATCTGTTTTGCGTCCCTTGGAAAGGGCTTAGATGTCGTCGCGATCCTGGTCGTCGGGCAAGCCGTCGATTTCTTCGTCGAAATCGGCGTCTTCGTCGTCTTCGAGGAAGGGCACGTCATCGGCATCGTCATCGACCAGGTCGGCGTCTTCGATGTCCATATCGACCGCATCGGCGCCGGCGCCAACGCGCGCCGGGTCGGCCGGGTCAAGGTCTTCGTCTTCATCGACCAGCAGAGTGTCATCGGCGACGACTTCGTCGATTTCGGGCGCGGTAACTTCCGGCTCTTCTTCGTCTTCGTCTTCGCTGGCGGTTTTGCCCTTGACCTGATCTTCGGCCTCTTCGTCCGCATCCTCGTAGTCGGGGGCGGTGGTCCGGACACGCGAACGGCGTGTACGGACGACTTCTTCCTGATCAAACTCGGTGTCACAGCGCGGGCAGTGCGCAGGATGTTTGTTCAGGTCGTAGAACTTTGCCGTGCAGTTCGGGCAAACTTGTTTGGTACCTAAGGCAGGATCAGCCACGAGACGTCCTTCTTTTCAGTCTTTAGAAAAATTCGATTGCGTCGGCCCCCTTGCCACTAGATAAGCCTCCTGTCAAAGCCCCTTTTGGGCGTAATGTTCATTTTTTCGTTTAAACCGAGACTTTCCCGTGCCCAGCTCGCCCGTGACCAGCCCGATGACGGCTGTAAGACTTGCGCCTCCCCATGCTGCCCTATCCGGACATATTGCCCTTCCGGGATCGAAGTCCATCACCAACCGCATCCTGCTCATCGCGGCCTTGGCGAAAGGTAAAAGTCACATCAGCGGCGCGCTTAAAAGCGACGACACTACCTATATGGCGCGGGCCCTGACGCAACTGGGCGTCACGATCACCGAAACGGGCGATACGGATTTTCTGGTCGAAAGCAGCGGCACCCTGGCGCCGTCGCAGACGCCGCTGTTCCTCGGTAATGCCGGAACCGCTGTGCGTTTTCTGACGGCCGCCGCCGCCAATATCGCTGGCACGACGGTCCTGACCGGCGACGCGCACATGCAAAAGCGCCCGATCGCGCCGCTGGTCGAAGCCCTTAACGCCACCGGCATCACGGCCAGCGCCCCAAGCGGCTGCCCGCCCGTCACCGTGACAAGCAATGGCGGCTTCGCTACCCGCTCCATCGATGTCGATGCCAGCCTGTCCAGCCAGTATGTTTCGGCCCTCATGATGGCAGGCATCAAGGGCACAGGACCGTTCAGCCTGAAGGTCAAGGACGGCGATATCGGCGCCCGCGGCTATATCGACATTACCATAGCCTGCATGCGCGCCTTCGGTGCGGAAATTACCCAGACGGGCCCACTGAGCTGGGACATTGGCAGCCGTCCGTATCAGGCACGCGATTACCGGGTAGAACCCGACGCCAGCGCCGCGACCTACATTTGGGGCATAAATGCGCTCCTGAACACGGATATCGATATCGGTATCGCCCCGCGGGACATGATGCAGCCGGATGCCAAGGCCTATGACGTGATCGCGCAGTTCCCGCACCTTCCGGCGGTCATCGACGGCAGCCAGATGCAGGACGCGATCCCGACCATCGCCGTGTTGGCTGCATTCAACATGCACCCTGTCCGTTTCGTCGGCATTGCCAACCTGCGTGTGAAGGAATGCGACCGTATCAATGCCGTGGCAACGGAACTAAACCGTATCCAGGCGGGCTTGGCGCAGGAAATCGGTGACGATCTGCTGGTCACGCCCGATCGTACGCTTATTGGTCGCACGCTTGCCGCCGACATTGAAACCTATCACGATCATCGCATCGCCATGGCATTTTCTCAGGCAGCCCTCGTGATCCATGGCCTGCGCATTCTCGACCCCGGTTGCACGGCCAAGACCTATCCGGGCTACTGGCGCGACCTGCAAAGCGTCGGCGTCGAGATGCGGTTCGAATAACGGGTCGAATAGCCGTTAAATCGGCCTGTCCAGTTTCAGACCGGCCAAACCGGCCTGCAATTCGGCAAAGCCCGCCTTAGCCGCAGCATAGCGCCGAACCTCGGCGTCGAAAGCTTCGATAAGCGCGTTAATCCCCAGCGGGGATCCGCCCGGCTGGCCGGCGCCCGCCGCCAAGGTGGCCAACTGGCGCAGATGGACTTCTTCTATAGTGTTCAGCAGCTTCCGCACGCTGTTGTCATACATCAGGAAGTTGATGATCACATCGTGGTTGTGATGCCGCAGAAAATCATAAAAGCCATCGGCAGCCAAACCCAGCTCCAGGGCCTTCGCACGCGGTGTATATAATCCGGCATCCGCCTTCAGCTTTTGGCATATCAGTTTGAAATCGGCCGGCGGCACGACAGCCTTCATGGCGAAGCGCAGACGGAAATAGCGGTCCCCGAAGAAGATGTGTTCATGCGCAAAGGCATCCACAACGGCTTCAAGCTGAAGATAAAATCCGTTTAGCTCGCTATTGGCGGTGGCTATGGCTTTCAGTAACGCAGCCCGGTTGGCTTCCGCCGACTTGCGGGCAGGCAAGTCGCCGGCGAACAGCCCTGTGATCCACGTCCAGAAATTCATGCCCGCCCCTGTGGTCCCTGACTTGACATTACGCAACTTACAGCGCTTTTCAAACACCCCCGCCGGACTGGCTGCGCATTTGCTTATAGCCGTGGCATATTAACCATTATTAACACTATGACGACTCCTATTCTGATCGCTGTGGACGGCCCCGCTGCCTCCGGCAAGGGCACGCTCGCCTCGCTTCTCGCCGCCGATTACGGTCTGCCCTTTCTCGATACCGGCCTCCTGTACCGCGCCGCCGGTCATCTGGCGCATGTACGCAACATCGATCCCGCCGTCGCCGCCACCTTGATAGATGCGCAGGTTTTAGCCGATGAGGCGCTGCGCGGTCGCGAAGCCGGCGAGCGCGCCTCACAGGTCGCCGCCCTTCCCGAGGTGCGCGCCGCCCTATTCAAGTACCAGCAGGATTTCGCCAATCAATCCACGGGCGCGGTGCTCGACGGCCGCGATATCGGCACAGTGATCGCGCCGAACGCACGGGTGAAACTGTTCGTCACCGCTCGGCCGGAAGTGCGCGCCGAGCGTCGCTGGAAACAGCTTGTTCAAATCAATCCGGCCCTGACGCTGGAAGAGGTTCTGTCGGATATCCGCATCCGCGACGCCCGCGATTCCGGCCGGTCCGACGCACCGTTGGAAATGGCGAAAGATGCGCTCTTGCTAGATACCTCCGACTTAGGTATAGACACGGCCATCGCGACTGCGCGATCCCTTGTGAAAAGCCGTCTGTGACACGCAAGCCGTGTTAAATCCACCAGAGGCCGTTTGAGGATACATTTAGGGACGCCACGGGGCCGAAAGGCCTGCGGTTCATGTCTTGGGGCCCGCCGCCAGGCTGCCTCCCAAACCTCATAATATCAGTCAATCCAAAGCCGCACCCCCGCGCCCTTTCCCCGTCAGCGTTACGGCCTCATGTCGTTTTCGGGATCCGGAAGACCGGGACACGCGCCCACAAACAAAGAGTCTAAATGAGCGATTACAATCCGTCGCGCGACGATTTCGCCGCCCTGCTTGATGAATCGATGCACGGCCGCGACATGCTGGAAGGCCAGGTCATTCACGGCCTCGTCGTCGGCGTCGAAAAAGAATACGTCATGGTCGACGTCGGTCTGAAGACCGAAGGCCGTATCTCCCTGAAGGAATTCGGCGCCGAAGGCGGCAACCTGAAGGTTGGCGACACGGTCGAAGTTTATCTGGAACGTGTTGAAAACGCCATGGGCGAAGCGGTCATCAGCCGCGAGAAGGCCCGTCGCGAAGAAGCCTGGACCCGCCTGGAAGTCATCTTCAACAAGGGCGAGCCTGTCATGGGCACCATCGTCGGCCGCGTCAAGGGCGGCTTCACCGTCGATATGGACGGCGCATCGGGCTTCCTGCCGGGCAGCCAGGTCGATATCCGTCCGGTCCGCGACGTCGCTCCGCTGATGAACAAGGAACAGCCGTTCGCCATTCTGAAGATGGACCGCCCGCGCGGCAACATCGTCGTTTCGCGCCGCGCCATCCTGGAAGAAGCCCGCGCCGAACAACGCACCGAGCTGGTTGGCCAGTTGGCCGAAGGCGAAATCCGTGACGGCGTCGTCAAGAACATCACCGACTACGGTGCGTTCGTTGACCTCGGCGGCATTGACGGCCTGCTGCACGTTACCGACATGTCGTGGAAGCGCGTATCGCATCCGTCGCAAGTCCTCAATGTCGGCGACGCTGTTCGCGTCCAGATCATCAAGATCAATCCGGACACGCAACGCATCAGCCTCGGCATGAAGCAATTGCAATCCGATCCGTGGGACGGTGTCGACCAGAAGTATCCGGTCGGTGGCAAGTTCTCCGGTCGCATCACCAACATCACCGACTACGGCGCCTTCGTGGAGCTGGAATCGGGCGTCGAAGGCCTGGTGCACGTTTCGGAAATGTCGTGGACCAAGAAGAACGTCCATCCGGGCAAGATCGTTTCGACCTCGCAAGAAGTCGAAGTTGTCGTGCTGGAAGTCGACGCCTCCAAGCGCCGCGTCTCGCTCGGCCTGAAGCAAGCCCAGGAAAATCCGTGGGATCAGTTCCTGCGTGAGCATCCGGTCGGTTCGACCATCGAAGGCGAAGTCAAGAACGCGACCGAATTCGGTCTGTTCATCGGCTTCGAAAACGACATCGACGGCATGGTTCACCTGTCCGACCTCGACTGGAACGTACCGGGCGAAGAAGCCATCGCCAAGTACAAGAAGGGCGATGTCGTCAAGACCAAGGTTCTGGACGTCGACGTCGAAAAGGAACGTATCTCGCTGGGTATCAAGCAACTCGGCAACGATCCGATGACCGGCGATACCTACAAGAAGGGCCAGACGATCACCGTGACCGTCACCGAAGTCACCTCCGGTGGCATCGAAGTGAAGTTCGGTGAAGACGACGCCCCGATGACGGCCTTCGTCCGCAAGTCCGACCTGTCGCGCGACCGTAACGAACAACGCGTTGAGCGTTTCGCCGTCGGCGACCGCATCGATGCCCAGGTCACCAACATCGATAAGGCAGCCCGCAAGGTCTCCGTTTCGATCAAGGCCCTGGAAATGGCAGACGAAAAGCAAGCCATCGAACAGTACGGTTCGCAGGACTCGGGCGCTTCGCTCGGTGACATCCTCGGCGCCGCCCTGCGCGATAAGCAAGGCTCGTAAGCCACTACTCGGGCCTAGCCCGAGCAGGTAATCAAGAACCGGAACCTCTCACGGGGTTCCGGCTCAGATATCGAAAAACCCCCGGCTTAGGCTGGGGGTTTTTTGATTCTGGGTGTATTTTCTGGGGTGTACGCCGTTTAATCAAACAGTGTTGCCAGGCCGATAAGCTCCATGTCACGCGCCGTTACCTTGAAAACCGGAACCTCATTGACGTAATTGCTCAGGCGTCCCTTAGTCCCATAGCGCTTGACGAAGGCCGGCACATCGAAAAGATCACCAATCATATCAAGCAGGTCGCCGGCCAGATAAACCCCGCCACGTGCCCCCAGGATGAGGGCGACATCGGACGCCATGGCGGCGAACCAGCCCATGCTGAGATCGATCGCTTGTTTTGACCGCGCATCACCTGTCGATGCCATGGCAATCACTTCTTCGATGCCCGGCGCCGTTGCATTATCGCCTTCAAGACGGGCCACTGCGGACCACAACTCGCTGATACCTGGAATCGAAATCACCCGTTCGCGCGACACGTGACCGTACTTTTCGCTAAGAATGCGCAAAACCGCGTCTTCGAGATCGCTGGTCGGCGCCAGATCGGAATGGCCACCTTCGGTCGGCATGGCGGTCCAGTTGCCCATACCGTCGGGCGCCAAGGCAGACATGCCCAGCCCATTATGCGGGCCGATCACCGCGATCACCTGCTCATCCATGGCCTCCCCACCGCAGATCTGCTCACGTTCATTCGCTTCAAGGCGAGGTATGGCCAGGGCCTTGGCGACGAAGTCGTTCACCAGATTGATCCGCTGAATGTCGAGGAATTGTCGCATGTCGGCGCGATCAATGGAAAAGCCGTGATTGGGCAGATGTATGATGCCGCCACGCTCCCAACCCGCCGCCGAAATCGCGGCGCCGGCCAAGGTCGGCTGGCCCTGAGCTTCCAGAAAATCGGTAATCGCCGTCTTGAATTCCTCAAGACTATTACAGGCGTAATGTGTATTTTCGTGGGGGCGGCCCCCACGCCGCGCCAGTGCCAGTTTCAGATAAGTTCCGTTGCTTATGTCGCATAACAACACATATTCAGCCATGATTTTCCGTACCCTGATATAGTTTCGGCAGTTTCTTTTTTGTGACGAGCCGAATTATTTAATTTGAAATTTAGATCTCAAATCTTGATTTTTGCTAAAGCTCTCCCCAAAGACACATCAAGTCGAGGTGTTTTATGCGTCCCAAGATAAAAATATGCGGAATTCGGACTTTAGCTGCCGCTCAGGCGGCTATAAATGACAGCGCTGACTTTTTGGGCTTCATTCATTTCGCCAAAAGCCCGCGTCATCTGTCCGTCGATGACATGGCGGCGCTTATGAAAGTGATTCGCGAGACTGGCGCCCAACTGCCCCTGGTCGCCGTCGTTGTCGATCCCGACGACACATTACTGGACGCGCTCAGAGACACCGTAAGACCAGACTTCATTCAATTACACGGCAAGGAAACGCCGGCGCGGGTCGCGGAGATTGCCGCCCTGACCGGTTTGCCCCTGATTAAGGTCCTGAGCGTCGGTGAGGCTGCCGATCTTTATGCCGCCGAGGCCTATGAACCGCATGTTACCTACCTGATGTTCGATGCCAAGCCCCCCAAGGACGCGGCCTTGCCCGGCGGATTGGGCCTGCGGTTCGACTGGACACTCATGCAGGGATACCGGGGAACGACACCCTGGTTCCTGGCCGGCGGTCTCGATGCCGCCAATGCGCGTGAAGCGGTTGAATTGTCGGGCGCTACCCTGCTCGACGTCTCCTCAGGCGTCGAATCGGCGCCGGGTCAGAAGGACGCAGGACTCATTTCTGGCTTTCTTCGCACGGCAAAAGCTATATAAGCCCTTCTCCTTCTCTTTTACACAAAGGAATACCCACGGTGAGCAATCCCGTTCTGCGAAACAGCTACAGCCAACCGGACGCCAAGGGCCGGTTTGGTCAGTTCGGCGGCCAATATGTCCCCGAAACCCTGATGCCGCTGGTTCTGGAACTGAACGCCGCGTGGCATGACGCCAAAAATGACCCCGCCTTCTGGGCAGAGTTCAACAGCCTGATGACCCATTTTGTCGGTCGGCCAAGCCCGCTCTATTTTGCTGAACGCCTGACGGCGCACCACGGCGGGGCAAAGATCTATTTCAAGCGCGAGGAGCTGAACCACACCGGCGCGCACAAGATCAACAACTGCATCGGTCAGATCCTGCTGGCCAGACGCATGGGTCGCAAGCGCATCATCGCCGAAACCGGCGCCGGCCAACACGGCGTTGCATCGGCCACGGTATGCGCGCGCTTCGACCTGCCTTGCATCGTCTATATGGGCGCTACCGATGTCGAACGCCAAAAGCCCAACGTCTTCCGCATGGGGCTGCTCGGCGCCAAGGTATCGCCAGTGACCAACGGTCAGGGCACGCTGAAAGACGCCATGAACGAGGCCCTGCGCGATTGGGTCACCAACGTCCACGACACCTATTACATGATCGGCACCGCCGCCGGCATGCACCCCTATCCTGAGATGGTGCGTGATTTCCAATCCGTCATTGGCAAGGAAACGCGCGAACAGATTCTGGAAATGGAAGGCCGACTGCCTGACGCCCTCATCGCCTGCGTCGGCGGCGGCTCAAATGCCATTGGCATGTTCCACCCCTTTATCGACTACGACACGGTCAAGCTGGTTGGCGTCGAAGCCTCCGGTCATGGGCTGGATGTCTATAACGGCCACGCCTCGTCGCTCAATGGCGGACGGCCTGGCGTGCTGCATGGCAACCGCACCTATCTGCTGCAGGACGAGGACGGCCAGATTCTGGAAGGCCATTCGATTTCCGCCGGCCTCGACTATCCCGGCATCGGGCCCGAACACGCCCACCTGTTCGATACAGGCCGCGCGAAATACGTCACCTGTACCGACCAGGAAGCACTCGATGCCTTCCAACTGACCTGCAAGCTGGAAGGCATTATTCCGGCGCTAGAATCGTCGCACGCCATCGCCAAGGTCGGCGACCTGGCGCGCGAAGTCGGCAAGGGTGGCATCGTCGTGCTAAACCTCTCCGGTCGTGGCGACAAGGATATCGCCACCGTCGCCAAGCATATGGGCGAACAAAATGGGAGTGCCCTGTCGTGAGTGTCGCCCGCATAGACAAGCGCTTCGCCGAGCTGAAGGCCCAAAACACATCCGCCTTCATCGCCTATGTGATGGCCGGTGATCCCGATCTGGAAACCACCTTCGACATCCTCAAGGGGCTGCCCGCCGCCGGTGCCGACATCATCGAACTGGGTTTCCCCTTCTCCGACCCGATGGCCGAAGGGCCGACCATTCAGCGCGCCGCTGAACGGTCTCTGGCCGCCGGAACAAAGCTGCGTGATGTCTTCGCCTTGGTGAAGCGTTTCCGCGAAATCGATCAGGACACGCCCATCATCCTGATGGGCTACATGAACCCGGTCGAATATCTCGGCTACGACCGTTTTGCGCAAACCGCCTCCGAAGCGGGCGCCGATGGTCTGATCGTGGTCGATTGCCCGCCGGAAGAAGCCGATGCGCTTAGCGACGCGCTCGACGCCAATGATATCGCCCTGATCCGGCTGGCGACGCCCACCACCGACGCCGACCGACTGTTAACGGTTGTGAAACGGACTCGCGGCTTTATCTACTATGTCTCGGTGGCAGGCGTCACTGGGGTCAAGGAAGCCAATGCCGATGCGATCGCCGAAGCGGTCGCGCGGGTTCGCGAAGCCGCCAACCTGCCCGTGGCGGTTGGTTTCGGAATCCGCAGCGCAGACAGCGCGGCCAGTATTGCCCGCATCGCCGATGCGGCGGTTGTGGGATCGGCGCTGGTGGATGAAATCAAACACTGGCTCTCAAGCCGCGACGCGACAGAGCAAACAGAAAGTTTACTGGAAAATGGCACCGCTAGCGCGAAAGTGCTGGAAAAGGCCACAGTTTTGGCACAGGCTGTTCATTCTGCACGTTTGGCGGCCAAGGGCTAATCGGAGTATCTTAACCTATGGCGACACCTGACAAGTCCAATAAAGGCCCAAAATTGCCGCAAGCCCCCTCCCCCGCACCGCGCCGTGAGCGCGGCGGATGGCTGAGCAAGATTGCGCCAGGCATATCCAACTTTGTCGGCAACAAGCGCGAAACGCCGGAAAATCTGTGGGTCAAGGATCCTGATACCGGCGACATGATCTATCGCTCGGACCTGGAAGCCGCCCTGTGGGTGACGCCCTCCGGTCGCCACATGCGTATCGGCGCCACGCTTCGCCTGAAATTCACCTTTGACGATGGCCGCTACGACTCCCTGCCCACACCGGAAGTGGTCGAAGATCCGCTGCACTTTTCCGACGGCAAACCCTACAAGGAGCGCCTGAAGGCCGCCCGCGCCTCGACAGGTGCGCGTGACGTCATGGCCATCGGCTATGGCCAGGTCCAGGGCGTGAACTGCGTCGTGCTGGTTCAGGATTTCGCCTTCATGGGCGGATCGCTCGGCATGGCCGCTGGCGAAGGCTTTATCGCCGCCGCGGAAGCCGCTGTCGCGCGCAAATGCCCCATGGTCGTCTTCACCGCCGCCGGCGGCGCGCGGATGCAGGAAGGGGCCTTGTCATTGATGCAGATGGCACGCACTACCCTGGCCATTCAGGAACTGAAAAAGGTGCAGCTGCCCTATATCGTCGTCCTTACCGATCCGACGACCGGCGGTGTTACGGCGTCCTACGCCATGCTGGGCGATATTCATCTGGCCGAACCGGGCGCGCTCATCGGCTTTGCCGGCCCGCGTGTTATCGAAAGCACCATCCGCGAAAAGCTGCCGGAAGGCTTCCAGCGTTCGGAATATCTGGTCGAAAAGGGCATGGTCGATCGCGTCGTGTCGCGCTCGGAATTGCCGGAAGTGCTTGGCGCCCTGATGTCCATGCTGATGGGCGGCAAGCGCAAGGCGGCTTAAATTCGTTATGACGGGCGTACTTGTTTTACCGCGCCCTTGCTGGGATAGACAGGTCCCGGTGAAAGGCGCTAAACACGCGCATGACCGACCGCCTGTTGCCTTTTGATGCGCCGCTTGAACGCCTGAAAGCCCTGCATCCCAAGCTGATCGACCTCAACCTCGACCGGATGTTGCGTGTCTGCGAAGCGCTGGGCCGCCCACAGGACCGCCTGCCACGCATCGTCCATGTGGCAGGCACCAATGGCAAGGGATCGACCATCGCCCTTCTGCGGGCCATGGCCGAGGCCCAAGGGCTGAAGGTCCATGTCTATACCTCGCCGCATCTGGTCCGATTCGCTGAACGCATCCGTCTGGCCGGCACATTGATCGATGAAACCTATCTGGCGGACGTCCTCAGCCGGGTCGAAGCCGCCAATGCCGGCGCGCCCCTGACCTTTTTCGAATCGACCACGGCCGCGGCCTTTGTCGCCTTCAGCGAAACGCCCGCTGATCTGTTGCTGCTGGAAACGGGTTTGGGCGGGCTCCTCGATGCCACCAATATCATCGCAAAACCCTATGCGACTCTCATCACGCCCATCGACTATGATCATCAGTCCTTTCTGGGCAATGACCTCAGCACCATTGCCCGCCAGAAAGCCGGTATCTTCAAACCCGGCGTTCCCGCGCTCAGCGCCCGCCAGCCCGACGAGGCCGCCCAGGCATTGGAACGCCAAGCGCTTAAGCTGAACGTCACCCTGACAAGCATGGGCCAAGGCATAGATGCGTGGCGCGAAGGGGACCGGCTGATCTTCCAGGATGAAGATGCGCTTTACGACCTGCCGCTACCGCGGCTGGCCGGTGAACATCAGATTGAAAATGCGGGCCTTGCCGTCAAGGCAGGCCTGATGCTCGGCCTGAGCGTCGAGGCTATCGAAAAAGGGCTGCTCACCGCCCAATGGCCCGGCCGTTTGCAGGCGCTCAGGGGCGGCCCCCTGTTTACCGCTCTGAAAGACCGCGCCTCGGAACTGTGGCTCGATGGCGGTCATAATCCGCATGCCGCGCGGGCCTTGCGCGACTTTATCGACCGGCAGCAGGCGCGGGACGCGAAACCGCTGCATCTGATCTGCGGTCTGATCAACACAAAAGATGCGGCGGAGTTCTTCGCGCATTTTGCCGGGTTGGACGCCCATGTCCATTGCGTCACCTTCAGCAGCGACGCCGCCATTCCCCCCGCCGACCTGGCAGCCGCCGCCCAAAGCAAAGGGCTTGAAGCGGATGTCGCTTCAAGCCCTCTGGATGCGATTGAAAGTCTGACTCAAACACCCTTGCGGGTCCTGATCTGCGGCTCGCTGTATCTGGTCGGCGACTGCCTGGCCATGTCCCAAGAGACGTGGCCAACCTAATTGACAGGTCGCAATCGCTTCAAATTGGATGAGAGGCTAGCCGGCTAGCGACGCGGGTATATTTCAATACCCGCAAGCGACGACCGCGACGCCTATCGCCAATTTCAAGCGATTGAATTCTCGCCCAGCCATTCCAGCAGCTTGGCCTTCGGCATGGCGCCGACCTTCATCGAGGTCATCTGGCCATTCTTGAACAACATCATGGTCGGGATACCGCGCACGCCGAAACGCGAAGGCGTCATCGGGCTGTCTTCGATGTTAAGCTTGGCGATCTTGACCTTGTCGCCGAGGCCATCAGCCAGTTCTTCCAAAATCGGTGCGATCTGCTTACAGGGGCCGCACCACTCTGCCCAGAAATCAACCAACACAGGGGTGTCGGACTTCAGGACATCGTTTTCAAAGGATTCGTCGGTGATCTTATGCGTAGCCATAATCGGCTCCTTTCAACTGTTGGCCAATATGTAAGAGCATTGGTGACAGAAATCAACGCGCCAGAATTTCCGCCAGGCGGAGATTTACTAAAGTCTCGCTTAAGGGAGTCAGTTTCGGACCGTCCGTCCATAACAGTGCCGCCTCGACCGTCTTTTGCGGATAGATCTGCCGCAGCAACGCCACATAGCCGGCCATCTGACGCTGATAGGTCACAGACGCGCCCTCCGCCGTGTCCGGGGCTGGCCGATTGGATTTATAATCGATAATCACCACGCGGTCGTCGGTTACGACCAGACGGTCGATCCGCCCGGACAACATGATTTCGTCTCCGCGCACCGTCCGGCCGATGCCTCCCGCCAATGCGACTTCCGGACGGCTTTGCGGTCCGAAGGCTTCGGCAAAACGGGCATCGGTCAGGACGGCCAGCACAGCACCCGCCATTTCAATTCGCTGGCTGTCCGTAAGGTCCGCCTGACGCCCCAGATAGCGTATCGCCACCTCTTCGCGCTTGGTGGCGGGGATATCGGGCAGGATTTCAAACAGCTTGTGGATCAATATGCCCCGGCGATAGCGGCCCAGACCGTTTTGCGATTCCAGGGGCGATGGCGCGCGTTCCTCCGCCTCACGGTCTTCGTCCCCCATTTGCGAAATCGCCGCCCAGCGTTCGGCGCCGCGTTCCAGATCGACATCGGCCTGGGCCACGATGGTGGTGACGAAGTCGGGTAATTTTACCTCTGGCGCCAAAACAGCGGCTTCGGCGGTCAGGGCAGGTGATCGGACGCCATGAAGCTGCACAATCACTTCTTTCGCCTGTTCCATATCGTCGAACGGCGCCTTCAAGGGCATCGGCTCCAACGTCGTCGGAAGCCGGTCGAACGCGTCCTTCAACAGATCGTACCAGGGTGCGAAGGCATTGTTTTTGCCGGTCGCCTTGCGGCCGGCATAGCCGCACAGGGTGAGCCGATCGCGTGCGCGGGTCAGGGCGACATAAAGGAGTCGCAACCCCTCCTGCTCGTCCTTAAGGGCCTTTGCGTCACGGATCGCGGTGATGCGGTCTGTATCCCCTTTTCGACCCGTTGCACACAGGTACAGATCACCGTCGTCGCTGCGCATCAAAAGGTCGTCCTTGGTGGCGGAGCTATGCTGCGGCCCGATAGGCAGGATAACCCATGGCGCTTCCAGCCCTTTGGACCCGTGCACCGTCATGACGCGGACACTGCGGCCGCCTTCCTCCTGCTCACGCTTGATCTGTGCCGCACGGAATTCAAACAGGTCGAGACAGGCCGCCAGGCCAGTATCGCCGACACCTTCGCCTTTCAGCGCCAGGGCCAGGGTTTCATCCAACACGTCCTCACATTCGTCACCGAGCCGCGTCAGGAAGCGCTGCTTGGTCGAACGGCCCGCGCCATCCCGGCGGTTGAGCACACGCGCCAGGAAGTCGAATGCCGTCAGGTGATGCGCTGTGCGGTGCACCCACAATAGAAAGACGCGGGCTTCGACAAACCGGTCCTCGACGCCGTCATAGTCAAGCAGGCGTCCCCACAGAGCCCCTTCGCGCCCCTGCGCCAACCTATAGAGATCCTCTTCGCTAAGATCGCACAGGGGACTTCGTAAGACACAGGCCAGGGACAGGCTATCATTGGGTTGCAGGCAAAAGCGCATCAGGGCGCGCAGATCCTGGAAGGCGATATGGTCGCCCAGTTTGAGCCGATCCGCACCCGATACCGGCACACCCGCAATCTTCAGTTCACGGATGATATGTTCAAACAGATGGTCGCGTTTGCGTACCAGAATCAGCACATCACCGGCGTGCATAGGGCGCGGCTCTTCCTTGCCCTTAATGTAAACAGCCCGGCCAGCGTCGATTTCCGACCTGATTGTCATGGCCAGCTGCTTGGCCAGGCGTTTTGACGGCGGTTCCCGCGACGGTGCGTCGACCGGCGCGATATCGTCATCATCCGCCGTCGCTTCGGGCACCTCTATCGGCTGAACCAGAGGCCAAAGTTCAACCAGCCCGTTGTGACGCCGGCGTTGCGGCTTGTGAACAATGGGGTGGCCCGTGAAGTTGAGCGCGCGGGACAGATCCGATTCGGCAAAGACGGCATCAACAAAGCCGAGCAGTTCAGGCAGGGTACGCCAGCTTTCGACCAGATCGGGTGCGACAAAGCGCAAGGATGCCTCATTCGCCCGCGCTTCGAAATAGGCGCCATTGCCGAGAAACAGGTCGGGCTTCGCACCCTGAAAGCCATAGATGGACTGCTTTTCATCGCCCACGGCAAAGACGGTGCGTTGCACAGACGTCTGACTGGCGCCGGCAAAGAATTCTTCGGTCAGCGCCTTGACGATGGCCCACTGATCACCGGACGTATCCTGCGCTTCGTCGACCAGAACATGTTCCAGCCCGCCATCAAGCTTGAACAACACCCAGATCGACATCATGCGATCCGACAGCAGGGATTTGGTCTTGTTGATCAGGTCCTGGAAATCCAGCGCGCCGTGCTGACGTTTCTCCGTCTGGTAAATCGTGCTGAAGATGGCAAACAGGCGCAGGGCGTCCAGCGTGTTTTCCGCAATCTCAGCCGCCTTCAATTGCTCAACCAGTAGGGCGATCTCGCGCCCGAGGCGGTCCATAACGATGGCGTCACCCGGCGGGGTCTCCTTGGTATAGGTCGCCTTGCGCGGGGTTCCCGTCTTGGTGATGAAGATGGATTTCAGGCGGTCGAAGTCCAGGCCCTGACCGGCCTGATAGCCTTCGTAAAGCGCCAGGAAGGCTTGGCCTGCTTCCTGATTGGTCTTTGATGCACCGGTACTCAATACGGCGGCCAGATCGCGTATGATTTCCCATTCCAGCCGCGCCTCGTAGGCGTCGAGGCATTCCACGCTTGTGCAGATGCCGTCCAGACCGAGGCTATGGAATAGCGCGGCCTGCCAATTACCGCGTGCTTCCAATCGTTCGAACGCCGCCTTTATGTCGTCGTGCTGGTGAATAAACTGCGCCAGCAGCCGTTCGAAACCGCCAACCTTCAGTTTACGGATCAAGCGGTCGCGTGCCTCTGTCAGAGCCGCCAATTCCGGCGCATCGAGCGTCAGCAAACCGGTGCGTGCCGTTTCGGCCAGATCGCCGCCAATCAAATCGTCAAGCACCTGAAAGGCGGGAGACAGGCCGGCTTCGAGTGGAAAGCGACGCAGCAGTTTTTCGCAAAAGGCGTGCAGGGTCTGGATTTTTAGGCCGCCGGGCGTTTCCAGCGCCTTGGCAAACAGGGCACGCGCCTGCGGCAGGTCGTGGACGGCTTCGTCGATACTGGCCAGATCCCGGCGCAGGTCATCATCAGGCGCGATGGCCCATCCACCCAGCCGTTCGAACAACCGGCCCTGCATTTCCGCAGCCGCCGCCTTGGTATAGGTGACGCACAGGATGCGTTCCGGCCTGGCGCCGTTGAGCAACAGGCGCGCCACCCGGTTGACGAGGGTCGAGGTCTTTCCCGACCCGGCATTGGCGGTCAAAAAAGACGAGGCGCGCGGATCGGCGGCGATATTTTGCGCATTCATGCCTCGACCTCCTCTTCCATCGCTTCGTCGTCACCCAGGACATTCCATTCATAGAGGCGAGCCAGCTGATCGTAGTCACCGCCGCGAATCTTGAGGAATTGCGGCGCGGTCCACGAAAGATAGGGCTTGTCCGGATCGGCATAGTCATCCAGGCGGCGACGAAACCCGGCCAAGGCCTTTTCCGCCAAGTCAGACGCCGTTTCGCCCTTCTGAACAGCCGAACGTTGCGTCGTGCCATCGGGCGCGACCCGGACATAGATCAGGTCGCCGATCAGCCGGTCGCTGACGCCAGAAAAGCCGCCATGCCGCAGGATGGCCGCCGTGAGGGTCAACTGCGGATAAAATCCCGCAGCGACCTGCTTTGCCGACGGCGGCAAGCCGGTCTTGAAATCGAGAATATCGACCGCGTCTTCGCGCACCTCGATGCGATCGGACTTGGCGGTCAGGATAAAGTCGCCGCGCGACGTGTCTAACCTCAGCTCACCGGACTGTTCGATCAACAGACTAGGCCGCCCGGCCCTGCGCTCGGTCTCGAACGCGACAAACTCCCGCGCCATGCCCTCCAGCAACGGCCTCTGCAAGGCCATCTGGGCCGGAGAGAGATTCGTGGCCAGCAGTTCATCTTCCAGCAGGGTTGTCAGCAGCCTCACACCGGCTTCGCCCAATAAATCCTGCTTGCCGAACCGTTCCAGGCTTTTGTGGATCGCTGTCCCGCGTTGACGGGCCTCGACCGGCTCATTCGGCCGATCCATGGGCCGCAGGTTCAGGATGCGGCGGGCATAGATGGCATAAGGGTCGCGCACGAAGACCTCGACCTGGGTCACCGGCATCTGCATCGGGCGAACGGCCACGGGCGGTTTCGGTGCGGGACGGGTGGCGGGCTTCAGGCTGGACGGCTTGGCCTTCAGGCCGCAATCTATGGCGCGCGCCCAGTCCAGCACCTGTGGGCGCTCCGGGATTTTGACGCCGGCTCCATCACACAGGGTCTGCAACCGCCACAGCCAGCGCGACTGCACCTGAGGCTCGCCTTCGCGACGGTGGCGGGTGACGAGATAGACTTCCGGCGCCGCGGCTGCCTGAACGAAATCATGGGCCGACAAACCGGTGCGCCGCTCCGGACTAGGCAGGCCCAGGCGCTCACGCATCGGACGGGACAGGAAGGGGTCGAGATCGGGTGCTTGCGGCCATACCCCTTCTTCAAGACCCGCCAGGATCAGCCTGTCCGCCTTGACGAGGCGCGCTTCGATGGCGCCGAGAATAAGCAGACGCGGATGCGTGTTGCCACCGGTTCGAACCTTGGACAAAGCGATGAGATGGGACAGAATATCACGCACCTCCCGCGCGCCCGAAACCGGGAAGCCGGCGCTTTCGCGAATGAGCTCTGCCAGCATTTCCGAAGCCTGTGCGCCCGGCGCCCCTTGCCACAGAACGGCACCGTCTTCCCGCGCCAGGCTTTCGGCCAGACCGACGATTCTGGCAATCGCCTGACCCAGGTCGGTTACGGGCGCTGCGAGCGCCGGCATGATGAGGTCCAAATAATCCGTCCACAGATCAATCGCCATTGGCTCCGACGCAATTGCGGCAGATATCATGTCCAGTCCTGTAGGCGTGGCGCCACGCAAGGCCCTCGTCTCCAGGACGAACAGGCCGGGGCGGCCCTCCAAACGGCAATAGGGATGATTGAACAGGGACAGAAGCAAAACCGGATCGTACGGCGTCTCCATCAAACCCATAATATCGAGCAGGAACCGACCGGTCAGGGTATTGGGCAGGGGCTCACCGGCTGAGTTGTCCGGCTGCAACCCCCAGCGCGACAGACGGGCAGCCACGCGGCGCGACAGGGTAATATCCGGCGTAATCAGGGCCACGACATCCTTGGGCCGTTCGATGGCTTCGCGCATGAGCAAGGCGATGACGGATGCCGCCTCTTCGTCCCGCGCCGTGTTAATCTCAATGAGGCCATCAAGGCCGTCGCGGAATGGATCGCCGTCCTCGGCCTTCAAGGTGGCAATCTGGCTCAGCCAGTCCTTGGTCGCCTCGGCCGGGCGCAGCGCTTCATTGAGCAGGCGGCGGCGGGCATCGCCCTTGCGGTCGGCCTCGACGGAGGCAGGCCAGAGATGAATCTGGTCGCGCGAAACCCCATGACGATCAAGGGTCCGTTTCATCGTACCTTGCGGATGCGAATCTTCGATCTGACGCCAGACATCTTCGGCAAGATGCAGATCGAGCCCCGGCAAGACGACCGCGCCCAACGGCGCGGTGGCGACCGCGTGCATCAGGTCGGCCATGGACGGCGCCGATCCGGTACTTCCGGCCAGGATGAGGGGAACCTGCGGCGGATGATCCGTCCACTGATCAACCAGTCGGCGAATCAAAATGACCTGGCGCTGCGACGGATCAAGCAGGTCCAGTTCGGCCAGTCGTTTTGGCCATTCACGTACCGCGACATTGAGGAATCTGGCCGATACCTGCCAGTGTTCCGCCCAGCCTTCCAGGGTATATTGATCCTGACCGGCACCGGACACCAGGCTGTCGAGCCGGTCTTCGGCATCCACTTCTTCCAGGGCCAGCGAATCGAAAAAACCGGCTAGGCTGTCGGCCAGTTCCAGAGCCAGTTTGGCCGATACCTCACGACCTTCGAGCCCGGCATAGTGGCGGGTGATCAGGCGGGCCAGCTCAAAGCGACGGCGCAGGGAAGACACGGCCGGCGGCAGGTCAAGGCCCAATGCGTCCAGATCGAATGGCGGCTCGCCTTCGTCCAGATCCCCGATGGCGCGGATTTGTGGCAACAGCAGCGCGCCGTGACGGGCCTGCTGGGAAAACGACCGGGCCATGGACCGCGCGCCGCGTCGCGTCGGTGTCAATATTTGCGCCGTCGACAGCCGGTCACCTAGGGACTCGCAAATACCTCTGGCCAGATCATTCAGGAAACAGCGCCCCGACGGTATTGAAAACCATCGGGGCGAAGGCCGTGCGAAAATATCGTTATGAGATGCCATCGCGTCGATTTTGGGCTGAGTCGGCCAAGGTGCCTAGTTCAGGTTTGGCCACTGGCGTCTATCGATCGGATCGGGAATTTAGCCGCTTGTCGGCGTAATCCCGCGCAGCCGGATCGCCGACATGCATCCATTCGCCGGTAAACTCTGTGCCGAACAGGCGGCCTTGCGGCGCGATCCGCCGCCATATGCGTGACAAAGAAAACGCCGCGTCGGTTTCCGTATCGATAATCGCCGGGCGGGTGATATGGACGCCCATATAGTTGAAAGGCGCTGTCGCCGCATCGCCCCGGAAGGACAATCGACCATCTTTCCCCAGGAAGAAATCGCCAGCCCCGTCGAACCCGTGGCTTGTTTCCATGGCGGTAACCAGAAGTGCAGCATCCATTTCGGCCGCGTTCCATTGCTTGGCCAAGGCTTCAAGCGCCGTACCGTCCGGTGCCGCCTCCAGCCAGACGCTGTCGATATTGGCCACCCAGATTGGGTCATCCCCCAAAAGCGGGCGCGCCTTTTTCAGACCGCCCCCGGTTTCCAGCAAGGCTTCGCGTTCATCCGATACAATGATGTCGATATCCGTGCGCGCCTTCAGATGCGCTTCCAGGCGATCGGCGAAATAATGGACATTCACGACAAACCGTTTCGCTCCTGCCGCCTTCAGCCGGTTAAGCATATGGTCGATCAGGGGGCGGCCGGCAACCTCGACCAGCGCCTTTGGCCGATCGTCGGTCAAAGGGCGCATGCGCGTACCAAGACCGGCAGCGAGGATAAAAGCGGTTTGCGGACTCATATGGCCAGCCTGTCTTCGAAACCGTGACGCAAGAACCAGTCGCGCAGACCTTCCATCCCCGGCTGGCGAATATTCCGCGCGATATGACCCCACATACGGGGCATGAAGGCCTCATATCTCGGCTTGTTATCGCGCGTCACCAGACGGGCAAAGACCCCGAGTATACGGGCTTCGTTCAGTGTGGCCAAAGCGACATAGTCCTGCATGAAGGCCGCACGATCGATATTGGGGCGTAAAGCGAAATAGTGATCCAGACACACAGTTTCGAGGTCGCGCGACACATCGCGGCGGGCATCTTGTAACAGGGACAACAGGTCCCAAGACGGGTGGGCGCGCAGACAGTCCTGAAAATCGACCAGGCCGACGCGGGCTACACCTTCGCGGTGAGGCAACCACAACAGATTTTCGGCATGATAATCACGGTGAATGAAGACGGTCACACCCGCTTCGGCGCGTTGGCGTAGCGGCGCCCACTGCGCTTCCCACTCCGCCACAGCAGACTCACTTAGCGACACCGACCCATCATACTTCGGATACCACTCCACAAACAGGTTCGCTCCCGTCTTCAAGGCCATATCGTCATAGCTGAGAAGCGGCCAATCATGGTCCAGCACGGCCGGCGGCGTCAGGTCATGCAGGCGAGCCTGAACTTCGATGGCGCTGAGATAAAGGGGTGTTTCGTCGGCTCCCGCCTCAATCAGACGGGCGAACAGGTCATTGCCCAGATCCTCGCTGATCAGGAAGCCGTTGGCGGTATCGACCTCGAAGATTTCCGGCGCTGACAAGCCTTGATCGCGCAGATAATGGGCCGCGCCGACAAAGGCTTCAATCCGGCCTGCCGACAGACGAGCCATGGCCGTGTAACCGGATGCCTGCCGTTCTGCTTCGGTTTCATTGCGGCGGCACGGCTGGATGTCCAATGCGGGCACCTGGTCCATCAGCATGAAGGTGCGGCCATCCGTGCGCGTCAGACGTTCATAACGACGCGTCGAGGCATCACCCGGCAACGGATGTCGTTCGGCGTCAGAAAATCCGGCACTCAGCAGGAAGTGGCGCTTGATCGCCTCGCGGTCCATCATCTCAGTCCCTGAAGTGACCTCGCGGCGTAAGGGTTACGCGCCGGCCGGCCTTTGAGTGGGTGTTGTCGCTGTCTTCTAGGACGATATCCAGGCGGTCGTCAAAGCCCAAATGCGCCAGACGCTGGGGCCATTCGATCAGCAGGACACTGTGCGGCAGGGCGTCGTCCAGGCCCAGCTCGTAGGATTCTTCCGGCGCTTTCAGACGATAGAGATCGAGGTGGGCGATTTCGAAGGCGGGCGTCTCATAGGTCTGCATCAGGGTAAAGGTCGGGGACGGCACGTCCTGATCCGGCGTGGTCAGGGCGCGGATCAACCCGCGCGCCAGGGTCGACTTGCCCATGCCTAGCTCACCGGTCAGATAGACAACGTCCCCCGCTTTCAGGTGCGGGGCCAGGGCGACACCGAGCGCGATGGTTTCCGCCTCGTCCGCCAGATAAAGGGTTTGCGGTTGCGTCAGATCGATTTCAAGCATGGAAGGGCGCGTCCGCATCGGCACTCAGGCGGGTTTCGACATAGGCTTTCAGGGCTTCGGTTTCCAGCTCTTCGGATTGAGGGTCGATGATTGGCCCGACGGTCAGGTCAAAGCGTTTGCCGGCCTTGTTGAGGAATTCATGAAACAGGGTGATATCCCGCAATTCCTGGGAAAATGTGTGAAACAGGTGAAACCAGAAGGAGTTCGGTCCGGCGACATGGACCGGGACGACGGGCGCCGCATATTTTTGCGCCAGTGACACCGCCGTCGGCGCCCAAGGGGGATCGACCAAACGGCCCTCGGCACTGCGCCGCGCCAGGCGTCCGGCCGGGAACATGACCACACAGCGTTCGGCTTCGAAAGCGGTCTTGGCGCCATGCAAGGTTACTCGCGTCTTTTCGCGGGTCCGCTTCGCTTCGACCCATTCCACCGGTATCAACGCGTCGGCAAAACGGGGATTGACACGAAGCGCATCGGCATTGGCGAAAAAGATAGCGTCGGACCGGCGTTTGCGGATGGCGTCGTAAACAGCAATGCCATCGGCAATCCCCGTCGGATGATTGCACACCACGAGGCAGCGTCCCGATACGGGCACGCGATCGAGATGCCTTACATTGACGTCAAGCGACAAAAGTTTCGAGACGTAGTCGAGGCTTTCCGCGCCGCCCATGTCCGCCACCGCGTCCGCCATATCCACCGCCTTTTGCCGGCCGAGTATAGCGTAGAGCAAAGGCCTGAGCGCAGGCCAGACCGGCGAGCGCACCAATTTGGGTGCCCGCTCATATATCAATTCATCGATGATATGCAGTTGCGCCATATCCTTCCGTAAACCGGTTTCCGGGCATCCGGCAAGAGCGTACACAAGGCAACCACACGTTAACGCCGTTGCCACCCCAGGCGGCAAATCGGGGTTGGCAAATCGCGGATGACTTTGTATGACTGACGGTATGACCGATGCCACAAGCCGTTCTTCCCTGACCAACCGCGCCTCGCCCGTGTCCGAGGACCGGCGGCAGCCGAAACACCGCGCATCCTATATGACGCTTTGGGTTGCGGCTGTTTTGTGTGTGGTTTTTGCACTCATCAGCATGTTCCTGCGCTGGTAATACCGGGAAAGCCTTATGAACCTCGCTTCAGAGGGGTTTGGGATGGATTTCTTATATTAACCATGATGGCTTTTCCCCGTATGCGTTAACGATTATAGTCGCTGCTGATTTAGGCGCCGTGCGGTGCTTATTATGCCCATTGGGGGGTTTGTGAATGAGCCGGAAATTCCTGCTGTGGGCCATGGCCTTCGTGGTAATCGTCCCGACCCTGTTTGGGGTGGGGTACTGGTTCTATTGGGATCAGTTCCAACGCTACGCGCCCGTTACGATTCAAAACTCAGCCGACATAGCCAAACTGCAAAGCCTGCTTGACCGCGCAGATTATGTATCGCCCGACTATCAAAAGGCCATTCTGACCACAGGTCCGGCATCGGGCGTGACAACCTCCGTGACCCAGCCCGTGGCGAAAAAATGGGTCTATATGGTCGGATTCCGCACCTGCGACACCTGCCGCGCTTATGAAGACATTGAATTCCCAAGACTTCAGCAAGGCAATATCGAAACCCGTGTCATTCCGTTCGCCCTGGCTGACAATGGTACAGTTAAGCAGTCTACCCCGGAAGAACGATCCACCATCGCTGAGCTGTGGTTGAACCGCAGTTGGCCGTTATATGTGAAATGGCGCAATACTCCGGCGGAGGTCTGGAAGGCCGAAAATATAGAGGTGGCCGATAACGATCTGGCGCGGAGCGGCGTGGTTTGGGCGTCCCGCGACTTCATCAACCAGATCGCGCCGATTTTGCGCAACAACAAGGTCAACGTCGCCTATCCCCTCGTCTTTTGGCGTAACAAAAACAATGATCTGCGTGTTTGCAGCTGCTCGAGCAAAAAAGCCTACCACTTTATTCGCCAGGATTTGGGCTTGCCCGGCGATCTGGAAACCGATGTGAAAGGCCTGCTTCACCTGCCGATGGATTTCAAACCCTTCGGCTCAGAAAGCGCGGCGTCTTCGTCGTCAAGCAGTCTGGCGCCCGCACCCGGGTTGAATTACGGCCCGGACTCATCAGCGCAATAATCGCAACCGTCCGGTCGATCACAGACGTAAAAAAACCCCGCCGGTGCTGCCGGCGGGGTTTTTCGTATTATCTTTATCCGAGCTTACGCTTCGGCGTCGGCATTGCCCGAAGACGCGGCGTTCTGCATGGCGGCACGCAGTTCGGCGCCCTTGGAACCGCGCGTCGAGTTCATCGAACGCTCGGCTATACGGGCCGACTTACCGCGGCGATCGCGCAGATAGTAAAGCTTGGCGCGACGGACGACACCGCGACGCTTGACTTCAATGCTGTCGATCAGCGGCGACAGGAAGGGGAACTTGCGCTCGACGCCTTCGCCGAACGAAATCTTGCGGACCGTGAAGGTTTCATTGATGCCAGCGCCGGCGCGGGCGATACAGACGCCTTCGAAGGCCTGGACGCGCTCGCGGTCGCCTTCCTTGATCTTGACGTTGACGCGCAGGGTATCACCTGGCTGGAATTCGGGGAAAGTCTTGCCGCCCTTCAACTTGGCGACTTCTTCAGCTTCGACTTGCTGCAACAGGTTCATATGAACGCTCCTAAGATTGAGGTGCCATCCTTACGGATAAACACACGTTGAGGCTTATTTGCCTTTTGCCTGTAATTTGGAAAGATAAGCCGCCCAGAGATCCGGACGCCGTTCCTTCGTGGTTGCCTCTCTTTGGTCTTGACGCCACTTGGCGGCTTTCTTGTGATCGCCGTTCAGCAGCACTTCGGGAATGTCGAGGCCCTCGAACGTCCGCGGTCGCGTAAACTGCGGTTGCTCAAGGAGACCATCCTCAAAGCTTTCATTATCCAGACTGGCCGATGCGCCGAGAACTCCCGGTATAAGTCGCACCACCGCCTCGATCGTAACCATCGCCGCCGCTTCCCCGCCCGCAAGGACGGCATCGCCGACGCTGATTTCCTCGAACCCACGGCTGTCAAGCACCCGCTGATCCACCCCTTCGAACCGGCCGCACAAAACGACCAGGCCGGGCTTTTGGGCCCATTCCTTGACCTTCGCCTGCGTCAGGGGCCTGCCGCGTGCGCTCATATAGACGAGAGGACGATCATTAAGCTCCATAGAATCAAGAGCTTGAGCGATCACATCCGCCTTGAGGACCTGACCGGGGCCACCGCCCGCGGGGGTATCGTCAAGAAAGCCGCGCTTATCGCTCGAAAAGTTGCGAATGTCCAGTGTTTCCAAGGCCCAGCGCTGAGATTCTTTCCAGGCAGTTCCGATCAGCGACACGCCGAGCGGGCCCGGAAAGGCCTCGGGGAACATGGTCAGGACAGTGACCTGGTAAGGTGCGGCGCCGTTTTCGGCTTCGATATCGGACATGGTGCGTGCCCTTAGCACAAACACCGGCGAAGACAAGCTTTTGCCCTCAATCGCCGGGCGACCACTCCGTGGCCTGGGCTTACGCGCCAAATGTGGCGCGGGCGCTCAATGCGACATATTTTTGCCCTCAGTCGCCGGGCGGCCACTCCGTGGCCTGGGCTTACGCGCCAAATGTGGCGCGGGCGCTCAATGCGCCAGGGGATTTTTCGGGCGTATTGCCAACGCCCCCCCGCCGGTGATGGCGAGGAGGCGAAGGCATCAGCGTCTCAGGCGCAAGGTCAGACCCACGGTCCGCGGTTGACCCAGGAAGGCCTTGTAGCTGCCGGCCTGGAACGGCGCGGAGAATGCCACTTGGTAATAGACCTCGTCCGTCAGGTTCTGGCCCCACAGTTCGACCGACCAGTGCTCATCGGGGTCGCTGATCGCCAGACGGCCGTTGTACAGAGTGAAAGCCGTCTGGCGCTTGATCGGCGCCAGATCGGAACCGGTATTGTAATCGCTATTGTACTTGGCGCTGAAGCTGGCGTTGAAGCGATAATTGCCAAGCCCATGGGTGTAGTCGAGACCGTAGGCCGCCGACCATTTCGGAGCAAACGACGCCCGTCCATTGGCGACCAGCGGCACGCCGGGCACGGCATCCGGGCCAAACCGCGCGTCGTCATAGGTAATGCCGCCATTAAGGATCAGACCACCGGCAACATAACGGCTTTCGACTTCCACGCCCTTGGAGCGCAGGTGCGGCACCGAGTTGACGACGAAATTGGTGCCCAGAAAGGTATTGAGCTGGAAGTTATGGAACTGTTCGTCGAAGGCCGCCACGTCCAGGGCAAGACGGCGCGACAGGAACCGGCCCTTGAGACCGATTTCGTAGGATCGCGAGGTTTCCGCCTTGAACGAGGTATCGCGGTCGGCGGACAGATCGGCCATCTGTTCCCGGTCGAGATTGAAACCGGCGCCTTTCCAACCCGTGGCATAGGAGGCGTAGGCCATAACCGTCGGCGTCGCTTGCCATTTCATTTTGAGCGAGCCCGTCGTCGCGTCTTCGGCATTCTTTTGCGACACAGTCAGGGCGTTGAAGGCCGGGTTGGACCAGGGCTGGCAGATCGTGCTACGCGAACCGGTGGCACGAGCGCAGGCAATGCCATTGTCGCTATTGGTATAGGCCGAGGTCAGGTCCTTGGTCTGATGGTTATAGCGCAGGCCGCCTAGCAGGGACACGGTATCGGTGAGGAACCATTCGGCGTGACCGAACAGGGCCATATTGCGTTCGCGCTGTCTGTAGGTGTCGTGATTGCCCTGGCCCGGCACGAAGGACTGCCCCACCGGCAGGCCCGTCAGCTCAGATACCCGGTTACGGTTGGCACCAGCGGTCAGCAGCAGGCCGAGATAGGCCTCGTAATCCCGACCGTAGAGGGTTTCGTCATGGCGGACCAGGTCTTCCTGATTAGCGTATGCCCCGAGCATCCATTCGTAATGCGCAGTCTTGCCGTTGAGCCGGACCTCCTGTGACCAGGTGTCGAAGCGATTGCCAAACCCACCGTTCGGATCGCGATAATAGATATCGGCGGACGAAAAGTCAGCGTCATAGCCGTTGGTATGGTCCCAATGGCGATAGGCTGTAATGGAGGTCAACTGGACATTGTTGGCCAGGCGCAGATCCCATTGCGCCGATAGACCGGAATCGACGATGACTTGATCGGTCGGGCGATTGGACCACGCTTCGCGGCCCTTCGGATCGACGACGCTGGCGGTACCCGCGTCGGACGCCAGGCTGTCGATATAGCCACGCGTGCCACCGATAGCGATGGCCGTGCCGACGCAGCAGGATTCATCCCGCTTGGTATAGTCGGCAATGATCCGCAGGCGCGACCACCCGTCCCCGTCATAAAGCAGCTGGCTACGAACCGAGCCGTAGTTCTGGTTTCCGTCATCCGTGCGGGTCCGCGGACCGTCACCAGTATGGACGGTGTATTGACCGTCACGCTGGCGCTTGGTGGCAAACAAAGAGCCTGCCCAATGTTGCGACAGCCCGCCCGTGACGTAAGCGGATGCGCCAAACGTACCCTGCTCACCCGCCGTCAGTTCGTAGGACTGAGATGGGGTAAAGCTCGGCAGCTTGCTGACGACCTGGATGACGCCGGCGGATGCGCCCTTGCCATAAATATCCGACTGCGGCCCCTTCAGCACTTCGATACGATCCAAAACGCCCAGATCGCTCATAGCCGTTGCGGTGCGGGCGCGCGATACGCCATCCACCACCACGCCGACCGAGGAATCCAGCCCCGGATTGTCACCGACCGTGCCGACGCCGCGCAGGCGCGCCGTTGTCTGGGCTTCATTGGCCGTGGATGTAATCAGCAGGGACGGCGTCAGGGTCTGAATATCCTTCAGGTCGTGCGCGCCAGCTTTTTCCATCTGGCGACCGGACACGACCGACATGGCGATGGGCGCGCGGCTAAGCGGTTCAGGCTTTTTTTGCGCCGTAACGGTGACCTCGACAGGATCACTGGCCGTTTCGGCGGGGGGTTCGGGAGTTTGAGCGTTGACGGCGGTGGCAAGCCACACGCAGGCGAGCGCTGTGCCCGTCATGAGACGGCACGCAGACGTTGAAATCATATTTGGCCTCTTTTGTAGCCCCATTTTTGGGGTCTATGCCTGCGCCCGTAGGCCCATTATCGGCGCCGCGCAAGCGCTTAAAACAGAGATTGCCCTTACGGAAACCCGCAAAGCCTTATCCGACAAGGAAAGGCGAAGTTTGGCGATTTGGCAGGAAAATGTCTATTTTTGTAACCGCGTTCGGCGCAGAACAGTCCTATTTGCGAACGGTCAAAAAAAGAGGCGACCCTTAGGGAGCGGGCCGCCTTCGCCAGTTTGCAGACCTGTCACGTGTGACGATCATGCGGGCCAGAAGGCTTCAGAAGAGTCTGAATGAGGGGCGAATCGGCCTGGGGACCTGGGTCGACTAGGCCATAAGGTGGCGGTTCATAGCGATTTCCCTGTCCCACAATTTGCCGCCAGAGGAGCCCATATCATCCCCACCCGTCAATCAATGACGCGAAAATGGACCCGCTCCCATGCTTTCATCTTGTCACCCCAGCACGGCCTGTTTAACTAACAAATTGAATGCTTTGATTGTTTTATTTTTCGCTGCAGGCGCGAACGTTGCGTGCGCGCGACAGTCGTCCGCTTGACCCGTCACGTCCGACCGCTACTATCATCGCAACACAGGGGAGATGCATGACGGCCAAGGCGCCGACCATATACGACGTGGCCGCTTTGGCCGGTGTCGGCCGCACGACGGTTTCGCGCGTCCTCAATGGCGAAGGCCGGGTCGCCGAAACCACCAAGACGCGCGTGCTCGACGCCATTCATGCTCTGCGCTACAAGGTCAACACTCAGGCGCGGCTTCTGGCGGGCGGGCGAGTCCATAGTCTGATGCTGGTTTATCCGGCCAATGACGAGGTCGGGCCGGTCACCTGGTACAACCTGCTCATCGAAAGCGGCGCGCAACGCGGCTGCGCCCGGGCCGGATTGCAATTGCAAATGACCCAGATTTTTCCCGACTCCCTTAAACGACATGACCGCATCCTGGAGCCGGTTATCCAGCACGCCTGCGACGGCGTTATTCTGGCGCCACCTTTTTCCGACGACGCCGAACTGATCGGCCTGCTCAAGATGCGCAATTTCCCGGTTGCCAGCATTGCCGCCGGCCCGGCCACGCGGTCGCTCAGCGCCGGAGTGGGCATAGATGACGAGGCCGCCGGCTACGATCTGACGCGGTATCTTCTCGGCCTGGGCCACAAGCGGTTCGCCTTTATCGACGGATTGCGCGATCATATCTCCGCCGCCCAGCGGTTCGAAGGGTTTCGTCGCGCCCTGACAGATGCCGGGCTGGGCGAGGCCGATCATCGCGCCTTTCGCGGCACACTGACCTTCAGCACGGGGGCAGACCATATGCGGGCCCTGATCGACAGCGGTTTCCCGGCTACGGCGGTGATCTGCGCCAATGACGACATGGCGGCAGGGGCACTGTACCACGCCCACGAACGCGGGGTACGCGTGCCGGGGGACATATCCGTCGTCGGCTTTGACGACGCTCCCTTCGCCCAGATGGTTTGGCCCCCCTTGACCACCATCCACCAACCTGTCTTCGCCATGGCGCAACGGGCAGTAGAGATCATACTTCAGCAAATTCGGGGACAGTTTCGCGGACAGCCGCAGGCTTACGAAATGGCACCGCACCGGCTGGTGACCCGCCATTCCGCTACGTCGCCGGCAAGCGGCGCGCGAATTTAACGCACGTGCAGTCCCAACTCTGACAGCAGTTCGGAGGCCTGAGACCGGGAAATGGTCGCCCCCTTGAACCGGCGCGCATCTTCGAGGCGCACCCCGCCGATGTCGCTGCCGCGCAGGTCCGCGCCCTCAAAACGCGCGTCGGTCAGGGACGCATCGCGCAGGCTGCAATCCTCAAAGACGACATCGCGGAAATCGCATCTTTGCAGTTCGGCATTGTGCATGTCGAGTTGCTTAAGGGTCTGCTTGTTAAAAGCAATGCCGCGCAAGCGGGCATCGTTCAACCGGCATTCCTCAAAACTGATGTCGAGGGCGCGCGCATCATTGAAGTTGGCGCCCGTCAGCTTGCAACGCCGGAATTCCGCCTGGGTCAGAGTCGCACCGCGAAACAGCGCATTGTTGAAATCACAGCCCGTAAACCTGGCTTCGATGAGAATGGCGCTGGTAAAATCGGCATGGGCGCCCTTGCACGACGTAAACCGCGCCTGCTCCAGCTTGGCGGACGTGAATTTCGTCTTCTTGAACAGGCACTGATCGAACACCCAGCCATTGAGAATAAAGTCGGACAGGTCAACCTCTTCGACCTCGCAACCGGTCAGGGTCACGGGCTGTCCTTTGTTGGCGAGTAACAGGATCGCACCCCGGTCGAGGGTCTCGTCGGTAATGGTCGTTTCGGACGTCGTGTCAGACATGGAATTTCCTTTACGCGCCTATTTTATACACCTTTTGGGCATAGGCCGCGTCCCTTATCCCGCCTGAAACAAAAAAAGGCGACCCCAAAACGGGATCGCCTCTTCTTTTTAGCGGATAAGATAAAGGGTCATCGACCCCTCATCCCATTTTTAGTCGCGACGACGACGACGCGGACGCGGACGGTCACCACCGCCACGCTCTTCACCACCTTCGGCCGTTTCCAGCTCCGGCTCTTCGCCCGACGCCACACGGGCGGCGTCACGGGCAGCGCGCTCGGCGTCCAGCTTCTCGGTCAGGTCCTCACCGGTTTCCTGATCGACCACCTTCATGCTGAGCTTGGTCTTGCCGCGATCGTCAAAGCCCAGGAATTTCACCTTCACTTCGTCGCCTTCGTTGAGGACGTCGGAAACCTTGGCAACCTTTTCCTTGCTGATCTGCGAGATGTGGACCAGGCCGTCCTTGGCGCCGAAGAAGTTCACGAACGCGCCGAAATCGACGACCTTCACGACCTTGCCCTTATAGATGGCGCCGACTTCCGGCTCCGACGCGATGGATTTGATCCAGTCGCGCGCGGCGTCGATCTTCGACTGTTCCGAGGCCGCGATCTTGATCGTGCCGTCGTCCTGAATATCGACCTTGGCGCCGGTCTTTTCCACGATTTCGCGGATGACCTTGCCGCCCGAACCGATGACTTCGCGGATCTTGTCGACCGCGATCTTGATCGTTTCGATCTTCGGCGCGAATTCACCCAGTTCTTCACGGGCGCCCGAGATGGCCTTGTTCATTTCGCCGAGGATGTGCAGACGGCCGTCCTTGGCCTGACGCAGCGCCTTGGTCATGATCTCCTCGGTGATGCCGGGGACCTTGATGTCCATCTGCAGTGAGGTGATGCCTTCTTCGGTACCGGCAACCTTGAAGTCCATGTCGCCCAGATGATCTTCGTCACCCAGAATGTCCGACAGAACCGCGAAGCCGTCCTTTTCGAGGATCAGGCCCATGGCGATACCGGAAACCGGACGCTTCAAGGGCACACCGGCATCCATCAGGGCCAGCGAACCGCCGCAGACCGTGGCCATCGACGAGGAACCGTTGGACTCGGTGATTTCTGAGACCAGGCGGATCGTATAGGGGAAATCCGCCACTTCCGGCAGCATCGGACGCAAGGCGCGCCAGGCCAGCTTGCCGTGGCCGATTTCGCGGCGGCCGGGCGACCCCATACGGCCGGTTTCACCGACACTGTACGGAGGGAAGTTGTAGTGCAGGAGGAACTTTTCCTTGTACGTGCCTTCCAGCGCATCGATGAATTGCTCATCGTCGCCGGTGCCGAGCGTGGCAACGACCAGGCCTTGGGTTTCACCGCGGGTGAACAGGGCCGACCCGTGGGTACGCGGCAGGACGCCAACTTCCGACACGATGGCGCGAACCTTGTCGACCGGACGGCCGTCAACGCGCTTGCCATGATCGATGATGTCGCGACGCAGAACTTCGGCTTCGCATTCCTTGAACGCGGCGCCGAACTTGGCGGCATCTACGCCGTCCGGGTTTTCTTCGGTCTTCACGAGGGCGACAGCGGCCTTGGCCTTGGCGGCGCCGACGGCGGCATGACGTTCGTGCTTGCCCTTGATGTCGTAGGCGGCGCGGATATCGTCGGCGACCAGCTTCTTGATATCGGCAACGATGCCGGAGAAATCTTCGGCTTCAAAGTCGAACGGTTCCTTGGCGGCGTGTTCGGCCATTTCGATGATGGCGTCGATGACCGGCTGCATGCCACGGTGGGCGAACATCAGGGCACCGAGCATCTTGTCTTCCGACAATTCCTGGGCTTCGGATTCAACCATCATCAGGGCGTCGGCTGTGCCGGCGACAACGAGGTCGAGTTCCGATTCCTTCATCTGATCCAAGGTCGGATTGAGAACATATTCACCGTCGATGATGCCGACGCGAGCGCCGCCGATCGGACCCATGAACGGCACGCCCGACAGGGTGAGCGCGGCGGAGGCGGCGACCATGGCGACGATATCCGGATCGTTTTCCATGTCGTGCGACAGGACGGTCGCGACAACCTGAACTTCGTTCTTGAAGCCCTTGACGAACAGCGGGCGGATCGGACGGTCGATCAGGCGCGAAACCAGGGTTTCCTTTTCCGACGGACGGCCTTCACGCTTGAAGTAGCCACCCGGGATCTTGCCGGCGGCAAAGGTCTTTTCCTGATAGTTGACGGTCAGCGGGAAGAAGTCCTGACCGGGCTTCGGCGAACGCGCATAGACGACCGTGGCCAGGACGGTGGTTTCACCGTAGGTGGCCAACACGGCGGCGTCGGCCTGACGGGCGATACGACCGGTTTCCAGGGTCAGCTTGCGGCCGGCCCAGTCGATGGATTTTCTTTTGATGTCGAACATTTTGTGTCTTTCGTTCTGACGATGATCGGCCCCATGCCGCCAAGGTCTGCCGTCATCGGGACGGCGCGTGTAAAGGGCTTTTTCTTGAACTTTGGCCCAGCGTGTAAGCGAAGGTCGTCCTTCGCGGGTGTATAAGCAAGCCGGACAGGTCCGGCCGGGGTGTATAATCGCCGTTTCTGGCGAGGCTTTCCGAAGAAAGCACTTCACGCCCTTAAAGCAGGGCGGTCGTCATGTAGAAGGGCCTGGAGCGGAACCCCAAGCCCTTTGGTAGTGCGAAACTTAGCGGCGCAGGCCGAGGGTTTCGATGATCGAAGCATAACGGTCGGCGTGACGGTTCTTCAAGTAGTCGAGAAGGCGACGACGCTGCGATACCATTTTCAGGAGGCCGCGGCGGCTGTGGTTGTCCTTCTTGTGTTCTTTGAAGTGTTCGGTCAGGTTGGCGATGCGTTCCGACAGGATCGCGATCTGCACTTCGGCGCCACCGGTATCGTTGGTGGTGCGGGCGTGGGTCTTGATGACTTCCGATTTACGTTCGGCTGTAATCGACATCGGGTTCTCCTTAGTGAGAAGCTACAGGTTTAAAAGACGCGTCGGATGCAATGTTCCGCCGCGCAGCTCACACAAGGCCAGAACCTGTCCCTGAAACACCGCCTGAACCGTATCGGGGAACTCATGATAGCCGTCATCAAGACGGGCTTTCAGAGCCGTTCGAAGCTGTTCAATCTGACGGGGCAGAAGGGCAAGGTCGCGTCCTTGCTTCAATCTGGTGGCCTCGTCTTGCGTTATGGGCAGGCCCGGGATGTCGTCCAGTGCCGTCTCTACGCCAAGCAAAGCCTCAAGATGGGCGCCTCTATGCACTAAATCTTCCAGCTTTTCCAGTGTTATTGCGTCTTTTGTTTCAAACGCACCGACCGCTTCACGGCGCAGGCGTGTAACGTGGCCGCAAACACCGAGTTCCAGACACAGGTCGCGGGCCACCGAACGAACATAGGTGCCCTTGCCACAATGCAGGGTAAAGCTGGCCGTGTCGCCGGTGAAATCGTCAAGTGTCAGATCGAAAATCTCGATCTGGCGCGCCTTGAGCTCCACCACCTGCCCCTCTCGCGCCAGGTCATAGGCGCGTTTACCGTCGACCTTGATGGCGCTGAAAGCGGGCGGAACCTGTTCAATCGTGCCGATGAATTGCGCAAGCGCCGCCGTCACGGCGTCCCGTGTCGGGCGCGCGTCGGATTCGGCCGTTACCCGGCCTTCGGCATCGTAGCTGTCGGTCGTCTGGCCGAAGGTCACAGTGAAGCTGTAAACCTTGTCGGCCTCCATCAGGTAGGGCACGGTCTTGGTCGCCTCCCCCAGCGCTATCGGCAGGATGCCGGTCGCCAGAGGGTCGAGCGTTCCGGCATGGCCGGCCTTCTGCGCCTGGTACAGCCAGCGTATCTTGCCGACCGCCGAGGTCGAGGTCATTTCCAGCGGTTTGTCGAAGCAGACCCAGCCGTGGATCGCCTCGCCTTTTTTCTTTCGGGCCATGGGTACTCCTCATGGAAACGGCCGCGCATCCGGCGGCCGCTCCATGGACAATTGCGGGTGGTTATCACCCACTGATGCTCTAGTCTTCGTCCGTTTCGTCTTCGTGACGCAGATCGCGCGCGATGTCCGGACGCATGAACAGGGCGTCGATGCGCGCGGCTTCATTGAAGCTTTCGTCGTGCAGGAAGCGCAGGTCGGGCGTAAACTTCATGTCGATATGCCGGCCCAGAATACCGCGCAGGAATTTCGAATGCGTGTTCAAGGCGGCAACCGCCGGTCCGATCTGCGCCTTCGAAATCGTCACCCCGCCCAGGCCCGCACCCAGCGGTTCAACGAACACAGTGGCATGACGCAGATCCGGCGAACAGCGCACCTCGGTGACGGTGATTGATACCCCCTGAAGGGCATCATCATGGATGTCTTCTTCACGCAGAATTTCCACCAGGGCGTGGCGCACGAGTTCGCCGGCGCGCAGCTGACGCTGGGTCGGTCCCTGGTCTGCGGGAGCGCGCCCATGGGTCTTGTGTCCCAAATCCCTCTGGGCTTTGTCTTTAAATGAGTTACGTTTCATGCAGGTCCATATAGGCGTTTCTGCTAATTTTTCCACGCCAAAATGCCAGGCTGGGCTATAAGAGGTAAAACCTTACACAATACAGGGATGAAATGACTGCTGTAAAACCCGACTTCGTGCCTCGCATGGAGGGATTGGACGCCTTGCGCGGCTTTGCCCTTATGGGGCTGTTTCTCGTCCACATGCCGGAACTTTATGAGCTGTACTGGGCCCATCCGGCGACAGACCCGACCCAGTTACTTTGGCATGATATCATCTTCACGACTTTCGCCGGCAAGGCCTTCGCCCTGCTCGCCCTGTGCTTTGGCGTATCCTTCTTCATCATCATGGACCGGTCAGCCAAGCGCGGTATCGATTTCACCGGCCGCTTCATCTGGCGTCTGGTCCTGCTTGGGCTCATCGGTATCGTTCACGGCCTGTGGTATCGCGGCGACGTGCTGGAAGTCCTGGCTGTCATGGGCCTGTTCCTCATTCCCTTCTATCGCGTCAAATCCAATACGGTTGTCACCGCGCTCGGTATCTTCTTCCTGTGTCAGCCGTTGCTGGTCTTCCAGATGGTGAGTGCGCTGCAGGGTGCCGGCTGGGCCAATCAGAAGCCAGCGTCCTGGGGCGGCACCATCCCGGAGGCCTATCTAACCGGCAAAAGCCTGATCGAAACCATCCGCATGAACTGGGTGGACGGACATCCGTTCAAATGGTTGTTCATGCTGGAAGCTGGCCGGTTGAGTCAGATACTCGGGCTATCCCTGATTGGCATGGTGCTGGGTCGCATCGGCTTCTTTAGTCAGCCTGAGCGGTTCGCCAAGGTCCGTCTATTCGGCTGGGCAATCGCCGCCGTTCTGGCGCTTGGGCTCTATCTGGGCAAGGCGAAGCTGGTTGCCTTGGTTCCGACCTCCGAAGCCGTGTTCATGCCACACTCCCTGTGGGACACCATAGTCTCAAGTTGGTTCGACCTGAGTCTAATGGCTACCTTGGCTCTGGGCTTCCTGTCGCTTTACTATGGAGCAGGCCATCGTGTTCTGAACCTGCTGGCGCCAGCAGGGCGCATGACCCTGACACTCTATGTGTTGCAATCGATCATTTTCGTACCCGTCTTCTACAGCTTCGGCCTCGGGCTGCACGCCACCATGCAGCAATCGACGGCCGTGCTGATTGGCATCGCCGCCTTCGCCGTACAGGTCGCCACCGCTCATCTTTGGTTCCGTTACTTCTTGTACGGCCCACTGGAATGGCTGTGGAGGGCCTGTACCTATTTGACGGTAAAGGTGCCATTTATCCGCAAAAGCGCTTCGGCCTGAATTTCGAGAATCGCCTTGAGCGGCAAATGCAGGCCAAGGCGATTCCACGGCGCATTCAAGGCGCGCTGCTTAAGGCCCTCGATATAGGTGTCGGCCAACCAAGCCGACAGCGCCAGGAGGCCACAGACGTATGCTATGACCGCGTCCACCACTTGAAGGCTTTCCGGTTCCGGCCGCAGCAAGGGTGTAAAGCGGAGAGGGGTGGATTTTGGCGTTTCCGGCTGGACGAACTGGCTACGGATAAATTCGGCCAGGTCTTCGCGCAGAAAGCGCAGCCGATTGGTTTGGGCCTCTGCCTGAATGTGATCGCCGGCGTCCAGCGCGTAATAATCCAGAATCGCCCGGCACGTCTCCGCCTCATAGGCGAACAAGCGATGGCCCATCCATATCAGTTCGCGATGTGCCGGGCCCGACTCCTGCAATCGCGCCTTGATGGCCAGAATGCGGGGTTTGGTCGTCAACCAGTCGCGACTGATGGTGCCGATATGGGCGTTTTGCACACCGCACAGTCTTGCCAGTCCACGTTGTGTCAAAAACACCGAACCGTCGTTCAGACGGCCCATCCCGATACCTGCCTGTTCCGCGTAGTGCGTTACGACGAGAACCGGCGTATTTCGCATTTTGACAGGTGCCGTCCGTTTTGAATTTCGCCCTGTGGGCGAATCTGCAGGCGATATCTCGAACATGACCGAGGCCCGTATTTAGGTGATGGAAATATGACGGAAAGCTTATGCAGTAAGGAAGTGCGTTAATATTGCGGCGCAACAGAACGTTAATCAAGCCTTAAAATGTGGCTATATATGCGGTTAACGACACCAAGCGTTAACCTTCTGTGGATAAGTCGACATGCCTGCCCGTTCTCCACATTGAAAAATTATTTGTTCCCCATCAAGGCGTTGTAAAATACTTACGTAAAACGAGAAATAAATTTTGACAATTTGGTAAATTAACCCCAAATGTGGTGTCTGTGTATATCGGGAGTATCAGTCCTTGACCAAGTCGCTTTCCTCAGACGCCCTTTCTTTTGACCGTCCCGTCAAAAAAATGACCGTTCGTGCAGATGGTCATGATGTCCGACTTAACCTTCCCGTGGTCGGCGCTGTTTTGTTCTGCGCGGGCGCCTGGGCTGGCGTTGCCTATCTGGTGCTTCATCTGATCAACCACTGAAAAGACGGATCGCCAGCGCCCTTAGCGGTTTGACAGCTTAGCTGAAGACAACCGTTTTCAAGCCGTTGATGATGACGCGACGTTCCGCGTGCCAGGTTACGGCGCGCGCCAATACACGGGCTTCGATGTCCTGACCGATAGCCACCAGCTGTTCCGGGGTCAGACCATGATGAACGCGCTGAATATCCTGCTCGATAATCGGCCCTTCGTCCAAATCAGACGTGACGTAATGCGCCGTCGCGCCAATAATCTTCACACCACGCGCGTGGGCTTGGTGATAGGGCTTCGCGCCCTTGAAACTTGGCAGGAACGAGTGATGAATATTGATGCAGCGCCCATCCAGCCGACGCGCCAGATCGTCTGACAGAATTTGCATGTATCGTGCCAAAACGACGAGATCGGCCTGGTACTGTTCGATCAGAGCCAGAAACGCCGCTTCCTGTTCTGCCTTGTCCTTCGTCATTGGCAGATGGACATAGGGAATGCCGCTCCATTCGACCAATGAGCGCATGTCCTCATGGTTCGACATGACGCAGACGATATCGACCGGCAGCAGACCCGAGCGCCAGCGGTAGAGCAGTTCATTCAGGCAATGTCCGAACTTCGATACGGCGATTACAACCTTCGGCTTGTTCCCGAGGCTGTGGATCTCCCAATCCATGGCGAAGCGATGGGCGATAGGTTTGAAACCGTCGCGCAAGGTCGCCATTGGGGGCATACGCGGTCCCGCCTGTTTGAAAACAACCCGAACATAAAACATATCGCCGCGCGGATCGCTGGAATGGGCGTCGTTGAACTGGTTCGACTCTACAATCGAAATGTCGTTGTCGTTGAGATAGCCGGAAACGGCCGCCACGATACCACGCGTATCGGGACATTTGATGATCAGGACGTAATGGGCGGGATCAAGGTCTGTGGTGTCGAGCATGGCAAAGGCTATAGCAGGAAAGTATTGAAAAAGTAGACTGTTTCAAATGAAAGAAAAGGTGCGGAACCGGGGTCCCGCACCTTTATGGTTTTACAGCTGACTACGGAAATTACAGCGTGCGCTTGATTTCCTCGACCGTGAAGCATTCGATGAAATCGCCCTTCTTGAGGTCTTGGAAGCCGTTGAAGGCCATGCCGCATTCCTGCGACACCTGGACTTCGTTGACTTCGTCCTTGAAGCGCTTGAGCGTCGAGAGAATACCCATTTCCTGGATGACGACATCGTCGCGCAGGATACGGATACGGGCGCCCTTTTGCATCTTGCCTTCCTTGACGATACAACCCGCCACCTTGCCGACCTTCGAAATATCGAAGACTTCGAGGATTTCGGCATTACCGAGGAAGGTTTCGCGCTGGATCGGGGCCAACATGCCGGACATGACGCCCTTGATGTCGTCGATCAGGTCGTAGATGATCGCGTAATAGCGGATTTCCACGCCCTCACGCTCAGCCAGGTCACGCGCCTGCTTACCGGCACGGACGTTGAAGCCGATGATCGGTGCGCCCGAGCCCTTGGCGAGCTGGACATCCGATTCCGTAATAGCGCCGGCGGCCGAGTGGATAATACGGGCGCGGACTTCGTCCGTACCGAGCTTCTCCAACGAACCAACGATCGCTTCGCCCGACCCTTGCACGTCGGACTTGATGATGAGCTGAAGCTCCTTGACCTTCTTGTCGGCCAGCTTCGACATCATGTCGGTCAAAGACACGGCGCCGACAGGGGCTACGGTCTTTTCACGACGGATACGTTCGCGATATTCCGTGATTTCACGGGCGCGGGCGTCATTTTCCACCACGGCGAAAGCCTCACCCGGATCGGGCGCGCCGTCTAGGCCGAGGATTTCCACGGGCATGGACGGACCGGCTTCGGCCAGTTGCTCGTTACGTTCGTTGATCAGGGCGCGGACGCGACCGAACGACGAACCGGCAACGACGATATCGCCGCGCTTAAGAGTGCCGCGCTTGACCAGGACAGTCGCGACAGGACCGCGGCCCTTGTCAAGCTTGGCTTCGATGACAATGCCTTCAGCCGTACGATCCGGATTGGCGCGCAGGTCGAGCACTTCGGCCTGCAACAGGATCGCGTCGATCAGGGTATCTAGGCCCAGGCCAGTCTTGGCCGAGACTTCGACGACCTGGGTTTCGCCACCCAAGGCTTCGACGACGACTTCGTGTTGCAGCAGCTCATTGATAATGTTCTGCGGCTTGGCGCCGGGCTTGTCCATCTTGTTAATGGCCACAATCATCGGCGTCTTGGCGGCGCGTGCGTGATTGATGGCTTCGATCGTCTGCGGCATGACGCCATCGTCGGCGGCCACGACCAGCACGACGATATCCGTCACATTGGCACCGCGGGCACGCATGGCCGAGAAGGCCGCGTGACCTGGGGTGTCGAGGAAGGTTACCCGTTCACCCGATGCCACGCGCACCTGATAGGCGCCGATGTGCTGGGTGATGCCGCCGGCTTCGCCGGACGCCACATCTGCCTTGCGCAACGCGTCGAGCAGGGAGGTCTTGCCGTGGTCAACGTGACCCATGACGGCCACGACCGGCGGACGCGGTTGCGTATCGTCGTCATGGTCCTCGGCGTCAATGAAGCCTTCCAGAACGTCAGATTCCGACACCCGCTTGACCGTATGACCAAATTCTGACGCGACCAATTCGGCTGTATCGGTGTCGATGACGTCATTAATCTTCAGCATCATGCCTTGCTTCATCAACATCTTGATGATGTCGACGGCGCGCACGGCCATACGGTTGGACAGTTCCTGAACTGTAATGACGTCGGGGATGATGACTTCACGGGCAACGCGGGCCTGTTCGACCTGGGAACCCTTACGCTTTTCGCGCTCACGTTCACGGGCCCGGCGCACAGACGCCAAGGACCGCATCCGGTCGGCGGTGCCTTCATCGTCTCCGACAACGGCTTGCAGGGTCAGGCGGCCTTCGCGGCGCTTAGGCTCACCTCGGGTCTGGGACACGGCCTTGGTCGGCGCGCCCAGTTTGCCGCGCTTGTTGCCGCCACGATCATCCTCGTCACCCGCCTTGCGGGCGTCAAGCGCCTTGCCGGGGCCACCAGTGCCGCGCGAGGAGCGGATACGATCGACCTCAGGGGTTGCTGGCGCATTGGCGGAAACGCCGGCTGCCGGACGGGGCGGACGGGGCGAATTGGCGCTATAGCGCACGGTTTCACCACGGGGCGCATTGGGATCGCGCGGCGGACGCGGCGGAGCGTTCGGGTCGCGCGGTGTAAAGGGACGATTGGGATCGCGCGGCGGACGGTCGCCTTGCGGGCGATTGGCATCCCGGTTGAACGGGGGGCGGTCGCCTTGCGGACGATTGGGATCGCGTGGTGGACGGTCGCCTTGCGGGCGGTTTGCGTCACGATTGAACGGCGGACGATCACCCTGAGGACGGTCACCTTGCGGACGATCCCCCTGAGGGCGATTGCTGTCGCGATTGAAACCGCCGGAACGTTCGGCAGGGGCGCGCTGCGTATACTGGGACGGTTCACGCGGCGTGCGTTCATTGCGGAAGGCGGGCGCTTGCGGCGCAACAGGGGCCGGTCTGGGTGCACGGGCTTCGACCGGCTGCGGTGCGGAGGGGGTCACGACCGGTGCCGGCGCAGGCGTCGGGGCCGGAGTGGGTGCCGCTTCGGCACGAACCTCGACCGGGGGCGCGGCTGCTGGCTGCGGTGCCTGAGGCACAACAGGGGCCGGGGCTGGCTTGGCGGCTTCGGCACGCGCCGCGGCGGCACGTGCTTCAGCAGCACGACGGTCCTGATCGGCCAGGGCAGCGGCGATAGCGCGCTGGCGGGCATCTTGCTCTTCCTGACGCAAACCACCGGGCGCTGTCCGTTGCGGCTGACCCGAAGGGCGCGGCGCCTGACTTTGCTGCGGACGGTTGATTTCCGGCGCGGCTGGGCGCTGATGACCGGCTTGGCCACCGCTGGCAGGCGGGGCGCCGATACGGCGCTTGGTTTCCACGACCACCGTCTTGGAGCGGCCATGGCTGAAGCTTTGCTTGACGGTGCCCGTCGAAACATTGCCGCCGACACGCGGCTTCAACGTCAGCGGCGTGCGCTCACGTGATCCGTCGTTACGGGGGCTGTCGTTGTTCTTATCGTCTTTTCCGTCGCTCATCCGGCTCGTCTTACTAACCCTTGGGAAATCTGGCCCTGTTGCCGGATTTCTGTTTCAAAAATATGTCTTTCCAACGCCCGATATACCATCAGCCGTCGAAATTGAGCGTGGCAGAGAGGACCAACACTCACAGTCTCGCGCAACGAATGCGCCTTATGGCTCCGGTCTTCGACCCCACCCTTCCGGGATAAGAGTTTCGAAACCCGACAGTCTTTTCATCTCTAAAGACCAACGCTTCACGCGCCGCCCCGACAGGAGTGCGACGTGTATGGCATTTTCCGTGCCCAAAGCCAAACTTAATTCGGCGTTACTAAAGCTTCCGCAGACGTTTGGCGAGTGTGTTTGTGCCGCAACTGCCGATAATATGCGTTTGCGGCCGTCTTCGGCACCGTCAGAGGCATCTATGACCCAGGCGGCCTTGCCCGATTTGACATTGGCCAGCACTTTTTCAAAGCCGTTGACGATACCGCCTTCCCGTCGCGCCAGACCGAGAAGATCAAGGCAGCGTCGACGCAGAAGGTCGTGAACAAGGGGCACAAGAGTGGGTTCGGCCTTAACCTGTCGTTTGGCCGCACGGCTGAATATGTTCTTTTTCAGCGCAATTTCAAGAGCGCCGCGATCTGCGGCGACCCATAAGCCCCGCCCAGGCAATTTATGGGCAATATCGGGCGTGAGTATTCCGTCCGGAGACACGACAAAGCGGATGAGACCGTCGGTTGGAACGGTCTCACCGCTGGCGATATCGCGGCGCTGAGGCTGGCCCTTTGAGCTTTCGCCCAGGACCAGCGCATCATCGATGTCGGTTAGTAGCGCGGGCTCATTGTTCGGAGGTGGCGACATTTTCGCCCTCCTCTTCAAAATCAACAGACTCTTCCAAAGCGCCCGCTTCCTCGTAAGCCTCTTCTTCGACGACAGGGGCCTCGATCCAGCCGGCGACGACGCGGGCATTGAGGATCAGGGCTTCGGCATCGCCTACGGACAGGTTGAACGATTCCAGCGCGCCCGGAACGCGAACGCGTTCGCCACCGCGCTGCTCGAAACCGCCACGGATTTCGTCGGTCGCCAGGTCTGCCAGGTCTTCGATCGTCTTGACACCGGCTTCGCCCAGCGCAACCGCCATCGGCATGGTGACGCCGTTGATGTCCAGCACACCATCTTCAACGCCCAGCGCCTTGCGCTTGGCGTCCTGTTCGGCGGTCTCACGCTCAAGGAAGTCACGCGCACGGGCCTGAAGCTCGGAGGCGGTATCTTCGTCAAAGCCCTCGATGACGGCGATTTCATTTTCATCGACAAAGGCAAGGTCTTCGATAGAGGTGAAGCCCTCGGTGACCAGCAACTGGGCAATGACTTCATCGACATCGAGCGCTTCCTGGAACAGGGCGGTGCGTTCGGCGAATTCCTTCTGGCGACGCTCGCTGTCCTGAGATTCGGTGATGATATCGACCTGCCAGCCCGTCAATTGGGAAGCGAGGCGGACATTTTGCCCACGACGACCAATGGCGAGGGACAGTTGTTCGTCCGGCACGACCACTTCGACCCGGTCTTCTTCTTCATCCAGAACAACCTTCGACACTTCGGCCGGGGCCAGGGCGTTGACGATGAAGGTGGCCTCATCGGGTGACCACTGGATGATATCGATCTTTTCGTTCTGCAATTCGGCGACGACGGCCTGAACGCGCGAACCGCGCATACCGACGCAGGCGCCGACCGGATCGATCGAATTGTCATTCGACAGAACGGCCATCTTGGCGCGCGAGCCTGGATCGCGTGCCACCGACTTGATTTCGATAACGTTATCGTAGATTTCGGGCACTTCCTGCGCGAACAGCTTGGCCATGAAGCCACCGTGGGCACGCGACAGCATGATTTGCGGGCCCTTCGTTTCACGGCGCACATCATAGATATAGGCGCGGATACGGTCATTGACCTGGAAAGCTTCGCGCGGGATCGACTGATCGCGGCGCATGATGCCTTCACCCTTGCCGAGATCGACAATGACATTGCCGTATTCGACGCGCTTCACCGTACCGTTGACGATATCGCCGACACGGTCCTTGAATTCTTCGTATTGATGCTCGCGCTCGGCTTCGCGCACCTTATGGGTCACGACCTGGCGGGCCATCTGGGTCTGGACGCGGCCCAGTTCAAACGGCGGCAGGATTTCGGAATATTCCTTGCCGACAAAGGCTTCCTTGTCGATGCGCAGAGCATCGCTCAGCGAGCGCTGGGCATATTCGTTTTCCAGCTCATCGTCATTTACCACGGTGACGTAGCGGGTGATGGTCATTTCGCCCGACTTCGGATCAATGAAGACGCGGATGTCATGATCGGCGCCGTAACGCGAACGGGCGGCCTTCTGGATCGCCTCTTCGATGGAGGCGATGACCACGGACTTGTCGATCGACTTTTCACGCGCGACAGCCTCTGCGATCTGCAGCAGTTCCTGGCGGTTGGCGCTGATACCGGTGAAGCTCATGTGAGTTCCTTATTTCTCGTCGTTGGCAGGTTGATCGTCATCGAGGTCATCTTCATCCTCGAAGTCGTCATCAGATTCTTCGTCTTCATCCTCGTCGTCGCCACGTGCGGCGCGGGCTTCGGCGCCGCGTTTCAACAGCTCGTCATTGAGGATAAGCTTGGCATCGACCACCCAGGCAAAGGGGATCAGGGCCGTTTCTTCCTCGCCTTCCAGATCGACGGCAATGTGATCGTCTTCGACACCGGCAACAATCCCGCGGAAGCGCTTGCGCCCCTCAGCCAGGCGATCAAGCTCAATGCGCGCCTCAAGGCCTTCGTAGGTTTCGAAGTCCTTCAAGCGCGTCAACGGACGGTCGATGCCGGGCGACGACACTTCCAGCATATATTCGCCGGAGATGGGGTCAGCTTCGTCCATGTAGGCCGAAATGGCCCGCGACAAGCGGGCGCATTCATTGACATTGATATCGCCATCCGTCTTGCGTTCAGCCATGACCTGAAGCCGGCGCGAACCGCCCGGCTTGCTTGAGCCTTGCAAGCGCACACGCACGATATCAAGGCCCAGCGTTTCGGCGATGGGATCGAAAATTTCGATCAGCTTACGGTCTTCAGTCGTTTTGGCGCGCACGTGCAGGTCTTTTTGGTAATAAAAAAGGCGGCAGGCCGATGGCCGCCGCCGCTGCCTTTCGGCAATCGGACATTGTTGACAGCTATATAGTCCCGCTTGTTTCGTTTGCCAAGAGAAATAAAATCGGCGGGCTACATCGACACGCGATAGGCTTCCGGCACGACGACCGGATAGAGGTGCCCGGAATACATTGTCAGCAGGAGGTAGGTCAGATAACCGCCGAGCCCCAGCGTGACGATGAGCAATAGCCAGCCGACCGGTTTGTTGCTTTTCTTGAACACGTCATAAAAGATGCAGCCGAAATGGGTGAACAGGGCAAATACGCCCGCGCCATAAAAGCCATAGCCCGCCCAGGTCCATGGCGCCACGAAACCGGCGGCCGCGAAATCAAAGTTTGTGTCGAGATTAAAGACCAGCCGCGCCATCGCGATCGAGGCGACGTGCAGCAAAATAAACAACACCATGATCAGGCCCGATGCGGCCTGTAATTGATGGACAAAATCCTTTCGCTTCGCCCAGATTTCGAGGATCAAAGGAACGCCTGTGACGATCTGGACCAGGAAGGCCAACATGACAGCCATTTCAACGACGGGATGCCGGTATACCAGGCGGGCCGCGTCCATGAACTGCGCATGCGCCGAAATGCCCAACACGCCTATGAAATGATTAGAGAAATGCAGAACCAAAAAGGCAAAGACGAACCCTGCCGATATTTTATGCACCCGCTCCATACGCTACGCCCCCGACACGCCCCCAAGACAGAAGATTAACAATGTCTTAATTTTACCCGCTTGGCTAGTGCGTTGGAAAATCAGTGTTCTGAGCTTATAGGGCGCTTTTCGAAATCGTCTTATTTGCGGTAAAAATCGAAAAATACAGGTCTGCAGTCGCCAAGGCCCTTGGTTTCGTAGCGGGTAGTGACGTGATCGGCCGGCGGCGTATTCCAATCGGCCTGGCTCTGTGCCGTCCAGTCAAAATCCGCATTGGCAAGAAAGCGTTGCAACGCCCAGTCTGCATAGTCGGCCCAGTCGGTGGCGAAACGGACACTGCCGCCTGGCTTGAGCACGCGGGCAAAGGTGGCGACGGTCTCCGGCTGGATAAAGCGGCGCTTGTTGTGCCGTGCCTTCGGCCACGGATCGGCAAACAGGATGAAAATCCGCTCCAGGCTGGCATCAGGCAGACTATCCAGGAGTGGCCGGGCGTCTTCGGCCAAAATCGATACATTGCCGAGATGACCATCGTCGATATGGCGCAGAGCAGAGCCAACACCATTGAGAAACGGTTCGCAGCCGATAATATCGACGTTTGGATGGTTGGCGGCCTGCGCCGCCAGATGCTCGCCACCGCCAAAACCTATTTCCAGCCAGACCGGCCGGCCGGAGGCCAGCAGGGTGGCAACCCGCGCCGGATTAGCTTCGATGCTGGGCAGAAGCGTATCGAACAGGCTGGCCTGTTGTGGCTTGATCTTACGCGATTTGACGCGGCCGAACGAGCGCATCAGGAATTTGGGACTATCTTCGGACATGAAACCTGAGAGACGTAAAAGGGAGCTATACGCGTCCGTATAACTCCCTCTCGTTTTTTTGCCAGACTGAATTCAGGCGAACGCCTAGAAGGCACCCTTGAGCTGATCGACCAGATCGGTGTTTTCCCAGCTGAATCCGCCGTCGCTATCGGGCGTACGGCCGAAATGGCCGTAGGCCGTGGTGCGTTCATAGATGGGACGATTGAGGCCTAAATGCAGGCGAATGGACTTCGGAGTCAGGCCGCCGATCAGTTCGGGCAGGATTTTTTCCAACTTTTCCTCATCGACCTGGCCTGTGCCATGGGTATCGACATAGAAGGACAGCGGGTGGGAGACACCGATGGCGTAGGAGACCTGAAGCGTACATTTCTTAGCCAGGCCGGCCGCGACAACGTTCTTGGCCAGATAGCGAAGCGCATAGGCCGCCGAACGGTCAACCTTGGTCGGATCCTTGCCTGAGAAGGCGCCACCACCGTGCGGTGCGGCACCGCCGTAGGTGTCGACAATGATCTTACGGCCGGTCAGGCCGGCGTCGCCGTCAGGACCGCCAATGACGAAGTTACCCGTGGGATTGACCAACCATTCCGTATTTTCATCAACCATACCGGCCGGCAAAACCTCGAGGGCATAGGGCTTGATGATGGCTTCAACATCCTTGGGCGTGAGGCCGTCCTGATGCTGATGCGAGATCAGGACCTTCAAGATGCGCGACGGCTTGCCATTCTCATAGTGAACGGTCACCTGGCTTTTGGCGTCAGGCTCCAGACGATGCTCACCGGCATGACGGACCTCAGCCAGGCGATGCAGGATGTTGTGCGACCATTGCAGCGGCGCCGGCGTCAGCTCCGCTGTTTCATCGGTCGCATAGCCGAACATGATGCCCTGGTCGCCCGCGCCCTCATCCTTGTTACCAGACGAATCGACGCCCATGGCGATGTCGCTCGATTGCGCATGCAGATGGCAGGCGTAATCAGCCATGGCCCAATGGAAGCCTTTTTGCGCATATCCAATGTCCTTGACGGCATGGCGAACCTTGTCTTCCAGCCCGCTGATAATTTCCTCGATCTGGTCGTCGCCGGCGCGGACTTCACCCGCCAGGACGATGCGGTTGGTGGTCACCAGGGTTTCGCAGGCCACGCGCGCCTCCGGGTCACGCGCCAGAAATGCATCGACGACAACGTCCGAAATACGGTCCGCTACCTTGTCGGGATGGCCTTCGGAAACGCTTTCGCTGGTGAAAATATAATTTGGGCGCATGGGCGAGCTCTCGGCTAAAAGGATTTATATAACCATATAAAGATATGTTTATACGATCAAGAAGATAATACGTCCAGTTAGCAATTGGCGGTTCACATTCCGCCAAACAAAAAGCCCACCTTCCGAAGAAGGGGGCTTTTGATAAGCGTTTACGATGCCGGAGTTTTAGGCGTCTTCTTCTTCGGCCAAGGCGCGCACCAGTTCCAGAATACGGCGGCGATGCTTGGCGTTCTTGATGCGCGGGAAAGCCTCAGCCAGTTCGATGCCTTCGGTTGTCATCAGGAAACCATGGACAAATTGTTCAGATTCGGATTCCGAAAATCCTTCCAGGCCTTCGTTTTCGCCATAGCCTTCGAAGAAATAGGCAACCGGCGCCTTGAGCGCTTTGGAAATTTCATACAGCTTGGAAGCGCTGATACGGTTTGAGCCGCGCTCGTACTTTTGAACCTGCTGAAACGTCAGATCGATCGTTTCCGCCAAGCCTTCCTGACTCATGCCCAGGAACTTACGACGCATTCTGACGCGCGCACCCACGTGTAAATCCACCGGGTTTGGGCCACGCTCCACCTTAGAATTATCTTCCAATTTTGCCTCTTAATTGCTTCAGTCCAGTGACCTGACACGCCAAAACATACATTATACGCAATCGCATAGCGAAACTGTTCAATTAAAACCAGATTTTTTTAAGGGTTTTCCGGTTTTTTTGCAGGAAAACCCTTTCTAGTAGAACGCTGAACAAGCAGAGCGATACTATGAATATAATAATCAGACTACGCTGCTGGGCGAAAGCGGTAATATGCGCAGGGTAGGGTAATGTCACATCACTATAGCCTGCTTCGCCCATGCCCAGTTTTGTATTCGGAATTACTCTGCCTAGTGCATCTATTACCGCAGATATTCCCGTTGGAGTTGACCTAACCATTGGAACACCCTCTTCGATTGCTCTATAGCTGGCCAGATTGAGATGCTGAACCGGTCCTGTCGTCGGCCCGAACCAAGCGTCATTGGATATGTTAAGTATCCATTTGGGCCGCATTGTGTCGTTTGGTCCATAACTGGTCATGTCCAGGCTCGGGAAAATGCCTTCATAGCAAATCAAAGGTAAAACCCTCGGGATTCCTGGGAAGCTGTGCGGTCGCGTACGCTCGCCGGGCGTAAAGCTGTCGTCAAAGTGTGTCAGAGCCGACATACCCAACGGATTGAGTATATCCTGGTATGGGGTGAACTCCCCAAACGGCACCAGCTTGAATTTATTGTAGGCGCCTTCAACGCGCGTCACCCCACCGGTCTTACGCAGCATGAGCAGAGAGTTACGATAGACCAATCGGCCCTTCGGTGTGAGTTCCTGCCGGGACGTCCCCATGATCAGTGACTGATTTTCCGATAGCAGGTTCATCATGACGGGCAGGGTATAGGTGCCCTCAGCCGTCAGGTCCTCCCACATGATCGGCAGGGCGCCTTCCGGCCACAGGATCAACTGCGGCGCAACATGCCCCGGCTTCGGCGGCGCCTTGCTCATGCTCACATACAGATTGAACAGATGACGGAAATTATCCTTGTCCCATTTGGCCGCCTGACTGACCGCCGGCTGAACAATACGGATAGCATAACCCGTATCACCTGGGGATGTTGTCAATAAGCGCGTCTGGCCGACACCAAAGGCACCAATCAATATACAGGTTCCGAAGATAACCGGCGCGTAGCCCGACACGCCTTTACCGCGCCGGGCAACGCCCACCGCCGAAAAGGCCAGAACCGTCAGAAAGCCCAGGCCATAAACGCCGACATAGGCCGCCATCTGCGACATCGCACTGCCCGCCCTCCAAGTCGATCCCGCGGGATTCCAGGGAAAGCCGGACATGACTGTGCCACGCAGAATTTCGAAGACGGAGAACAGGGAGGCAAAGAAAATGAACCGCCACAAACCTTTCGGCGCCAGTATCGTATAGATGACGGCGAAAAGGCCCCAGAAAAGACCGATACCCGTGGGCAAAAGCGTTGCCGCGAAAGGCGCCATCCAGCCGTAGGTTTCCGCATCGACAAGAAATGCTTCAGCAACCCAGAAGCAGGAAATGAAGAAATAGAAGAACCCAGCGACCCAGCCCATGAAAAAGGCTGTACGCTTTGGCCATTTGCCGAGATCACATTCAAGCGCATACAGCAAAAGTCCGTAGCCCAGAAGTCCCGGCAGAAAGCCGAACGGAGGTTGCGCGAAGGCAATCAGCAAACCAGATATCGCCGCCAGCATACGCGGCCGTTTGCGCGGATTGCCAATAAAGGCATGCACCGGCGCCAATGCCGGATGTGCCAGAACGCTCGTCCGATCAGTCATCGGCGGCAGTCAAATCGGCCGTCTCACGGACCCGGCGATGGAGGCGCAGGCGTTTGATACGACGCGCATCGGCATCAAGCACTTCAATGTCGAACCCGGCCTGGGGGTAAGGCACCACTTCGCCCCGCTGCGGGACGCGTCCGGCCAAGACAGCAACCAGACCGGCCAGGGTGTCGATTTCTTCTTCGGTATCTTCCGGATAAAGCTTGAGGCCAAGCTTTTCTTCCAGGGTGATCAATTCCACACGACCATCGATCTCATACTGGCCATTCGGCAGTTCACGCATGTCTTCGTCAGCCGCCTCATCATATTCATCGTCGATGTCGCCGACGACCGCTTCGACCAGATCTTCGAGCGTCACAAGCCCATCCGTGCCGCCGAATTCATCGATAACCAGCGCCATATGGATGCGCTGCGCCTGCATGCGCAGCATCAGGTCAGCGGCCGTCATCGAAGACGGCACGTATAGAAGTTCGCGGCGCAGACGGTGCAGGACAGGCTCCGCCCAGTTGGGCGCAGCCCGGCCAGGTTCGGGTGCCAGAAGCTTCAGAATGTCCTTGATGTGTACCACGCCCACGGGATCATCCAAGCCGTCGCGATAGATGGGCAAACGCGAATGCTCGCTTTCCACACAGATGCGCACCACGTCAGCCAGGGTTGAGGACAGTTCGATAGCGACGATATCGACGCGCGGCGTCATAACGTCATACACGCTGAGGCGCTGAAAGGCGCGGGCGTGATCGATCAGATTGCTGGCGCCGGGACTGTCTTCCAGCTCGGCGGCTTCCTGTTCCGCCTTCTCCTGGGCCTTTGTCTTGAAGCCGAGAAAGGCGAAAAATGATTTCTTGGACGAGTCGTCTGGCTCAGCCATGGGTGTGTTCGGTTCCGTAAGGATCGGCGACACCGAGGGCCTTCAGGATGTCACGTTCAAGCGCTTCCATCTCTTCGGCCTCTGCGTCGGTCATGTGATCATAACCCAATAAATGCAAAGTGCCATGGATAGTCAGGTGCAGAACGTGATTTTTCACGGTCTTGCCCTGCTCTTTCGCTTCCCTGACGCAGGTTTCCAGACCCAGCGCCATATCGCCGAGATGCGTCATGCCCGGCATCTGCATGTCTTTCGATGCCGGAAAACTCAGCACATTGGTGGCCGAGTCTTTTTTTCGGTACTGTTTGTTAAGACCGCGCATCTCGCGGTCGTCGGTCAGAAGCACGACGATATCGGCCTGCCCGCTGATTTCCACAGCGTTCAGTGCCGCCGTCACACCGGCCTCAACCACAGCCTGCGCCTCCGGCAGAACGTCCAGCCAATCGTCCACCTCGATCTCGATATCTATCAAGGGTTCCACTTTTTCGCTCACGCCAACCTCAATCTGTCCAGATGAAACAGAAGATCCATATTTTTCATCAGCTTTTGAACTCATTGTCATAGGCGCGCACAATCCGCGCCACCAGTTCGTGCCGGACGATGTCTTCGGCATGCAGCTCCGCCTTGCCGACACCCTTGACCTTGTCGAGGAGATGAACAGCGTGGACCAGACCGGAATCGCCGCGATTGGGCAGGTCGATCTGGGACGGATCGCCGGTAACAACCATTTTCGAACCTTCGCCCAGGCGGGTCAGGATCATCTTCATCTGCATGCGCGTGGTATTCTGCGCTTCGTCAATGATGACATAGGCATAGGACAGGGTGCGGCCGCGCATATAGGCCAAAGGCGCGACTTCAATTTCACGCGACTCGCGCCTCTTGGCCAGGGCTTGCGCCCCGAGAATATCGTCCAGCGCGCCCCAGATCGGCGTCAGATATGGATCGATCTTCTCGTTCAGGTCGCCAGGCAGGAAGCCCAACCGCTCACCGGCCTCCACCGCCGGTCGGGTGATGATCAACTTGTCGACCGCGCCTTTCAGCAACAGTGACACGCCATGCGCCACCGCCAGGAAGGTCTTGCCTGAGCCTGCTGGACCCAGCGCAAAAACCAGATCGTTGTTCCCCAGTTCATGCAGATAGGCCGCTTGACCCGGGGTTTTGGCAGCAATGGCGCCGCGCCGGCCCATGACAATGGTATTGCGCTGGTCGAACGGAACCGACTGACCTGCTGTTTCGATGACCGCGGGCTGGTTGATCAGGCCCCGTACATCGACTTCACTGATGTCGATGCCTTGATCATACATGTCGGCCAAGGCGATGATCACTGCCTTGGCTTTTTGGCGGGCACGGGCATCGCCTGAAACAATCAGGCCGCCACCGGGCATTTCAACCAGCACCTTGAACGCGCCTTCGATCATGGCGAGGTAGCGCTCGGCCGGACCAACCACAGCCAGGACGCAGGGGTCCGCGAGGGAAATAAAATCGTCTTTGACGGCAGCCATCAGGCCTCCACGGTCTCAGTGAGCAGCGCCCCCCGCAGGCTGTTATTGCCATTGGCGATGATTTTCACCGGATGAATCTGACCAATAAGGTTCACGGCGCCATCGACATAAACCGATTGCAGATAAGGCGAACGGCCGATCGCCTGACCCTCTAGCCGGCCTCGCTTTTCGAACAGAACATCCAGCGTCCGACCGACCAGGTTTTCCTTGAATGCCTGCTGCTGCTCGATAATCAGGGCCTGCAAGATTTGCAGCCGTTCATCGGCAACGGCGTCGGAAACCTGACCCGGCATGGCGGCGGCAGGGGTTCCCGGCCGCGGCGAATATTTGAATGAAAACGCCGAGGCGTAGCCAACTTGGCGGATAAGGTCGAGCGTGTCTTCGAAATCCTTGTCGGTTTCCCCAGGGAAGCCAACGATGAAATCGCCGGACAACGCCAGATCCGGACGTGCCGCCTTGATACGGTCGATCAGGTCGAAATAGCTTTGACGGCCGTGTTTGCGGTTCATGGCGCGCAGGATCTTGTCCGAGCCCGACTGAACTGGCAGGTGCAAATACGGCATGACGGCGGGAAGGTCGCGGTGGGCGTCAATCAGGTCCTGACCCATGTCGTTGGGGTGCGACGTGGTGTAGCGCAAACGGTCGATGCCAGGAATGTCCGCCAAGGCGTACATCAGTCGCGCCAAGGTCGATTGGGTACCGTCGGCATTTAGGCCGTTGTAGGCATTGACGTTTTGTCCCAGGAGCGTCACTTCCCGCACGCCCTTGTCCGCCAGGGCCCGAGCTTCATCCAGGATGGAGGCAAGCGGGCGCGACCATTCGGCGCCACGCGTATAGGGCACAACACAGAAGGTACAGAACTTGTCGCAACCTTCCTGAACGGTCAAAAAAGCCGTCGGACCGGAAACGGTGCGATCCACCGTCAAGGCGTCAAACTTAGCTTCCGGTGCAAAGTCGGCGGACAGGCGCTCACCCTTCGACCGGTGCGTCCGTGCGATCAGTTCGGGAAGCTGATGATAGGCTTGGGGACCGACGACCAGGTCGACCGCCGGCGCACGATTCATGATTTCCTTGCCCTCGGCCTGGGCAACACAGCCGGCGACGGCGATGGTCATGCGCCCCTCGCCCCGGGCTTCTTTTTCTTCGCGCATTTCCCGCAGGCGCCCGATTTCGGAATACACCTTTTCGGCCGCCTTTTCGCGTATATGGCACGTATTAAGCAGTACGAGGTCAGCCCCTTCCGCCTTGTCCGATACCTCATAGCCGAGCGGACGCAGGATATCGATCATGCGTTCGCTGTCATAGACATTCATCTGACAGCCATAGGTCTTGATATGCAGCTTCTTCAAAGGGACGTGATCGTTCATCAGGGCGTTATGGTCGTTTGTGGATAGAAATTCAAGGGTTGGCAAAAATTCAGGGGTTCGCTTTGCGTCGGAAACAGACAAAAAAGCCGGCCCAAAGGGGTCCGGCTTCGGTAATCATGACAAAGGCATTTGTTCAGCCCTGAATAGCCCTATTTTTCTTCACCGATCGGCACGCCATACAGTTCAAGCTTATGGCCGACCAGTTTGTAACCCAGCTTTTCGGCCAGAGCTTCCTTCATGGCCTCGATCTCTTTATCGTAGAATTCGATGACCTGACCGGTCTTGATATTGATCAGGTGGTCGTGATGGTCATCACCGGCCTGCTCATAGCGCGACCGACCGTCACCAAAATCATGCCGTTCCACAACGCCTGCCTCTTCGAAGAGACGCACGGTGCGATACACCGTGGCAAGCGAAATGTTCGGATCGACGGCGGCGGCGCGGTGATACAGTTCTTCGACGTCCGGATGATCTTCGGCCGCTGACAGCACACGCGCCACGACACGGCGCTGATCGGTCATCCGCATGCCTTTTTCGATACATTGCTTTTCGATGCGATCCATGGCCTGCGCTCCCGTTGGATTAGATATATTTCCGGGTGATGCGGCATTCCGCCGCTGCGGCCAGATGTAAGATGTTGCGCGCTACAACGCAAGCCTGAGAATGTGCGCGTCCGCCGGCGGCTTGTCCTTGCGGGTGTAATAGGCCTTGCGACGCCCGGTTTTCTTGAAGCCCACAGATTCGTAAAGCCGCAAGGCCGCCGGATTGTCGATGGCCACCTCAAGAAACAGTGATTCCGCGCCTTCGTTGCGTAAGGTGGTGATGACCTGCTCCAGCAGCATACGGGCCAGGCCACGTTTCTGGAAATTCGGGTCGGTACAGATGGTCAGAATTTCACCCTCACCCGCCACCACCGTCATGACCACAAAACTGACGATCTCGCCATCGACATCGAAGACATAGGTGCGATGGTGCGGTTTGATCAGCAGGTCGGCGAAGACACCTTCGCTCCAGCCGTAGTCGAAGCAGCGTGTATGAATATGTTCCAGCTGTTTGGACGGTGCGTCGAGCTGGCGGATGGTCGTCATATTCAGGTGGACTCGTTAAGGCTTATAATGCCGCGCGTGGACGCAATGGCGTCCGCCTCGCGCATGTAAAGCGGGGTCAAATCATCGTGACCCGCATCTACGGCCAGGCGGCAAAGGGCGTCAAGCGATGGCCACATTTGGGGGAATTCCGCCACACCAGGCCAGTATTCCGCCAGAAGAGATACCGCCGGTCCGGTCATCACGTCGACCGGATTTTTGGCCGCGAAAGCCGCTAGCTCTTCGGGGCGCGCAATGTCGAGCGTGGCCGGGGCGCAGGGCGCATTTTCAGCGTCGAAAAACTGAACATAAACCTGTCCGCGCCCTCCATTGATTACGGCCATACGCGCCTTACCCGCCAGCGCCGCGTGATGGGCGAGCGCTTCAAGCGTACCCACTCCTTTGAGCGGGACGCCCGCGCCAGCCGCCAACCCCTTGGCGAACGACAAGCCAACGCGCACGCCGGTGAAGGAGCCCGGTCCCAAGGTGACGCCGATGACGGTCAGGTCGCGGGGAGCAATAGCGGTCGCGCGAAAGGCGTCAAGCGCCATGACCGGAAGGCGTTCCTGCTGGCCGCGCGTCATTTCCTCATGGCATGAAAACAGACACGACTCGCCGTCGAACAGCCCCAGGCCGCACGCATTGAGCGAGGTGTCGATGACCAGACGCGCGTCCAATTAGAGGACCTGCTCGATGGTCTTTACCTCCGGCACATAGTGCTTCATCAGGCTTTCAACGCCTTGGCGCAAGGTCGCCGAGGACGACGGGCAGCCAGAACACGCTCCACGCATGTGCAGGTACAGGGTGCCGGTATCGAGGTCGAACCGGTCGAATTCGATATCGCCGCCATCCTGCGCCACGGCGGGGCGTACGCGCGTATCGAGGAGGTCTTTTATTTCAGCGACGATCTGACCCAGTTCGCCCTCATAGACGATTTCGTCTTTTTGTGCGGCATCACGCAGGATCGGCTGACCCGACGAATAGAAGTCCATGATCGCGGCCAGGATCGGCGGCTTGAGCTGGGCCCAGATCAGGTCGGACTCCGGCGAACGGCGAACGGTGAGAAAATCGCTGCCGAAAAAGAGACCCGCGACGCCATCGATCCTGAACAGGGCTTCGGCCAGGGGCGAGCTTTTGGCGTCGTCGGCTGTGCGGAACTCCCGCGTTCCGGTGTCGAGCACGTCCTGTCCGGGAATGAACTTGATGACATCGGGATTGGGCGTGGCTTCGGTCTGGATAAACATGGCGATACCTTGGGGCGATGGAAAGGCGGGCCTTTCGCGAATACTCGGCGTAAATGGGCGCAAACCATAAGGATGACAAGGGGGTTGTTGTGCGGGATCGCGGTGTGAAACGCAATCCGCCTCCCAACCGGGCGGCGGGAGGCGGAATTCGGGGCGTTGCGGAGAGGCTTGACTATAGCCTGGCCGCCCATTCCCGCAGCAAGGCATTGACGATGGTCAGCTTGGCGAAACTCCAGCCACCGGTCTCCATGTCGGCGATCATCGATTGCAACGGCTCGATCAGGGATTTGTTTTCCTCGACCCAATTGCTGATGATGTCGGTCGGCATTTCCGACGGCGTCATCCGTGTCATCATGGTTTTCACCACGGTCTTCTGCTCGGACAAGACGTCTTCGATCAGGCGACGCGTGGCCATGCGATCCCACGGATCGGCGGACGACAGATTGCCCGCGCCTACTTGCAGACTATCAAAGCCGAAGCGTTCACCGGTCTGAAAGTACAACTCGGCCGTCTTGTCGAGCGGCTTCTTTTTTTCCGCCGCCAGGTCGATGATATCCGCGGCATGATGCAGGGCACTGAGCCGGGTGACGCGGGCCGCCAGATCGGCAGGCGCCCCCAAGGCTTCCAGCCCCGCCACGCGTTTGGCCAGCTGTGCCTTCACACCCTCCGTCAAAGCGAGCGTGTTTGACGCGACAAGGGTCGTCACGCCGTCGCCATACGGTTTCAACATGGCGGCCAGGTCATGCGAACCATTGGCGAAACGGCGCGCCATCCAATAGGTCTGGTGACGGACGAAGCTGGCCAGATCGCTGTACAGAGCCAACTGGGCAGCCGCCGGGATTTTGTTGTCTTGGGCATCAACCTCTTTCCACAGGTCGGCGATGCCGAAAAGGCGGCGCGTGGCTTCGAACGCCAGAACCATGGCCGACGTATCGACGCCGGCGCTTTTGGTCAGGCGCATGGCGAAGCTGGGTCCGCACATATTGACGATTTCGTTGCTCACCACGGTCGCAATGATTTCACGATGCAGGCGATGTTTGCGAATGGCGTCGGTATAGCCGTGCAAGGCTGGCGGGAAGTAGCCGACCAGGATAGGCATAAGGCCGGCGTCATCCGGTGCGGTCCCGGCAACGATGTCGTCGAACAGGACCAGCTTGGCATAGGCCGTTATAACGGCCAGTTCCGGACGATAGAGGCCATGGCCATTGGCCCGACGGGTATCCATCGTCGCGTTTGACGGCAGACCCTCGACCTTGCGGTCAAGACGCCCGCGCTTTTCCAATCCGGTCATGAAGGCGGCCTGGACCGCATTGTCTTGCGCCGATGTCGCTTCCTGCAATGACAGGGCCAGGGTCTGGTCGTAATTGTGGCGAAGGACATGACGCGCCACGTCATCGGTCATGCTGGCCAAAAGGGCGTCGCGATCCGCAGCCTTCAGCTTGCCTGACGCGATCACCTGACCGAGCAGAATCTTGATGTTGACTTCATGGTCGGAACAATCGACCCCGGCGGAGTTATCTATGGCGTCGGTATTGAGCCGTACGCCCGACTCGGCACAGGAAATACGCCCGGCCTGGGTCATGCCCAGATTGGCGCCTTCGCCGATGACCTGGGCGCGAACCTCTGGACCATCAATCCGGATCGCGTCATTGGCCTTGTCGCCGACGTCAAGATTGGCCTGGCCCGGCGCCTTGATATAGGTGCCGATCCCGCCGAAATAGAGCAGCTCGACCCGTGCCTTCAGGATCGCCTGCATCAGTTCGAATGGTGACACCTCGTTGGCTTCCAGATCGAGCAAGACCTTCATTTCCGGCGACAGAGGAATCGATTTCTGGCTGCGCGGGAAGATGCCCCCGCCCTTGGAGATCAAGTCCTTATTATAGTCCTGCCAGGACGAGCGCGGCAGGGCGAACATGCGCTGACGTTCGGCGAAGGAGGCCGCTGGGTCCGGATTGGGATCGATGAAGATGTCGCGGTGATCGAAGGCGGCGACCAGCTTTGTTTGTTGCGATAGAAGCATGCCGTTGCCGAAAACATCGCCCGACATATCGCCAACGCCGGCGCAGGTGAAGGTTTCGGCCTGGATATCCTTGCCGATTTCGCGGAAGTGACGCTTGACCGCTTCCCACGCCCCCTTGGCGGTAATACCCATGGCCTTGTGGTCGTAACCGACACTGCCGCCGGATGCGAAGGCGTCACCCAGCCAGAAGCCGTAATCGGCCGACACGCTATTGGCGATATCGGAGAAGGTAGCTGTCCCCTTATCGGCAGCGACGACCAGATATGGATCGGGATCGTCCCAGCGAATGACCTGCGCCGGGGCCACGACCTGCCCCTTGGCGTCGATATTGTCGGTCAGGTCGAGCAATCCGCACAGGAAGGTCTTATAGGCGCGGATCGCCGCTGCCTTGACCTCATCGGGAGTGCCGGTCTTTGGCAATTTCTTCGGGAAGAAGCCGCCCTTGGAGCCAACCGGCACGATAACCGCATTCTTGACCTGTTGAGCCTTGACGAGGCCCAGGACCTCGGTACGGAAATCATCCTTGCGATCCGACCAGCGCAAACCGCCACGCGCCACGGGTCCGAAGCGCAGGTGCACGCCTTCGACCAGCGGTGACCAGATGAAGATTTCGCGATAGGGCTTGGGTTCCGGCAGGTCGGCCAATTCACGGCTGGCGACCTTGAACGAAATATAGCTCTTGTCCTGACCGTCGGCGGTCTTCTGGAAATAGTTGGTGCGTCGCAAAGCGCCAATCAGGGCGGCTAACCGGCGCAGCACACGGTCGTGGTCCAGGCTGGACACCTTTTGCAGAAGCGCGTCGATGTGTGCGGTCGCTTCGGTAACCTTGGCTTCGCGGGCAGCGGCGTAATTTTGCTTTTCCGGCGCTTCCAGGGCGAACTTGGCGTTGAACAGGGCCAGCAGGGCTTCGACAACTTCCGGATTGTCGCGCAAGGCCGCCTGCTGCACGTCCGGACTCGGATCAAGGCCGGACTGCACGCGGTAACGGCAGAAGGCGCGCAAAAGCGCGACTTCGCGCCAGGACTGACCGGTCAACGCCAGGGCGTTGAAGCCGTCGTCCTCGGTCTTACCGTACCACAGGGCCAGCAAGGTCTGTTCGAACTCGGTCTTGAAATCGCTGAACGCGCTGGCATGGGTGCGTGGCAGCTTCAGGATGAATTCGTGAACCCAGAATGAGCCTATGGCCGGCGATTTGACGTGGTGGCCATATTCTTCCAGCGTCTTGACGCCCATATTGGCCAGCACAGGCAATATATCCGACAGCGGAATGGCTTTTTCGGCCCGGGTGTAAAGTTTGAAACAGAAATGGTTGTTGTCGTCTTCCAGGCGTTGGTAGGCGCGCAGATTGACCGGAGCATCAACGGACAAACCATTGAGGTAGGTTGTATCGGTGACCGCTTCGCCTGCGGTATAGCGATCCTGATAACCGGCCGGAAAGGCTTTTGCCCATGTCATCCAATCGATGTCGGTTGGGACGTCGGCCATACCCTCGACCTGGGCCTCGACCTTCTGCGGCCAGGATCGGGTAATATCCTCGATATCAGCTTCAACATCGGTGATATTGGGGTCGAAGTGATCGCCCGGCGTAACCCCGATGATATAGTGAATGCAGGACAGCAGGGAGTCGCTGATATAGGTGTAGGCTGCCGATACGCGGCCAAGATAGGCGGCGGCGAGAATTTCACCCGCCTGCTTTTGCATCTGCGACTGATAGATTTCACGCGGAATGTACAGCATGACGCTTATAAAGCGGTCGAAGGGATCAGCGCGGGTAAACAGCTTAACGCGCGGCCGGTCGGACAGGTGCAATATGCCGCGCGCAATGCGCAGCAAATCCTGCTCACTCATCTGGAAGAGTTCGTCGCGCGGATAGGTTTCGAGAATGTTTTTCAGGCGCTTCTCGTTATAGCCCCCTGACAGACCAAGCACGGTCGCCTCATGCAGGACGTGTTCGGCCTTCTTGCGGATAAGCGGCACTTCGAAGGCCGGACGGTCATAGGCTTCAGATGTAAACAGGCCGACGAAGCGGACCTCACCCGAAGGCTTGCCATCGGCGCCGTACCGTTTGATACCGACATAATCCATATAGATACGACGATGGACACGGGATTTGATATTGGCCTTCGCAACCGTCACCGGCTCGGAATTTTCCAGTTGCGTCATCAGTTGCTGGCTGAGCACGGCCGGTTCCGATGACCGGCGCAGCACGGCACGGTTGGAATCGCGCAGGACGCCAAAACCTTCCTGCATTTGGTTGAGCGGTTCTTCGCGAGCATAAGAGCCGTCGCTTTCGCGCGGATAGGCATAGCCGCGAGCGCCCAAGAAAACGAAGTGGTTTTGATCGATCCAGCGTAGGAAGGCCAGGTTTTCGTCCAGGGTTGCCGCGTCAATCGCCGGATTGCCGCGTTGTTTTTCAAGGGCGGCGATTTCTTCGGCCAGCAGTTTTTGCATGCGCGAAAAATCGCGAACAGCCAGCTTGAGATCGTTGAGGCTGCCTTCAACACCGTCCAGAATTTGTTTATGTTTGTCCGCGCCCATGCCTCCCGCGGACTGGCGTTCGATGAAGACCAGCATCATCGATTCCTTAACCGGCTCACCGCCCTTGGTGCGCTTGTCGCTTAGGTCTCGTGGCGTAACAACGACGGGGTGGAACATCGACCGGATCGACAAGCCTTGATCGATCAGTTCGCCCATAACCGTTTCGACAATGAACGGCGCATCGCTTTGAACGATTTCGACCACATCGTAGTTGGTCGGCTGACCCTTGGAATCCAGAACCGGACGAATGCGCTTGAGAGTCTGGGCCCCCGATCGCTGTTCGGCGAAGTCCCAGAAACTGGCTATGACCCGGTTCAGGTCGCCGGCCGTAATACCCGACAGCTCCTCGGCGTCGAAATCTTCCAATATCTGGGTCAGGAAAACCCTTTCGTGCTCATCAAGCCGAAGAAAGTCCTTTGCGCCGCGCGCGGCGATAAAGGCGTGTGTAAGCGTGTCCTTGGAAGGGGTTTGGCTGTCGCCGGGCGTGAGAGCATCCATGTGCGTATTTCCACTTGATCCTGATCGCGGGTCCCGGGTGGTGCCGGTTCGCGATTCATTATTATGTCTGCACCATCAGGTCTAAATATTGGCCGAAAAGTCTTTAAAATCGGCCAAAAATCGACATCGACTATGCCGCGCAATGTTTAACAAAACCGTGTGCCGGTTTCACTACAAAGTTTCGGGGGTTACAGATTTTGTGATCACTTTATGCAGGGTCCGCAGTGCAGGCCCTGGATACAAGCCTTGGGCCGCTTCGGCATGCTTGAGCCTGGGAACGCCGTCAAAAAGCAAAGCCGCCAGTCCGGCGGGGGACTGGCGGCCTGGGCGTAAGCACCTTTTATGGGGGGAAAGGGCTTTCGTCGCTTTCGTTTTGACCGTTGCCGACGAAGACCGAGCGGGGCATGGCTCGAAATCCGGCGGACCGATCCGCGAGAGAGTCACGTACCGGCACCTATTTTCTATCACCCCGCGTGAGATGCCGCCAGACGGTCAACCATCACATGTCTGTGCGAAACCCGTGTAAACCCGTGTTCCAGCCTAAGCGGTTCAACCGATTGTTCAGGTTTTAGGCGCATAGTCTCATGACTATGATCCAACCTGTTCTCGCTCTGATCGCCTGGTCGATGATCATGCTTGTGTGGCTATATGTCCGCAGGCTGCCAGCCCTCCTGCGCTATACGCTCACCGAAGCGCGGCTGCAAAGCGATATCACCCGCCAGTTGCCACCCCAGGCGCAATGGTCGGCCGACAATTACAACAATCTGATGGAACAGCCGACCCTGTTCTACGCCCTGTGCCTGGGCATCTATCTCAGCGGCCTGTCAAACCCGGACCTCGAATACCTGGCATGGCTCTATGTCGCCCTGCGCATCATCCATTCGTTGGTTCAGGCAACGGCCAATATTACCATCATCCGCTTTTGCCTGTTCCTGGCCAGTTCAGCGGTGTTGGGCCTGTTGTGCATTCAGGCGGTGTGGATCGGATTTGGCCTGTAAGGCAGGCGTTAATCGGCAACCACCCGTCAGTCAGGACGCGGGTACGTAAGGCACGATCCGCCACATTTTAAGTTGGTGCTTGATCCGTCCGGCTTCAGATCCTGCACGCTGGCCGTGACCCACATACAGATCGGCGCGAATTTTTCCCTTAATGGCGCCGCCCGTGTCGAGGGCCGAAACCAATCGATGATATTCGGGAAACGCGTCTTTCAGCGTACCCGCATTGGCGTCGATCCAGAACAGATCGCCGAGATCGTTCTGTGACGGATCGACGGCGATCGCCGACCCCGCCGGCAGGGCGAGGCCTGATGCGCCCACGGCATCGGTCGTTTCCGGCTGGATTGAAAAGAAGCCGTAGCGCGGATTGGCGTTCATGACTTCCGCCGCTTCCGGCCCGCGATGGGCCGCCAGCCAAGCATGGATATTGTCACCGGAAGTTTGGGTCTTTTCCAATATGCCGCGATCGGTCATCACCTTGGCTATGCCGACAAACGGCCAACCGTTGTCGGCCGCATAGGCGGCATAGACGCGGCTACCATCAGGCAGGTCGAGAAAGCCCGAGCCCTGGAGCTGCATATAGAAATAATCTTCCGGCCGCATGTAATAGGCCGGCCCAGTACCGAAATTCGGCGGTATTTGCTCGATTTCAGCGCGGGTAAAGTAAGGCATGTAAAGGTCGCCCACCTTGCGCGCCGCCACTTTCGCCGCGCTGGACGCCGGAGTCAGTTGCGATCCGGAGACCACCACCAGGTCAGCCGGTTTTGTACGAACGGGTTGTGAAAACTCGGCGTCGGGTTCATGGCGGGCTTCGTAATCCGGCACGAAATAGCCGGTCATGAGCCCCGTGCCTTCGATGCGTTCGACCTGCAAATGCGCATTCAGGAAGGCCATGATTTCTACAGGAGAATTGAACTCCTGCTTCGCCATATCGGCGCAGACCTGACCATATTGCCGGCCCTTTTTATAAACACAGGTGCTACGCAGCGCTTCCAGCGCGATAAAGGCGTCGCTCTGACTCCAACCCGGCAGATTGGACAGGCGTCTGTCTTCCGGCACGGGGCTGGGCAAATAGGGCAAAGGCGTCTTCGGCGGCTCGGGATGTGCAACCGGCGGAGCGGGATGCGGGCCGGTCACCACCGGCGGCGCAGTCGGGGTCTCTGCGCACGCCGCCACAAGCAACGCGCCCATGAGGGCTAGTCCGGCCTTCAAATTCACGCTTTGGCCGCCTCTACCTTGGTCAGCAGCCACGGACTGTTCGCCGCCTTCATAGCTTTCTGGAAGGTCCAATATTCAGCGGTGCGTTTGAACGTCTTATGCGGCTTGATCGGTTCGTTCTTCGCGGAAACCTTGCTTCCGGCGGTAACGGTCGCGGCGACAGGTTCAGCGGTAGGATCTTCGTAAGCCAGTTCCGACAGGAAACGAACACGGATTTGCGCCACATCTTCCTTGAAATCGATAAGGTCGAGATCAGCCTTGGGCTGGTCGACGAAGCTGAGCGTTTCCTTGGGGGGCGCATCGCGATTGTCCACAGCCTGGCTGAAGCTTTGCATCACGCGCTCCGACAAACGGTCCTTGATCGTCTCCAATTCTCCCTTGTGAAACGCCAAGACGACCTGTTCATAGGTTTCCCTAGCCTTTTCGAGAAAGTTGATTTCATTGAAATTAACATCGCGCGTCTTCAGAGCGTCGAGATTAGGCACGCGCGGACCTTCGGTCAGGCGTTCGGTACGCACACCGACCTCAACGTCACCGTCTGGTTTGATATTGGCCGGCTTTTCCTCGGCACGGAAGCCGACCTTTCGGCCCAGCACATTATACAGATTGACCAGGATCACGACCGCCACGACGGCAAATACGATAAGGGCAATCACATTATTGTTCACGACGGTATCTCTTTTTGGCTTTCCCGGCGGCGAAGGCCATTCCGGAGACGTTCAACGCGTACTTCACCAACTTATATAGGGGAAGTTTCGCGAAACGGAACTCTTCGTTTTATTGCTTAAAATTTTCTTATCTGTTAGCAGCGTTCCCACACATACCGGCAGGCCGTGTTTCAGGCGCCGGTAACAGATACCGGAGCCTATATTCATGACCGATACGCCCGCCCCGAACGGAGCCCCCCTTATTGACACCCCGCCCGCCCAAATGCAGGTTTTAGCGCAGTTCATCCGCGACTTCTCGTTTGAAAACCCGCGTGCGCCCAATAGCTTGCGCATGGAATCGCGTCCTGAAGTCGATCTGGGCGTTGAAATGAGCGCCAAAGGCCGTCCGGACAGCCTGTTCGAAGTCGACGTCAAGCTTACCGTCAAGGCAACGACCCCGGATGGTCCTATGTTCGCCATCGAGCTGGTCTATGGCGGCCTGTTCCAACTCGGCAACATTCCTGAGCAAATGATCGAGCCCACCCTTCTGGTCGAATGCCCGCGCTACCTCTTCCCGTTTGCGCGCCGCATCATTGCCGATGCGACCGCCGATGGCGGCTTTAGCCCGCCCTTCTTCCTGGACCCGATCGATTTTGGTTCCCTGTATTTGCAGCAAAAAGCCAACATCCAGGTGCAGCAGACCGCAGGCCAGGCTTAATTCCCTGGATATCCTGAAAAAGTATCGCCCCGCCAGTCCTGCTGGCGGGGTTTTTCATGGTAAATGCAAACCCACAGCGATTTTTTATTCCGGCTCAGCTAGGCAGACGGCCCCTGCCCTTCCCGCCTGATGTTCGAGTAATGACAAACGAATTGCCTGCCGCTGAAAAAAGCGAAAATACCATGCGCGTACTGGTCGTTGACGACAACGAAGCCTCCGCAGATACCCTCCATTGGGCCGTGGAATTGATGGGTTACGATGTTCGCAGCTGCCACGATGGCCAGTCTGCTCTGCGCGTAGCGGCGGATTTCCGACCGGATGTCGTTTTGCTTGATATTGGCATGCCGCACATGGACGGTCTTGAGGTCGGCAAGGCCTTGCGCGCAATGCCTGGCTTAAGCGGTATAAAAATAATCGCCCAGACGGGATGGGGCGATAGCCGGACGCGTCGTCAAACCGCAGAAGCAGGGTTTGACCTGCATCTCGTCAAACCGGTAAATATGGACATGCTCGAAGACATGTTGTGGCTGCTCAGATCAAATACCGGCCGGTTGGCTGCTTAAACCTGCCTAGTTCCAGAGCGACTTCTCTTTCAGATATTTTTTAACGAAGGCCTCATGGGCCTCGGCTTCCGCAACCGTGATGCGCGATGCCAAGGGGCGCGGACGCGGGCCATAGCTGGTATGCGCAGCGGTTGCTGCCGCCTGGGCGCGTGTCGATGCCATTTCAAGATCGAGTCCCCGCTCCTTCCCGCCCAGCAGTTCAAGATAGACGCTGGCCAGCAGACGTGCATCGATCAAGGCGCCATGCAGATCGCGTTCAGCCAGGGAAATATTGTAACGGCGACACAGGGCGTCGAGCGAATTGGCCGCGCCAGGAAATTTCGTCCGCGCGATTTCGAGCGTATCGATCCATTGGTGATCCGGCGTCGTCATGCGGCCGTGACGTTCCATCTCCATATTGATGAAGCCGCGGTCGAACGATGCATTGTGGGCGATGATTTTTCGGTCACCGATAAATTCCGCCAGTTCGTCGCAAAGATCGCCGAACTTCGGCTTGCCGCGCACCATCTCATTGGTGATGCCATGAACGCGGATGGCGTCGGCTTCGATTTCGCGTTCCGGATCGATATAGCGATGGAAAGTCCGGCCGGTTGGCAGCAGATCTTCGATTTCGATGCAGCCGACTTCGATCAGGCGATGCCCTTTGCGGTGGTCAATGCCTGTGGTTTCGGTATCGAGAACAATTTCTAACGCCATGTGTCCTTAAGTGCGGAGGTACAGCTGATTTGTAAAGGGTGTTAAGCTAATTTTTCAATCAGGGCACGAACGGCGTTACGGCAGTCGTCCAGACTTTGCGACGTATCGATGATGAAATCGGCCCGGGCCCGTTTGTCCGCATCGGGCATCTGGCGCGCCAGGATGGTCGCAAATTTTTCCGCCGTCATACCGGCGCGCGCCAGGACGCGCGCCGCCTGAACATCTGCGGGTGCGCTTACCACCAAAACCTTGTCCAGAGAGGCCTCCGCGCCGGTTTCATACAGCAGCGGAATATCGACAACGATAAGCGGGGCATCACCATGCTGCGCAACAAAATGCTGGCGATCGGAGACCGTCGCCGGATGAACGATCGCGTTCAGCCGTTCAAAATTGGCTGCCTCCCCGTTCAGCGCGGCAGACAATTTGACGCGATCGACCACACCATCTGTCAGTATATCGCCGAAGGCGGCGACAAGCTGATCTTTCACCGTCTGGGATTCGGCATAGAGTCGATGCACGGCCCCATCCGCATCCCAAACCGGCACACCTTCGTCAGCGAACATCGCCGCTATGGTCGATTTCCCCATGCCAATGGAGCCGGTCAGGCCCAGGGTGATCATTCGCTTTCCCCAAGAAATTCAAGGGCGAGATTACGGATATTAAAAGCGCCGTCCGGCAGAACACCGTAAAAGGCTTCAAACGACGGACGCGCCTGTTCAATCAGCATGTTTAGGCCGTCGACGGTCTTCAGGCCCTTTTCCTGCGCAGCCTTCAACCAGTTGGTGCGCAGTGGGCGATAGGTCATGTCCATAACGGTCGCCCCGGCATCCAATGCCTCAAACAAGGGCAGTGGTCCGCCCGACGCCGCATTTATCACTGCCACGGCCCCGGAAAAGGCGCGATCGACGTCGCTTAGCTCATAGGCCGTTACCGTCTCACCCTGAAACGCAAACACCAGTTCTTCGGCCCGCGCCAGGGTTCGGTTGACAATGCGGACCTCAGGCGCGCCGGCATCCAGCATGGCGGCAACGGCGGCACGCGACGCGCCCCCTGCCCCCATGATGACCACGGCGCCTGAGGTTAAATCGCAATCGGGCGCTTGAAGCTCAAAAGCGCGAACCAACCCGTAACCGTCGGTGCTTTGGGCATGAACGTAACCGTCATCGTCAAAGGTCAGCAGATTAGCCGACCCGCAACGGCGCGCGCTGTCGGCGACCGTGTCGGCCAGGGCCAGGGCCTGACCCTTAAACGGCGCGGTGACATTCAAACCCTTTATACCGTTCGACCGGCACGACAGGATCAGGCGGTCAAAGGCATGTTCATCCTTGGGCCCGAAAGCGGCATAGACCCCATTCAAACCCAGGTGACGCAGCCAGGCAGTGTGGAGGAAGGGCGACATCGAATGATGGACCGGCTGGCCAACGATGGCGGCAACCATGGCCGCGCCGGTGGGAAGCGACTGAATCATGCCATCAAGACCTTCATATTACGCAATTGAGCCAGAAGCGGCAAAAGAGGCAGTCCGAGAACGGTGAAATAATCTCCGCGAATGGTATCGAAGAGATGCACGCCCTCACCTTCCAGCATATAGCAGCCGACAGCCGACAGGATCTTTTCGCCTGTCTGCGCGATATAACGGTCGATAAAGGCCTCGCTTAAAGATCGCACCGTCATTCCCGCCGTCTCGACATTCGACCAGACAATAATACCGTTTTCCGCCAAAGCCATACCGGCATGCAGGTAGTGGGTCTGGCCGCTCATGCGGCGAAGCAGGGCGCGGGCCTCGTCGAGCGTGTTTGATTTGCTAATGAGGTCTTTTTCGAGTTGCAACACCTGATCGCCGCCCAGAACCAGACCGGAATGCGATTGCGAGACATGAAGCGCCTTGGCCTCGGCCAGTTTCAAGGCAACCGATTTCGGTGACATGCCACGCATGAGGCAATCGTCCTTGATGGCGTCCTCATCCAGGTGCGCCGGGATTTTTGTGTGCGAAATACCCGCTCCGGTCAGAAGAGCCGATCGGGACGCGGAAGCGGAGGCGAGGATAAGGTCAGTCATGTCAGTCTTTGATACAGAAGCATGGATATAGAAACGGGCAGGGGAGCCATAACCCGGGGCCGTTCATTGCGCAAATGGCAGAGACGTGATGTGCGCGCCTCAGATACCGCCCAGCCGTCCTGTCCGCTTTTCGTTCAACAGGCTGATGATGGTCGCCGACGTTTCCTCAATGGACCGCCGGGTCACATCAATTACCGGCCAGCCCTTCTTTTCGAACAGGCGCCGGGCACGAATGATTTCCTGACGGACGGCTTCCTGATCCGTATAGGAGGAGGGCCGGTCGTCGTTCAGCGTCAGCAGACGGTTCTTGCGGATAGATATCAGCCGCTCCGGAGAGGCTATCAGACCGACAATCAAGGGAATATTGAGCTGGTCGAGTTCTTCCGGCGGCTCACGGCCAGGGACGAGGGGGATGTTGGCCGCCTTGATACCGCGGTGGGCCAGATAGATACAGGTCGGGGTTTTGGACGTGCGCGAGACACCGACCAGAACGACATCGGCCTGACGCACCTTATCCACCGCCGCGCCGTCGTCATGGGCAATGGCGTAGTTAAGCGCTTCGATCCGTTCAAAATATTCGTTGTCGAGATTGTGCTGGGCGCCGACACGCTTTGATACCGCCGCGCCGAGATGACGGGAAAAGGCAACAACAAGCGGATCAAGAACCCCAATCGCCGGCATGTCCAGTTCGCGACAGCGTGTTTCCAGAATGGTGCGCAACTCCATATCGACGATGGTGTGCAGAACGATGCCGGGGAAACTTTCGATTTCAGCCAAGGCGCGTTCCATCTGCTTTTCGGAGCGGATAAGCACATAGATATGCTCGATCGGCAGGATGGCTTCAAAACGGGCCGCCGCTGCCTTGGCCAAGGCGTTCAATGTTTCGCCAGTGGAATCCGACACCAGGTGCACGTGAAAGTAGCTGCCGATTTTGGAAGAGGGCGAAGTCATGAAATATATCTGTGTAAGGAACGGTGGATGGCCGCCCGGGATAAGTCGGGAGCGATTGGGGATGATCATCCGATAATTCGGTTGGTGCCGCAAGGCCATTGGATAAGGGTGCACAACTGGCGTTTTTACCCGTCGATTATCCGCATGTCACAAAACTGTATGAAATCCTTATGGGTGTCTGTGCGTAAGTTAACTCTTCATTAACCATTCACAAGACGGCACGACATCGCGTTAGGAATTTATTAGCTATTCCTAACATTTGGTTAATTATCCCAATCATTCACAGGGTTGTTAAGAACTCATTAACCTTCTCCGTCTTCATGTGAAAAACCAGTGAATCCCGCCAAATCTGCGACACTTTTGCGCACTTTCCCTGCCCTCTATAACTCCTTCATACCTTTTCTTTTATTTAAGTATGGGTCATGACGTGTTCGACGTTTTACCCCGGATTGACATATGACCGTGACCCAGCCATCGATATTAAAGGTTCTCAGCGGAGAGACGCTGTCGGTACCCCCGGTATGGTTTATGCGTCAGGCCGGGCGCTACTTGCCGGAATACCGAGCCTTGCGGGCGACGACGAGCGGCTTCGTCGATTTCTGCCTGAACCCTGAAAAGGCGGCGGAAGCGACCCTTCAGCCGATCCGGCGCTATGGCTTTGATGCGGCCATACTTTTTTCGGATATTCTGATGATCCCTCTGGCCTTGGGTCAGGATTTGACCTTCGCGGTAGGTGAGGGGCCGATATTGGGTGAATTGCCTGATTTGGCGGTTATGCGTGAAAGGGCCCCGCTTGCCGGAGAGGCTTTGCAGAATGTGGGTGAGACCGTTGCACGGGTAAAGGCACAGCTGGGGCCGGAGACGACGCTGATCGGATTTTGTGGCGGACCGTGGACCGTTATGACCTACATGCTCAATGGCAAGAAGGCGCATGATCGCAGCCTGATCCGATCCTTCGTTTACGAAGATGAGGTCAGGGTTATGGAATTGCTCGATATCGTGATCGAGGCATCGGCCTGGTATCTGAAAAAGCAAGCGGATCAAGGTGCTCAAGTTCTGAAGATTTTCGAAAGCTGGGCGGAAGGTTTCCCGGACCCGTATTTCGATAGCCTGGTCATTCAGCCGCATATCCGGTTAATCGAGCGGGTGAGGGCACTGGGCGTTACCTTGCCCATCATCGGCTTTCCGCGTGGCGCCGAAGCTCGCTGCCACGACTACATAGACGCAGTGCCGGTTCAGGGTATGGGCCTGGGCACGGCAACGCCGATGACGCTTGGGATCGAATTACAGAAAAAGGTCCCTATCCAGGGCGCCCTCGATCCGGTTGTGTTACGCTCAGGCGGGAAGGCGCTGGATGCGGCGGTCGATCTGATTTTACAAAGCTGGGGGCAGGGGCCCTTGATCTTCAACCTCGGGCACGGCATTTTCCCGGATACGCCCATGGCTCATGTCGAGCAGGTGTTATTACGAATTCGGGGTTGATGAAAATGCGCTCAGGCAGCGAAGCGGTGGCGCAGACCAAGGTTGCGGTTCTATTGTTCAATCTCGGCGGCCCGAAAGCTCCCGAAGATGTGCAGGGATTTCTCTACAACCTGTTTGCAGATCGTAATATCATCAATCTGCCCTTTGGCGTGCGCCAGGGTGTTGCGTCGCTGATTTCGAGTCGGCGGGCCGAATCGGCGCGGAAAAATTACGCCTATATGGGCGGCGGGTCTCCAATTCTGGCTGAAACTCAGGCTCAGGCCGATGCGTTGCAAGCCTATATTTCGCGCACCAAAGGGATCGACGCGAAGGTCTTTATCGGTATGCGCTATTGGCATCCGTTCATCGAGGAGACGGTGAAGGAGATTGAGGCGTGGAACCCGGAGGAAATTGTTCTCCTGCCGCTTTATCCGCAGTTTTCATCGACCACGACCCTATCGTCCTTTCAGGCTTTCAAGAAGGCGTACAAGGGGTCTGCTAAGGTCAGCGCGGTCTGTTGCTACGCTGACAACGATCATTTCATCAAGGCCCATGCCGACATGATCGCGGCCAAGCTGAAAACGATCAAGGATCCGGTCAATTACCGCTTGTTGTTTTCGGCGCACGGGCTGCCTGAAAGCATCATACAGCGCGGCGATCCGTACAAGGAACAGGTCGAGGCCTGCGTCGCCCGCATCATGACATCCTTGGGGGCACCGGTTGAGCATACCATCTGTTATCAAAGCCGGGTCGGGCCGATGAAATGGATCGGGCCGTCGACGGATGCGACGATCGAAAAAGCGGGTAAGGACGGCAAGTCGATTATTCTGGTGCCCATCGCTTTCGTGTCGGAGCATATCGAGACCCTGGTCGAGCTTGATATCGAATATGCGCACCTGGCCAGTGGGGCAGGGGTAAAGGACTATATTCGTCTGCCGGCACTCGGCATCGATCCGAACTACATCAAGGCGTTGAATGACGAGATACTGAAGGCCATTGGGTCGAAAGCGCCTGTGATCGGCGATCACAATTGCGATCGGTGCCATAAATTCTGCCCGAAAAGGAAGTCGGCATGAATTGGTATGATTTGGTCAGGGGGCTGCATATCCTGGCAGTGATCGCCTGGATGGCGGGTTTGTTGTACCTGCCGCGTCTGTTTATCTATCATATCAAGAATGCCGACGTGCCGGCCGTGACAAGCGTCTTTAATGTCATGGAACGCAATCTGTTGCGCATTATCATGAACCCGGCGATGATCGTTGCCTGGATATTGGGTGGCATTCTTCTTTACATGCGCTTCCACGCCCATTGGGAGTCTTTGCTGAGCGCGTGGATATTGGTCAAACTGGCGGGGGTTGTCGCCATGACCGGCTATCACCATCTGTTGAGCTCGCGCTTCAAAAAGCTGCAACGCGGCGAACCCATCGGTACGGAAAGCTTCTGGCGCAAGATAAACGAGGTCCCGTTCGTTTTGGCCATTATCATGGTGTTGTCGGTGACCTTGGAATACGGATCTAGATAGGCCGTTGACCCTTCGGCACAGAAGTTTTTCTTGATTCTGTACGCCGTTGGTGTACCTATCCAGCGATAGCCGGTACCGGCACCATGGCCCCGCGTTCTGCGGAACAGCCACTTCAAATGACATTTATCAGCCTTTTCAAGCGTTTAAGCCAAAAGGGGCAGGGGATACGATCGCGATTGCAAGGGTTTAACCCTTTGCAAGTCCTCGCGCGTATCAACACACGAGAGATACACCCATGACTGACGAAACCCACCCCGAACAGCCCACGCCCGAAACCGAGGCAGACGCGAGCGCGGCACCCCAAACCGAAGATACTCTGGACGCCGATCTGGAAACAGAAGAAGGCGATGAGGAGATTGTCGAAGGGTCGATGACGGGCCAGAAGATGTCGCTTCAGACCCTGAAGGACAAGTCGCCGACAGACCTGCTGACGTTCGCGGAATCGCTTGGCGTCGAGAACGCCAGTAACATGCGCAAGCAAGACATGCTGTTTGCGGTCCTTAAGGCGCTCGCCGAAGAAGGCGTTGAAATCACCGGCTCCGGCGTAATCGAGGTCTTGCAAGATGGGTTCGGTTTCCTGCGTTCGCCCGAAGCCAACTATCTACCCGGTCCGGACGACATCTATGTTTCGCCGCAGCAAATTCGCCGTTACGGCCTGCGTACCGGCGATACGGTCGAAGGACCGATCCGCAGCCCACGCGAAGGTGAACGCTATTTCGCCCTGCTCAAGACAACATCGATCAATTTTGAAGACCCTGAAAACATCCGTCATAAGGTCCATTTCGACAATCTGACGCCGCTCTATCCGGAGAAGCGTTTGTGGATGGAAATGGAAGACCCGACGATCAAGGATCGTTCGGGCCGCATCATCGATATCGTGGCACCTCTGGGCAAAGGGCAACGTTGCTTGATCGTAGCGCCGCCGCGCGTTGGTAAGACGGTCATGCTGCAAAACATCGCCAAGTCCGTTGCCGCCAATCATCCGGACTGCTATCTGATCGTTCTGCTTATCGACGAACGTCCCGAAGAAGTGACCGACATGCAGCGCACCGTGCGTGGCGAAGTCATTTCCTCAACCTTCGACGAACCGGCGACTCGCCACGTTCAGGTCGCCGAAATGGTCATCGAAAAGGCTAAGCGCCTGGTCGAACATAAGCGTGATGTCGTCATCCTGCTCGATTCGATCACGCGCCTGGGCCGCGCCTATAACACGGTCGTCCCGTCATCGGGTAAGGTGCTGACCGGCGGTGTTGACGCCAATGCGTTGCAACGTCCCAAGCGCTTCTTCGGTGCGGCGCGTAACATCGAAGAGGGTGGCTCTCTGACGATCATCGCGACGGCGCTCATCGACACCGGTTCGCGTATGGACGAAGTCATCTTCGAAGAATTCAAGGGCACCGGCAACTCTGAAATCGTACTTGACCGTAAGGTGGCTGATAAGCGCGTCTTCCCGGCCATGGATATTCTTAAGTCCGGCACGCGTAAGGAAGAACTGCTTACCGAAAAGACTAACCTGCAAAAGACCTATGTCTTGCGCCGTATCCTCAATCCGATGGGCGCTCAGGATGCCATCGAATTCCTCAGTGACAAGTTGCGGCAAACGAAGAACAATGCCGAGTTCTTCCAGTCGATGAACACCTAAGGATGACTTGCCAAATCAGCCTGACGGGTTCAGGCTGATTTGTCATATTTTCGGAGCTTGAAATGAAGGTCACGTTCGATATCGAGTGCACACCTGAAGAGGCCAGGGCGTTTCTGGGGCTTCCCGACGTCCAGCCGCTGAACGACTTTATGGTCGAACAGATGCGCAAGCGTGTCGAGGCGAATATACATTCAATGAAGCCAGAAGAAATCATGAAATCCTGGTCAAGTATGGGCGTTCATGCTCAGGACCAGTTCATGAAATTGATGCAGACGGCCGCTCAGGCCTCCTTAAATCCGTTCAATACCGGTAAGACTGACAAGTAGTACAAAGGAGTGTTTCACGTGAAACACACCATATTCGCCCTGGCGTCTGCGCAGGGCCGGGCCGGGGTCTCGATAATTCGACTATCGGGTCCAGAGGCGTTAAGTGCCGTCCAACACCTTACATCAAAAACTCTTCTGCCGCGTCAGGCGACCTACACGTCGTTGACTTGGCAAGATGATGTTATCGATGAAGCCATTGTCATTTGGTTTCGAGCGCCCAACAGTTTTACCGGTGAAGATTGCATCGAACTTCATGTTCATGGTTCAAGGGCGATTTTGGATCGCTTGTACCTCATATTCAACGAACTTGGTCTCAAGCTCGCTGCTCCCGGTGAATTTTCGCGGCGGGCGCTGGAACATGGCAAACTCGATCTGACACAGGCCGAAGCTATAGCCGATCTGGTCGATGCAGAAACGGAAGCGCAGCGGCGCCAGGCGCTCACCCAAATGGGCGGCGGACTCAAACGGCAATATGAAGTGTGGCGGTCGGATCTGGTTGATCTGTTGGCACGTCTTGAGGTCTTTATTGACTTCCCGGATGAAGATCTTCCCGACAGTTTGGTGGATTCCATCCTGACGCGGATGCGGTCGCTTGAAGCCACACTCACTGCCGCTATTGCTGACTCGCATCGGGGCCGCCAGATACGCGAAGGGTATCGCATTGTCATTCTGGGCGAGCCCAATGCCGGCAAGTCCAGCCTCTTCAATGCCCTGCTAAAGTCTGAGGCGGCCATCGTTACGCCGATTGCCGGCACGACGCGAGACATCATAGAGGCGCAACTGCGTATCGGACCCTATTCTGTTTTGCTCTACGATACGGCCGGGTTGCGCGACACGGACGAAGTGGTCGAGGCCGAAGGCATTCGCCGGGCGCGTGCCAAAGCCGATGAGGCAGATCTGCGTGTTTGGGTGATTGATAGTACATGTCCGGCCGTGCCGGACGATTTTCGTGACGGCGATCTGTTGGTCTTTAACAAGATAGATGATGCCCTCGAAGCAGAGCGACAGGCCGTCGCCGCCTTAAGTGTTTCACGTGAAACATCGGTGTTTGCCGTTAGTGTCTCACAGGCGCTGGGTTTACCTGAATTTGTGTCCAGATTGGAAGCCATTGTCGGTGAACAATTGGCCGTTCAAACCTTTCCGGCGGCCACGCGCGAACGTCATGTCGAGCGGCTAACCGACGCCCGCGACCAATTGACGGTGGCCATTCGGTCAAATCTGGCAGTGCCTGAATTGGCGGCTGAAAATATCCGTTCGGCTTTGAACAGTTTCGAGGCCCTCTTTGGCCGCTATGATGTCGAGGGCGTGCTCGATGTCATCTTCTCAAGCTTTTGCATCGGCAAGTAGCGCGCGCCGCACCTATATGGTATAGGCGGCGTCTTCCTATTCAGAGTGAGACTTATGAGTAAACCCAAAACCATGTGGGACGTAATTGTCGTTGGCGGCGGCCATGCCGGCTGCGAGGCCGCGACGGCATCTGCCCGCATGGGCGCACGGACACTTTTGTTGACGCACAGGGTTGCGACCTTGGGCGAGATGTCGTGCAATCCGGCCATCGGTGGTCTGGGCAAAGGGCATCTGGTGCGCGAGATTGATGCGCTGGACGGGATCATGGGACGGATGGCCGATATCGGCGGGATGCAGTTCAAGGTCCTTAACAAATCCAAGGGACCTGCCGTACGTGGGCCGCGTGCACAGATCGACCGTCGACTTTATCGTGAAGCCGTACAGGCCGAGTTGGCGCAGACGCCGAATCTCACCATTGTCGAGGCGGCAGCTGAAGACCTGATTCTGGATGGTGATGTTGTCACGGGGGTTGTCGATGGCGACGGCGCGAACTATCTGGCCAAAGCGGTTGTTCTAACCACTGGCACTTTCTTGCGCGGTGTCATTCATATCGGTGAAAAGCGCATTGCTGCGGGGCGGTGGGGGGACGCACCAGCCAATGGTCTGGGGCAACGCCTTTATGACTTGAAGCTTGACATGGGACGGTTAAAGACGGGCACGCCGGCGCGTCTCGACGGCAAGACTATCCATTGGGACCGCTTGGAACAGCAATTGGGCGATGACCCGATTCAACCTTTTTCGATGCTGACCCCCTCGATTGAACGCGCCCAAATTGCCTGCGGGATCACCTATACCAACGAAAAGACGCACCAGATCATCGCCGACCGGCTTCAGGAGTCCGCCGTATATGGTGGCCACCTGTCCGGTCGTGGGCCGCGTTATTGTCCGTCGATAGAAGATAAGGTGGTCAAGTTCGCCGATAAGACATCGCATCAGATCTTCCTCGAGCCGGAAGGCTATGACGACGACACCGTTTATCCGAATGGCATTTCAACTAGCGTGTCCGAGGCGACCCAGGATGCCTTTATCCGTACCATCGTTGGGCTCGAAGATGTCGTCATTAAGCGCTATGCCTACGCGATCGAATACGACTATGTCGATCCACGCGAATTACATCCGACGCTGGAATTAAAACCATTGCCGGGCTTGTTTCTGGCAGGCCAGATCAACGGGACCACGGGTTACGAAGAGGCGGGGGCACAGGGCTTGATGGCCGGTATCAACGCTGCGGCGCGGGCAGGGGGATATAGCCCGACCGTGTTGGGTCGTGACGAAGCCTATATCGGTGTCATGATTGACGATCTTGTGACGCGGGGTGTGACCGAACCTTATCGCATGTTCACTAGCCGCGCTGAATTTCGTCTCAGCCTGCGCGCCGATAATGCCGACCAGCGGTTGACGGATCGCGGGTTGGCTATCGGCGTTGTCGGTGAGACGCGGAAGGCGACCTGGTTGAACAAGAAGGCGGCTCTGGATGCGATTCGCGTGCGAGCGGCTGAATTGGTGGCTACGCCTAAGGAGGCTTTGGCTCAAGGTATTCAAGTGAACGGCGATGGCCAGCGGCGCAATGTCAGCCAGCTGATGGCCTATGACAGCTGTAGTCGTGAACGGCTCGAGACCCTATGGCCCGAAATCGGCGCGTGGCCGGAAGTACTGTATGAGCAGATTGAAATTGATGCTCTGTATGCCGGTTATATGTCGCGGCAGAAGGCGGAGATAGAGAGTTTCCGCAAAGATGAAAATCTGGTTCTGCCGGATGATATCGATTATCTGGCCATACTCGGTCTATCGAATGAAGCGCGCGAAAAGCTCAATCGCATACGGCCCCACACCTTGGGGCAGGCTGGCCGCATAGAGGGCATCACACAGGGCGCTCTAACGACGCTTCTTTTCTATGTTCGTAATCAGGCCAAGCTGACGGCATGACTCATATGACGCCGGATGAAATGGCGGCGAAGCTGCTGTTTCACGTGAAACACGAAGCCTTAAGCGACCTGACGCGTTTCTATGCTGTTTTGGCCGCCCAGAATGAGGTCATGAACCTTGTCGGGCCGGCAACCTTGCCCGACTATTGGTCGCGGCACGTTCTCGACAGTGCGCAATTGTTGGATCGTGCCCCGAACGCCCGAACATGGGCTGATCTCGGCGCAGGCGCTGGTTTTCCCGGCCTTGTCCTGGCCATTCTGCTGAAGCACGCAGACGGCCCGCCGGCGAAGGTCTATCTGGTCGAATCCTTGGCCAAGCGATGCCGCTTTTTACAAACGGTCGTCGATGACCTGACCTTACCGGCGATCGTTATCAATGATCGTGCGGAGAATGTGAGGGTGACGGTTGACGTCGTGACGGCACGCGCGGTGGCGCCGATGACGAAGCTTTTGGGCTTTGCCGAACCCTATATGAAAGCCAGTGCGGAAGCGTGGTTTTTAAAGGGGGAAAACGTGGAAAGTGAACTGAAGGAAGCTGGAAAAACCTGGCGCTTTGACGTAGAACAGACTGAGTCCATCAGTGATCCGCGCGGCCGCGTGGTCCATATCCGGAGGCTGCGTCGTGCCCGATAAATTCCTCGAAACCGAACGCAAAGTGCGGGTATTGGCCATCGCCAACCAAAAAGGCGGCGTTGGGAAAACGACGACAGCCATCAATCTCGGAACCGCCTTGGCGGCAATCGGCGAACGCGTTTTGCTTATCGACCTGGACCCCCAAGGGAATGCGTCGACCGGTCTGGGCGTGCCGAAGAAGCAACGCGCCAGCTCGCTTTATGACGTCATCGTCGATCAGCGCCCGATTGGTGATACGGCTGTAAGTACGGCCGTGCCTGGGCTTTGGCTGCTACCGTCAGACCCAGATCTGTCGGGGGTTGAAATCGAACTGGGCCAGGCCGAACGTCGATCCTACCGCCTGCGTGACGCGCTGGATGGGCTGGATCAAAAAAATCCGCCCTATGACTATATTCTTATCGATTGCCCGCCGTCGCTCAATCTGCTGACCGTGAATTCCATGAGTGCCGCTGATGCGGTACTGGTGCCGCTGCAATGTGAATTCTTTGCCTTGGAAGGTCTGAGCCAGTTGATGCGCACCATCGATCTGGTGCGCGGTAGTCTGAACCCGAAGCTCAGTCTGCAAGGCATCGTCCTCACCATGTTCGACCGTCGCAATGCGCTGTCCGGTCATGTGGAACGCGATGTCCGGTCGCACTTTGGCGCGCTGGTATATGACACGGTCATACCGCGCAATGTGCGGGTGTCGGAAGCGCCCTCTTTCGGCAAGCCAGCCTTAATCTACGATATGAAATGTTCCGGCAGCCAGGCCTATATCCGGCTGGCAAAGGAGCTCGTCTCGCGCGAACGCTCGCGCCGCGCCCAGGCCGCCTGACGCGTAAGAAAGAAACTATATGTCTGAAAAAAATAGAGGTTTAGGCCGCGGTTTGTCCGCATTGCTGGGCGATCAGAATACCAATAGTCCGCGGACAGAAGCGACGGCGGTTGCGGAACGCAGCATTGAGCAGGTGCGCGGTCTGGAGCAGCCGATTGAGCTGCTTGTTCGCAATCCCGATCAGCCGCGGCGTCTGTTTAACGACGCCGAGATAGATGAGCTGTCAGCGTCTATCCGGGAAAAAGGTATTTTGCAGCCGATTCTTGTTCGGCCTGCACCCGGTCAGGCCGGGCACTACCAGATTGTTGCCGGTGAACGCCGCTGGCGCGCGGCCCAAAAAGCTGGACTTCATACCGTTCCCGTCATTATTCGCGAGATGGACGACCTGGATGTGCTGGAAATCGGCATTATCGAGAACGTGCAGCGGGCCGACCTGAACGCAATAGAAGAGGCGCGCGCCTACAAGGTTTTGCAGGATCGTTTCGGCCGAACTCAGGACGCATTGGCGCAGGTTGTGGGTAAATCGCGCTCTCACATCGCCAATGTTCTGCGTCTGCTGGCTTTACCGGAAGAGGTACAGGACCATGTCATGCACGGCCGGTTGTCTTCTGGCCATGCCCGCGCTCTCATTACCTCCGCCAACGCGACGGGCTTGGCGGAAGAGGTCATCGCTAAAGGGTTGTCCGTCCGCCAGACGGAGCAACTGGTACGGGACGAACTGGCCGGGCCAAAGCCGGCTGCCGCGCCCCGGCCCAAGGCTGCACCGAATGCTGACACCTTGTCGCTTGAGCAGGACTTGCAAGAGGCATTGGGCCTGACCGTAAAATTGGACGACCGGGGCGGGCGGGGTGAGCTGCGTCTTAGCTATGCAACGCTGGAACAGCTTGACGAGATTTGCCGTAAGCTTATGAAATAATTGAATTATTTATATAATATCGCTCTGTGGTGAATCTGGCGATCTCTGTCGGGCATTTGCCCGTCAGATTCGCCACAGAGCGCTGTCTTAAACGCCCATGCGAGCCGCTCGGCCGGCGATTTGCAGATAGAGCCGCTCGGCGATAAGCAGGTCCGGCATACCTGTGGACTTACATTGCTTGTCGGCATCGATCAGATCACGCGCCAGCCCATCCAGTACATCGAAGCTCCAGGCCCTGGCCTGGCGTAGCATGTCATCTTCGTCCTTCCAGAAGACACCGGCATTGCGTGCGGCTTCCTTTGTGCCGAGACCTTTTTCTAAATGGCTCTTGAGCAGCTTCAGTTTATTGTACTGGAGGCTTAGAGCACGCATGGCGTCGGCGCCCCCTTCGCCTTCAGCAAAAGCACGACGCAGGCCGGCTTGCGCCTGTTTCATCCGGCCACCGAACGCATCCGATGCGGCCTTGAATAGAGAAGCCTCCGGCTCGACCCCGAGAAATTCCTGCAATTCGCTTTCGTTCAGCGTCTTGTGCGATCCCGGTCCGATAAACAGGATCAGGCGTTCGATCTCCTGGCGCGCAATGCCGCGTTCCTTGGGCAGACGTTGCGCAAAAATATCCATGGCCCCGGTGCTGAGCGATACACCTTCGGCGGCCAAGGCTTCGCGGGCCATGCGCACGATGTCGCCCGTTTCGTCCTCATAGCAGGCAATGGAGGCTAGGTTTTTGTCGCTGTCGGCGAGACGACGGAGGGCTGAATCGCCCCCAAGCCCGCCCGCCTCGATGATAATAAAGGCATCCTTGTTGAACTCGCCCGCCGCGTGGGCTTTCAGGCTGGCGGCTACGGCTTTGTCCAGGACGGCTTTTTCGGAAAAGAACTTGAGGCGGATCAGACGCCTGCCGCCCATAAGGGACAGGGACTGCAACTCTCCTTCCAGGCGCGCAGGATCAGCTTCGATGTCACTATCGGTCAGAATCGAAACATTGAATGGATCGGTGATATCGGGAACGATACGCTTTGCGAGGACAGTACAGCGTTCGATGACCTGGCTTCGGTCCTTGCCATAGATGAGAACCCCGACCGTATGGGCCGGGGGCTTGGCGAAAAAGGCGTCGATCTCGGCGCGTTTGGCCAGCTTCACCACGAACTATTTCTTTTCGTGGAAATAAACCGCCAGCTCGGTTTGAATCTTACGCGAAATGGCCGATGCGACGCGTTCCTGGGCGTCCTGCTGGGCGATAACCCCGGTCAGGGGCGACGGTGATGTGTCGTAGGACACGGTCTCGACGAAGCTGTTCTGGTACATTACCGCGTGGGTGGTAGCATCCGTCAATACGTAGGTAATTGAGCTGGTCAATTCGGAACGTGTCGAGGTGTCATCGACACGAAAGCCAACGCCGTAGCGCTTTTCGGTCATCTTAACCGTCAGCTTGTATCGCTTTTGGCTTTTGTCATCGCTGCCAAAGCCATTGCGCAGATTCTGCTCCAGGAAATAACCGGTGCGGGTTTGCGGCATCTCAATGCCGATCTGTGCCATATTGGCCGTTAAGCCTTGCTGCGCGTACAGGGGCACGAAGCCACAGCCGGCGAGGGCGACCGGCATAAGGGCAATAACCCCGGCGAACATCAGTCTGGCGACGCGGCGCATTCAGCTATCCTACAACGAAGTTGAGAATTCGGTTCGGCACGATAATGATCTTGCGTATCGATACGCCGTCAAGATGCCGTTTTACCCCTTCGTCCGCAAGCGCCATCTCGCGAATCTGGTCTTCGGACGCACCGATCGGTATGGAAATTTCGCCGCGCTTCTTGCCGTTGACCTGGACGGGCATGACATAAACGTCGTCCTGCGCCATGGCCGGATCGAATTTTGGCCAGGCGGCGGCGGCGATCAGGCCATCATGACCCAGACGCGTCCAGCATTCTTCCGCCAGGTGGGGCGTGACCGGCGCGATCAGCCCGGCCAGCAAGGTCAATGCCGCGCGGCGCGCTTTGGAACCGGTTTTGGCGATATCGGCGTTGCGGACGATCGTGACGAATTCATACAGCTTGGCGATGGCCGCGTTGAAACGGAAGCTTTCAAAGCCTTCGGTAACGAACTTCACCGTCTTGTGCGCGGCCTTCAGGAGATCGGCAGCCGCTGATTCGTCCGTACACGGAACATCTTCGTCGGGCAAGCTGTCGAATTGATCCCATACGCGATGGGTGAAGCGCCAGGACCCTTCGACACCGGAGGTCGACCATTGCACATCTCGTTCGGGCGGGGAGTCAGAAAGCACAAAAAGTCTTGCAGAATCAACCCCATAGGTATTGAATATGTCCTCTGGCGCGACGGTGTTCTTCTTGGACTTCGACATCTTTTCGATATCGCCGATGGTCAGGACTTCGCCTGTCGATACCTGAGTGGCTATACGGACGCCGCCTTCATTGCTGACCTCGACGTCGCCGGGTTCAACCCACGCGCCGGCCGTGGTCTTATAGGTTTCGTGCGTCAGCATGCCTTGGGTAAACAGGCCGGCAAACGGCTCCTTGACTTCCAGATAGCCGCAATGGTTCAGAGCCCGCGTAATGAAGCGGGCGTAGAGCAGGTGCAGAACGGCGTGCTCAATGCCACCGATATACTGATCGACCGGCAACCAGTAATCGGCGGCCGCCTTATTGATCGGCTGCTCTGCTTTTGGATCGGTGAAACGGGCGAAATACCAGGAGGAATCAACGAAGGTGTCGAGCGTATCGGTTTCGCGACGCGCATCCTTGCCGCAATGCGGACATTTGACATGCTTCCAGGTCGGGTGACGTTCCAACGGGTTGCCCGGAACGTCGAAGGTTACGTCTTCGGGCAGGGTGACCGGCAATTGATCGTCCGGAACCGGCACCACGCCGCAGTCTTCGCAATGAATGACCGGAATAGGACAGCCCCAATAGCGCTGGCGCGATACGCCCCAATCCCGCAGTCGGAATACGGTCGCGCCTTCGCCCAGCCCCATGGTCTCGATCCTGGCAATGGCGGCATCTTTTGCGGCTTCGATGTCGAGACCGTCGAGGAACTCCGACTGAAAGATATGGCCGGGGCCTGTATAGGCCTCGTCGCCGACCCGGAACTCCTCGGGATTAGCGCCGGTTGGCAATACGACTTCGGTTACCGATAGGCCGTATTTGCGAGCGAAATCCAGGTCGCGTTGATCGTGCGCCGGACAGCCGAAGATGGCGCCCGTGCCGTAATCCATCAGGACGAAGTTGGCGACCCAGATGTCGAGGGTCGCCCCGTCCTTGAACGGATGCTTGACCTTGATACCGGTATTGAAGCCGAGCTTCTCGCCGGTGTCTATGTCGGCCTGGGACACGCCGCCCTTGTTGAGCGTCTTGATGAAGGCGGCCAGATCCGGATTACCGGCGGCGGCTTCCTGGGCCAGGGGGTGATCGGCGGCAATGGCGATGAAGCTGGCGCCGAACAGGGTGTCCGGCCGGGTGGTGTAAACTTCGACGCCGGCTTTTCCGCCCATCTCACCGTCCGCGAACGGCCAGGTCATTTTCAGGCCGCGCGACTTGCCGATCCAATTGGATTGCATCAGGCGGACTTTGTCCGGCCAGCGATCCAGCGTGGTCAGGCCCTCAATCAGATCGTCGGCGAAGCGCGTGATGCGCATGAACCACTGGGTCAGCTTCTTCTTTTCGACCACGGCGCCCGAACGCCAGCCCCGGCCTTCGATGACCTGCTCGTTGGCCAGCACCGTCATGTCCACGGGGTCCCAGTTGACCTGGCTTTCGCGGCGGTAGACCAGATCGTTTTTCAACAGGGTGTTAAACCACTTCTGCTGCTGGCCGTAATAGGCCGGATCGCAAGTTGCGAACTCACGCGTCCAGTCGATCGACAGGCCCAGTCGCTTCAGCTCGGCGCGCATGGCGGCGATATTATCGTAGGTCCAGCCCTTTGGATGAATTTTGCGTTCCATAGCTGCGTTTTCGGCCGGCATGCCGAACGCATCCCAACCCATGGGGTGCAGAACGTTGAACCCGCGCGCCCGCTTGAAACGTGCCACCAGGTCGCCCATGGCGTAGTTGCGCACATGGCCCATGTGGATGCGGCCGGACGGATAGGGGAACATTTCCAGCACATAGTACTTAGGCTTGTCGGCGTCCTGCTGCGTCAGGAAGACATCGGCATCGGCCCAACGTTGCAACTGACGGGGTTCGGTCTCTTTGGGATTGTAACGGGCCATAAATCTTGTGCGAATGAATGGAAAACAGGTGGGCTGCTTATAGGGCGCGTTGCCTTGCAAACCAATACAAAAAAGCCGCAGCGGCCCAAACCGCGGCGGCTTTCTTATGTGCTCGGGCGGTCAGGTTTAGTTCTTGACGTTCGATAGGCGAAGTTCGCGCGCGCGCGTCAGGATCGCGTTTTCGATATCGAGCTGAGTTTGTTGCGACACATCGGCGGGTACCCAGCGGTCGCCCTGGCGGACTTCCTTCTGAACGTTGACGTTCAAAGCGTCGGCGCGCAGACGCGCATCGAGGATGAAGATGGTTGTTTTGAAACGTTCGTCCGGGCTTTGCGGATTGGCATACCAGTCCGTGATGATCACGCCGCCCCACGGATCGGCCGAAGTCAGAGGCATGAAGGAGATGGTGTCGAGCGATGCGCGCCACAAATAGGCGTTGACGCCAATACCAGCGGTCTCTTGAACGTTCGACGATTTCTTTCCGTTGCCGCCGCCGAACAGTTTGCCGAAATCGATCTTGTCCTCGCCTTCCGGCGTGGTTGTGTTCGCGGAGGCCGTGGCGGGCGACTTTTTACCCAAGCTGGCGCAGGCGCTGAAAGACAGGCAAACACCAAGGGCAGCCAGGACCAGGGCTGATTTCCGCATAGTCGTCATCGAATGATCACTCCGCATCTGTGGACCCGTGCGCGTGCTTCAAAAAGCGCCGGAAATCCTTAAATTATTGGCCCCAATGCCCATATATGTCAGGCGCCCGAACGTCTCTATAGCATGGAGGCCCGGGGGTATGACAAGGGGTGCCTTCACAAGTTTGTTAACTCAACAGCAAATAAGGGCGGATGTGGGGCACGTCGCGAAAGCTTATGCTTTCTTTATGTCACGCCTGACGTATCGGCAATTTTGTTGCCGTTAGCCGTTAACCATCCGTGGCGGATTCAACACATCCTTCAGGCGAATGACCTTGGGGTGCTGTTTTTATGGGCATCTCAATTGACGGACAAGACCGCAGAGCTTAATTCCAAATTGACGCATCGATGTCATATTAGATGTGCATATCTGTTTGATCCTTCGTGATCTTTGCGTAGTAGCCGCCTGAACGGGTGGATACGAGCGGGAAATGGGGGATTGGACGACGTAAAGCCGGTGATGATGAGACCTGTTCTGACCTTTCTTGTGCCTGTCCTGGCTCTGGCGATTGCCGGAAGCAGCACAGTCGCGTCGGCTCAGACCAAGGTTGTCCGCCCGCAGTCGTCTGCCTCGAATGGCGATGTCTTCGGCCTTACGCCGCTGAGCCTGCCGGCCGGCGAAAGCTATATCAGCAATGATACCACCGGCTTCTCCAAGCCGCAGTCCAAGGTCTATCAGTTCAATCTCCAGGGCAAGTGGGGCGTCAAGTTCGATATCAACCAGCCTGAGACCACGCCGTCCGGTGCGAACGATATTGATGCGGGTGCCTATTACAAGTTGTCGCCGTCCGTCCGCGTCGGCGGATCGCTGGGTTTCGGTGAAAAGTCCGATCCCTTGAAGCCGGAAGCCGCCCGTCGTGTCGTAGAGAACGCCAAGTCGCAGCCGCGCGTTCGTCTGGAAACGACCTTTAAATTCTGAATCTATAAATGAAAGGCGTCGATCGCGCCGATGCCTGACAGGCCACTGTCATGCAAGGATGCGATATTGTCGTATGTGATCCCGCCCAACCCGTAGACCGGCCGGCCTGTCAAAGCGGTCCAGTCACGCACACCCTTTGCCCCCAAAGGGGTGACATTGGCGGCGGACGGACTATGACTGGCGAATATGGGCGAAATAAAAACGGCATCGAGTGCGCTATCACCGTCCAGGCGGCGCAGGCTGTCCATGTCATGACAGGCCACCGTCAATTTCAGGTGCGGGTGCTTGACCCGCAGATCGCAGGCGCGGCCTTGGCTGGCCTGACGCAGGTGCACGCCGTGGGCCTCAACCTCATGCGCCATCGCATCGTCTTCGCCGATCAGCAAGGTCAGGCCATTATCTTCTGCGATCTTGCGCAGCAGGCGCGCGCGCTGAAGCGCGTGGGCTTCACCAAAATGGCGGTAGATAACGCCGCAGCCGGCCGGTAGGTGAATGGCTATATCTTCAGGGTGCGGGGTCCGCTTCGGATCGGTAAAGAAGAACAGAGGCGGCAATTGGGGGTTCAATGCGCCGCTTGCCTGCGCTATATCGCGGGCCTTATCGAGCAGATATTGAAAGCGGGTCTTGTATGTCATCTCTGGACGCCCATTCCGGGAACACCTATTTTAGGCTGATCGACCGAATGCACAAGGCCCTGAGCGATGCGGGTCGGTTGCCCGACAGCGTCGGTCTTACCGCCGTTTCGAAAAATCAACCATGGGCGGCCATCACGCCTGTCCTGGCCGCCGGGCATCGTCGCTTCGGTGAAAACCGCGTTCAGGAAGCAATGGAGCGTTGGGGGAAGCAACGCGCAAACTATCCAGGCCTTGAGTTGCGCCTGATCGGACCGTTGCAGTCGAACAAGGCCGCCGACGCCGTGGCGTTTTTCGACGTGATCGAAACCATAGACCGCGAAAAGATCGCCCGCGCGATTGCCGATGAAATACAAAGGCAGGGCAAGGCCCTTTCGACCTACGTTCAGGTCAATATCGGTGAAGAAGAGCAAAAATCCGGTGTCTGGCCAAAAGATGCCGACGCCTTTCTTAAAACCGTGGTCGGATATGGACTGGCTGTTGACGGGCTAATGTGTATTCCGCCGGTGGATGGACCGCGGGGTCCGTACTTTGCCCTTCTGAAACGGATTGCCGAGCGTAACGGCATAACCCACCTCAGCATGGGCATGAGCGATGATTTCGAAACAGCCATCGCCTTTGGGTCCAACGAAATCCGCGTGGGGTCGGCGCTGTTCGGCGCGCGCTGATCGCAGCGTCAGATCATGGTCTCAAGTCAGGGTTATTTCGATACCGTCGCCGGGCTGCGCCGCCGCCAGAAATGTGCGCATGTCGTCCAGCGCGATCGCCACGCAGCCTTCGGTGCCGCTATAATCTTCCCGCGCCAGATGGAGGAAGATGGCCGATCCCAGGCACGCGACGGGCGGGTCATCATTGTACCCAAGGACGACGATCACGTCATAGACATGGTCATCTCTCCACAATTTCTCGTGACTGAACTCTACGGGCAGCTTCACATGTTGGTTATAGACAGGTGATGACGGATCGTCGCACCAACCGTCATCTGGCGACAAAGTGACACAGTTTAGAGCGGTTTGGGGCCTATCCAGACGGTCAGGACGGTAGAAAACATAACGGATTGGCCAGATTCCCACCGGAGAAGCGCCATCACCTTCCCTTTTCTCGCTTGCCGGGCGCAGGCCCCCTTTTCCCAAGGCGCAACGCACCCTATGTTCATTCAGGCGCAGCGTGCCGTCGGCACGGGCAGTAAAATTCTTGACCATTGTGGCCTTTTTGCTGCTTAGTCATAACGATAAACACAAGATACAGGATCATGGTGCAACAAAAAACCCTCCTTATAGTCGATGACGATGACGAACTGCGCGAAGCTTTGGCCGAGCAGCTTGAACTTCATGAAGAGTTTAAGGTCATTCAGGCATCGAACGGTACCGAAGGTCTGAAACTCGGAAAAAGCGTCAATGCCGACCTGATTCTGCTTGATGTCGATCTTCCGGACATGGACGGCCGTGAGGCCTGCCGCCTGCTGCGCAAGGGCGGGCTGACCACGCCGGTAATCATGTTGACGGGCCAGACATCGGATTCCGACACCATTCTCGGTCTCGATGCCGGTGCAAACGATTACGTCACCAAGCCGTTTCGGTTTGCCGTGCTCCTGGCGCGGATACGGGCTCAGGTGCGCTCGCACGAGACCAGCGAAGATGCGACCTTCCGCATCGGGCCTTATGAATTCAAGCCGGCGCTTAAGGTGCTGGTCGATCAGACGCAGAAGAAGACGCGCCTGACGGAAAAGGAAACCAACATCCTGAAATACCTCTATCGCGCCGGCGGTAAGCCAATCACCCGCGAAGAGCTGCTTACGGAGGTATGGGGCTATAATGCGGGTGTCACAACACACACGCTGGAAACCCATGTCTATCGTTTGCGTCAGAAGATCGAGCCGGACCCCGCCAATGCGCGCCTGTTGATGACGGACGCCGGCGGTTACCGCCTCCAGTTCTGATCGGAAAGCCGGGGTTTCGCCCCGGCTTTTTCATGTCGGCGCACAAGATAGTTTTTGTGGAAACTATCTGTTCTTTTCTTCAGAATGGGTTCAAAACAAGCGCCGTTTCCGATGCGCCGAAGCGAGGGCGCGTTTCACCTTTCGCATAGGATGCCAGGCCATGTTGTCCACTCTCGACATCTTCAAGATTGGGATCGGTCCATCCAGTTCGCATACGGTGGGACCGATGCGTATCACCAAGCGTGCTTTGCAGGAGGCGAAGAACAGGGGGGTACTGGGCCGCGCCGCCCGTGTCATGGTCGAGCTACAGGGCTCCCTGGCCCTAACCGGCATAGGGCATGGTTCGGACAAGGCGGCGATATTGGGCCTTGTTGGCGCCGAGCCCGACACCCTGGACCCCGATTGGGCGGAAGCCACATTCGAGGCGTTGAAAACGGCCAGCGACATAGCACTTTTTGACGGTCCGACCGTTGGCTTCAATTACCGCCGCGACGTCGACTTTCGTGGCGATATCATGCCGCGCCTGCACCCAAATGGCCTGTGCGTGCGACTATATGATGCTGCGGGCTCGGAACTCTTTTCAGCGACCTTTTATTCCACCGGCGGCGGTTTCATAGCTTCCGCGGAACAATTGTCGCGACCAGCCGAAAACGACCGTATCGGCGTGGCGGGCAAGGGGGCTCTACCGTTTTCATCCGCCGCCGAACTGCTCGCCATCTGTGCCCGTGACGGGCTGAACATATACGACGTCGTCCTGGCCAATGAAGACGCGCGGCGTCCCCGCGCCGAAACCGATGCCGGCCTGCTGCGTATCTGGCAGGTCATGAGCGGCGCCATCGACCGGGGCCTGAGGTCCGAAGGCATTCTGCCGGGCGGATTGAGCGTAAAGCGTCGTGCGTCGCGGCTGTACGACACCCTGATCAGCGAAAGTCACAATCAAGAATCGGAACGCCTGTTCGACTGGCTCAACGTTTTCGCCATGGCGGTCAATGAAGAAAATGCCGCTGGCGGGCGCGTTGTCACGGCGCCGACCAATGGCGCGGCGGGCGTGATACCGGCCCTGATCCGCTATTATTGCGCCTTCGACGGCTGGCAGCCGGGTGATGCGGTATCGGAAGGCAAGATTGGGCGTTTCCTCCTCACTGCGGCCGGGATTGGCATGATCTATAAGCAACGCGCCTCTCTCTCCGGCGCCGAAATGGGCTGCCAAGGCGAGGTTGGCGTGGCTTGTTCCATGGGTGCGGCTGGCCTGTGCGCCGTCTGGGGCGGCAGCGCATCGCAGATCGAGCACGCAGCGGAAATTGGCATGGAGCACAATCTCGGCTTGACCTGCGATCCGGTCGGCGGCCTGGTCCAGATTCCCTGCATCGAACGCAATGCTATAGGCGCCGTGAAGGCAGCCAATGCGGCCCGCCTGTCCTTACGCGACAGCGGCGAACATAAGGTCACTCTGGATCAGGTCATCGAAACCATGCGCCAGACGGGCCTCGACATGTCGTCAAAGTACAAGGAAACATCCCAGGGCGGTCTGGCCGTCAATGTCGTGGAATGCTGACCGGCTAATCTGAAACAATCCTCCCGGCGTATAGCTTACGGGCCGGGTTAAAAAAGGATTGGTTATGTTGCGATATCTGACGATCGGTGCGGCACTTCTTTTGTCGTCTTGCGCCTCCATGCCCGCCCCGGACACAGCACCCAAAACCGTCGCCATACCGATGAGCCATTACAGTGGCACCTGGCTCGAAATCGCGCGCCGGCCCATGTGGCTGACAAATGGCTGCGTTGCCGGTTACACGACCTATGGCACAGGCCAGACGCCGGGCGAGGTGACGGTGGAAGACGGGTGTCACACGGATACGCCGACGGGCAAACTCAAGACCATAAAGGGAAAAGGCACGCTGACCGATGCCGGTGGCGACAATGCGCGCCTGCGGGTGCAGTATCCGTTTTTTATCACCTGGAACTATTGGGTTCTGTACGAAGCGCCTGACCATAGCTGGTTTATCAGCGCGGACCCGGCCATGAAGAACCTGTGGGTATATGCTCGCGCGGTGCCATCACCGCAAGATCGTGCGGTCATGGTCGCCAAAGCAAAGGCCTTGGGCTACGATGTCACCAAACTGGAATTCCCGGCCTTCTGAATATCAGATACGGCGTGCGATTTAGTCTTCGGCGTCAACGTACCACACGAACCATATGGCGTCTTCCAATCGTCCGCCATTGGCCAGCAATTGTTCCACCGGCCCCGGGAAGGCTTCGCGAATTTCCGCGGCGAAATCGACCTCCGCCTTCAATTCGGCCAGAGCCTGCAAAGATATATTGGCCGCCATCTCGACCTGTGCCTCCCACGGCAGGACGGGCGGGATGAGTTGGCAGGCATCGATGTCGATCCAGTCGCATTCGCCAATGGCGTCCGGCGTACGTATTTGCAACTGGCCGCCGATATTGCGCAGTCCCAACGCCCTAGCCGCGGCAATGACGTCTGGCAGGTTATCGACCCGCCAGGCATATTCGCTGTGACGCAAATCGGCTTTCGCCAGAATGTCGGCGGGCAGTCGGCTTTCGACGGGATCAGTCATATTGGAACTCGACCTGTATGGGGGCGTGGTCGCTGGGGCGATCCCATTCGCGAACCGTATCATGGATTTTGGCCGCGATACGATCGCCGACCTTTGCCATCAAACCCGGATTGAGCAAAATGTGATCCAGCCTCAGGCCGCGATTGCTCTTACGAAAATCGGCGGCGCGATAGCTCCACCAGGTAAAAATCTTCTGCGGATCGGGATAGGCGACACGGAACGGGTCGTGCAGAGCACCCGCACGCATCAATGCATCGAACGCCGCGATTTCCGCCGGCGTATGACTGACGACGCGCAGCATCTGGCGATGGCTCCAGACATCGAATTCGCCGGGCGCGATATTCAGGTCGCCGCAGATCAGCAGGGGTTTGTCCGGCCCGCGCCGCGCCAGATCCTCGGTCAAGCGTTCGTAGAAGGTCAGCTTGTGATCGAACTTGTCATTGCCCTCGCGGTCGGGCAGGTCGCCGCCGGCCGGAATGTAAAAGTTCCAGATATCGATGTCGCCTATCCGGATGGCCTGAGCCCGGGCTTCGCCGCGGCGGCAGAAGGTGGGGGTGGCTTGCGCATCGAACGGCACGCGTGAAACCAATGCCACGCCATGCCAGCCTTTTTGACCCGCGATATGGATGTGGGGATAGCCCAGGGCTTCAAACGCTTCGCGAGGAAACTCGTGTTCCTGACATTTGATTTCCTGAAGGCACAGGACGTCTATGTCGTTTGTTTTTAAAAACTGTTCAACCTGCGGCAGGCGGAGCCGGACCGAATTGACATTCCACGACGCAAGGCTAAGGCGCATTCCAAAAAGCTTTCCCGGCCGCCTGTTTCACATGACGGAGGTCGGTTGCGCAAACAGACAAAAAAAACCGGTTCGCGCTGACGAACCGGTTTAAAGATTTTGGCACATAACACGAAGAGAAAAAAGGGAAAACGCACGCCCGGAAGGTCCCGGGCCTAGAGAAAAACCGCCGTCATTCTCCATGTGTGAAAAATAACACGATCAATAAAAAACGACAAGAAAAAAGTTTGATCTGGCGTTATTTTTTTGTCTGCGGCTTATTCAACACAAAAAGCGACGGATTTAGCCCCGAATCGCGGGTGAAACTGGTCAGTCGGACTGTGGTGGCGCGATTTTGCGCATCAGTGATGGTCCATTCGCGCAAACCTACCGAGCCGTCGCCGGATTGGCTGAAGCCGAGGGTGATATTGCCTTCCACCGATTTGCGGCGGTCGCGCGCTTTCAAGATGAAGCCTTGGGCATTGGAACTGACCGCCGTGACAACGACGCCTTGATCCAGGCGAATCTGGCGTGCAAGGAAGAGCGACAGGGGTGTTTCGCTCAAGGGATAGCTGTCGAAGGATTGCAGACGTGGGTCCCACATATTCACGTTCTTTCCGTCCGACACGATGAGCAGCGAATAGGGTGGGTCGTATTCGAAGCGCATTTTTCCGGGACGCGCGATATACCAATTGCCGGTCGTGCGTCGGCCCTTGTAGTCGGTCTGCTCAAAACGACCCTGACCTGTGGCCAGGGCTTGCAGGTATTCGGTCGCTTTCTTGATCCGCGCCTTGTCGGCGGCGTTGAAATTCGGCGGCGTAATTAGCCCGCCAAACTGGTTTTTACTATTCTGCGCGGCGGCGGGCAGGCCAGATGTCAAGGCGGAAACCAGGCCGGTGGCCGTAAGGCCCAGCAAAAGCGTGCGTTTGTTCAGATCGGTCATGGCCAAAACCCATAAAGACAATGTTCGTAAAAATCCAATGCCTTGAAACATCATTGCAAGGCGTCCTTTTTACGACCTTATCCGCGTACGGGTGAACCAGGTCTGAAAATGCCATTCAGCAAAATCGTATACATTATTCTTGTCATTGCGCCGTAAGTCGATTTAAGTTTGTCCACCACAGAAGGAGCGCCCCATGACTGGATTGAACCGTCGTCATCTCTTGCAAGGAACGGCAGCCCTGTCGCTTGTCCCCGCCGTCGTTGCGTCGGGGGAGTCCGTAGCGGCGCCGCTCAGCCCAGATACGGGGCCACGCCAGATTATCAGATTTGATGACAACTGGCGCTTTGCGTTTGGCCACGCCAGCGATATTGCCCGCGACTTTGGCTATGGTGCCTATCAATATACCCACGCCAAGCAGGGATTGTCGGGTGTTGTGGCGTCCGAGGTCAAATATGACGACAGCACCTGGACTGCGGTACAGTTGCCGCACGATTGGGCCGTGGACCTGCCCTTCGTCAACAACGAAACCTATGTGCCCGGCGGGCGCGAATATGAAGAGGACGAGGCGGCGGCGCACGGCTACAAACCCGTCGGCCGCAAATTTCCCGAAACCAGCGTCGGTTGGTATCGCAAGGTGTTCAAGCTTGACCCCGGCGACGAACTAAAACGCCTGACACTGGAATTTGACGGCGTATTTCGCGATTCCACGGTTTTCCTGAACGGCTACATCATCAACCGCCATGAAAGCGGTTATACCCCGTTCGAAGTCGATATCAGCAACTTCATAAATACCGACGACACTCCCAATGTTTTGCTGGTGCGGGTCGATGCCTCGTATGGCGAGGGCTGGTTCTATGAAGGCGCCGGCATTTATCGTCATGTGCGAATGGTCAAAACAAACCGGACCTACGTGCCGCAGTGGGGCGTTTACATAAAATCGGATATTTCGGGCGCCGTGGATATCGAAACCCGGGTTGCCAGTGATGCGGACAAGACGGTCACGCTTGTGTCCACGATTACCGACCGGGACGGCCACATCGTAGCCCGGCTGGAAACAGCTGTCGCGCTGACCGCTCAGACGGAACAGACGATCAATCAGGCGACCAAGCTCGATCGGCCGCGTTTGTGGGGGCTGGATGATCCGCATCTCTACACGGTGAAAACCGAAATCGTCGAGGCGGGCGTTGTGGTGGATGTTTTCACCAGTACGTTTGGCGTGCGTGAGGTGGTGTTCAAGGTCGATGGCTTCTTCCTCAATGGCCAACCGATGAAGATCAAGGGCACAAACAACCACCAGGATCACGCCGGCGTTGGTTCGGCCATTCCTGATGCCCTGCATATCTGGCGCTTGCAGCAACTGAAGGCCATGGGCTCCAATGCCTATCGGTCATCGCATAATCCGGCGACCCCAGAGGTTCTGGATGCGTGTGACCGCATGGGTTTGCTGGTCATCGATGAAACGCGACTGATGACGTCAGCGCCGGAAGGGCTGGCCGAACTGGAAACCCTCGTGCGGCGTGGGCGCAATCATCCATCGATCATCCTGTGGTCGATCGGCAATGAGGAGCCGCAGCAAGGTACGGCCCGCGGGCTGAAAATCGCCCGTGACATGAGGCGGGTCGTCAAGCGGCTGGATCCGACGCGTCCGATTACGGCAGCAATGAACAATGGCCAGGGTTTCGGCATCACTGCAGCGCTGGATGTGCTGGGCGTTAACTATTACGTCACGCGATTGCAGCCCGTCCGTGAAAAGTTTCCCAACCTGCCGGTGGTGGCGACGGAAACGGCCTCGACCCTGTGCACGCGCGGTGAATATGAACGCTCGGATACAAAACTCTATGTGCCGGCCTATGACACGACGGCGCCGAAGTGGGGACACACGGCCGAAAATTGGTGGCCGCTGTATAACGCCACGCCGAACCTGCTTGGCGGCTTTGTTTGGACCGGCTTTGACTATCGTGGGGAGCCGACGCCTTTCAATTGGTGGCCGTCGGTTACCTCGCATTTCGGCATCATGGATTTGTGCGGATTTCCAAAGGATAATTACTGGTACTACCAAGCCTGGTGGTCGGATAAGCCGGTCTTGCACCTGTTTCCGCACTGGAACTGGGACGTGGGTAAGGTCGTGCCGGTCTGGGTGCATTCCAATTGCGAAGCTGTGGAGCTGTTCGTCAACGGCAAGTCGGCCGGCCGCAAGGATGTGGTGAAGGACCGTCACCTTGAGTGGAGCATACCGTTCGCGCCGGGCCAGATAACGGCCTATGGCTACAAGGGCGGGAAGGTTGTCATGAAGGCCGAACGCCGTACAGCCGGGGAAGCGGCCCGGGTGGTTTTGACCGCCGATACGATCGACGACATCACCGTCCTGAAGGCGGAGCTATTCGATGCCAAGGGCATAGCCGCGCCACGTGCCGACAATCTGATTCATTTCGATGTCGAAGGGCCTGCGCGGGTTATCGGCGTCGGCAACGGCAACCCGACCAGCCACGAGCCGGACAAGGCGACCTATCGCAAGGCGTTTAATGGGCTGGCCCAAGCGATCGTACAAAGAACGGCCGGCCGGCCGGGTGCGATACAGATTACCGCGCGCTCCGAAGGGCTGATTTCAGGACGGGTGGATCTGAAGGCATAGACCCGTCACATTAGACGAAACCGGCCCCCTGCCGATGTTAGAGCTCCGGTCTGATTGCATCAGATCGGCGCTCTAATTTTTTATTTTTACGCGTTTTTTGATCCGAAAAGTGCGTCACACTTTTCGGAAAGCGCTAATGACCGGCGGGTGGACCGACCAGGATGTCGCGCTTGCCGACATGGTTGGCGGGTCCGACCACGCCTTCCTGCTCCATTTTTTCCATCAGGCTGGCGGCGCGGTTATAGCCGATCTGAAGCTTGCGCTGGATGTAGGAGGTGGAGGCCTTCCGGTCGAAGGTGACGTAATAGACGGCCTTGTCGTAGAGGTCGTCGCCGGACCCGCCGCCTTCGCCCGCGCCGCCATCCGACCCGCTTTCCTCGTCGCCGCCATAGGTGACGTCTTCGAGATAGTTCGGTGTGCCCTGATCGCGCAGGAACTGGGCAACGGCTTCGACTTCCTCATCCGATACGAAGGGACCATGCAGGCGGGTAATACGGCCGCCGCCGGCCATGAAGAGCATGTCGCCCTGGCCGAGCAGCTGTTCGGCGCCCTGTTCGCCCAGAATGGTACGCGAATCGATCTTCGACGTGACCTGGAACGAGATCCGCGTCGGGAAGTTGGCCTTGATCGTGCCGGTGATGACGTCGACCGACGGACGCTGGGTGGCCATGATCAGGTGGATGCCGGCGGCACGCGCCATCTGGGCCAGACGCTGGACCGCGCCTTCAATGTCCTTGCCCGCCACCATCATCAGGTCGGCCACCTCGTCGATGATCACGACGATATAGGGCATGGGCTCGGGCACCATTTCATCGAATTCGTAGACGGGTTGGCCGGTTTCGTCGAAGCCGGTCTGAACCTTGCGCACGAAATTCTTACCTTCGGCGGCGGTTGCGCGGGCGCGTTCGTTGAAGCTGGCGATATTGCGCACGCCGATCTTGGACATACGGCGATAGCGGTCTTCCATCTCCTTGACCGTCCACTTCAACGCCACGACGGCCTTTTTCGGGTCAGTGACGACCGGGGCCAGCAGGTGAGGAATGCCGTCATAGACGCTGAGTTCCAGCATCTTCGGATCGATCATGATGAATTTGCACTGCTCGGGATCGAGACGGTACAGGATCGACAGGATCATGGCGTTGACACCGACCGACTTACCCGAACCGGTCGTACCGGCGATCAGCAGGTGGGGCATCTTGGCCAGGTCGGTGATATAGGGCTCGCCGCCGATGCTTTCGCCCAGGGCCATCGGCAGGATGTGACCGGCGCGCTCGAATTCGTTGGAGGCCAGAAGATCGCGCAGATAGACGGTCTCGCGCTTCTGGTTCGGCAGTTCGATACCGATGGCGTTGCGGCCCTGAACGATCGATACGCGGCAGGACCGGGCCGACATGTTCCGCGCGATATCGTCGGCCAGGGCAACGACGCGGGCACCTTTGACGCCGGCGGCTGGCGCCAATTCGTAAAGGGTAACGACAGGGCCGGGGCGAATCTGGTCGATGACGCCGCGCACGCCGAATTCGGCCAAGACGCTTTCCAGCATTCGCGCGTTCTGACGCAGTGAATCTTCGTCATAGGCGTGGCTGCGCGGCTTAGGCTTGGCCAGGATGGACAGCTCGGGCAGACGGAAATTGCCGGGCCGGAGGAATTCGAACACCGGCTGTTTTTCAGCTTCTACGCGGGGCGCCGGTTTGGCCGGTTTGATATCCATGACGGGAAGGGGCGCGATGTCGTCGACAAAGTCAGGGTCTTCGTAGGGCGCCATTTCGTCATCGAGCGGCGGAAGTGCGCCGGTCTTGGCTGTATTGGGCGAAATACGCGGTCCCGCACTGAAGGCGGGGGCTGGAGCCGGCGCGAAATCATCGTCTTCCGCTATGTCATCGGCCGGATCTTCGACCACTGGCTTGACCTTCGGGGTGCGCTTGACCTTTGTGGCGACAGCTTCGCCCGCATCGGTCGCCATGCCGCCGAGCGACACGCCCGAAAACGCGTTGCGCGTCAGGGCGCCGATAGCGCTCGACAGATGCAGATAATGGCCCATGTTCAGGCTCAAAGCCTTGTTAAAGCCAAGCAGGGAGAGACCGCCCCAGATCACGCTGGCGATAATGACAGCGCCGGGCAGGTGCATGAAGTCGAATAGGGATTTCAACAGGTTATGAATCCCCGATCCCCAGAAGCCGCCCCAGCTTTGCCCCAAAACCGCGTCCTGGGAGGTCATCAGCGGGGCGATGGCAGCGGCCAGCGCCAAGACGAACAGGGTGGCCCATAGAGCGTGGAGGCGCAGCTTCACACGGGTCTGGTCCGGATCGGGATGGAAGGTGCGCTGAAGGCCGAAATAGATCATCAGGGCAGCGGCGGGCCAAGCCGCCAGACCGATGGATTGATTGCCTATGTCGGCGATGATCGCACCGAATGACCCCAGGGCATTGCGGATCGGACCGTGACCGACCGTATTGAAGCTCGGATCTTCGGCGTGATAGGTTGCCAACGCCACGAACCCGGCGAAACCTGTTAGGGCAACGAAAGCCCCACGCAGGCGGGCCATGATGGCGGATTGCCAAATGGCGCGCATGTGGGTGTCAAAGGCGTTCCAAACGGTCATGGTCAGGCTGGACATAGGTACGATATCGGGGCTTCATAAAATTTCGGCTGAGCCTCAGCAGATGCCACGAAAAGGGTTAAGAGCTGTTTACGATCCGGTCTCAAGGGGTGCTTTCCAGCCGGATTTAAGTAAAAATTTTAACCCTGTTGCCGATCTCCGCGTCACCTGACCGCATTGCGCTTTGCCGCCTGGCCGCTATGATAGGGGCATGAAAACCTATGATGTGATTATCGTCGGTGCTGGCATGGCCGGCATGACCTTGGCTCTGGCGCTTAAATCTGGCGGACTTGAGGTCGCGTTGATCGAACGCCAGCCGTTCGACGACATGCTCGATGTCTCCTTCGATGGCCGCGCATCGGCCATTGCCTATGCCTGTTTCCGGCAATGGAAGGCTTTGGGCGTTGGGGATGTGCTGGAAAAACACGCCTGCCGGATGGACGAAATCTTTGTCACCGACGGTCATTTGCCCGGCGCCTCCGCACCCCGACCGCTGCCCTTCTTCCTGCACTTCGCTTCGGATGAAATTTCCGATCGCACCGGTGATGAACCGCTTGGCTACATGGTCGAAAACCGCCAGGTGCGCAAGGCGTTGTACGAGGAAGTCACCAGACAGGACATACGCCTGATTACACCGACCACTGTGGTCGAACGTCGCGATGACGGGGCCTTCGCCGAACTCGATCTCGATACGGGCGAAACCCTGCGCGCGCCGCTGATCGTTTCGGCCGAAGGCCGCAAATCGACCCTGCGCGAGAAGGCCGGTATCAAGAATATCAACTGGTCATATGATCAAAGCGCTGTGGTGTGCACGGTTCAGCTGGACCATTCGCACAATCACGTTGCCTACGAACATTTCCTGCCGACGGGGCCGTTCGCCATCCTGCCGCTCAACAACAATCGCGCATGTATCGTGTGGTCGGAAACCCACGCCAAGGCCAAGGCCCTGATGCAGGTTGACGATCAGCTGTTCCATGATCATCTGCTGGCCCGCTTCGGCGAGTTTCTGGGGAACATCACCCTGGTCGGGCCAAAATTCATCTATCCACTCGGGCTTGGTCTGGCGGAAGAGATGTACAAAGGACGCCTGGCCCTGCTGGCGGATTCCGCTCACGGCATTCATCCGATTGCCGGTCAGGGGCTCAATCTCGGTCTAAAAGATGTGGCCGCGCTGGCTGAAGTCCTGATCGAGGCGACGCGTCTGGGTGAAGATATCGGCACCGATCTGGTGCTCGAACGCTATGCCAAATGGCGTCGTTTCGACAATGTCTCGACCTCGGTGGTGATGGACGGTTTCGTGCGCCTGTTCTCCAACGGAAATCCGCTGCTGCGATTGGCCCGCGGTGTCGGCATCGGCCTGTTCAACCGTGTGCCGGCCTTGCGTACCTTCGTCATGGAAGACGCGGGCGCGGCGACGGGCGACCTGCCGAAGCTGTTGAGGGGCGAATTGGTCTAACCAGCCCTAAGCGGGATCGAACTTGCGCGCCTGATCGACCAGCATGATCGGCACGCCGGAGCGAATGGGGAAGGCCAGGCCGACCGTCGGGCTGATCAATTCCTGAGCGGCCTTGTCGTAGGTCAGCGGGCGGCGCGTTACCGGGCAAACCAGGGCCTCAAGCAGGCGCGGATCGACTTCGATTTCAGTCTTGGCATATGTTTCGATATCGGTCATGGCGAGGCCTTAGCTGAACAGCATGGAGGACAGGCGGCGACGGCCCGCCTTGGTCAGCTCGGACGTATTGCCGAGCGCGGTAAAAATCTTGAACAGATAGGTGCGGGCGGCCTGATTGTTCCACTCCGGCTCGTACTTGACGATTTCAAGCAGGGCATTGATCGCTTCAGCCGTTTCCCCTTGTGCCGCAAGAGCGCGCCCCAGGTCGTACCAGGCGTCGAAATCGCGGTCATTCTGGGCGATCTTGGCCCGCAGGCCGGCCACGTCGGTCGGCGCGCCTTCGGCCAGTTCCAGCGCGGCACGCAGTCCCAGGATGTCCGGATCCTTGTTGTCGGCGGGCACCTGGTCGAGAATGGCCTTGGCGTGGTCCGGCTGCTGTAGCTTCAGGTAAATCCGCGCCATGCCGGCGACGGCTTTGTTGTTTTCAGGGTCTTGCTCCAACACGAAGGCGTAGGCCTCCATGGCGCTGGGCATGTCGCCGTCCTCGACAGACTTGGCGGCCAGGGCCAGGGCTTCGTCGAGCGATGGTCCGCTCTCGGGGACTCCCAGCTTGTCGATAAAGGCGCGTAGTTCGGTTTCCGATTTAGCCCCCATGAAGGCGTCGACAGGGCGCCCGCCGACGAAGGCATAGACAGTCGGGATGGATTGAATGCGCAGTTGCGCGGCGATGGCCTGGTTCTTGTCCACGTCGATCTTGACCAACTTGACCTTGCCCTTTTGCTCGCCGATCACCTTTTCAAGCGCCGGACCAAGCTGGCGGCACGGTCCGCACCAGGTGGCCCAGAAATCGACGATGACCGGACGCGTCATCGATTCCTCTATGACATCGGCCATAAAGGTCTGTTCGTTGCCGTCGATGATATTGGGATCGTTGCTGGCCATGGGGTACCTCTCACATTTTGCCATTCGGCTTAGCTCAAGTGGGCCTTCGCTTCAATTGAATCAAGTGACCGCCGCGAAATCGATTATTACCAAATCACGTCCGAGCGAGGCGATAAAGGTGCGGAAATCGGCTTGGCTGAGCGACGTGGTGGCGGTGTTGGTCAACGGGTGGAAGTTGACGATATCGGCGTCGGCCAGGGCTTTATCCAAAATGAACTTCACCCGCCGGTGCGGATCATTGATCAGACCCAACGCGGTGACCGAGCCCGGACGGACGCCCAGGGCTGCATGCAGCCGCTCCTCCGATCCGAATGACAAACGCCCTGAGCCAATGATTTTGGGCAAGGCCTTCAGATTGATCTGGGTGGTTTGCTCGGCTGATATCAGCCATAGCTGACCCTTGTCGTCCTTGAGAAACAGGTTCTTGGTATGGGCGCCGGGCAGTTGCGACTTTATGTCGTCACCTTCACCGACGCGGAAGACCGCTTCGTGGGAGAGGGTGCTTGTTTTCAGGCCCAAATCATTTAAGGCTTCGAGCAGTTTTTCAGGCGTGTAGAGCGTATCGGTCATGGCCGTCGTGTCTAGCGCAATAAGGATGGAACTGCCAGATGGAACTGGAATGCTTCGTGATGACCACCTATCCCCCGGAAATCGTGCCGGGACGGCCCGATCGGGACTGGATGGATGCGTTTCAGGCGCGGTTTCCGTACCGGTGCCTGCCCCTGGTCATGGCCAATACGACCGGCTGGGAAATTATCTGTCCCGTCGATTTCACCGTCATCTGGAACGGGAACAAGGGTAAGGACGATCTGGTCATTTCCTGTGATTCCGATCCTGATTACGCGCTGGAACATCTTGTGTCGTCGCACTTCACCCATGGCGTTCTGACCTTCCATACCGGCTACATGTTCCGAACGCCGCCGGGCTACGCGGTCCTGGCATCCGGCGCTCCCAATCATGTCAAGGATGGTATCCAACCGCTGACTGGGCTTGTCGAAACGGACTGGCTGCCCTTCCCGTTTACGATGAACTGGATCATGACGCGACCGGGCATGGTCAGTTTCAAAAAGGGTGAGCCCTTCTGTTTCATCCAGGTCGTGGAGCACAAGAAGCAGGATGAATTCCAGCCGGTGATCAAATCGCTGGAAAGCGATACGGAGCTGAAAAAGCAGTTCGACGCTTGGGCCAAGACGCGTTCGGAATTTAACGAAAGCCTGGTTCGCCGCGATCCGGAAACCATTAAGGAAGCCTGGCAGAAATTCTATTTCAAGGGCGAGAAGCCCGACCCCACAGGCCAGGTGATAGAGAAGGTAGACGACCATACCAACCGTCGTCGGCTCAAGACGCCGAAAGTCATCCGGCCCAAGAAAACGGGTAGATGAAGACAGGCGGATAAAGAAAAACCCTCCGGCGCGAACCGGAGGGCTTTTTATTGGTTTGAGCAAGGCCTATTGGCGCGGGGCCGCCGGGCGGACAATGCGGGGCTCCAGGCTCGACTGGATAGCGCGGGCGTCGTAGGCAGCCGGATTGCTGTCCGGCTTCGGACCCTTATGCATGACGATTTCAGCGACCGCTTCGTAACGGGTATATTCGAAGGTATCCATGCCGAAGTCAGACCCCCAAGCACCCCAGCGGCTCCAACGGTTGCGACCGTAGAAACGCCACGACAGGCCGTCATAGAACGGATCGTTATAGGTCACCGTACGGCGCTTTTCATCGGTGCCGCGCGATACGATTTCGAACCAGTCAAAACCGGAGCTAAGCGTCAATTCAGCCGCCCGGTACAGAAGGTAATTTTCAACCGTATCCCGACCCGTCATATCATTGCCTGAGAATTTCAGGCGATAGCGGTTTTCTTCCAGGCGGGTTTCCGAATAGCCGCGGTCACGGGTAGCGCCCGTGGCCATGGCGGGCTGATACGGAGTAGGCGTGGCGCAGGCCGACAATACGGTCAGGCTGGCGGCGGCCAGGAGGGCAAGGGCCAACGGACGGTTCAGGCGTTTCATGATGTAACTCCCCACGGGTACGGAACTTTACCAGAGTATTAACCTGTCAAGATGAGGCGTCAATGTGGCATTTGTAAGCCGGGAATATTGCCACCGTAAGGGCCAGCCTGGTCAGATATGGAACAGGTCTGTCAGGGAATGCCAGATGATTACCCCGGCAATACTGAGCAGGATCAGGCTGACGGCAATGTCAAATCTCTGCTTGTTTTTCGGGTTGGTGAGCAGGTGCGACAGCGTAACGGCACCTAGCCCATAACTGGTCATGGACAGTATATCCATACTGATGGATGTAACGGCGAAAACCGCCATCTGGGCCGGCATGGCGCGATGAATATCGAGAAATGGTGGGAGAACGGCGGTGAAGAACAGGGTCACTTTCGGGTTCAGCAACTGCACCATAAAGCCGTCACGGAACGTGCTCCATAGAGGGCTGTTGGGGTCGGCGGGTTCACTGAGGGAAAAGCTGACCTTTTCGTTGCGTAGGTCGAAAGCCGAGTACAGGCTTTTCAGGCTGATCCACGCCAGATAGACACCGCCACCGATCGCGATAATCTGAAAGAGCAGGGGTACGGTGATCATGATGACCTGAAGACCGAAGGCCGCAGCAATAAACCACACCAGCGTAGCCAGATTGACCCCGATTACGCCCAGAAATACCCGCCGGTATGACCGCGCCAGCCCTATACGCACGAAGAACATGTTGGCCGGTCCCGGCGAAATCGCCATGAGAAACATGGCGGCCAGGAAGGCATAATACTTATTGAGATCGACGACGGCAGACATGCGGCGGCGCTTACCACATTTTTTACGGCTTGGTGTGGGTTATCGCCTCAAAGGTGGTGAATTGTCCGTTGTCGTACCGCAGCAGGTCGATGCGAACCGTGCGGTCACTGAAATGCAGGATGTTGAAGCCCTGGGGTTGACGGCGGATGCGGGTGGACATGGCTGTGGAGGCGCTGACGAACAGGGTCTTATGCACATCCGACTGGCGCGTCTCGATATAGGCATGGTGCTGATGACCGGCCAGGACGATATCTATGTTCTGATCGGCAATGGTTTTGAGCAGTTCTGCCGAATTGAAGACGGTGATATCAAGCGGAAATTCCTTTGGGCTCATCAAAGGATGATGCAGCACGAACAGACGCCACGGCGCGGGGCTGTCGGCGAAGCTCTCGGCAATATCGCGGCGTTGCCGTGCGCTGACGGCGCCGTTGGCCCAATTCCAGTGCGGCAGGATGCGGCGTGCCGTATTGATCCCCTTGATATGCACCAAGGATGTTGCCAGTTCGGGATTGAGATCACGGGTGAGGTGGCGTTTGTAACGGGCGAATGGATTGATGAAGCGCGCCAGATCCATGCCGGGCAGGTCGTGATTTCCGGGGATGACGAACACCGGCACGGGCAAGGCATCGAAAAAGGCGCGGCATTGCACGAACTCCTCTTCGGCGGCCGACTGGGTGACGTCGCCGCTGGCAATAACCAGATCAACCTGTGCCGAGGTGATGTGCGCCAGCAAGGCGCGCATGATCGCGTCATCGTGGCTGCCGAAATGCAGGTCTGAGATATGGGCGATCTTCACGTCTGGCTTTCGCTATGGGTTGGGGCAGGGATGGCGGCAGGAGCGGATCGTTCGCTATAGCGCGCATGATCCGTCCCGAAGTTGCAGGCGATGTTTATACTGCCCGCGAGCGCCAGGGCCAGGCCTATGACGGCCATCATCTTGATGGGCTCCACCGGCTCCGCCGGCCGCCACATGTAAAACAAACCGAGCAGGGCCAGCCACGCCGACCCGAAGAACAGTCCGCCGGCCACGTCCGACAGCCAGTGAGCACCCAGGTACAGACGGGAAAAGGCTATGATGCCGACGAGGATGACCAACCCCGCTACGATCGGAATGCGGGTTCGGAAGGGTAGCTCCCTTGCCATTATCATGATGAGTATGCCGTATAGAACCGCGTTGGTGGTTGAATGGCCGCTGGGGAAGGAAAAAACGCTTACGCCCCCATAGTCCAGGTCGCCGGGACGGGCCCGTTGCAGGCCCAGCTTAATGGCTGAATTGATAAGGGAACCGCCGCCAACCGCCATTAGCCAGTAGGTCAGTGTGTGCCAGGCGCGCTTGTACATAAGCCAGGCCGCCCCCGCTGCCGTCACCGCGACCACCACCCAGGTGTCGCCCAATTCTGTAATGCCGATCATCAGCCGGTCCAGCAGGGGATTGCGCAGGGCCTGCAAGGCGGCATAGGTCACCCTATCGGGACCGAACAAGGGGTCTTCCAGAAACACCTCTTCAATGACCTCGAAAAACAGCCAGGCCCCGGTCACCAGTATGGCGCCGAACAGCAGGAGGGCGCGCCATTCCTGCCGCAACGGCGGCGGTAGCCGGTCGATCCGGCTCCGCCAGCTCATGCCTGTGCCTTTTCGGCCGGCACCAGCACATGAACAAAGTCGGGCTTCAATGTGAATTCCAGCGGTGATTTCAGCTTCATCACTTCGCCATCGACTGAAATTAACGGCTTGTGGTGCTGGCTGAAAATCCGAAACCGTTTGCCGGTCATCTCGGTCATGTCCCGATCGTGTAGCCAGTGGCCAAAGATCAATCGCCACAAGAGGCGAACATGGTCCGACGATGTCTTGGTCGTAGAGATGTACACAGCCAATTCGCCGCCCCTTAAGGACACACGCTTGAAATTGCTTTCGGTGAGCGTTTCCGAATCGGCAAACCGGTTGGCGGATATCACCACTGCTGGCGTGCGGAATTTCGACATCTTGCCATCGGCTTCGATAACGAGGCGTGAGCGCTTGTTCTTGTCCATATTGTTGAGGACGAACAGGAACAGTTTCGGCATGAGCAGGAACTTGTTGGTCAGGCGATTGGCTTCGCGAAAGACAGAGGCCTGCGGCATCGTGCCCAAACTGGCGCAGCATAGAAAGATTTCGCCGTTGACGAAACCAGCGTCCATGGTCTGTTCGGTTGTGCCGACGGCGTAGGCCGCAAGTGCTTGTTGCAGCGAGGAAAATCCCAAATCGATGGCGAGCAAATTCATGGTGCCGAACGGCAGCACCCCGAATGCCTTTTTTTGGCCGGCCAATGACTTGGCGGTTTCACGAATGGTGCCGTCGCCGCCACCGATGATCAGGCGCTCCGGCTGCGCCGCCAGGCGTTTGAGGTTTTGCGCCATGTCTTCCGGTTCGGAAAAGCACAGCTCAGCCACCGGAAGGCCGCTGGCGCTTATGGCCATTTCGATAGCTGGACGGCCCATATTGAGCACCGTGCCGGCCTTGCCGTTGATCAGAATATTGAAGCCTTCAGTGGCCATGCCGCCGCATTTCCTTGTTTGAACCGGTAAGGTGGAAGAGACGGGTGCAAAGAGTCAATGTGGGATGACGCGCCATAGACCGGCGGCAATAAAAAAGCTCCGCCTGCGCGGCGGAGCTTTGTGAGGATAGCGGAAAGATTGGATCAGCCGCGCTGATCGCGCTTGGCGGCAACCCGCAGGCGCAGGGCATTGAGCTTGATGAAGCCCGCGGCGTCACGGTGGTCATAGGCGACCTTGCCTTCTTCGAAGGTGACCAGATCCTGATCGTACAGCGAATAGGGGCTTTCGCGACCGATGACGGTGACATTGCCCTTGTAGAGCTTGACCGTGACGCGGCCGGTGACCTTGTCCTGGCTGTAATCGATGGCGGCCTGCAACATCTGGCGCTCCGGTGAGAACCAGAAGCCGTTATAAACGAGCGAGGCATATTTCGGCATCAACTCGTCCTTCAGGTGCATGGCGCCCCGATCGAGGGTGATGGATTCGATGCCGCGGTGCGCCGCCAGAAGGATGGTGCCGCCCGGGGTTTCATAGACGCCGCGCGACTTCATGCCGACGAAGCGGTTTTCGACGAGGTCGAGGCGACCGACGCCGTTGTCATGGCCCAGCTGATTCAGCTTGGTCAGGAGCATGGCCGGCGACAGGGCTTCACCATTGATGGCAACCGGGTCGCCCTTTTCGAAGTCCATGGTGAACACGGTCGGCGTGTCGGGCGCGGCTTCCGGCGAAATGGTGCGCTGATAGACGAATTCCGGCGCTTCGACAGCCGGGTCTTCCAGCACCTTGCCTTCGGAGGACGAGTGCAGCAGGTTGGCATCGACCGAGAAGGGCGCATCGCCGCGCTTGTCCTTGGCGATGGGGATCTGGTGCTGTTCGGCGAAGGTGAGCAGGGCTTCGCGCGAGGCGAATTCCCATTCACGCCAGGGCGCGATGACGCGGATATCGGGTTCCAAGCCGTAATAGCCGAGTTCGAAACGGACCTGGTCGTTGCCCTTGCCCGTGGCGCCGTGGCACACGGCATCGGCGCCGACCTTGCGGGCGATTTCGATCTGCTTCTTGGCGATCAGCGGACGGGCGATCGAGGTGCCGAGCAAATATTGGCCTTCATAGACCGTATTGGCGCGGAACATCGGGAAGACGTAGTCACGCACGAATTCCTCGCGCAGGTCTTCGATGAAGATGTTCTCCGGCTTGATACCGAGCAGTTCGGCTTTCTTGCGCGCCGGTTCCAGCTCCTCACCCTGACCGAGGTCGGCGGTGAAGGTGACCACCTCGGCGTTGTACTCCGTCTGCAGCCACTTCAGGATGATCGAGGTGTCGAGACCGCCGGAATAGGCGAGGACGACTTTCTTGACGGGCTTCTCAGCGGGTGCGGACATGTTTGCAAACCTTTGGGCGGGGGAGACCATGTGAAAAAATTCACGCGCGCTTTACGGTCTATAGCCCCCCGATGCAAGACTTATTGCGTCGCCGCTAAAACTAAAGGCCGCCGGCATCCCGGCGGCCTGATCTGAACGGCCTAGACCGTGACCTGAGTGCCCAGTTCGACGACTCGTCCGGGCGGAATATGGAAGAATTCGGTTGGGTTGGTCGCGTTCTTCATCAGGAAGATAAACAGCTTGTCCTGCCACAGCGGCATGCCGGAATTGGCCGAAGGCACGACTGAACGTTTGCCGACGAAGAAGCTGGTGGCCATGATGTCGAACTTGAGGCCCAGCTTGCGGCACAGACCCAGGGCGCGCGGCAGGTTCGGACTTTCCATAAAGCCGTAGATCAGGGTCACCTTCTTGAAGTCTTCGTTGATGGCCTCGATGGAGACGCGATTGCCTTCGGCCACGCGCGGCACACCAACTGTTTTCACCGTCAGGATGATATTCTTTTCGTGCAGCACCTTGTTGTGCTTGAGATTGTGCATCAGGGCCACCGGCGCGGATTCGGCATCTGAGGTCAGGAAAATGGCCGTCCCCGCCACGCGGTGCGGCGGACGTTTCTTCAACATCTCGACGAGATCGAGCAAAAGCACACTGTCGCGCTTCGATTTATCGGCCAGCGTACGTGATCCGGTCGCCCAGGTCAGCATGATCATGACCAGTATGCCGGCCAGAAGCAGGGGTAGCCACGCGCCCTGCGGAATTTTCAGCAGGTTCGAGCCGAAGAAGACCAGATCGAGCGTGCCGAGCGGGAGCAGAAGCGCCCAGGCCTGCCAGCGCTTCCATTTCCAGACGTGGCGGAGGAAGACATAAGCCAAAAGTGTGTCGACCATCATGGCGCCGGTGACAGCAATGCCATAGGCCGAGGTCAAGCGGTCGGTCGAGCGGAAGGCGAACAGCAGGACGAGCACACCGACCATCAGCATGGTGTTGATCTGCGGCACGAATATCTGTCCGGCCTGGGTCTCGCTGGTGCGTTTGATATCAATGCGCGGTAAAAGGCCGAGCTGAACCGCCTGTTGGGTGATCGAAAAGGCGCCGGTTATGACGGCCTGCGAAGCGATGACGGTGGCCATGGTGGCCAGGCCGAAGACCGGCCAGTAGGCCACCGTCGGGACCATGCGCCAGAACGGGTTTTCGCGTGCGGATGGGTCGGCCAGGGTAAGGGCGCCTTGACCCAGATAGTTGAGCGTCAGGCAAGGCAGGATGAAGAACAGCCACGAATACTGGATCGGCTTCTTGCCGAAATGGCCCATGTCGGCATAGAGCGCTTCAGCCCCGGTAACCGCCAGGAAGACCGAGCCCAGGATAACAAAACCAGTAAATCCGTTGGCAATGAGAAATTCGACGCCATAGTGCGGCATGAGCGCGACCAGGATCCCGGGCTGGTCGAAGATGTGGTACAGGCCCAAGCCGCCCAAAACAAGAAACCAGACCACTGTGATGGGGCCGAAGAAGTTGGCAACCTTCGCCGTTCCCTTCGACTGCACCATAAACAGGGCAATCAGGATGACTGCTGAAATTGGCACGATCAGGTGGGACATCGACGTGCCGATGCCGGGCGCGTCCTTCAGGCCTTCTACGGCGCCGAGCACTGAAACCGCCGGCGTGATGATGCCGTCGCCATAGAACAGAGCCGCGCCGCATATGCCGAGGAAGAACACCGTCGGCGAATATTTGCCCAGCGCCTTTTGTGTCAGTGCCATGAGCGCCAGGGTGCCGCCTTCGCCCTTATTGTCCGCCTTCATCAGAAAGAGAACATATTTGACCGTGACGATCATGATCAGCGCCCAGAAGACGAGCGAAATCACACCCTTTATGGCCAATTCGGCGTTCGTGCCCTCACGCGTGTGAAAGAGCGCTTCGCGCATGGCGTAAAGCGGGCTGGTGCCGATATCGCCGAAAACAACGCCAATGGAGCCGACCGCCAGTGCCCAAAAGCCGTCCGTACCATGGCCATGGCTCGATACAGCCTCGGCCTCGGACGCATGCGGACCGGCAGATTTGGTGGCGGAAGTGTCTATTTTTTGATTTGTACTGACACCCTGGGCGACGGCGTCACCGGTGTCTGGCTGCTGTGAGTCCGGTGTGTCGGCCGGTGCCTCAGGACGGGTATCCCCGGTCATGCATACTCTCCTGAGGGGTGCCGAAATGGCAGGATGACACACGTCATCTGGGAGGCCCTCGCTTGAACTGCGGGCTCTTACGCCTATTTATAGACACATTCAATCTCGATTGTTGTTGTCTTTGGGGGTCTTGGGCGTAAGCCCCCTATCAAAAGGCACAGAAATCTAATATCTAGAAGTGGCAAATGTCAGATAGTCAAAGATTTCCCGTGGCCGCCCACACGCTGGCCTACCTGGCCCACCGCAACGCCTACTCGCGTGAACAGGCGGTGTCTTCGTCTGTGCTTGCCGCTTCGATCCCGACAAATCCGGTCGTGATCCGCCGGATGACCACGCAACTGGCCAAGGCGGGCCTTTTGGCGACCTGCTCCGGCGTGTCCGGCGGAGCCTGGCTGTTGCGCCGGCCGGACGATATCCGGCTTGACGAAGTGCTGAAGGCTGTCAATGGCTGCGCGCATCTGGGCTCTGCGCCTTTGGGGGCCGAAGGGTGTCCTGTGAGCCAGGCCATCCCCAAGGCGGTCAATGAGGCCATGATGGCTGCCAATATCGCGGCGGCGAAAAGCCTGTCGACCTTCACCGTAGCCGATCTGCTAAAGCATGCGGCTGAATTGCCGGTCGAATGCCCGGCACAATAGCGCGAATAATCTTGCCTTTCGACTAGGGTTCGTGTTTCGGTTTTCCCTCATTTTTGATTTGGGGAACTGATTTGGCACGCCGTCTGGTTCTGATCACGGGCGCATCTTCGGGCATAGGCCTGGCCTTCGCGCGCATCTATGCGTCGCACGGCTGGGATGTCGCCCTGACGGCGCGACGCGGTGATCGCCTGGACAAGCTGGCGGAGGAAATCCGTCTGCGTTTCGGGGTCGAGGCTCACGCCCTGCCGGGTGACCTGGCGGACCCAAACACGCCCGAAGCCCTGCAAAAAGGCATACTCGCGCTGGGGCGCAGCGTCGACGGTCTGGTTAATAACGCCGGTTACGGGCAACCGGGCGGTTTTGTGGCCACGTCGCTCGAAGACCACAAGGCCTTCCTGCAAGTCATGATGCTGGCCCCCGTGGAACTGATGCATCGTTTCATACCCGACATGAAGGCGCAGAAGTTCGGCCGTATCGTCAATGTCGCTTCCCTGGCCGGGTTCCTGCCGGCGTCGCCCGGCGATACGATGTATGGGCCGGTTAAGACCTTCCTGACCCGTTTTTCTCAAAGCCTGCATCTGGAACTGCGCGACCATGGCGTGCACGTCAGCGCCCTATGTCCGGGCTGGACCTATTCCGAATTTCACGATGTCGTCGGATCGCGCTCCAAATTGTCGAAGGCCATTCCCGAATGGTGGTGGATGGGCGCCGATGAGGTAGCCCGCGAAGGCTATGTCGCTGCGGAAGCCAACCGGGCTTGCTGCGTGCCCGGCGCGCCGAACAAGACGGCGGCGGCCTTGCTTAAGGTGCTGCCCGATGACTGGACGATGGAACTGGCGTCAGGACAACTCAGCAAAATCCATAGGTAACTGAAGTTATAGTAGCTTTTTCAGGATTAGCTGTGCTTGCCGCTTTCGTACGGGTGAGCGGCCGACGGCAGGATCAGGTTATGGGTGATCTCGCTGACCGCAGAGATGATAATCTGCACGGACAGGGCGCACAGTATCAGACCGAGCACGCGCACAACGACCACCATGCCAACCCGTCCGAAGACGCGCGATATGGTGTTTGAGAACAGCAAGGTAACCAAAACCGCCGCGCCGGTGGTAAAGATGGCGGCTACGCCCGTTGCCAGTCCGATATAGCCGAGTTTTTGTGCCTCGCCGGCCTGAATGATAACGGTTGAAATGGTGCCGGGGCCAACCATCAGCGGGAAGGCGAACGGCACGACTAGTTTTTCAAAGGCGTTTTTGGCTTTTTCCCGGTGGCCGAGCGGTTGCACGCCGGTGGTGGGGTCGCCGCCATGCTTGACGTCTTCGGCTTGGGTAAAGCTGTCGATGAAGTCGCCGCGCGCCATTTCCAGCCCCATCAGAAACAGCAGCAGGCCGCCGGCGATGCGGAAGGCATCCATGGAAATGCCGAAGAATTTCAGGATGCTCAAGCCGGCAAAAAAGAAGATGGTCAGGATCAGCGCGGTGAAGATGGAAATATAGATGCTCAGCCATCGACGAGAGGTCGATGTCTGGCTTTGCGTGGCGGCGGCATAGATGGGCACATTGCCGATCGGATCGATCAGCGCGAAAAGCGTGATGAAGAAGTTGACGTAGAACTCAACAAGAGTCATTGGCAGGCCCAGAGAGAATTGCGCTACCACACAGCAATTCGTTCCAGATCGCAACCCCTGCAGAGATTTTGCCCATGCCCAACGCCGATCCGCGCCTCATTGTCGCCCTCGACGAACCCGATCTGACTTCGGCGCATAAGCTGGTGGCCAGGCTTGGCGACAGCGTGAGCTATTACAAGGTCGGGCTCACCCTGCTGGCCCAGGGGGGCTTGAGCCTGTGTCAGGACCTGAAAGCGCAAGGTAAGCTGGTGTTCCAGGACTGGAAATTGCACGACATCGGCGCCCAGGTCGAAGGCGCGGCGAAGGCGGCCACATCGGGGGCCTGCGATTTACTGACCGTTCATGCCGAACCGCAAGTCATGAAAGCGGCGGTCGCCGGCCGGATCAATCCGAAAACCCGCATCATTGGCGTTACGGTCATGACCTCGCTCAGCCAGGCCGATCTCGATGACATGGGCTATGGCATGTCACTGACCGATCTGGTGCTGAGACGGGTCGATCAGGCGGTAGAATGCGGCCTGGATGGCGTGGTCGCCAGTCCGCACGAAGCGGCGATGATCCGCGCCCGCGTACCGGCCGATTTCCTTATCGTTACGCCGGGCGTGCGTCCGGTCGGCGCCGACGTCAACGATCAGCAACGTATCGCCACGCCGGAAGACGCGTTCCGCAACGGTGCCTCGCATGTGGTGGTGGGGCGCCCGATTACGCGCGCCGCCGACCCAGTCGCCGCGACGCAGGCGATCCTGGCGGCGATCCAGACTATTTAAAAGCGACTAAAAATCGACGGCGATGCCTTTGCGCTCCCAATCGCCGAAACGCGTCGGTTCCGGTCCCGCGGGTCCGCCGTCCTCGACAGCCCTGGCGATTTTCGCCTCTTCCCGGGCACGGCGTTCCGCCGCTTCGGCCAGGGCGCGCTTGGCGGCTGGCGTCAGGACCTTCTTTGTCTCCAACGCACTGATGTCCTGAATCTTTTCACCATCTGATGACATTTTCGTAACCGCCTTGCGGGAAATGGCCGGGATTTCCATATCTAGGCCTTAACCGGTTGTTTCTCAAGGAGCTACACGACAAATGAACCCGTTCAAGACCTATCTGCTTCTCGCAGGCCTGACCGCGCTGTTTGGCGCCATCGGTTTTGCTTTGGCAGGGCCCACGGGTATGCTGATCGCGCTGGGCCTCGCGGTGGCGATGAACCTTTTCGCCTATTGGAACTCGGACAAGGCGGTGCTGCGCATGTATGGCGCGCAGCGCGTCGAGCCGCAGTCCGGCAATGCCTTGCTGCGCAATTATTATGATGACGTCGCCGAGCTGAGCCGCCGTGCCGGCTTGCCCATGCCGGCGGTCTATATCATGGAGTCGGATCAGCCGAACGCCTTCGCTACGGGGCGCGACCCCGACCATGCGGCTGTTGCCGCAACCACGGGGTTGCTGCGGATGCTGGATCGCGACGAAATCCGGGGTGTCATGGCGCACGAACTGGCGCACGTCAAAAACCGCGACACCTTGACCATGACGATCACGGCGACCCTGGCCGGTGCCATCTCGTCGCTGGCCAACTTCGCCATGTTTTTCGGCGGATCGCGGGATGATGAAGAGGGCCATAGCAATATCATCGTCACCATCCTGATGATGGTTCTGGCCCCGATCGCTGCCATGCTGGTCCAGATGGCGATTTCCCGGACGCGTGAATACGAAGCGGACCGCGTCGGGGGCGAAATCTGCGGTGATCCGGACAGCCTGGCCCGGGCTTTGAAGACAATCGAAGCCTATGCCAAGGGAACGGTCAATTATGGTGCCGAGCGCAATCCGGCGTCCGCGCATCTGTTCATCATCAATCCCCTGCACGGCCGGGGCATGGACAATCTGTTCTCGACTCACCCGGCAACGGAAAACCGCGTCAAAGCACTGATCAAGCTGGGTATGGACATGAAACGGCGTTCCCCCGCCGCAAACGGCTTTACGAGCGTGCCCACAACGCCTATGAGCTAGGCGAAATTGTCTCCCCCGCGATCGTCGCGGGGGATTTCTTTATTGCGAAGCACCTTACATGGCCCCGAACAGACCTCCCGCGAAGCCCTCAGGCGGTAAGCCCACCTTCCAGCGCAAGCTGGTCAAGCGCCCGCCTTCGAAGGGCATGGCCGCCAAGATCGCCGCCAAGCAAGCGCCGATCAAGCATCCGGACCCCATCATCAATACGTCGGACGACGGCGATATCGGCATGAATGCGCGCATAGCCGCCATGACGCTTATCGACGCGGCGTTGACCAAGCGGTCCGGTTTCGACGAAGCCGTCACACGCGCAGAATTCCTCAGCCTGTCCGAATCCGAACGCAGCTTTGCCCGCGCCATGGCCCTGCTCGTGCTGCGCCGCCTGGGCCAGCTCGACCATTTGATTGAAAAGCGCACACAGAAGACGCCATCGGCAGCCGTATGCGATCTGTTGCGCATTGGCCTCGTCCAGATCGGCTTCATGAACGTGCCCGATTTTGCCGCCGTTTCGACAACGGTGAAACTGGCGGAACGCGCCTCAAATACCCGGCCTTTCAAGGGCCTGATCAACGCCATCCTGCGCGGCGTCATTCGCGACCAGGAAAAGTTCGGCGGCGGGTTGCCGGCGCCCATCGCTTCGCGCCTTGCCCCCGATTGGCTATATGCGCGCTGGAAGGCCGCCTATGGCGAAGACAATGCCAACGGCATCGCCTACACCCTGACCGAAGAGCCGGCGACCGATCTGTCGTTCAAAAGCCAGGCCTATCTCGAGCGCCATGCCGAGGCGCTGGAGGGTGCTGACCTTGGTGGCCTGACCTTGCGCAGCGCCCTGCGTGGCGACCTGCGCGAATGGGCCGCCTACGAAGACGGCGTGTGGTGGGTTCAGGACGTGGCGGCCACCGCACCGGTGAATGTGCTGGGGGATATTACGGGAAAGACGGCTATCGACCTGTGCGCAGCACCCGGCGGCAAAACCATGCAATTGGCGGCGCGCGGGGCTCAGGTCGTTGCTCTTGACCGGTCGAAGAATCGTTTGAAGCGGGTTGAGGAAAACCTGGCACGTACCGGCCTGTCGGCGGAAATCGCCATGGCCGACGCCGAAACATATGACGATACGCGTCAGTTTGATATCGTGCTGCTTGATGCGCCCTGTTCGGCGACCGGGACCTTCCGCCGCCAGCCCGACGTGTTGTGGGCGACTCGTCCGGCTGACATTGCCAAACTAGCCGACGTCCAGCACCGCCTGCTCGACTCGGCCGCCGACCGGGTAAAGTCGGGTGGTGAACTCGTCTACTCGACCTGCTCTCTGGAACGCGAAGAAGGTGAAACCCAGATTTTGGCCTTCCTGCGCCGTCATAAGGACTTTACCTTGGTCAAGCTTTTGCCCGAAAACGCGGCTGATATCGGCGTTCCCGCCGAATCGATCCGTCCGGAAGGCTGGCTACGTCTGTTGCCGCACCATCGTCCAGGCGGCCAGGACGGATTTTTTGTCGCCAAACTGCGGCGCGGTTAACCCGTCAAGCCGGTTGACCTGATACATGTAAGCACCTTAAGCAATGCATCCCTTATCCGCGAGTTGCCTATGACCACCCCGTTGATCTGTCCGTCCATCCTGGCTTCCGATTTCGCCAAGCTCGGCGAAGAGGTCCGGGCCATTACCGAGGCCGGTGCCGACTGGGTGCACATCGATGTGATGGATGGCCATTTCGTGCCCAACATCACTATCGGGCCCGACGTGGTCAAAAGCCTGCGTCCGCATTCAAACCTGCCGTTCGACTGCCACCTGATGATTTCGCCGGTCGATGCCTATCTTGAAGCCTTTAAAAACGCCGGCGCTGACTATATCAGCCTGCATCCCGAAGCCGGTCCGCACCTGCACCGTTCGCTGAAATATATCCGTCAGCTTGGCGCCAAGGCGGGCGTCGTGCTCAATCCGGCCACACCGGTCGATATTCTCGACTGGATCATGGACGATATCGATCTGGTTCTGGTCATGAGCGTCAATCCGGGCTTCGGTGGCCAAAGCTTCATCGACAGCCAGCTGCGCAAGATCGAGGTCATCCGCAAGAAGCTGGATGCCGTCGGCCACCCCGCCATCCTCCAGGTCGACGGCGGCGTGAATGCGCAGAATGCCCATCTCTGTGTCGAGGCCGGAGCCACAGCCATGGTCGCCGGTACCGCGGTGTTCAAAGGCGGCCCGTCCGCCTACGCCCAGAATATCAAGCAACTGAAAGGCCTGTAATGCAGGCCTACGAATCCACCCCCCTTGCCGATGTCTTCGCCGCAGCCGCGCCGTGGCAAAAGGTGGTTGGCGCGTGGTTGCGTAAGCAGGCCGGGGCGGAACTCTTCGGCATGCCGGGTTACCGCCTGACCCTTAAGGGCCGCGTGCCCGACGGCCTTCTGGCGGCACCGCGCGACGGACGCCCCGCCAATGCTCTGCAGGGCAAGGCCATCCTGTCGGGCCGGTTTGCCCTCGCCAATGCGCGCATGAGCGTTCAAGGGTCCGGCGATCCCTGGAACCGCCCGTCGCCGACGCGGGCTTTTGCCATCTCCTTGCATCAATTCGCCTGGCTGGCGCCATTGATGACCCAGGGCGATGATGGCGCAAAAGAAGCCGTACGACTTTTCCTGCTGTGGGCGCGGACCTTCCGTAACTGGACGCCGTTCACCTGGGGCGAAGAGGTCCTGCCCCGCCGGCTGATCAATCTATCAGTCTATGCCCGGCGTATGGCTGCCGTTTCGACGCCGGAAGAGGTGCATCTGCTGGCCCAGTCGCTGGCAGAACAGGGCCGTCATCTGTTGCGCCTGCATAACAATCAGGCCTGTCAGGCCTCGCGTGCCGTGGCGCTGGTCGCTGTCGGCTGCGTGTTGTCGGGGGGTGTAGGAGACAGCTTCCGCAAGAAGGGGCTCAGCCGGCTTAGCAAGGCGTTGCGTCGTACGGTGCTGGCGGATGGATCGCATGCTTCGCGCAGTCCCGAGGAAGGCTTGGAGCTGCTTTACGACCTGCTGCTGCTGGTCGATGGTCTCAGTCAGCGCAGCCAGGCCGTGCCCGATTATATTGAACACCATATCGACAGCCTGTCGCGTTTCGTACGGACACTCAGCCACCCGGATGGCTCTCTCGTGGCCTTTCAGGGCGCGGAGTCGGTTTGCGAAGACCAGATCGCGCCGGCGCTTTTGCAAACCGATGGCGCAGGCGGGGCATTGCCGCTTGTGCTCGAGCAGGGACGCTATCACTGCCTGTTGGGTCGCTCATTAAGCGTTTTCGTCGATACGGGTGAAGCCAGGGCGGGTGATTTTGGCTCTGCCGCCTGCGACTACCCGATGACCTTCGAAGTCTCCGGTGGTCGTGACAAGCTGATCGTGTCACCTGGCTGGTCACCAATCCAGTCGGATCGTCATGCCTTGCGTGTGGTTGGTGCCGCCAATACGCTTAGCCTCGGCGACGATGTCATTCTGAAGCCGATGGCGGGCAAATTCGGCGAGCTGCTGCACTTCGCCTTGGAGGGCCTGCGTTACAAGGTGCGGTCGCGCCGCGTCGAGGCGGAAGACTCCGGCACATTGCTGGAGATGGAACATGAAGGCTGGCGCAGCAAGTTCGGTCTGAAACACGAACGCCGCCTCTATGTCGATGCCCAGCGCGACGAACTGCGTGGCGAAGACCGCCTGACGCCCATGCCGTCGAAAAAGGACATGCCCGTCCAGACGCAATATACGGTGCGTTTCCTTTTGCATCCAGAAGTCCAGGCCTCACTGGCACGCGACAAGAAGAGCATTCTGTTGCGCGGACCGGGCGGACGTGGGTGGTGGCTGCGTCACGATGCGCGCGACGTGTCTCTCGACGAAGGCGTGGTATTCGAAAAGGGCGTGGCGCGCAAAACGACCCTGATTGCCCTGCACGGTACCGCACGGCTCGATGGCCAGAACCGGCTGCGCTGGAAGTTGTCACCTGCCGAAGCATGAGGCGACGGACGCGCCTGTAAAGATTTATAGGCTGGACGCAAGCTCCCAACTGCTTTCTTACATCGGAAATTGGATACTGCGCACCAAATACGCACGTGCTTGCGTGTGTTGAATAGGAGCACGATAATGACACATATCCTGAAGACAGCCACTGCCGCCTTGGTCAGCGTAACCTTGATTGCCGGTTCGGCAGCCATTCCAAACGTCGCGGACGCGACGACCTACCGCTGCAAATATGAACAAAAACGTTCGGGCGACAAGGGTGCCGTCGTCGGCGCTATCGCCGGTGGGCTGCTCGGTAGCCAGATTTCCAAGAACGAACGTGGGCTCGGTACTGTCGGCGGCGCGGTTGCCGGCGGCTACATCGGCAGCAAGGTTGCCAAGAATAATGTGAAGCGCCGTTGCGTCGATGAGGCGGCCTATCGTACGCGCACAGTCTATGAAACCGATCGCCATGGCCGCAAACAAAAGGTCGTCTATCGCTATGTTCGGTAATAAAAGTAGCGAATAATTTTTCGCCACCACCTGACACCAAAGGCCCTGCCGGAAACGGCGGGGCCTTTGTACGTTGGGATGACAAGGGTGTCATAAGCGATTTAAGCTGTTCAAAAATAAATGCTTTTCTGAACGAGAATGAACGTGGGCGTCAAATCCCGTTCAGGTTGGAAGGCTTATAACGGTCCTCATCAACGGCACACGGCCCCGGATAAACCGGATCAGCCAGTCAGGCCACAGACACGAAGGACTAAAGTTATGAGCAATATTTTTAAAAACAGCATGAAACGCTTTGGCGCCGCGGTCATCACCTCCGGCCTGATCCTCGGCTCCACGGCGGCGGTTGTCGCCCCAACCACCGCTTCGGCCCGCACTACCTATCAATGTGAGGTCACGAAGTCCAATAGCGCCAAGACCGGTGCGATCCTGGGTGCCATTGCCGGCGGCCTGTTGGGCAGCCAGGTCGCCAAGAACGAAAAGGGCTTAGGCGCGGTCGGTGGCGCGGTCGTCGGTGGCGTCCTGGGTAACAAGCTGGGCAAGGACCAGGGCAAGGATACCTGCAAGAAGGCGGAGGCTGCCATGGAACGTCAGCGTTACGAAGACCGCTACTACAATCAGCGCTACAGCTACAAGTCTTACCGCAGTGGTGACCGGTACGCGTCTCGCTACTAAATCGGCAGCTTGAGATTGCGGTCACCAGCGAAGACCCCGTCGTGCTCACCCACGGCGGGGTCTTTGTATTTTGCGGGGTAGGCAAACCCTGCGGCGTCGTGTAAACCGCGCGGCATTCAGCTTAACACCGCAAGGCCACCTGACCCCCGCCGGGACCGGGCTTGCGCCGTCAAAACCTCTGGGTTTTGCCAATTCGATAGAGACCTGTCATGCCTGCTGCTCCCGATTTTCCGCCCGCCGCCGATCTTGTTGCACCTAAGCGCGCGCTCATCTCCCTGTCAGACAAGGCGGGATTGATCGAAGCCGCGCAGGCCCTGGCCGCCGCGGGCATCGAAATCCTGTCGACGGGTGGCACGAAGGCGGCCATTGCTCAGGCAGGCATCGCGGTCAAGGACGTATCGGAGGTCACAGGCTTTCCGGAAATGATGGACGGCCGCGTAAAGACCTTGCACCCCAAGGTGCATGGCGCGCTTCTGGCCTATCGCGATGCGCCGGAACATGCGCGCGCCCTCGCAGAGCATGACATTCAGCCGATCGACATCGTCTGGATCGATCTGTATCCATTCGAAAAGACCGTTGCGGCCGGTGGCACCTTCGAAGCGGCTATCGAAAATGTCGATATCGGCGGTCCGGCCATGATCCGTTCTTCGGCCAAGAACCACCCCTATGTCAGCATCTGCGTTGACAAGGCCGGCATGGATGAGGTTCTGGCCGCGATCCGGGACACCGGCACGACCTCGCTGGCCTTGCGCAAATCCCTGGCTGCACGCGCTTTCGCCCGCACTGCCGCCTATGATGCTGCGGTGTCGAAATGGTTCTCCGCCCAACTGCAAGACACCTACCCGGTGCGCAAGACCATCGGCGGCGAGCGTCTTCAGACCATGCGCTATGGCGAAAATCCGCACCAAACCGCGGCCTTCTATAAGACGGGTGAGGACCGCCCCGGCGTCGCCACCGCCCGGCAGTTGCAGGGCAAGGAACTGAGCTACAACAATGTGGCCGATACGGACGCCGCTATTGAATTGGTCGCCGAATTCGATCCGTCGCAATCAGCCGCCTGCGTCATCGTCAAACACGCCAATCCGTGCGGCGTCGCCACCGGTGATGACCTGCTCACCGCCTATAAGCGCGCGCTGGAGTGCGATCCCATCTCGGCTTTCGGCGGTATCGTCGCTCTCAATCGCAAGCTCGACAAGGCCACGGCCGAAAAGATCGTCGAAATCTTCACCGAAGTCGTCGTCGCGCCGGATGTCGATGAAGACGCCATCGCCGTCTTTGCCGCCAAGAAAAACCTGCGCCTGCTCATCACCGGCAAATTGCCCGACCCGCTGTCCGGCGGTCAGGTGTTCCGTTCGGTGGCCGGTGGCATGCTGATCCAAAGCCGTGATACGGCGCGCATCACGGCGGCTGATCTTAAGGTGGTTACCCGCCGTCAGCCGACGCCGACCGAAATCCAGGACATGCTGTTTGCCTTCACCGTCGCCAAGCACGTCAAATCGAACGCCATCGTTTATGCCAAGGACGGCCGTACGGCTGGCATCGGCGCCGGCCAGATGAACCGCCGCGACTCGGCCCGTATCGCCCGCCTGCGCGCCCAGGAAGCCGCGGAAGGCCTGGGTCTCACGGAAAGCCTGGCCCAAGGGTCGGCCTGCGCCTCTGAAGCCTTCTTCCCGTTCCCGGATGGCCTGCTTGAAGCCGCAGCGGCGGGTGCCACGGCGATTATCCAGCCGGGCGGTTCGATTGGGGATCAGGCGGTCATCGATGCCGCCGACTCGGCGGGCCTGGCCATGGTGTTTACGGGCGTGCGCGTTTTCCGCCACTAGGGGGAGCCTGAACAGGTAAGCCTTCGAAACAGGCGGCTATTAAAGGGCCCGGAGCGCTCCGGGCCCAAATATCTCAGCGAGGCTGACAGGGGCCAAACCCTGTTTTCAAGCCTGACACGCGGGCAAGCCTTGTCAGTCATATCTAACTGGCCCTTTCCTGGCCAGCGTCAATGCGTTTCCATGGTGATCCTGGGGTTAACGGACTTATTTGCCTAACTGCCCGTGGCAACAGGTTTTTTTTAGAGCCTCCATTACCGGTGCCTTCATGATACCGGTTTCTCCTCCATTTCGCAGATATGGCGAGAAAATTTCCGAATTGCTGAAAAAAATGTATTAATGGTAGCGGTATCAGTACGTTAATCTATCAACAACCCCTTGAACTCATTTTCATTTTCGGACATGCTTGAAAAGGTAAGTTTCACCTGGCGGGGGAGATACATATGCTGAAATCAGAACTCATTGAACGCCTGGCCTCCGAATATCCGCATCTGACACAAAAAGACGTCGAACGGGCCGTCAATCTGATTCTTGAATCAATGATTTCCACGCTGGAAAAAGGCGGCCGCGTAGAGCTGCGCGGTTTTGGCGCCTTGAGCGTCCGATCACGCCCCGCCCGGGCCGGGCGTAACCCACGCACCGGCGAATCCGTCAAGGTGCCGGCCAAGCATGTACCGTTTTTCAAAAGCGGCAAGGAATTGCGCGAGCGTCTGAATCTCTCCGGCGATGATAACGGATAAGGAGCTTAGGCCGTGAGCATTGTTTCCGAATTCAAAACTTTCCTGATGCGCGGCAATGTTATCGACCTGGCGGTCGGTGTCGTTATCGGTGGCGCTTTCGGCAAAATCGTCACCTCATTGGTAGACAACATCATCATGCCGCCGATCGGGCTTGCAACGGGTGGTGTCGATTTTTCCAGCCTCAAGCTGATCCTAAAGCCCGCTGACGCTGCGGCCAAGACGGCTGAAGTTGCCATTTCCTATGGCCTGTTCATTAACACGATAATCCAGTTTGTGATCATCGGTACCGCTATCTTCCTGGTGGTCAAGGCCATCAACAAGCTGATGCCGGCCCCTCCGCCACCGCCACCCCCCGCGCCACCGGGGCCTTCGCAAGAAGAACTGCTGGCCGGTATCTTGGCTGAACTTAAGGCCCAAAACGCAAAATAACAAAAAGGCCCGGAGCGATGATGCTCCGGGCCTTTTCTTTTGGTTTAGGCGGGAAGCTTGATCTCGCCGGTAAAGTGACCCTTGAACGCGATGTCCGCCAGAGGCAGGCGTCCCGAAGGCGCCTCACGCGCCTGCAAGCCTTCCGGCAAGCTTGACGCCTCGCCCTGATACCCGATGGCAACGGCGGCCTCGACCTTCAAGGTGTCGGGCAGGCCGAGCACCACCGGCACCTTGTCATATTCGATTCCAGCCATGCCGTGGGCGACTAGGCCCATGCTGTGGGCCTGCAAGGACAGCGACATGAAGGCGGATCCTGCGTCGAAGCTGTTGGTGATATTCTGACGCTGACCGTCGAACGACGTCACGGACGCGATAAAAATCAGCGCGCCGGCATCCTTGGCCCATCCTTCGTTGAACGGGACCAACAGGCTGAGCAGGGTATCGAATTCCGGTTCACCGCGCACGCCGTAGAAGAAGCGCCAAGGCTGAAGGTTGGAGGCCGACGGCGCCCAGCGCGCGGCTTCCAGAACGGTCAGGACCTGCGTTTCCGTCACAGGTTGATCGGAAAAGGCGCGCGGCGACCAGCGCTCAAGAAATTGCTTTTCGATGGGGTAGTCGGATGTGCGCTGGGTCATGATGGCTCTCACTCCATTATACTGGCCATTAAATAACTGGCTTTTGCGGCTGATTTCTGATTCACCTCAAAGGCTGGCAAATCAGCAATATGTAACTATATGTGTAGCAGTTACTTTTTTCAAGAGGTGAAGTGTTTGCTCGATACAATTCAGCACAGGTTTTCGCTTCTTGAACCCTACATAACCGCCTATGGCCCGTCCGATACCGTCTCTCGTCCGGCGGTCCTGCTTTTTCACGCCTGTAACGGCGTACGCCATCACATCCATGACTATGCCCGCCAGGTCGCGACCCTCGGTTACCGCGCCTATGTCATAGACAGTTTTCTGCCGCGCGGGTGGGATCATACCGCCGCGATGAGCCTGGTATGCTCAGGTCTGGCGCTGCACGGTTATGAACGTTCTGGCGATGTGCTGGCGGCGATCTGGGGGTTGGCGCAACGACCGGAGGTCGATGCCAGCACGCTCATTTTGGCGGGCTGGAGCCATGGTGGCTGGTCGATCATGGATCTCATGACCCAGAAACTGACCCGTCCGGGGGAGGCGCGGCTTGAAAACGGTTCACCCGAACCCATGAAAGGGGTCAAAGGCGTGTTCCTTGTCTACCCCTATATCAATTTTCCGGCGCGGTCGAATACCCATGGCTGGGAATACCGGCCCAAGACCCAGGCGGTACTGGCGCGGCAGGATTTCCTGACGGCGCACAGCCATGCCGACCATATCTTCAACCACCTGAAAAGCGAAGGGGTGCCGGTCGAACGGCTGGACCTCGAGGCCACCCATTGCTTCGATGAAGACAGCGCGCTTCATTTCGGCCCCTTGATGGCCTATGATAAGGCCAGCCATAAAAAAACCGAGATGGCGTTCGAAGCCTTTATACTGGATGTTTTCAGGGGCGCGTGACGCCCTGATCATGGGGGATGGTCAATGGATACTATGGCGCAGCGTTATGCCTTGCTGGAGCCGGATATTACCGTCTACGGCCCGGACGATGATATCGTCCGCCCGGCGGTGGTGCTGTTTCACGGTTGCGGCGGTCTTCGGCCCCACGTCCATTTCTATGCTCAGGCCGTCGCGCTGACCGGGGTGCGTGCCTATGTGGTTGACAGTTTCAAGCCGCGCGGCTGGAATCGCAATTTCGCCGTTTCGCTGATCTGTTCAGGGGCGGTCATGCAAGGCTATGAACGGTCCGGCGATGTCTTGTCGGTCCTTTGGGGTCTGCAACGCAGCGGCAAGGTCGATATGGATCGAGTGATCCTGACCGGATTCAGCCATGGTGGCTGGTCGATCATGGACCTGATGACCCAGCCGCTGACCCAGCCAGGCGAAGCGAAGCTGGCCGATCCTGATGCGTCCTTAGTCGAGCGTGTTAAGGGGGTGTTCTTCGTCTACGCCTATATAAATTTTCCGGCGCGGACCAATTCGAAGCCGTGGGTCCATAAGCCGAAAACCTTCGCGGTCCTGGCCAAAAAAGACCACCTAACGCCGCTTCGCCATTCCGAAAAGATATTCGCCAAACTGCAAGCGCAAGGCGTCGATGTGACGGTCCTGCCGCTTGATGGCACGCATGCGTTCGATGAAGAGGATAATTCCGGTCTGGTCATGAAATATGATCGGGCAGTCATGCAGACCTCGCTTGAGGCGTTGCTTGGCTTTACGACACAGCTGTTCGGCCTGCCCGATATCCCGAAAGCCCCTGATATCTCGAAAGCCGAAGACAGCGCACGCGCGGCGGGCTGACATGGACACGCTGGGGGCGCGGTTCGATCAGTTGGCACCACATATTCTGGCTTATGGACCGCCGGACACGGTGGCACGGCCGGCGGTCATACTGTTCCATGGGTGCGGTGGCATTGCCGCCAACCTGCTCATTTACTGCCAGGCCGCTGCCCAGGCCGGTGTTCGTGCCTACATTATCGACAGTTTCTCGCCGCGCGGCTGGTCGCGCAAACACGCCGGGTGGTGGGTGTGTCGGGGTTTGAAACTGCGCGGTTACGAACGATCAGGGGATGTTCTGGCAGCGGTGTACGGCCTGTCGCAGCGTCCGGAGGTCGATGCCGATCGGTTGATGCTGGCAGGATGGAGCCACGGCGCCTGGGCCATCATGGACTTGATGACCCAGAAATTGGACAGGCCGGGCGATGCCCGCCTGCTCGATCCGTCGCCGCAATGGCTGGACGGGGTGAGGGGCCTTTTCCTCGTCTATCCCTATATCAATATCATGGCGCGGTCGGTGACGCGGCCATGGGCGCATAAGCCGAAAACAATGGCCATACTGACCCTTAAGGATCATCTGGCCAGTTATCGGCAATCACTGAAACTGATACGGAACCTGCGCAAACAGGGTGTTGTCGTCGATACCGTAACCTTCAACGCTACCCATGCCTTCGATGAGGAAGGCATAGATAAGACGCGTATCATGGCCTACGATCCTGAGGCTCTGACCTCTACGCTCGACGCCTTGCAGGAATTTATCAGCAGCACGCTGGCCTGAGCCCCAAATCCCGGCCTGACTCGGCTTACATCTTCATGTCACCGTGATCCATGGCGCCGGACGTGCCGGTCTTGGCCAGGGGCGTATCAGAGACTGGCATGTGCAGCGTGACCGGGCCGGCGTTTTTGAAGGCCAGGGTCACGTCGACCGTCTGGCCGGCCTGGGGCCGCTCCGTCAGGTTTTCGAGCATGATGTGATTGCCGCCGGGCGCGAAGGTGATTGTTTCGCCGGACTTTATGACAAACCCGTCCTTAGCTTCGGCCATTTCCATCACCGACCCATTCATCTTCATCGTATGCAGCGTGGTGGTGGTGGCGCAGGTGCATGAGGCCGAGATAAGCTGATCCTCGCTACTGCCCTTGTTCGTAATGGTGACATAGGCGGCGGTGTTCGGATTATTGCCAAGGGCCGACCGTATGGCATAGTTGGTCATTTCCAGGCTGGATTGCTTGACGACACCATTGATATCGCTCGATTTTTCGACACTTGTCGTCGTCTTTTCGACCTTTTCACAGGCCGACAGGCCGGTGAGAGACAGACAAGCGACAGCGGCAACAGCAAACTTCTTCATATCCGGCTCCTTAGAGTACAATCCGATAAGGTGGGGACCCCCTTTTCGGACTTATTGTGCGACAAAACGAAGATCTGGAACCGGGTTTTGATACCATCAAAGCCCGGTTCTAATTGGATCAGCCCCAGAGGCCGACGATCTTTTTAACGTCCTTCACCACCGGCGCGGCGACATCGTTGGCGCGTGCCGCGCCAAGCGTCAAGACTCTGTCGATTTCCGCCGGGTCGGCGAGCAGGCGGCGCAGCTTGTCCGAAATCGGCGCCATCCTTCCGACCACGACGTCGGCCAGGGCAGGTTTGAACGTACCGAAGCCCTTGCCGCCGAACTGATCGAGCACTGCCTGAGCCGAGAGGCCGGACAGGGCGGCATAAATGCCGACCAGGTTCTTGGCCTCTGGTCGGTCTTCCAGCCCTGCCTCTGCTTCGGGCAGGACTTCGGCGTCGGACTTGGCCTTCTTGATCTTGCCGGCGATCGTATCCGCGTCGTCGGTGAGGTTGATGCGGGAATTGTCGGACGGGTCCGACTTCGACATCTTGGCCGTACCATCGCGCAGCGACATGATGCGAGCACCCGGGCCTTGATACAGGGTGTCAGGCAGCGGGAAGTAATCGACGCCGAAGTCGTGATTGAATTTCTTGGCGACATCGCGCGTCAGCTCCAGATGCTGGCGCTGATCCTCGCCGACGGGCACGTGAGTAGCCTTATATAGCAGGATGTCGGCCGCCTGAAGTACGGGATAGGTATAAAGGCCGACGCTGGCGCGTTCTTTGTCCTTGCCCGCCTTGTCCTTGAACTGGGTCATGCGGTCGAGCCAGCCCAGGCGCGCGACGCAGTTGAAGATCCAGGCCAGTTCGACGTGACCGGGCACGGCCGATTGCGGAAAAATGGCTGATTTCTCGACGTCGACGCCGGCGGCGAGGTAACAGGCGGCGATCTCACGCGTCTGGCTCAGCAGCTTCTGCGGGTCCTGCCAGACAGTGATGGCGTGCAGGTCGGCGATGAAGAAGAAGCGCTCGGCGTCTTCTGTCTGCATGTCGGCGAACTTCTTCAGTGCGCCGAGATAGTTGCCGAGGTGCAGCGAACCAGAAGCCTGGATGCCGGACAGGATGCGTTTGGTCGTCATGTTAATCCCTAGAGCCCGTTATGTAACCAGAAAACGCTTTAGCGGCGCCGCAGCATCGCCTTCAAGTCGCGGGACTTTACCGCCCCAGTTACAAATAGCAGCCCGATATAGAGGAAGAGACCGGCGAAACAAACCCCCAGAATGGCAATTTCCTTGACCAGATGCGGCATGATCTGGGCGATCTGGGCCTGGATGAAGGGACGATAGGTCGAACATAAGGCCAGGAAGGCGGCCATGCCGACACCGGCGATCATCACCTTGGTCAGTCCGGCAGCGCTGCGCGGCGACAGGTGCCACATCTTGCGGCGGATCAGGCTGATCAGCATCAGGATGACATTGGCCCATGCGCCCGCAGAGGTGCCGATGGCCAGGCCCGGCACACCGATAAAGTGGAACAGGGTAACGCCAAGGCCAAGATTGACGGCGACATTGACCAGGGCAAACTTCATCGGGCCGAAGGTGTTCTTGCGGGCGTAAAAGGCCGGGCTCAGGATGCGCGTCAGGACGAAGGCGGGGACACCCCACCCGTAGTGGAGGAGGGCGGCGGCGGTTTGCTGGGCATCGTGGATGTTGAACTGACCGCGTGTGAACAGGCCATCGATCAGAAAGAAGGGTATCGACACCAGGGCGGCCGCGGCGGGCAGGGTCAGGGCCATGGAAAAAATCAGAGCGTCGTCCATGGTATTCTGGGCGCTCTCGTGATCTTGGGCCTGGACGGCCCGCGACAGGGCGGGCAGAAGGGCGACGCCGATGGCGACACCAACCAGCCCAAGCGGCAATTGATACAGACGGTCGGCGACGTTAAGCCACGACCGCGCGCCCGGTACGGCGGACGAAAAGGCCTGGGACACGAAGACGTTGATCTGTGTGGCGGCTGCCGCCAGGGCGCCGGGAATAGCCAGGACCATCAGCTTGCGAATGTCGGGCGTGACACGTGGCATGAAGCTTATGCCGATACGGGCGCCGACACGGCGAACGCCCCAGAACAACAATCCGGCCTGGATTACCCCAGCGGCCAGAACCCCCCAGGAGGCGGCATAGGCGGCGCGTAGGGGGTCATGCTGCGGCCAGACGGCAATCAACATGACGGCGTTCAGCACGGTTGGAACGGCGGCCGAAACGATGAAACGTCCCCGCGCATTGAGCACGCCCGACATCAGGGCGACCAAGGCCATGCACGGCAGGTAGGGCATGGTGATCTGGGTCAGGGTGATGGCCAGCTTGAACTTGACCGGATCGCTGAAATAGCCCGGATTGATGACATGCATCAGCCACGGCATAGTCAGCTGAGCGATAAGGGTCAGGACCAGGGTGGCAAAAGCCAGTGTCGCCATGGCATCACGGGCCAGCTTGTCGGCAGCAGCCTCGCCTTCCTGCACCAGCACGGCGGAATAGGAGGGCACGAAGGCGGCGGTGAACGCGCCTTCCGCAAAGATGCGGCGGAACAGATTGGGAAAGGACAGCGCCGTGTAATAGGCATCGGCCGCGATATTGCCGGACGCGCCCAGAACCGCCGTAATGACCAAGTCACGCGCCAAGCCCATGAAGCGGCTGATCAGGGTGAAGAAGCTGTTGATCAGCGAATTGCGAACCAGGCCGGAAGATTTGGCGGGTGCCGGCTTGGCGGGAGCGTCGGAAATGTCTGGCACGGAGGCACTCGGGAAAAGGGTTCCTCCGCTTTATGCCTGTCGGAGATTTCCCGCAAGCCCTTATAGGTTAACGCGCCAGACTGGCCCGGGCGCGGGCCAGGTTACGTTTTGGCGCCTGGCTTGGCTGATCCAGCAGGGCCAGCAACTGTTTTTTCAGGCTCTGCTTCTGGCCGCCGCTCAATTGCGCCTTGCGGAAATGGTCGCTGACATAGAAGGCGTCGACGGCGCGTTCGCCGTAGCAATCGACGTGCGCGGACGCGATGTCGAACCGCGCCTTGGCCATGACTTCGACGATATCGGCCAAAAGGCCGGGCCGGTCACGGCCGGACACTTCGATAATGGTCACATTGGCGTTGCTGTCGTCGTCGAAAGACACCGTTGGCGCAATGGCAAAGGCGGCGGTGCGGGCGGCCAGGGCCGATTTCCACTTTACCGGCTCGGGCAATTGCCCGCGCGCGGCGGCGTCCAGGGCGCTTTCGGCATGTTTCAGGCGGGGCGGATCGTCGTGGGCGAACGGCATGCCGGTGGTGTCCTGGACGTAGAAAATATCGAGCGCATGTCCCGTTTTCGAGGTGAACACCTGAGCCCCGACGACATTGCCGCCAAGATTGGCGAAGGCGCGCGACAGGTCGGCGAACAGGCCGGTCCGGTCCTCGGCTGAAATCGAAAAGGCAGTGGCGTTGCGGACGGTGTCGATGCGCGACCGCACGGCAGACCCGGGCGCCGTTGCCGATTGGACCAGGGCGGCATGTTCTCTTATCTCGTCGCGGCTGAACGAAAACAGATAGCTTTCATCCATCGTCTCCAGCCAGGTGGCCATATCGGCATTGTTCTCGCTCAAGGCGATGCGGCGGCGGTCGGCACGTTCGTGTTGTTCCAGCCGCACGCGATCGATGGCATCGGCTCCCCGGCCACCGCGGAAGGCGGATTCGGTTGCCGATACCAGATCTCGCATCAACTGGCCCTTCCAGGCGTTCCATACGCCAGGGCCCACGGCGCGAATATCGGCGACGGTGAGGATGAGCAGCAGCCGCAGGCGCTCCGGTGTTTCGACGATACGGGCGAAGGCGGCGACGGTTTCCGGGTCGGAAACGTCGCGTTTTTGAGCAAAATCCGACATGACGAGGTGATGGCGAACCAGCCAGGCGACCTGATCGATCTTCCAGTCCTCCAACCCCAGCCGTTGGCAGGCCTTGCGCGCGGCGCGTTCCCCGCCGATTTCCTGGCCGTCCTCTCCGCCCTTGCCGGTGTCATGCAAAAGCATGGCAAGGTATAGAGATTCCTTGTCGACGAGCTGCGGCATGATGGTGCTGGCCAGCGGGTGCTCGTCCTTGTATCGGCCGGTATCGATGCCGTGGATGACGTCTATGGCCCGCAACGTATGCTCATCGACCGTATAGGCATGATACATGTTGAACTGCGTCTGGGCGACGATGCGCCCGAATTCGGGAATGTAGCGGCCGAGCAAACCGGTTTCGCTCATCATCGACAACGTCTTGTACGGATCCTTGCCACGCACCAGAAGGTCCAGAAACAGACGCGCCGCTTCGGGATTGCGCCGTAACGACGGCGTCACCAGATCGAGATTTCGGGCAATGGCGGTAAAGGCGTCCGGATGCAGATCCAATTCCAGCCGATCGGCCATCTTGAACAGCATGAACATCGCCACCGGCGATTTCTTGAAGATATCGGCGCTGTTGACGCTCAAGCGCCCATTGGTGACGACGAAGCCCGGATGGTCGGCCCGGGTCAGGTTCATGATGCCGGATTGTATCAGGTTTGACAGGCGAACCAGCGGCTTGGCCTGCTGGGTTTCCAGCTTGGTGCAGAACGTCCGGGTCAGGGCGCCGACTTCCTTGGCGACCACAAAATAGCGGCGCATGAAGCGTTCGACATTGGGTTCGCCTTCGCGATCTATGAAGCCCATACGGCGTGCCACTTCGGGCTGAAGGTCGAAGGTCAGGCGTTCCTCACCCCGGCCGGCAGCGGTGTGCATGACGATACGCACCTTCCACAGGAAGTCGAAGGCGCGCATGAAGATACCGCGCTCCTTGTCGGTCAGGAGGGCATCCAGAACGCCCCATTGACCTTTCGGTGCGGGCGGCTCCGGCGTTGGGGCAGCGCTCGGCCGGCCCTGTCGTTTCAGGTTTTCTTCAAAGGTGCGCTGACCCGCCAGATATTTGGCGATCCAGAACAGGGTGTGCAGGTCGCGCAGCCCGCCCTTGCCTTCCTTGATATTGGGCTCAACGACGAAGCGGGTCGTGCCAGCCTTTATGTGGCGCTGGTCGCGTTCTTCCAGTTTGGCGGCAACAAAGCTAAAGGCCTGGGACTTCAGGCCTTCGTGATTGAATTTGTCTTCGAGATTCTTGGCCAGGCCCTTGTCGCCGCAGATCAGGCGGCGTTCAAGAAGCGCAGTCATGATGGTGTGGTCGCCGCGCGCATATTTGATGGTCTCATCCACCGTGCGCGAGGAATGACCGACTTTCAGGCCGAGGTCCCACAGGGTATAGAGGATAAACTCTATGACCGATTCCGAATGGGACGTTTCTTTCCAGGCACGGAGAAATAAAAGGTCGAGGTCGGAATAGGGGGCTAGCTCACCACGGCCATAGCCACCCACGGCCATCAGCGCCAGACGCTCGCCTTCGGTCGGATTGCGGGCGCGGTAAACATGCGTCAGCGTAAAATCCCACAGGGCAGACACAATGTCGTCGGTTATTTTGGATAGGGCTTTGGCCGTCGCCTGGCCGCCCTTGTGTTCATCGATGCGTTCCAGAATGCTGGCCCGACTCAGGTCGAGCGCTTCTTTAAGAATCGCGACGGCGCGCTTGCGCAGATCGAGCGTTTCGCCGGACGATTGTTCATAGGCCTCCGTCAGCGCCGCCCGCAGGAGTACGCCATCTATCCGATAGGCTGGCGACAGGGGATGGGTCTGGGTAAGCATATGCAGGTCACTTGTCAGGGGGAAAACGGCGACTGCCTTACTCCTTAAGCAATTTGTGTAAATTATAAATAACTTCCAAGGCTTCTTTGGGGCTTAAATCGTCCGGATCGACGCCTTTCAGCGCTGTTTCGACCTTCGATGCGCTTCGCGCCGCCGGCTCGGGGGGGCGAAGCGAGGAAAACAGGGGCAGGTCGTCGAGGCGCAGTTGCGTCTGGTTGTCCTCTTCCAGTCGGGTCAGGATATCGCGGGCACGCGCAACGACGGCGCCCGGCATCCCGGCCAGGCGGGCAACCTGGACACCATAGGATCGATCCGCCGAGCCCTTGCGGGCTTCGTGCAGGAAGATCAGTTCACCGTCATGCTCACGCGCCGTCAGGGACAGGTTGTTGATATGGCTGAGCTTGCCTTCCAGTCGCGCCAGTTCATGATAATGGGTGGCGAACAGGCTGCGCGCCTGGATCGTATCGTGCAATTGCTCTGTACAGGCCCAGGCGATGGCCAGCCCGTCATAGGTAGCGGTGCCCCGGCCAATTTCGTCCAGGATGATAAAGCTGCGTATCGTCGCTTGGGTCAGGATGGCGGCGGTTTCAACCATCTCCATCATGAAGGTCGATCGGCCCTGGGCCAGGTCGTCGCCGGCGCCGACGCGCGAAAACAGCTTATCGACCACGCCCAGATGCATCGACTTGGCCGGCACGAACAAACCGGCCTGAGCCATGATGATCAGGAGCGCGTTCTGGCGCAGATAGGTCGATTTACCGGCCATGTTCGGACCGGTTACCAGGGAGAGGCGCGCGGCGTCCTGGCCGGATGCGTCGAGATCGACATCGTTAGGCGTGAAGGGTTTGCCCTGGGCCTTCAGCGCGGCCGCGACGACCGGGTGACGGCCACGGCAGATTTCTAGCCGCAGGCTGTCGTCTATTTTCGGACGGCACGCGCCCCACTCTTCAGCCCAGCAGGCATTGGCGACGGCGACGTCGAGCGCGCATATGGCGTCGTGTCCGCCCTGGATTTCGGCGGCGGCCAGGCGCACCTGTTCGCGCAACTGTTCGAAAATGTCCATTTCGAGCGTCAGGCCCTGCTGGGCGGCGCGTTGAATGCGACCGTCCAGTTCGATCAGCTCGGTGGTGACAAACCGGACCTGATTGGCCAAAGACTGGCGGTGGATGAACTGCTTTTGCGTGTCCTGGGCCTGAAGCTGTTCCGCCAGCTTGGCGCTCAGCTCGATGAAATAGCCCAGCACATTGTTGAACTTGATACGAATGGCGATGCCCGTTTCGGCGGCCAGCCGCTGCTCCAGCGCCAGGATGATCTGGCGGCTGTCGTCGCGCAGGGTACGCGCTTCATCAAGGTCGGCATTGAAGCCCGGACGAATGAAGCCACCGTCCGACAGCTTAAGCGGCGGCTCTTCGACCAGGGCGCGCTCCAGCGTGTCACGCAGTTGGCTGAGCGGCCGTGATGGAACGAGGGCTGAGATGATGTCGTCGATTTCTTTTGGCGTCTCGGCCGGACTACCGGCCAGGTCTGACTTGACCTGATGACGGGCGTCGTTGAGCGCGTTCGCCAGATTTTCGCCAACGTGCAGGGCGCTGGTGATGACGCATAGGTCTCGCGCACTGCCCCGGTTGAGCGACAGGCGCGACAGGGCGCGCGCCTGGTCGGACAGGGAACGCATCAGGGAACGAAGCTGTTCACGCAGGTCGCGCCGGGGCAGGAGCCAGTCGATGGTGTCCAGGCGGGCATTGATGGCATCGGGGTCGTACAGGGGGCGTGACAGGCGGTTGAGCAGAAGTCGGCAGCCGCCTGAGGTTACTGTCATGTCGAGGGCGCTGATCAGGCTGCCTTCGCGTTTGCCCTGCTGCGTCCGGTCGATTTCAAGCGAATTGCGGGTGGCGGCGTCAATCGACAGGTAATTTTGCGATACAACCCGCGCGGGGGGCTTCAGGCTCGGGATCTTGCCCGCCTGGGTCAGGTCGATATAGGCGGCGATCAGGCCGAGCGCCGAAATTTCAGCGGGTGAAAACTGACCGAAACCGTCAAGGGTCTGAACACCGTAAAGCTTGAGCAGGCGCGCCTCTCCGGCGGCTGGATCGCACAGTGAGGCCGGTTGCGGCTGGATGACCCCGCCATACATCTTAAGCAGCGGGTACAGGGTTTCGTCCTGGATCAGCCGGTCGGCAACCAGACTTTCCGACGGCCGCAAAGCGGACAATTGCACGCCGACCTGATCGGGAGCGACCTCCACCACCTCGACATCGCCGGTCGACAACTCAACCGCCGCCAATGCCAGCACGCCACCGCGCGAGGACAGCGCGACCAGACGGTTGGCGACGCTCATTTCCAGCAAAGTGTCCTCGGTAAGCGTACCGGGCGTCACGACACGGGTAATGCCGCGCTTGACGGTTGCCTTGGCGCCGCGTTTCTTGGCTTCGGCCGGGTCTTCCAACTGGTCGCATACGGCGACGCGATGACCCAGGCGGATCAGCTTGGCGATATAGGCCTCGGCGGCATGGGCCGGCACGCCAGCCAGCGGAATATCCTTGCCCTGAAAGGTGCCGCGCTTGGTCAGGGCCAGAGACAGGGCCTGGGAAGCGGTCACCGCGTCTTCGAAAAAGATTTCGTAAAAGTCGCCCATCCGCATCAGCAGAAGCGCGCCGGGATGCTGCGCCTTCAGCTGAATATACTGGGCGATGACCGGTGTGGCACCTTCGACATTGGGCGCTGCGTTTTCGGGGGGTGGGGTCTGGGCGTTCATGGCAGCAAAGTTAACCATTGTTAACAGGCAAGAGAAGGGCTTCAACACACGAAAGTGTGCACAATGCTGTCTGAAAGCGTCTTATAAAAACAACAACTTACAAAATCATTTGTCCGACAATACAGAAAAGTCAACCCCTGTCTCGGTTTGACCTTTATAAGCGATTGATCTTGTTCTATTAGTTCAAGCTGACGCAACGATAATTATACTACAATTGCCACAACGTTTAGAGTTTTCATGTCCACCGAAAAACAGACCTTCAGCGACGAAGAAGCCCTCCACCTCCATCAGTATCCGCAGCCGGGTAAGATCGGCCTGCTGCCGACGAAGCCGATGGCGACCCAGCGCGACCTGGCGCTGGCCTATTCGCCGGGCGTGGCGGTGCCGGTGCGTCGCATAGCCGAAAACCCGGAAGCGGCTTACGACTATACGTCGAAGGGCAATATGGTCGCGGTGATTTCCAACGGCACGGCGATCCTGGGCCTTGGCAATCTGGGCGCCCTGGCCTCCAAGCCGGTCATGGAAGGCAAGTCGGTTCTGTTCAAGCGCTTCGGTGATATCGACAGCTTCGACATCGAGGTGAACACCCAAGACCCCGACGAATTCATCACCGTGGTTAAGAATATCACGGCCTCGTTTGGCGGCATCAATCTCGAAGACATCAAAAGCCCGGAATGCTTCATCATCGAGTCGGCCCTGCAGGACCTGGCCGATATCCCCGTTTTCCACGATGACCAGCACGGCACGGCCATCATCGCCGCCGCCGGTCTGATCAACGCGCTGGAGATCACCGGCAAGCGTATCGAAGATGTCAAGCTCGTGCTCTGTGGCGCCGGTGCGGCGGGCCTGTCCTCCCTGTCGCTCGTCAAGGCGTTGGGTGTGAAGCATGAGAATACGACGGTTGTCGATATCCACGGCGTCGTCTATGAAGGCCGCACGATCGATATGGACCAGTGGAAGTCGGTCCATGCCACCAAGACAAACAAACGCACCCTGGCTGAGGCCATGGTCGGGGCCGATATTTTCCTCGGCCTGTCGGCAAAAGGCGTGCTGACCTCGGAGATGGTCGCCACTATGGCCGCCAAGCCGATCATCTTCGCCATGGCCAATCCGGACCCGGAAATCACCCCGGAAGACGTGGCCAAGGTACGCAGTGACGCCATTGTCGCCACCGGCCGCTCCGATTACCCTAACCAGGTCAACAATGTCCTGGGCTTCCCGTATATTTTCCGTGGCGCTTTGGACGTGCGGGCGCGTCGCGTGAACCACGAGATGAAGCTGGCTGCGGCCCGCGCCCTAGCCATGCTGGCGCGCGAGGACGTGCCCGATGAAGTGGCCGCCGCCTATCAGGGCCGTCACCTGAAATTCGGCAGGGACTATATCATTCCGTCGCCGTTCGATCCGCGCCTGATCTGGTACATCCCGCCCTTCGTCGCCCAGGCGGCAATGGATACGGGTGTCGCGCGCAAGCCGATCGATGATATGGATGCTTACCGCAAGCGCCTGGAACAGCGCCTCGATCCGTCCGCTGGTTTCCTGCAAACCATCTATACCGCTGTGCGCGCGCGTCCGGCCAAGCGTATCGTGTTCGCCGAGGGCGAGGACATTTCCGTTATCCGCGCCGCCCATGCCTTCAAGTTGCAGGGGCTCGGCACGCCGATCCTGTGCGGCCGCGAGAACCTGATCGAGGCCAATATGCGCGCCGCGGGCATTGATCCGGCGGAAGAGGGGATCGAGATCATCAATGCCCGCCTGTCGCATCGTAACGCCGCCTATTCGCAGCTTCTTTATTCGCGTCTGCAACGCGAAGGCTATCTCAAGCGCGATGTTGACCGCCTGATCAACCAGGACCGCAACTCCTTCGCCGCCGCCATGGTCATTTCCGGCCACGCCGACGGTATGGTGACGGGCGTCACCCGCATGTTCGACCAGGCGCTGGATGATGTGTTGCGGGTGGTGGATCCGGCGCCGGGCGGGCGGATCATGGGCCTGTCGATCGTGCTGGCGCGCGGCAAGACCATTTTCGTCGCCGATACAACGGTGGCGGAACTGCCGTCGCCGGAAGAACTGGGCGATATTGCCATCGAAGCCGCCATGGCGGTGCGCAGCATGGGTCACACGCCGCGCGTCGCTTTCATGAGTTATTCGACCTTCGGCAATCCGAAGGGTGAGCGCTCTGATCGGGTCAAGGAAGCGGTGCGGTTGCTGGAACAGCGCGGCGTCGATTTCGAATTCGAAGGCGAGATGCCACCCGATGTGGCGCTCGATCCCTCTCTGTGGACCAACTATCCGTTTCAGCGCCTGACGGCACCGGCCAATGTGCTGATCATGCCGGCCATCCATTCGGCCTCGATCTCGACCAAGATGATCGAAGCCCTGGGCGGCGCCACCGTTGTGGGTCCGCTTCTCCTCGGCCTGTCAAAGCCGGTGCAGATTTGCCAGCTGTCAGATTCGGTGTCGAAAATTCTGACCATGGCCACGTTTGCCGCTTACGACATCCGGGCGTCGGCGAAAATCTAGAGTCTGGTTTATCGGATCGAAAAAGGACGCTCCAGGCTATGGGGCGTCCTTTTTGTTTTTTGCTGCGCTAGAAACCCAGGACATCCTGCATGTCGTAGATGCCGGGCTTCTGCTTGCGGCCCCATAAGGCGGCCTGGATGGCGCCGCGCGCGAACAGCGTGCGATCGCGCGCCGAATGCGAAAAGGTGATGATTTCGTCTTCCGAGGCGAACAAGACGCTGTGCTCACCGACAATGCCGCCACCCCGAACGACGGAAAAGCCGATCGTGCCTTCCTGGCGCGCGCCGGTTATGCCGTCGCGTGCGGCAACCTTCACATCTGTCAGGTTGACGCCACGCCCATAGGCGGCGGACTCGCCCAGCATCAAAGCTGTACCAGACGGTGCATCGACCTTTCGCCGATGATGGGCTTCAGTGACTTCTATGTCCCAGGTGTCGGCATGGAGGCGCGCGCTGGCCTGCTTCAAAAGCCCCATCATCAGGTTGACACCCAGCGAAAAGTTGCCCGACTTTATAATCACCACCTCGTCGGCGAACAGGGATAACTTCCGTTCCTGTTCGGGGGTGAAGCCCGTGGAGCCTATGACCTGCACGAAGGGACGTGGGCGGCTCAGGCCTTCGCTGGCACAGGCTTCACACAGGGCTAGCGAGGCTTCGGGTGTTGAAAAGTCGATAGCCACATCGCTGCGTGTCAGGTCTGGCGTGTCGCCGTTGCCAAAACGGGCGGAAATGGTTTCACCCGTTTCGTCGAGCACTTTCGCTACGGCCAACCCCATGCGGCCCTTGGCGCCATTGATGGCGAAACGCGTAACGACGGACATAATCGACCCCATACATGCGGATAATCCTTCCCGAATATGCATAAGGCCCGGTCAGGTCAATTGCTATTGCCCTGTGAAGCGCCCGTGAAGCGAAAGACGCGTGCCGGGAGCACGCCCGTTTGTCCGAAATCGGGGACATCATAGGTCGCCAGCGGCGTAAGAAGATCAAGCGGTAGGGGTTTGCGGCCCATGTCGCCGACTAACACCTCTATACCGGCGTGGATGCATGCGGTGCAAAACGTCGCCATCCTGGCCGCCAGCTCAGGCTCATAGAAGATATCGCCGGCAAGGATCAGGTCGGCATCGGGCGGTGCGGTCAGTTCGCCGTTCTGCACGGCCAGGATAACGCCGTTGGCTTCGGCATTGAGCGGGATGACACTCGCGGCATAAGGATCGATATCCACCCCCATTACCCCCGCCGCGCCGCACAGGGCGGCCGCAATTCCGACAACCCCGGAACCCGCGCCCAGATCGACGACGCGGCGGCCCCGAACACAGTCCGGATGATCAAGCACATAGCGCGCCAGAACCGTTCCGCCAGCCCAGTGATAGGCCCAATAGGGGGCAGGTGCGTCATCCCCGATCAGTCGCGACAACCGGCTGGCGGGATGGGCGCGATACAGGCGAATTTCGGGAACGCCAGGTGCGGGTTCAAGGCGCAGATTGGTCAGTATGAAATCGCGCGCATCGGGCATGGACGCCTTTTTGGCCGATACCCTGCCATAAAGCAAGAAACCCCGCCGAAGCGTGTTCGACGGGGCTGTCCTAAAACTTAAATATGTAGGGTCTGTGACCCGGCTATTGAGCCGCTGCGCCGGTGATATCGTCCCAGAACCGCTTTGCCCGATGCATGAAGCCCTGGCTTTGCGCATAGGACTGTTCCTCGGCCAAGGTTGCGAATTCCTTCATCAATTCCTTCTGCCGGGGCGTCAGATGCTTGGGTGTTTCGATGAACAGTTCGACGATCAGGTCGCCCTTCTGCTTTGAATTCAGCACCGGCATCCCACGGCCCTTAAGCTTGACCTTGTGGCCAGTCTGGGCGCCTTCGGGGATATCGACGCTGAGCTTGCACTGGCCATCGCAGCCTTCGCCGCCCATCAGGCAGGGCACATCCAGCTCGCCGCCAAGTATCGCCGTGGTCATCGGCACAGGGATGGAACAATGCAGATCGGCCCCGTCGCGTTCGAATATCTCATGCTCAGCGACGCTCAGGAAGATGTAGAGATCGCCTTTCGGCCCGCCCTTGACGCCGGCCTGGCCTTCACCCTTGAGCAGGATGCGCGCGCCATCGTCAACGCCGGCCGGGATACGGACTCGGAGGTCTTTATTCTGGCGGACCTGACCATGACCGTGACAGTTGGTGCACGGATCCTTGATCGTTTGGCCCTGACCGTTACAGGACGGGCAGGTGCGTTCGACAGCGAAGAACCCGTTCGAGGCCCGAACCCGGCCCGCGCCTCCGCAGGTCGGACAGGTGCTGGGTTTGGTGCCGGCCTTGGCCCCCGAACCGTGACAGACTTCGCAGGTCATGGTGGTCGGGATGGTGATCTCGACCTCGGCGCCCTTATATGCCTGCTCCAGGCTGATTTCGTAATCGTAGCGCACATCCGGCCCACGCTGAGCGCCTTGGGGGCCGCGGCGCTGCTGCTGACCGAAGATATCGCCGAACATTTCCGAGAAGATGTCCTCGACGTTCGAGAAGCCTGCGCCGCCAAAGCCACCGCCGCCGAACCCGCCGGCCGATTGGCCGTTCATGCCGGCATGACCGTAGCGATCGTAGGCGGCGCGCTTTTGCGCATCGCTGAGCACCGAATAGGCTTCGTTGACTTCCTTGAAGCGCACCTCCGCCTCAGGGTCGCCCTGGTTGCGGTCCGGATGGTGCTGCATCGCCTTCTTGCGGAAAGCGGATTTCAGCGTGACCTCATCAACGGTCCGCTCGACTTCCAGCACTTCGTAATAATCACGCTTATTCATACGACTCGCCCCGATATCCACGAAGACAGATGACGCAACACCTGTTGCGCTGCCTGTTCCGGCTTTTCGGCCCAAATTTTAAAGGGAAAATTCTGGATCAAAGACGGCGAGGAGTCAAACCTCGCCGTCCTTTTGTCCGATATGGACGCAGGCCACATACCCAATTGGTCAGCCCCTGCGTTCATGTAGGGTCTTAGCCCCGCTTTTTATCGTCGCCGTCGACTTCTTCGAAGTCGGCATCGACAACGCCGTCATCTTCAGCCTGACCGGTAGACGCCTCAGCGCCGTCACCCGCCTGCTGAGCGGCGTACATGGCTTCACCCAACTTCATCGAAGCGGTCATCAGGGTCTGATGCTTCGCCTTGATGTCGTCGGCGTCTTCACCGTCCTTAGCTGTCTTGAGGTCGGCAATGGCAGTTTCGATTGCGGTCTTGTCCTCGTTCGAAACCTTATCGCCGAAGTCCTTGACGGCCTTTTCGGTCGAATGGATCAAGGCGTCGGCCTGGTTGCGGGCCTCGATCAGCGCCTTGCGCTTTTCGTCTTCGCCCTTGTTGGCTTCGGCGGTCTTGATCATTTCCTCGATATCCGCATCGGAGAGGCCGCCATTGGCCTGGATACGGATCGAGTGCTCCTTGTTGGTAGCCTTGTCCTTGGCGTGGACCTGGACGATACCGTTAGCGTCGATGTCGAACGTGACTTCGATCTGCGGCACGCCGCGCGGTGCGGGCGGAATGCCAACCAGGTCGAACTGACCCAACAGCTTATTGTCCTGTGCCATCGGGCGCTCGCCCTGGAAGCAGCGGATCGTCACGGCCGACTGGTTGTCATCGGCGGTCGAGAAGACCTGAGACTTCTTGGTCGGGATCGTGGTGTTACGCTCGATCAACGGCGTGAACACACCGCCCAGGGTTTCGATGCCGAGCGTCAGCGGAGTGACGTCGAGCAGCAGGACGTCCTTGACGTCGCCTTGCAGAACGCCGGCCTGGATGGCGGCGCCGAGCGCGACGACTTCGTCCGGGTTGACACCCTTGTGCGGTTCGCGACCGAAGAAGGTCTTAACGGCTTCGGCAACCTTGGGCATACGCGTCATGCCACCGACCAGAACGACTTCGTCGATGTCCGAAGCCTTCAGGCCGGCATCCTTCAGCGCCTGCTGGCAAGGGCCAATGGTCTTTGCGATCAGGTCTTCAACCAGGCTTTCCAGCTTGGCGCGGGTCAGCTTGAGGTTCAGGTGCAGCGGGCCCGAAGCGTTCATCGAGATGAAGGGCAGGTTCAGATCGTACTGGGCAACCGTCGACAGTTCCTTCTTGGCCTTTTCAGCCTCTTCCTTAAGGCGTTGCAGGGCCAGCTTGTCGGAACGCAGGTCGACGCCGTTTTCCTTCTTGAACTCGTCGGCCAGGTAATCGACGACACGCATGTCGAAGTCTTCACCGCCGAGGAAGGTGTCGCCGTTGGTCGATTTCACTTCGAAGACGCCATCACCGATTTCAAGAACCGAGACGTCGAAGGTGCCGCCACCGAGGTCGTAGACGGCGATCTTCTTGTTGTTGTCCTTGTCCAGGCCATAGGCCAGGGCGGCAGCGGTCGGCTCGTTGATGATGCGCAGGACTTCAAGGCCGGCGATCTTGCCGGCATCCTTGGTTGCCTGACGCTGGGCGTCGTTGAAATAGGCCGGGACCGTGATGACGGCCTGGGTGACGGTTTCGCCGAGATAGGCTTCGGCGGCTTCCTTCATCTTACCCAGGATGAAAGCGGAAATCTGTTGCGGCGAGTAATCCTTGCCGTGGGCCTTGACCCAGGCGTCGCCGTTGGCACCCTTGGTGATTTCGAAAGGCACCATGCCCTTGTCCTTCTGAACCATCGGGTCAGTATAGGTGCGGCCGATCAGGCGCTTGATGGCAAAGAGGGTGTTGGCGGGATTGGTCACCGCCTGACGCTTGGCGGGCTGGCCGACCAGGCGTTCCGTGTCGTCAACGATGGCGACGACCGACGGCGTGGTACGCACGCCTTCGGCATTTTCGATTACCTTCGGGGTCTTGCCGTCCATGACGGCGACGCAGGAGTTGGTCGTGCCGAGATCGATACCGATAATTTTAGCCATGGATAATATCTGCTCCGTTGAGGCGAATGGGTTTTGGCAGCCTTATGAATTAAGCGCCGCGAATGTCCATCCCCGTTAAGATGAATTACTGGGATTTTTCAAGCCCCCTGTTAACCAGGAGTGTCTGAAAGCTGTAGCCGATATGGGATATTTCAGTCTGCACGCAAGAGTAATGCCCTCAAAATTTTCAGGGCTTACCGATTGGCGCACGCCGGAAAGCCTAATGTGCGGTCTTCGCGCCGATTTACAAGCGGCTTGTCAGGCTGCGAAGGGGGATTATGGTCTGTTGGAACGCTTTTACGCGCGTTTCGGATGAAAAAACGCGTAAAAGCAAAGATGTCCGGACACAGGCGCGCATCCTCGATCAGGCGCCCATCATTGGAAGGCCGACCTTTATCGTCGAAATGATTGTCGTCTTGACCATAATCTTGTCTGAGCAAGGCCCATCGGGCATGGCAAATTGTCTTTGCTGCCCTGTAAGCCACGACTGAAACGACGGAGGCTCCATGTTTAAAATTCTTTTGACGCTCGGCGTTCTGACCGCCGCCATCACAGCCGGCGGCGCCAACGCCGCCAGCTTCGACTGCGCCAAGGCGCGAACACCGGACGAAAAGACGATCTGTCGCACCCAGGCACTCAGCGATGCCGACGTGAAGATGGCAACGCTGTTCAAGGTCAACACCCACCTGGTCATGATGGGCTCGCGTGGCGAAATGCAGGACCGCCAGCGCGCCTGGTTGGCCGACCGCGCCAAGTGCGCAAGCAACATCAAATGCCTGACGGCTGCCTATGCGCGACGCAACCAGGAACTGGAGCGTGACTTTGACGCGATCGCGTCACGCGGACCGTTTTAATCGTTTCACGCTTTCGGTCTATTCGCTCGGCCTGCCGCCCGTCTTCCATTCCGGCGTGAAGTCGCTATTGACCAGATATTCAACAGGGACGATCAGCGATTGGATCGCCGCGGTCATGAAGGGCAGGTTGAGGTTGGCGATGGTGTCATCGGGGGAATGGTAGGTCGGCGTGACGGCCCAGCCGGAAATGGTGTGAGCGACTATGCCCTTGAGCGCCAGGGAATAGTTATCCGACCGCTGGAAGAAATGTTGCTCCGGATAAGGGTCCGCCGCCAGGCGGGCGCCCTTTGCCTTAAGTGTTTCGCCCAGGTTCGACCGTTCGAATCCCGTCATCATGAGTTCGCCATCCGCGAGTTTCGGGTCTTGTGCGCCGATCATCTCGAATTCGAGATTGGCGACAATCCGCTCGAGCGGAATGGGCGGATGGTTCGCGAAGTAGGTGGACCCCATACCGCCGATTTCCTCCGCACCGTAGGCGACAAAAAGCAATCCTCGCTTGGGCTGCTTACCCGCGGCCAGGGCGTGGGCCACTTCCAGCACTGCCACCGTGCCCGATGCGTCATCATTGGCGCCGTGCATGACCGTGCCGTCGTCCAGCACACCCAGATGGTCGAGATGCGAGGTGACAAGAACGACGCCGGCTGACGGATCGCTGCCCGCCAGATAGCCGATCGCATTGGTGGTCGTGCTTTCGATCCGCTGCATGTCGCCCAGATCGAGCGTGAGCGTCACGCCCGTCTTGGCTTTCAGAGTGTCAAAGACCGCTGCTGGCAGAACAATCATTTCCGCGCGGCTGCGTTTCGGCGGGGCATCGGCCAGGAAGACCGGTGTCCGCGTTCGGCCGCCCATGGCGGCCCAACGCTTTTTGAGCGCGTCGCTTTCGCGCATGATAATCAGCTTGGCCCCTTTGGCTTCCGCTGCGCCGATCCAGTCGGACACAGGCGTCTTGTCGGACACAGCCAGCATGATGACGTCACCGGCTGGCACCGTGGCGGGGTCTTCGCCCGTAGCTATAACCAGCTTGCCAGTCACCGAACGGCCCGCTGAGTAGTAGAGCACCAGCCCCTTGCTTTCGTCTAACTCGAAATTGCCAGCGGTCAGGCGCGCCTTTCCGCTGGGTTTGAATTTCACCACCGTGGCCGTCTGCAGGTAGCCGTTCATGCCCGGTGCGGGCGTCAAGCCGTAGCTTTCGAACTGAGCGGCCACATAGGCCGCCGCAATGGCTTCGTCGCGTGTGGCGCTGCGGCGTCCTTGCAGGGCGTCGCTGGCCAGAAACGCCTCATGAGCGCGCACCCAGCGCGGTTCGACGACCCACGCGGCGGGCGGTTGGGCTGGCGCGGGCTGCGCGACCGGTGCTTGGGCTGCATGCGTGTCCGTCGATTGTCTCGTAGCCCCTTGCGCCATGGACGGGCCGGAACTGAGCGCGACCAAGCTGGCAGCAAGAAAGAGACGACGTATCAGCATGTAAGGCCCCTGGCGAATGCGAGTGTTGGTGTTTGGATCAGTGTTAGGAGCCGTGACTATCGTCGTCAAGCAACGGCTTGAGCGTCTATGGTTAAGCCCGTGTCAAGCCACTAGATATAGGGGTGAACAAACCGGGAATCGCGCAGAGTCAGCGATTCGTCGCTGATTCGTTTCCGTCGTGTTCAAGGTCTGTGGCAAATATCGTTTACCTTTGATTCGCCCACAGGCGGGACAGCAAAAAACCCTCCGGTTTTGCCGGAGGGTTCGTGTCTTTCAGAGGCCTGGTTACTCAGCCTGGGTGTCGATGCGGTCGCCGGTATCGGCGTCGTCGCTGTCGTAACCGTTCTTGGCTGGGGCGGGGGCTGACCCCTTAGCCGCAACCGCGACCATGGCCGGCCGGATCACGCGGCCGAACAGTTCATAACCGGCCTGCATCACCATGATCACGCCCCCACCGTCGACATCCGTCGAAGGCTGTTCCATCACCGCCTGGTGCAGGTTCGGGTCGAATTTGTCACCCTTAAGCGGGTTGATCTTCTTGACGCCATTCTTTTCGAACGCGCCCGCCAGTTCTTTCTCCGTCATGTCGATGCCGGCGATGAAGTTCTTGAACGCCGGGTCGGCGACGTCGGCGGGAACCGAAGCCAGGGCGCGCGACAGGACGTCAGCGACACCCAGCAGGCTCTGGGCAAATTTCTGGATTCCGAAGGCGCGGGCGTCATTGCCCTCGCGCTCGGCGCGGCGTTTGATATTTTCGACTTCGGCGGCATAACGCAGCGCCTGTTCCTTCAGGGCGGCGTTTTCGGCAGTCAGCTTTTCCAGCTCGGCATTGAGAAGCGCGGTGGCGTCCTGTTCCAGGTCGGCATTGCCGGCTTCGTTTTCGATTTCGTCACTCATCTCATAGTCCTTCGTACATACAGGTCGCCCCTTTTACTCAAGCAGGCGACCCAGAATCCGGGCGGTGTAGTCCACAAGTGGGATGATGCGCGCATAATTCAACCGCGCCGGCCCGATCACGCCAATCGCGCCCATCACCTTGGGGCCACCCCGCGACCCTTGCGGGTGGCTCACCATGTAGGGCGCTGCAATAACAGCCGAGCCCGATAAAGAAAACAGTTTCGACTCCGAACCGATAAAAATTCTCACACCCTGGGCGTCCTTGACGTCGTCCAGAAGGTCGATCAGCTCTTCTTTCTGTTCCAAGTCCTCAAACAGGGAGCGTACCCGTTCCAGATCCTCGAGGCTTTGCGTCTGTTCGAGCAGGTTGGCGCGGCCACGTACGATCAGGGCGCGTTTTTCCTTGTCACCACCGGACCAGACCGCCAGTCCATCTTCGATCAACTGCGCTGCTGCTTCATCGAGTTTCTGGCGCTCCGCCTCCAGTTCGGCCTTCAGTTCGACCCGCGCCTCGGACAGGGTGCGTCCTCGTAGGTGGGTATTGAGATAGTTGGACGCCTCCATCAGCACAGATGGCGTCATGCCCGGTGCCAGCGGCATCAGCCGGTTTTCCACCCGGCCGTCCCCAAAAACCAGGACGGCCAAGGCCTGCTCTGCCGACAGGGCGATGAATTCGACATGTTTCACGCCGGATTCGAACGATGGCGTCATGACAACCCCGGCCCCGCCGGCCAGACCTGACAGCATTTGGCTGGCTTCACGCATGGCCTGATCGAAAGTCTGGCCCCGGCCGGTCAGGCGCGCCTCAATGTCACGCTTGGCTTCGTCCGACAGGTCGCCGATTTCCAGCAGCCCATCAACGAACAAGCGCAGACCCTGATGGGTCGGCAGTCGGCCGGAAGAGGTGTGCGGTGCCGACAAAAGACCCAGATGCGCCAGATCCTGCATGGTGTTGCGGATCGAGGCCGGTGACAGCGCAACACCGCCGCGTGAAATTGTGCGCGATCCAACAGGCTCACCGGTTTCGAGATAGGTTTCCACGACGTGCCGAAAAATATCGCGGGCGCGCTGGTCCATCTCGCTTAAGGAGGCGGTCGAGTTCAGCAAACCGGACATGTGCGGGGAAATGGTCATTAGCTGCCAATTTAGCAAAGCTTTGCGTTTCCCGCCAAGCCTTTATGAAGGCGGTGTTGGCGCCACAATTATGCCACAAAGGCGGGTGAATCCTGACCGCAATGCAACCGAAGAGGGCGTCATGCGCGGAGTCACGTTTCCATCATATGGTTTGGCGACATATGGTCTGGCCATCCTGAGCTTTGCGCTGGTGGCTAGTGGCGGCACGGCCTCCGCAAAAGATTACACCTACGCGGCGCCGGTGTCGCCGGCGGTAGCCGAGGCGCTGCAAACACCGGCCAAACCCCAGCCGCCGGCACAATTGGCCCAGAGGGATGAGGCGATCGCCATCGATACGACGCCCGGGCAGATTCGTCCGGCCACCCGCATCGCCGACACATGGCGTCATGACGGTGAACATCGTGGCTTTGTCTGCGCCGACAAAAAATGCAAAACCCAGACACCAGTCTATAACACCCTCAGCCCGCTTGAGCAGGAGCAGGGCCGTATTCAGCCCTGAGGCCCCAACGACACCCGGCTTAAGTCAAGCAAGCCGTCCGGAAACACTGGGAACACGAGCTTACTAAAATGAAAGTGGGCGCCTATTTCCGTGCTTCAAATAATCGGGAAATAGACCAAGTTTAGGGTTTCACGCCACGATGAGACCTGTTACGGCAAGGCCATAATCATATGAGGCCTTCCATGTCGCACTTCGACGCCCTGTCCGCCCTGAAAACCATTCGTCCGTCCAACCGCAAACCCGATCAGATGCGCGCCGTCACGCTGGAAACCGGCGTCACCCGCTATGCGGAAGGATCGTGTCTCGTGTCCTTCGGCCACACCAAGGTGTTGGTCACGGCGTCGCTGGAACAGGGCGTGCCGGGCTTCCTGAAGGGTAAGGGGCAGGGATGGGTGACGGCGGAATACGGCATGTTGCCCCGGTCCACCCATACCCGGTCGCGCCGCGAAGCCGCTGCCGGCAAGCAATCGGGCCGGACCCAGGAAATCCAGCGCCTGATCGGTCGCTCGATGCGCGCCATCATTGACCTGAAGGCCCTTGGCGAACGCCAGATCACTATCGACTGTGACGTCATCCAGGCCGACGGCGGCACCCGCACGGCGTCAATCACCGGCGCCTGGGTTGCCTTGTCAATGGCTTGCAACAAACTGGTCGCCGACAAGGTGCTCGAAAAATCGCCGATCCTCGACCAAGTGGCGGCCATTTCCTGCGGCATTTTCGAAGGCACGCCGGTTCTGGATCTGGATTACGACGAAGACTCGAACGCCGAAACCGACGCCAACTTTGTCATTACGGGCGCCGCAGACGCGGTCGAAATCCAGGCGACCGGCGAAAAGCGTGGGTTTTCGCGCGATGAATTCAACGCCCTATATGATCTGGGCCTGAAGGGTGCGAAGGAATTGTTCGAGCTGCAAAACGCGGCCCTGGCCGGTTAATCCGCGTCTGCGACATATTCAATCAGGTCCGACGGCTGGCAATTCAGGCAGCGGCAAAGACAATCGATCGTCTTCAAACGCAGCGCTTGAGCCTTCTGATCGCGCAGGACTTCCAGGTCGCGCACACTGATTCCCGTACGGTCGGATAGTTCGACGATCGACAGGCGCCGTCGCGCGAGCAACTCGGCCAGTTTGAGTTTGATCATCCACGCCTCGGTAAAACGGGGGCGGGCATTGCGGAGGCAAACAGGCTCATATGGTGTGGTCCACTTCCTTGCGCAGGCGTGCGCCTTCCTTGAACACTTCTGCCAAGACGAACACCACCAGCACCGAGAACCAGGTGGTGACGGCGCGCAGACCGTAGATCGGTTCAAAGTGCAGATGGAAAACGCCCGAGGCGACGAATCGGACCATGTAGCCAAAGATTTCCAATGCGCCCAGTCCAAATCCGATCCAGCGCAGGCGGGTGGTGTTGTCCGGGTGAAAGACATCGCCTTCCGCCAGGGTCTGGAAAATACGGCGGGTCCAGTGCATGACCAGCAGGTAGCCGCCCAGCGACAGGCCGAAGGCGATGAACATGACGGCCATTGAGGTCGCCGATAGATCGCTGGCGATATTCAGGCGGCGCACGACTTCTGAGGCCAGGTTCGGCACCGACAGCAGGCAGACGGCGACGACGATGACCAGGAAGATTAGAACGTAAAGGCCGTAATAGACGACATCGAGCGCCGTTTTCAGCAGGCTGGAAATCGAGCGCGGCCCCAGAAAGCGCATGGTTATCGTGTCCTCAGTGTTCAGACTTAAACCCTTTCACAAAATCGGCACAAAAAACAAGTGACCTCTTTGTAACCTGGGCTATACAGGGGCCGCTCACCGCTATGGCATCCCGAGCCTACACTTAAGACACTGACCAGAGACCCTGATATGAGCCTGCACCTGATCCCCGGCCAGAAACTGATCGCCGCCACGCATAATCCCGGCAAGGCAGTCGAAATTTCGGCCATGCTGGAGGGCCGCTATGAGGTGATCACGGCCGGGTCGCTCGGCCTGCCTGAACCGCCGGAAACCGAAGTCAGCTTTATCGGCAACGCCATCCTGAAAGCGCGTCACGCCGCGATGCAAGCTGGCCTTGTCGCCTTGGCGGACGATTCCGGCCTGAGCATCGAAGCGCTTGACGGCGATCCCGGCATATACAGCGCGCGCTGGGCCGGGCCGCATAAGGATTTCGATCGCGCGATGGAAGTGATAGAGCACAAGATGCGTATCGCGCGCGAGACGGAGGGTAAGACCAGTCTCAAGGCCTGGTTTACATGTGCCCTGGCCGTGGCGTGGCCGGAAGGGCATGCCGCCGTATTCGAGGGCCGTGTCGACGGCCAGATCGTCTTCCCGCGCCGAGGCGACATGGGCTTCGGCTACGATCCGATCTTCCAGCCCGACGGCTATGACATCACATTCGCGGAGATGGCGCCCGAAGTGAAGGACCGGATCAGCCACCGTCACCTCGCCTTCGAGCAATTGCGGGCGGCGCTTTTTTGAGCCCCTTAAGCCTCTACATACATTGGCCCTATTGTTCGCGCATCTGTCCCTATTGCGATTTCAACGTTACGCGCGACCGGCAGCAGGCCAGTCAGCGCCCCCTGTTCGAAGCCATTCTGGCCGATATGCGCCGCCAGGCGGACGGTCTGGGGCCACGCCATCTGGCCAGCGTCTTTTTCGGTGGCGGCACGCCGTCGCTGCTGCCGCCCGATTGGGTCGGCGAACTGATCGATCAGGCAAAGCAACTTTTTCCGTATACGGACGATATTGAAATCACGCTCGAAGCCAATCCGACGGATGCGGAAATCGCCCGCTTCGCCGGCTTCCGCGCGGCGGGTGTCAATCGGCTGTCCCTGGGAGTGCAGTCGCTCAATGACGACACGTTGGCCTTCCTGGGCCGCAACCATTCCGCCGCCAGCGCCATTGCGGGCATAGAGACGGCGCAAAGCGTTTTCGGCCGCGTCTCGCTTGATCTGATCTACGCCCTGCCCGGGCAGACCCCCGATGCCTGGGAAGAGGAACTGCGCCGCGCCGCCGCCTTGGGTGTCGAACACATATCGCCTTACCAACTGACCATAGAGCAAACGACCGCTTTCGGCCGGGCCGTCCGTCGCGGTCAATGGTCGCCGCCCAAGGCGGACCTGGCCGAAGACTTCTATTTCCGCACCCTGGCTGTGCTGCAAAGTCTCGGCTTCGAGGCCTATGAGGTATCCAACCACGCCTGCGGTCCGTCCGCCCGTTCGGCCCATAACGTCAAGATATGGGAAGGCGTCGACTATATGGGCATAGGTCCCGGCGCCCATGGCAGGTTGACCCGCGACGGCGTGCGTCACGCCACGGTGGCCCTGAGTGACCTCAGGGCCTATACGGCCGCGGAAAACCCTATCGAATCCGCGATGCTTACGGCCGACGAAGCCGAAGAAGAGGCCTTGATGCTGGGCTTGCGGCTGACCGAAGGTGTCGCCCTCAGCCGCCTCCCCTCCCTGCCCATACAGGAAAAAGCCGCACCGCTGATCGAACAGGGGTTCATGGAATTGAGCGCAGGCCGCCTTCGCGCCACACCCGCCGGTCGCGTTGTACTGGACAGGCTGCTATTGGAGCTTCTAAGCTAGATCATGGAATCCTTATTCGCCCCGCCGCCAAAGCCGGTCAGCCCCGGCCTCTACATCGTCGCCACGCCGATTGGCAATCTTCGCGATATCACCCTGCGGGCGCTTGATATCCTGCGCGCTGCCGATGTGGTGCTGGCCGAAGACACGCGCGTCGCTGGAAAGCTGATGGCTGCCTACGACCTGAAGAAAAAGCTGCTGCGCTATGACGACCATGCCGGCGACAAGATTTTGCCGGAAATTCTCGACCGCCTGGCCCAGGGTCAGGTAGTCGCCCAGATATCTGACGCTGGTACACCGCTGATCAACGATCCCGGTTTCCGCCTGGTCAGCGAGGCGCAAAAAGCGGGTGCGGCCGTCCACCCCATTCCCGGCGCCTCGGCCGTGCTGGCGGCATTGTGTCTGTCGGGCCTGCCGACGGACCGCTTCCTGTTTGCCGGATTCCTGCCCAACAAATCGGCGGCGCGGAAAACCTTTCTTGGGGAATTTGTCACTCAGTCGGCCACTCTGGTCATGTTCGAAACGGGCCCGCGCTTGCATGACTCGCTCATGGATATGGCCGAGGTTCTGGGAGACCGTGACGCCTGTATCTGCCGGGAGCTGACCAAGCTGTACGAAACTGCCCATCGCGGCCGATTAAGCGATTTGATTTCCGATCCGGCGCTGGCTGAACCCAAGGGTGAAATCGTCATCGTCATTGCCCCACCGGTCGCCGCGGCGCCATCCACCGACAATCTGGAAGAGGCGCTGAAACTGGCGTTGGAACAGTATGCACCGGCCGATGCCGCCAGGCAGCTGTCCCAGATGTTCGGCCTGCCGCGCAAGATGATCTACCAGAAGGCGCTTGAAATGCAGGGCAAGGCGCGTGGCTGACCGGGCGGCGCGCGGTCTCAAAGCCTTTAAGCGCGGCCATCTCGCCGAATATATTGCCCTTATCCATCTGATGCTCAAAGGCTATCGGATACTCGGTTTTCGATTGAAAACGCCGCAGGGCGAAATCGACATCTTAGCCCAGAAAGGCCAGCGTTTGGCCGTGGTCGAGGTCAAGCAACGCCGCCGCCGCGAAGAGGCGTTTGAAACTGTCTCTTACGTTCAGCAGGACCGCCTGTGGCAGGCCGGTCTCAGCCTTCAGGCCAGGCGGCCGCGTCTGGCCCGGCTCGATCTCAATATCGATCTCTATATTGTCGCCTCCGGGCAATGGCCCGAACATCGCATCAATGCTTTCGAGAAAACAGAACGCTATTAGACTGACGTGCGGCTTTGGGCTTGCCTTGTCCGATGCATAATCACATATGGGGCGTGCGGCCGGATAGAGGGCCGAACTTCGGGAGAGCCCCATGAGCCTGCGCGTCGCCGTCCAGATGGACCCCATCGAAAAGATCAATATCGCCGGGGACACGACCTTTCTGCTGATGATGGCGGCCCAAAGGCGTGGGCACAGCCTGTGGGTCTATCAACCCGAACATCTCAGCTACGAGGATGGCAGGCCCTTCGCTCGTGCGCGTAAGGTGACCCTGCGCGACGTTAAGGGCGACCACGTCACGGCCGGCGACTTTGAAACCCTTGACCTGGCCGACGATGTGGACGTCATCCTGATGCGTCAGGATCCGCCGTTCGACATCGCCTATATCACCGCGACCTACTTCCTCGAAACGGTCCATCCGAAAACACTCGTCGTCAACAACCCGACCAGCGTGCGGGACGCGCCGGAAAAGCTTCTGGCAACACGCTTCCCAGGTCTCCAGCCGCCGACCTTGATTTCGTCCGATCCGGTCGCCCTGCATGACTTCTTCGAACGCCACGGCGACTGTATCCTGAAACCGCTGCACGGCGCCGCTGGGAACGGCATCATCAAGCTCAAGGCCGGCGACCGCAATCTGGATGCCCTGATCGAACTGTTCGGCAATATGAGTCGCGAGCCGGTCATCCTGCAAAAATTCATTCCTGCGGTTAGTGCTGGCGATAAGCGCATTATCCTGATCGACGGCGAAATCGCGGGCGGCATTAACCGCGTGCCGGAAGCCGGCGCCGTACGGTCCAATCTGCGGGTCGGCGGGACCGCTGAGCCGCTGGTGCTCACAAAACGTGATCGCGAGATCTGTGAAATCCTCAAGCCCGTGCTGAAGGAAAAAGGTCTTATGTTTGTGGGCATTGACGTAATCGGTGATTATTTGACCGAAATCAATGTCACCTCACCCACCGGGGCTGTACAACTGAAGGCCTTCGAAGGGATTGATGTCGGCGATATTTTATGGGATCGCATAGACGAGACGCTGAAAGGCGCCTGACACCTGCGCCCTGATGGCGAAGTTTGATGATTGACAAGGCTTGATGACGAGGCCTTGCCGTCGCAAAATATGCAGAGCCGGCGGGCCTGTTCTTGGCCCGCGCCGTGACCTTTTCCACCCTTAGCGCTGGAAGCGTGTCGTGTTGCGCCATTGTTCTGTTTTTGTTCTTGATTTGTGTTTTTCTCTCACCTATGCTGTGGATAATTCCAGTATCCGCGTACCCGGGAAATAGCCCAGGAAAAAATAGTAGCGAGAGAGGGGCGCGGCATGCCGGCACGTATCACCACCATCGCCTTTGAAGGCGCCGAAGCCCGTCGGGTCGAAGCCGAGGTCGTCTTTACCAATGGCCAGGTCGGATTTCAGGTTGTAGGCTTGGGTGATAAGGCTGTGGCGGAAAGCCGGGAACGGGTGAGGGGTGCCTTTGCCGGCATGGGGCTCAGCCTGCCGGGCAAGCGGATCGTCGCTGCCCTGTCACCGGCTGACCTGCCGAAGGAAGGCTCCCATTTCGACTTGCCTATCGCCCTGGCCGTCATGACCGCCATGGGCATTATCCCCGAAGATGCCCTGTCGGGCTATGTTTGCATCGGCGAACTCATGCTCGACGGACGGATCGCGCCGGTCAGCGGTGCTCTGCCTGCCGCCATGGCGGCCAACGGCTTTGACATGGGGCTGATCTGCCCGGCCGACAACGGTCCGGAAGCGGCATGGTCGGGCAATCCATCCATCCTGGCGCCGGCATCGCTGATTTCGCTGATCAACCATTTCAAGGGCCACGCTGTATTGACGCCACCCCAGCGCGGGGCGCCGAAAATTTCGGAAAAACCGCTCGACCTCAATGAGGTCAAGGGACAGGAAACGCCCAAGCGCGCTTTGGAAATTGCCGCCGCCGGGGGCCATAACCTGCTGTTCGTCGGGCCGCCGGGCTCAGGCAAATCGATGCTGGCGCAACGTCTGCCAGGCATATTGCCGCCGTTGACCTCGCGCGAATTGCTGGAGACATCACAGGTCTGGTCGATGGCCGGGCTTATTGCCAAGGGTGAACTCACTCAGGAACGTCCTTTCCGTGCCCCTCACCATTCTGCCTCCATGGCGGCCCTGACCGGCGGCGGCATGCGCGCACGGCCTGGTGAAGTCTCCCTGGCGCACAATGGCGTTCTGTTTCTCGATGAATTGCCGGAGTTCTCGCCCCAGGCCTTGGACAGCCTGCGTCAGCCACTCGAAACCAATGAAGTCATAGTGGCGCGGGCCAATCATCACATCAAATATCCGGCGCGGGTGCAATTGGTCGCGGCGATGAATCCGTGCCGCTGCGGCCACGGTGGTGTCGGCAAAGGCGCCTGCGGCAAGGCCCCGCGCTGCATAAAAGATTATCAAAGCCGGGTATCGGGGCCGCTTATGGACCGCATCGATCTGCAGATCGACGTCCCGCCGGTCACGGCCATGGACCTGTCCTTGCCGCCGCCGACCGAGGGATCGAAGGCGGTCGCCGCGCGTGTACAGGCCGCCCGCGACATTCAACTTGAGCGGGCCCGTCGCCTCGACCTGCCGAGTGACAATGGTCTCAACGCGACGGCCTATGGCGCGGGATTGGAACAAATCTGCGCTCTTGACGATCAGGCCCGCGCCCTGCTTACCCAGGCGGCGCAACAGACCGGCCTTAGCGCCCGCGGCTGGACACGTACCCTGCGCTTGGCGCGGACGATCGCCGATCTGGAACAGTGCGGGCCGGTCTTGCGTCGTCACGTGGCCGAAGCTCTGATCTATCGCCGGACCGCGGCCGCCGACAATCAGGTGGAAGCTCGGTTGCAGATGCGGATTCCGGGTTGAATACACCCTATGTTAATCAAGCCTTTGAGCTAACTTAACCTTTTTGGTCTAGGGTCCGCCTATCAGAAGATAGATTGCGGAAAAATCCGAATGACCATTCCCCTCACCGGGCCCGACGCCTCTAAAGCCACCGAAGAGCGCTTATCGCCTGAGGAACGGCTGAAGGCTCGCGAAGACTTTTTTCGCCTGATGAGCCATGAAATCCGAACGCCGCTCAACGGCGTCATGGGTATGCTGTCTCTGCTGACGCGCACCTCTCTCACTCCGGATCAAGCCTCCTATATCCAGACCGCGCGCGAATCCGGTGATCACCTGCTTACGCTGGTTAACGACCTGCTCGACTATGCGCGCATGGATGCCGGTCACATTGCGCTCGAAGTCAGCGAAGTCCGCCTTGAGCCGTTGTTGCAGGGGGTCGCTGAGCTGCTGTCGCCGCGCGCCCATGCCAATGGGATCGAGGTTGTCTGGTCGCTCAACCCGCGCCTAGACTATATCCATGCCGACGAAGGCCGACTACGCCAGATTCTGTTCAATCTGGCCGGCAATGCGATCAAATTCACGACGCAGGGTGGGGTGCTGATCCATGTCGGTCTGTCTGAATCCGGTCTGATCGTTTTCAGCGTCAGAGACACCGGCGCCGGCATTCCCGTAGAGGCCCGCGCCCGCATTTTCGAGGAATATGGTCAGGTCGAACCCAGCCACGCCACCCGTTACGGCGGCGCAGGCCTGGGTCTTGTGGTCGTCAAGAAGCTGGTCGAAGTCATGAACGGTACTCTTACGCTTGAGTCCGAAATGGGCAAGGGCTCGATCTTCACCGTCGAATTCCGCGCGCCGTACGGCCTCAGCAACGAGACCCCGCGTTCGCAATACCCCCACGCCATCGCCTTTATCGGTGATAACGCTGTCCTGGCCGAAGGCGCCCAATGCCATCTGGCCGCTGCTTATTGCCGTCTTAGCCGCGTCGCACGTCCGGAAGATATTTTCGACCCGCAGGCCATCCTGCTGGCCGATCGTGCCGCCTTCATGACGCCAACGAAGGCGCCCTCGTCACGTAGTCTCATCCTGCTGGCCCCCGAAGAACGCGACGAGATCGATGCCTGGCGTGAACAGGGTTGGGCCGGCTATCTGATAAAGCCTTTACGCCGTTCGTCCGTGTTGGAACGTCTTGAAACCCTGCACGACCGGTCACGTGATACGCCGGACGCGGGCCATAATGACGACGACCGTATCGTCAGCGAAGCCGCGCCGGACAAATCGGTATTGCTGGTCGAAGACAATCCGGTCAACGCCCTGCTGGCGCAGATCCTGCTCCAGCGCGAAGGCTGCCGCGTAGAGCGGGCCGCATCAGGTGAAGAGGCGATCGACATTCTCAAGCAACGCAATTTCGATATTATCTTCATGGATTTGGGTCTGCCTGGGCTGGACGGTATCGGTACCACACGTGAAGTCCGGGCTCTGGGCATCCGCACGCCGATCATTGCCCTGACCGCCAACGCTTATGAAGAAGACCGCCGCGCCAGTATTCATGCCGGCATGAACGATTTCCTCACCAAGCCGATCGAGCTGGTGGCGTTGAAGCATCGCTTGCAGACCTGGGCCTGTGAACCGCGCGAAGCCAAAAGCGCGTAATCTCCAGATCACCGGAATCGGGAAGAGACTCCGAACCTTTACAGCATAGCCAAAGCCACTTACCGTCTCCGCCTGAACGGACAGGGGACATGAATGAACGCGTCTGATGCTAAGGATAAGCCGAAAATATCGGCGCTGGCGGCCTTGCTGGCCTTTTTCCGCCCTAAGCCCTTGCTGATGCTGGCGCTCGGGTATGCTTCCGGCATGCCGTTCCTGCTGGTGAACGATACCCTGAGTGCCTGGCTGCGGGTCGAAGGTCTGTCACTTCAGGTGATTGGCTTTTTCGTGCTGGTTACCTTTTCCTACACCTTGAAATTCATGTGGGCACCGCTACTGGACCGACTGAATGTGCCGTGGCTGAACGACAGGCTGGGGCATCGCCGTGCCTGGATGCTGGTCTTGCAAGCCGCCGTGGCGCTTGGGCTGCTTGGCATCGCCGCCACCAATCCGACAGTCAATTTAGGCCAAATGGCCGCCTTTGCGGCCTTGACCGCCTTTTTTGGTGCGAGCCAGGACATTGTTATGGACGCCTGGCGGATCGAATCCGTCGAACCTGAGCTGCAAGGGATCATGACGGCGGCTTATCAATGGGGTTATCGCATCGCGATGATGGTGGCCGGCGCCGTGCCGCTGATCCTGTCGTCGCGGATCGGCTGGCCCCTGGCTTACGCCACCATGGCGTTGATGATGATCATTGGCTGGATCGCCGTGCTGCTCGCGCCGCGCGGACCCGCGCACCATCCGCGTCCGATTCATTACGAAGGCCTGGCGGTGCGGCCGGCGCTTGAGGTCATGGAATGGATCGGCCGCGCCCTGCTTATCCTTATCGCGGCACTCGCCATGGGGTCGGGCCTGACTGCCAATGCCGACCTGATAAATGGCCTGATTGGACACATCGGCGTCAGCCTAGATGCCCAGGCCGCGTTCAAGGCCGCCTTTACCTCGAAGCAGACCGGACCGTTCCTGCAAATTCCATTTACACTGGTGGGTCTTGCCCTGATGATGGGCGCCTGCCTGCCCCTTCCTTGGCCGACGCGTCCCGGCGCCTATTTCAAAGGCGCGTTTATTGAGCCTCTGGCTGACTTTTTCCGACGGTACAAGGATTGGGCGGGTTTCATCTTCGCCCTGATCTGCCTGTACCGGATCAGCGAATTCACGCTCAGCATCATGAACCCGTTTTATGTCGATCTCGGCTTTTCGCTGGACGTGGTCGGAGAGATGCGCAAGGGCTTTGGCGTACTGATGCTGGTTATCGGCGTGGGTATCGCCGGCTGGCTGATCGCGCGGTTCGGCGTGCGCAAGTCGTTGCTTATCGGCGCCATTGTCGGGCCATTCAGCCATATCGGCTTCATGTGGTTGGCCTGCGCCGGTCATTCCCTGCCGATCTTCGCCGTCGCCCTCGCTATGGACAATATCGCCGCCTCTATCGCCGGCACGGCCTTGATCGCCTATATGTCCACCCTGGTGTCGCCGCAATATACGGCGCCGCAATACGCAATATTCTCAAGCTTCTACGCTATTCTAGGCAAGCTTGTAGCTTCACAGTCCGGCCGTATCGTCGAAGGTTCGGCCAAGGCGGCCGATGCCGGCGGCTTTAGTGCTATCTTCAAGGGATTGATGGGGCACCTGCACGCCGATTCCTACACGGTCGCCTCGGCGAAGCTGGCGGTAACGCCCGCTGCCATGGGAGCGGGTTATTTCGCCTTTTTCGCCTATACGATCGTCATCGGCTTCGTCGCCATCGCCATGTGCATCTGGTTGCATATCCGGCGCGTCGAAGGCAGCGAACTCAAGGCCGAACAGCCGCAACCGGAATAGATCGCCGTTCTGACTCAATCAGAACGGCGCGCGCGTCAGGCCTTTTTCGCCTGAACATTCATCAGTGACTTCACGCTGCCCAGTACGCCGATCATGCCATAGGCAAAGACGTACATCAGGAAGTATTGCGCAACCGACTCGATGTGCTGGATGTCGGCCCAGGCTGGCCGGCCACCGGATACGACCGGCAGGAAAATGTTGAATGCCAGAACTAGGACCAAGGCAGCCGCAGCCTTAATGGCGTATTTCTCGGGCTTTTTTTGCAATAGACCGATCACGATGGCGACGACCAGGATGGGCAAGGGATTGACGCTGCCCAGGGCCGCGCGAAAACCGTCGCTGACACTGATAAAAAACTGCCAGATATCGTTCATAGGGTATCCTTCATCTCGCTAAAAACAAGGGTACGCACTCCGCCGGGAACAGCGATACTCGCGCGTGCCGCTTAAGGGGCGGACCAGCGCAACGCAGGTAAAGACAAGGTGGGCCATTGCGACGGCCCACCATCACCTTACCATGGTTAACGAAAAATCAAAAAACCATGCGGATTTCGGCGGACTACACCGCCTTATGGCTATTGGTCTTTGGCCCGATGAGGGAAAGGGTGAGCTTTATCAAGCCCATAATACGAATCGTTGCATAGGCAATCAACAGCAGCATCGCGATCTGTATCTGCACTTCCAACTGCAACACATCGGGCCAGATCGCCTGGTAGCCTATGGCGCGCGGCAGCAGAGCGGTAATAACGACCGCCGGGATAACCGCAAGGATCGCCAATATCCACGCAGGCATTCGACGTGACTGTATCATGCCGAAAAAGAGCCCGAAAATCACCACCGGGACGGGGTTGAGCCCGATCAGGGCGGCCTGGGTCGAATCCCACATGGCCCAAAGGAACTGCGTAAAATCACCCATTGGAGGTCTCTTTCAAAAGCCGGTGTCCAGCTTGATTAAAACCAACAAGTCTGAACCTCTTTTGAGGTCGTAGTTCACGCCCCGTTCATCGGCGCGCTTTGACCCGTCTGTCGTAATGATCAGGCTGAGCCGATTTGTGTTTCCTACAAAATGGAAATGTCGAAATATAGATCACAAATGTGTGCTGATGGGCGAATTGGACTCGCCCATCAGGTGAAATTTATCGCCCGGTCGATCCGAAACCGCCTTCACCCCGCGCGGTAGTCTCCAATGCTTCCGGTGTTTCCCATACAATGCGCGCATGTTGGGCCACCACCATCTGGGCGATGCGGTCGCCGCGGCGGATGACAAAATCTTCCGAACCAAGATTGACGAGGATGACGCCGACCTCTCCCCGATAATCGCTATCGACCGTGCCGGGCGAATTCAGGCAAGTGATGCCGAATTTCAATGCCAGGCCGGACCGGGGACGCACCTGGACCTCATACCCTTGCGGTACGGATAGTTTCAAACCCGTCGGCACCAGGGCGCGACCCATGGGTTTCAGCACCAGGTCTTCGCCTTCTGCAATGGCGGCCCTCAGGTCGAGGCCCGCTGAACCGTCTGTTTCGTAGGCGGGCAGGGCCAGACCTGTCGCGTGCGGCAATTGAAGGACATGGGCGGTTACAGTCATGGTGGGCGCTTTCGAGACAGAAAATGGGGATCAGACCGGCTGGCCAAGGGTATCAAGCCGCCTCAGGATATAGGCGGAGAGGAAATCGGCGACATCGGCCTTGGTCGTGCCGGGAATGGGGGTGAAGCCGTCGAGATCGACCAGGGTGGCGGCATTGCTACCGGTGCCGAATACGCCTTCGGACACATCATTGGCGACGATGGCGTCGCAGCCCTTGGAGGCCAGCTTGGCCTTGGCGTAGTCTTCCAGCTTCTGCGTCTCGGCGGCGAAACCGATGACGAGGCGCGGGCGCTGTTCCAGGTGCTTGGACACGGATTCGAGAATGTCGGGATTTTTCACGAAAACCACCGACAATTCGTTGTCTGAGGTCTTTTTCTGTTTTTCCGAGGCGATGTCCCGGGCCCGCCAGTCGGCGACGGCGGCTACGCCGATAAAGACGTCGCAGGGTAGGTGCGCATGGACGGCGGTATACATGTCCTGCGCGGTTTCGACCTCGATCCGCGTTACGCCCGGCGGTGTGGCCAGGGCAACGGGGCCGGAAATCAGAGTCACGTCGGCGCCGTCGCGCGCCAGCCTTTCGGCGATGGCATAACCTTGCTTGCCGGAAGACCGGTTGGTCAGGCCGCGCACGGGATCGAGCGGTTCGAAGGTCGGGCCGGCCGTCAGGACGATCTTGCGCCCTTTAAGCGGGCCTTCGCTCCCACCGAGGTGCAGCCGAATGGCGGCGAGGATCGCCTCAGGCTCGCTCATGCGGCCCAGACCATATTCGCCGCAGGCCATATCGCCCTCGTCCGGGCCGGTGAACAAAGCGCCGTCCGCCCGGAGAGTCGCCAGGTTGCGCTGCGTGGCGGGGTGGTGCCACATGCGCACATTCATAGCCGGTGCCAGAAGTACGCGCTTGTCGGTGGCCAGCAAAAGCGTCGAGGCCAGGTCGTCAGCCAGCCCGTTCGCCAGCTTTGACATCATATTGGCTGTGGCTGGTGCTACCACGACCAGATCGGCCTGACGCGACAGTATGATATGACCCATTTCGGTTTCGTCGGTCAGGTCAAACAGGTCGGTATAGACCTTGTCACCCGACAGGGCGGCCGCCGTCAAAGGCGTGACAAAGGCCTGGGCCGCTTCGGTCAGGACGACGCGGACCGCAATGCCCGATTTTTTGAGCAAGCGTATCAGCTCCAGCGATTTATAGGCCGCTATGCCGCCGCCGATGATCAGCAATACACGCGGTTGCGCCGTCATGCGGTCTCCTTTGCGAATTGCGCCGCTTGTGCCATAGGTAAGCAGACGGAAGCAAGGGGACAAGACGTGCGGGCACTGTGGCTATTTTTATTGCTGCTGGGACTGGCGGCTTGTGACGCCGGGCCATCGGCGGTTCTGCCGGATGGTGCGGGCGCGGCGCCGACCTCACAGGCCCAGCCCGAAAAAGCACCCGCCTGGGCGCAAAAGCCCGATCAGGCTGTGCCTGCTTCCGCCGGGCCAGTTGAACAGGCGTCGATGCCTATTCCGGGTGAAGCGTCCTATGCCCGCGCCGATGCGCCGCATCTGGGGGAACCGCTCCCCCTGCCCAAGGGGCCGCGCGCGGACATCAGCGAAACGCGGTACGGGGATTGGCCCCTGTGGTCCAAGAACCGCAAATATTCGGCCGACGAAAACGCTCACTACCACTTCGAACGTCACGGGCCAGAGTTTTCGGCCAAGTCCTATCCCGACTATATGGCCATGGTGCACGGCTTCATCCATAATCCACCCCCCGGCACCCAGACCCTGAAACGCAGCAATGGGGATACCCTGTTCTACGACCCGAAGGGCAATGTCTTCGCGGTCATGACCAAGGCCGGTGCCCCGCGCACGGTATTCAGGCCGGACAACGGCGCGGCCTATTGGCAAAAGCAGAAGCAGATCGAAAGTGAACGCCGGACGCCCCGCCGCGACAGTTTCGGGACCGCCGATTAGATCGCCTGAGTCGCGGCCGAAGTCGTAGCGGCGGTCATGACGCGACTTAATGCCGCCTGCAGAACTTTCAGTTCGTACGGCTTGGGCAACAGCTCGACACCCTCATTGGCCGCATCGTGGCGCGCGGCTTCGGGGTATCCGGTCGTCAGCAAGACGGGCAGGCCAGGGCGGCGGCGATGAATTTCGCGCGCCAGTTCGATGCCGTTCATACCGCCCGGCATCATGATGTCGGAAAAGACAATATCGACGGCCCGTCCGTTGGCCAAGGCGCCCAACGCCCCCTGCGCGCTGGCGGCGCGGGTGACATCGAAGCCGAGTTGCGCCAGCATTTCGGCCACGAGGGTAGCCACCTCCTCATCGTCTTCGACCAGCAGCACCGTCCCATGCGGTCCGTTTACCGCCGTATCCAGGCGCACTGGCACCCCTGTCTCTTCGGGCGTGGCATAGGCGCGCGGCAGATAGAGCGTAACGATCGTGCCCTGATCGACCACGCTTTCAATTTCGACGGCCCCGCCGGACTGATGGGCGAAACCATAGACCTGTGGCAGACCCAGTCCGGTTCCCTTGCCGACGTCCTTGGTGGTGAAAAACGGTTCGAAGACGCGCGCCAGAACGTCCTTCGTCATGCCGAAGCCAGTGTCCTCTACACCGAGTCTGACAAAGTCGCCTTCCTGGCCGTCGTGAGCCAGGTGGATATTTTCGGCTGAAATGGTGATGCACCCGCCATTAGGCATGGCATCGCGCGCGTTGACACACAAATTAAGCACCACCAGTTCCAGTTCCGACGGGTCGGCGGTCACGGGCCACAGGTCGCGCGGAAACTGGGTTTCGATCTGGATATTGGCGCCGAGCGTCCGGTCTAGCAATTCACGCATGCCGCCAACCTGACGCACCAGATCGACCGGCTCGGGCCGCAGGGCCTGGCGGCGCGAAAAGGCCAGCAATTGCCGGGTCAGGGAGGCGCCGCGTTCGGCCGCCTGGCGCATGCCCGCCTGGATGCGCTGGCGCTTGTCGGTGTCGGGCTGGCGCTCCAGTATGCTCAGGCCGCCGGTAATGACCATCAGCAGGTTATTGAAATCGTGGGCGATGCCGCCGGTCAACTGGCCGATGGCTTCGATCTTCTGCGACTGACGCAATTGTTCTTCCGCTTCGGTCAACCGTGCCTGGTCGCGCAACCGTTCTGTTACGTCGTAGACGAACTGATAGGCGCCGATTACGCGCCCCTCCTTGTCGCGCAAGGGGTTGAATTTCATCTCGTAATAGCGCGGGTCGGGGCTGTCTTCTCCCATCGGCTCGACCGCCGTGAACGGGTCGCCGGACAGGGCCCGCTGCCATACCTGGCGGATGGTGGCCTGCGGCTTCGGGTGGTCTGCCAGGGCATTCAACATATTGTCACCGGCTGCGGGGCGGACGCCGAAAATGCGCTCGAAGGCGTCTGCACTGGCCTTGTTGACGCTGAGCCAGTTGAAATCAAGATCGATCACTTGGATCATAGCGTCGGTTGATTCAACGATATCGGCCAACAGCTTGCGTTCGGCCACCGCCGCATTAACCCGCTTTTCCAGGGTTTCGTTCAGTTCACGCAACTTTTCTTCGGCCTGCTTGCGCGCGGTAATGTCTGCAGCGGTGCCGACAACGCGGACGCATACGCCGTCATCATTGAAAATGCCCCGGCCGCGTGACGATACCCACCGGACCACACCGTCCTCGATACCGACGGTGCGGTATTCGACGTCATAGGTGGCCCGGATAGCCGGGTCGGTCGCAGCCGCGAATTTGGCGCGCGCCTCGTCACGATCTTCCGGATGCAGGCCCGCGATATAATGGTCGATGACTGTGGGCACGTCGGCGGACAGACCGAACATCGCTTTGACGCGCGGCTGCCAATATAGCTGACCACTGGTCAGATCGACATCCCACAGGCCAATGCCTGCCGCTTCGGTCGCCAGACGCAGTTGCTCCTCGGACCGCCGCAAAGCCTCCTCGGCCTTGTGTGCCTCCGTGACATCAAATCCTTCGCAAAATATGCCGGAGATCGTGCCGGTGTCATCACGCATCGGCTCATAGATGAAATCGAGTATACGCACCGATTCCACAGCTTGCGGGCCGGCATGAAACCGCACCGGAGTCGCCTTGAAAATCAGGCGTTCCCCGCTGGTATAAACGTGGTCCATGGCTTCGTAAAAGCCTTGTCCTGCGATGTCGGGAAAGGCCTCACGCAAGGGCTTTCCAACCCAGTCGTGGCTGTTGAACAGTTGGCGGTGGGCATTGTTGACGAACTCGAAAACGTGCGTCGGGCCCTGCATGATGCAGACAAAGCTGGGGGCCTGTTCAAACATACTGCGCAGGCGTGTCATCTCCGCCGAGCGTTTCTGCTCTGCCAGGACGGTCTGCGTGGTTTCAGATACCAGGACCAGCACGCCGCCGACGCGGTTCGGTGCACTGTCCTCATCGATCGGCGAATAGCTGTATGTCCACCATGTATCTTCGCGCTTGCCGTCGCGCGTCAGTGGGATGCGGTCGTTTTCATGCCATGTGGCGCCATCACCCGCCATCACCTGAGCAACCTGCGGGCCGATAATGTGCCAGATTTCCTCCCACACCACGGCGCCTCGGTTGCCAAGCGCGATGGCGTGTCGCTCGCGTCCGAGCAACTGGCGATATCCATCATTATACAGACAGATCGCATCGAGACCCCAGAACAGAAAGACGGGATGACGCGTATTCAGCATCAGGCGGACGCAGGTGCGCAGGGATTGCGGCCAAGCCTGCGGAGGGCCTAAGGGCGTGGCAGTCCAGTCCTTGGCGCGCATCAGCGTTGCCATTTCGCCCTCGCCGGCAAGGAAAGCCAGTTCGGACCTATGTTCGCTTTCCGGTGCCGTCTGAGTCATTCAGCCCTCGTTGTCGCGACCGAACGATAAGACGCTTAAGTAAAGCTGTAAATTAACAATCTGGGCCGGCGCGGAATTGTTACCGCACGGCCATCCAGACGAGCACCGCCAGTGACAGAACGGAAACGACAAGAGCGACCAGGCCGAAGGTGCGTCCCTGACGGGCGACAATCTGAAGCGCTGCCATTTCAACACTGGTCCTCGACTTTATCTCTTCCTCGTCATCGGTGCGCAGGCGGCTGACTAGCTTGTCGAAGATGCGTCGGGCCTCGACGACGGGCGACAGTTCGCGCGAAATCCAGTCCTTGACCACCGGGCGGGCCGCTTCCCACAAATTGTGCTCAGGGTAAATGCGGCGGGCGACCCCTTCGACGCTGACCATGGTCTTTTGCAACAGAACCAGTTCGGGACGCAGGTGCATGTCGAACTGCGCGGTAATTTCAAACAGCTGGGTCAGCAGGCGGCCCATCGATACTTCGGTTGCCTTCTGACCAAGGACGGGTTCCCCGACGGCGCGCAGGGCCTGGGCGAAACTGTCGACATTGTGCGTGCGCGGCACATAGCCGGCTTCGAAATGCACCTCGGCGACGCGCTTATAATCGCGGCGGAGGAAGCCCCACAGCATTTCGGCCAGATAGCGGCGCTCCTTGGGGCGTAGGCGGCCTATGATGCCGAAATCGATGGCGGTCAGGCGGGCAGGCGCCGCGATGAACAGGTTGCCTTCGTGCAAATCGGCATGAAAGGCGCCATGGTCTAGCGCCTGGCTGAGGAAGGCTCTGATCAAGTTGTCGGCGACCTCCTTGTGGTCGAGGCCGGGCAGGGTGAGGGCTTCGGGACGCGACAACGGGGTGCCGTCGGCCCATTCGGTTACCAGAACGCGGCGCGCCACCTGGTGCCAGACCACGTTGGGCGCGCGCATCCACGGTTCGGCATTGATGATCTTGCCGATTTCATCGCACGCCGAGGCTTCCAGCCTGAGGTCGAGCTCGAGCAGCAGCGACTGCGCCACAGCGCCGACAAAGGCGACCGGCTCCAAACGCCGTGTGGAGGGAAAGAGAAAAGCGACAATCCGCGCAGCCAGGCTCATCATGGCGATATCGGCGGCAACTACCGCCTCTATGTCTGGGCGCAGGATCTTTACGGCGACCTTGCGGCCGTCGAGCAATACCGCCTCATGGGCCTGGGCGATGGATGCCGAGCCTATGACCTCGCCGAAGTGTGAGAATATCTGGTTTACCGGCTTGCCCAATGCCTCGACGACGCTGGCTTCGGCGACCGCGTGCGAAAAGGGGGGCAGATTATCCTTGAGATGCGCCAGGTCGGTAATGAAGGCCTGACCGAAGATATCGCCGCGTGTGGACAGCACCTGACCTAGCTTGATGAAGGCGGGGCCCAGGTGTTGGAAGGCGACGGCATAGCGTTCGCCAGGACGCAGGTTCGTTTTCTTGGCAAACAGGCTGCGCAGAATGGCGGCAAAGGCGCGCGGCAAGGGCGGGAGCAGGTGCGCCGTTTCTTCCGGCAGCAGCGCGTCGTAACGCAACAGGATAAATCCCGTGCGGAACATACGCATCCATGTACTGAGAGACGCCAAGAACCTACGCCCAGCCCTCATGCAGGGCACAGACCCCACCGGTGAAATTGGTGTAACGGGCGCGTTTGAACCCGGCTGCTTCCATCATGTCTCTGAAGCGCTCCTGATCGGGGAAGCGCTGAATGCTTTCGACCAGATACTGATAGCTGTCGCGGTCCTGGGCAACCAGTTGGCCCATGAACGGAATGACCTTGAACGAATAGGTTTCATAGATTTTCGCAATGACCGAAGAGGTGGGGTGCGAGAATTCCAGGCAGAAGAACCGCCCGCCGGGCTTGAGCACGCGACGGGCCTCGTTGAGCGCGACCTGGACGTCGGCGACATTGCGAATACCGAAGGAAATGATGTAGGCGTCGACGGAGTTGTCCGCGATGGCCAGGTTCATGGCGTCGCCGACCGACCAGGTGATTTCCGGCTCGTCGAGATGCTGTTTCGCTGATTTTTCACGACCGGCCATGATCATGGCTTCGTTGTAGTCGATAATGCGGATCTCGGCGTCGCGGGCCTCGTACCCGCGCGCGATACGCCGGGCCTTGGCGGCACGCGCCAGCTTGGCCAGTCGGCGGGCGATGTCCCCGGTGCCGCCGGCGCAGTCGATAATGATCTCACCCGGTTGCGGATTGAGGCGGGCGCAAGCCGCATCCTTCCAGACATGGTGTACGCCGCCGGACATGACGTCGTTCATGAGGTCGTACTTGTCGGCGACATTGCGGAAGACGTCGTGGACCATCGCGACTTTTTCGCGGGCATCGACATCCTTGAAACCAAAAGGGGAGGTGGCTTGCTGGGTCATGGGCGCGTTGTAGCCCGAAACCGGTGCCTTTGCGAAGCGGAAATATGGCCAGCCGATGGGCAAAATGTCGCGTGGCGACAGGGCCATGCCTACATCTTGCCGTCCGCCTTGTCGGCCGTACGGCGGAACGGGCCCTTATAGTCGGGTAGGGTACGGCGGCGGCGATCGGGACCAACATAGGTTGAACACTTAACCCAGCCGCGTTCATTGTTGATCACGCTCTTCAGCCGGTCGATCAACGCGCGGGCGGTCAACGGCTTGGCGACGATTTCATTGACGCCCGCATCTCGAGCTTCCAGAACACGTCGGCGATCGGTATGGCCGGTCATCATGATAATGGGCACATAAGGATGCGAGCTGTCGGTGCCGCGGCGAATCAGACGCGTGAATTCGATGCCATCGATGGTTTCCATCACAAGGTCGAGAATGATGACGTCGGGGCGCCAGTCACGAACGATTTCGAGCGCTTCTGCCCCGTCTGAGGCTTCGCGTATCAGGGTAATGCCCATGGCACGCAACATCGTACAGACAATCACCCGCATGTAGTGGTTATCGTCTACTACAAGCACCATTACGCGTGCAAACTGACTCAAGTGCCATCGTCTCCGTTGCCGTTTCCGCGTTCCAAAACGGGCGGAAAGTGGTGATATAGTATAGGTTGAGGTTGGCGGGTGCGCCGACTTTATAAAATCACTAGCCTTATTTGCAGATTTGACAAAACAAAGATTGATCTTTGCACAATTCATGCTTTGAGTCGTCCATCTAAGATAATTCAGGGTGTCAAGCACCCTGCCGCGACGGGGGAAACACCATGATCGACTGGCACAACCGAACTCTCATCGCGGGCGCTGCGGCGGTTTTGATTGCGGGCTTCGGAATTGGTTTCCTGACCGATCATGCTCTGAGCAGCAATGCGCGCGAAAAGACCGCCGTCGCTGCAGGTGAAATTGGAAAACCGGCGACTGGCCTGGTCGGCAAGGTGCGCGATAAAAACGCGCCGCGGGCGGGGGATCGCAAGCCGGATGGGTTCGACGTCTGGAAACAAAACCTCGACACCTCCGGTGCATCGCCCAAGGCGTGCGTAAAATTCTCAAAGCCACTCGATTCCAGCAAGCCCTACGGCGATTATGTCGTCGTATCGCCCGCCCTGCCGTCGGCACCCGCTATCGCTGTTAAGGATGACACGCTTTGCGTATCGGGCTTCGGTTTCAACGATCGCCGTATCACCCTTCTGAAGGGGCTGCCCGGTAAGGGCAGCGAACAGTTAAAGGAAAATCGCGACCTCGATTTCAGCTTTGGAGAGAAGCCGCCCTATGTCGGCTTTGCCGGTAACGGCGTCATACTGCCGCGCGAAGAAGCCGATGGTGTGGCCGTGGAGACCGTCAACGTTTCGGCACTGGCCTTCGAAGTCTGGCACGTTTCCGATCGCAACCTGGTGCGCAAGCAGGTGTCCGCGCCCGACCCGGTGGCAGAAGGCGAATATGACTACGGCTATGGTGACGATTCCGCCGATGATATCGGCGTCAAGATCTGGACCGGCAAGGTAGCGGTCAAGTCTGGCAATGGCGACCGCGTCACAACCGTTTTCCCGCTTGGTGCGGTTCTGAAGACCCTGAAGCCGGGCGCTTATGTCGTCAAGGTGCGCGACGCCTCCGGCGGACGTGACAAGAATGAAAGCGACGAGCCGGCAAAGGCGCGCCGCTGGATACTGTACACCGACATGGCCCTGACCACCTACAAGGGTCAAAACGGTCTCGACGTCGTGGCGCGGTCGCTGAAAACCGCAAAGCCACTGTCCGGCGTCAAGGTCGATCTGGTCGCCAGCAATGGCGATGTCCTGGGCGAAGCCCGTACCGATGTCGATGGCCGTGCCACGTTCGGTGGTGCGCTGTTGAAAGGCAAGGATGCCCTGACGGCCAAGATGGTCATGGCCTACGGCGCCAATGACGATTTTACCGCCAGCGAACTTGATCGGTCGCCCATGGACCTGACATCGCACAATGTCGGCGGTCGCGATACGGGCGGCGAAAAGGGCGATGGCCGGGCGAATGCGTCAGGCGTCGACAGCTACATGTACGCCGACCGCGGCATCTACCGCCCCGGCGAGAGCGTGCATCTGGTTGCCATGATCCGCGATCCGGAAGGCCGCGCCATTAAGGACCGGAAGGGCGTCATCGTTATTTCACGTCCGTCGGGCGTGGAAGCCTTCCGCCTCCATTTCGACAAGACGCCGATGGGCTATGCCGGCGCCAATGTCACCCTGCCGAAATCCGCACCGCGCGGCCAATGGTCGGCGCGTGTCGAATTGACTGGCATGGATCAGCCAGCGGGCTCGACCTCATTCGCCGTCGAAGATTTCGCCCCGCAACGGCTCGGCGTCGATATCAAGGCGGACGCCCAGCGTCCGTTGCTGTCGGCCACGGAAACGCGTCCCGTCACCGTCAATGCCCGCTATCTCTATGGCGCCATTGGCGCCGGCTTGCAGGTGACCGGAGAGGCGCGCATCCGCGCCGATGGCAATCCTTTCCCAGCCTTTAACGAATATCGCTTCGGTGACGAAACCAAGCCATATGAAGAAAAATACGTCGATTTGCCCGGCACGACGACCGACGGTCAAGGCAATGCGCTGTTCCCGTTCCAGGCGTCTTTGGCCGGTGATACCACTCAGCCCCTGACCGTGCTCCTGACCGCTTCGGTGTTCGAGCCCGGCGGGCGGCCCGTGCGAGAAAGTCAGACATTGCGGATCAAGACCGCGCCGCTCTATCTCGGCGTCAAGGTTGACCAGAAGGATGGCAATTGGCGCGATGCGCCGCGCATGGCCTTCAACATTATCGGTTTGACGCCTCAGGGCCAGAAGACCGCTACCAAAGGTGTGGTGGTCAAGCTGATTTCAGAAGTCTGGGACTATGACTGGTACATTTCCGACGGCAAATGGAATTGGCGCTCGACCCACCGCGATGTCGTGGTGTCCACCAAGACGTACGACCTCAATGCCAATACAGGTGCTTCGTTCGAGCGCAATCTCGACTGGGGCGATTATCGCCTGGAAGTCGAAGTGCCCGGCCAGGCCCGTACCGTCACGCGCTTCTCCTCCGGCTGGGGGTCGACCCAGAAGGGCACCGATGCGCCAGATTTCGTTCGTCTGACAACGGGTAGCAAGACCTATAACCAAGGCGACACGGTCGAAGTCACCCTGAAAGGCCCGTACAAGGGCGAAGCCCAGATCGCCGTGGCGACCGATCACCTCATCGATCTGAAGACCGTATCGGTCGGTGAGAACGGCACGACGGTGCGCCTGAAATCCTCGGCTGCCTGGGGTGGTGGCGCTTACATCATGGTCAGCGTCATGCAGCCGCGTGACCCGGTGACATCGTCCAAGCCGCGCCGAGCCATCGGCCTCATCTATGTGCCGCTTGATCCTAAGTCGCGCAAGCTTGGCGTCAAGGTGCTGGCCTCCGACCAGCCGCAGCGTCCGCAGGTTGATAAGAACGGCAACGGCTTCATTGACGTGCCGATACAGGTCAGCGGTGTCAAGATCGGCGACCGCGCCAAGGTCAGCGTCGCCGTGGTTGATCAGGGCATCCTTAACCTGACCAAGTTCAAGTCGCCCGATCCTGTCGATTGGTACTTCGGCAAGCGCGCCCTGGGCGTCGACTACAATGACGATTATGGTCGTCTGCTCGATCCCAATCTTGGCGCGGCCGCGCCCACCTTCGGTGGTGACCAATTGGGCGGCGAAGGCCTGACCACTACGCCTATCCGCACCATCGCTCTGTGGTCCGGCGTGGTTCAGACCGGTCTCGACGGCAAGGCCTATGTTCGCCTGCCGATTCAAAAGTTCAATGGCGAACTGCGTGTCATGGCCGTTGCCTGGACCGACGATGCCGTCGGTAAGGCCGACAGCCGTATGATCATCCGTGAGCCGGTGGTGGCTGATCTGGCCTTGCCGCGCTTCCTGGCACCCGGCGACACCGCCTTCGCCACCTTGCAACTGGACAATACCGACGGTAAGCCCGGGATTTACAAGGCTATCGTCAAGGGTCTGCAAGGTCTGATCCTGGCGTTTGAAAAGGCGTTCAATCTCAACAAGGGTCAGGGCGCGATTGAGACCATTCCGATGACCGCGCCCAATCGGACCGGCATTTCCACGGTTCAGATCGGCCTGAACGGTCAGGGCTATGCTTTCAACGATAGCTTCCAGATCCAGACCCGAAATGGTTGGGGGCCGCAAACCCGCGTCATGACGGCATCGCAGAAGGTCAATGAGGTCTGGACGCCCGACAGCGCCCTGCTGGCTGGACTCCAGCCGGGGTCCGCCACGGTGGAGGTCAGCTACTCACCCTTCCGCAACATCGATCCGGCGCCTCTGGCCGCCAATCTCAGCAAATATCCGTACGGTTGCACCGAACAGGTGACGTCGGCGGCCATGCCGTGGTTGTTCGTATCGGAATCGCTGGTTGGCAAGAAAGCCGCCGGTCCAGCGCAGACCGCATTGAAGCAGGCCGTGGACAAGATCCTCGATCGCCAGTCGCAGGACGGTGCCTTCGGCCTATGGCGGCCCGGCGACGGCAATGCCGATGGCTTTGTCGGCGCCTATGCCACCGACTTCCTGCTCGAAGCCAAGGCCCGTGGTGTTTATGTGCCGCAGGAGGCCATCGACAAGTCGCTCAACGCCATGCGCCAGATGTCACGTCCGGACGGCTATGCCAGCGTCAATTATCGCCTCAGCGTCCCGTCCAGCTGGAACTGGTTCGGTGTGTCCGGTGAACAATTGACCAAGCAACTGCGCTCGCGTGCCTCGGCCTATTCGCTGTACGTCCTGGCCAAGGCCCATTCGGGCGACCTGGCGCGTCTGCGCTGGTACCGCGACGTTCAGTTCCGTGAGGAAAAATCGCCGCTGGCCCGTGCCCAGATCGCGGCCGGCCTGGTCATGATGGGGGATCGTTCGCGCGGTCGCCTGGCGTTCAACGAAGCGATACAGGCGCTCGGCTATTCCGATCCGAACGATTGGTATCAGACACCGCTGCGTGATCTGGCCGGTATCATCGCCCTCGCCTATGAAGTTGGCGAAGGCGATATCGCCCGCTCACTCATCCCGCGACTAGAAAATGCCATGAAAAGCCCGTCGCAGATGAACACCATCGAAAGCGCCTATGTGCTGAAGGCGGCGTCCTACATGTTGAAGGCCGCCGGCGCCACCAAGATCGACGCCCAGGGCGTGGCCGTCCTGCCGGGTAGCCTCAATGTCCAGCGCTATGGCATCGGGCAACTGGCGGCGGCACGCCTGAAGAATGGCGGATCGGGTCCGATCTGGCGTACGGTGACGGTGATGGGTACGCCCGTCGCGGCGCCGGGTGCAGAAGCGCATGGGATATCGCTGGTCAAGACCTTCTATAACCTGGACGGCTCGCGCCTCGATCCGTCGCACCTGACCCAGGGCCAGAAGGTTTTGGTGGTCATTTCCGGCCGCTCGGACCGGGCGGAACTGCGGCCCATCGTCGTCGACGATCCGCTGCCCGCTGGCTTCGAAATCGAATCGACCTTGACCAATGAAGATGCGCAGAACGGTCCATTCCGTTTCGTCGGCACCCTGACCGATCTGAAGGTGTCGGAAGCGCGCGACGACCGCTTTATTGCGGCTCTAGACGTTACGTCCGCCAACAGCTTCAGCATGGCCTATATCGCCCGTGCGGTGACGCAAGGTAACTTCTACCTGCCGGGCGCGGAAGCGAAGGACTTCTATCGTCCGGAAACCTACGGCCGCACCCAAGGTGGCCGCATGGTCATCGGCGCGCGCTAACCCGCACGCCCCCTCACCCAACCCTCTCCCGAACTCGGGAGAGGGGGAAGACATTGCGATTGTGTTCAGGCTTAAGACTATCCACTCAGACAAACTGATTGCCCCGCTGGTCAAGACCCTGATCGGCGTCATGGGATTTCAGCTCGTCATTGCGGCGCTTAATCTGGTTTTCCCACCGGATATGTCGCGAGCGATGACGGCCTCCGCCGTGGCACTCGACCGCAACGGGGCCTGGTTGCGCGCCCTGCCGGTGGATGATGGGCGCTGGCGCATCCGCGCCGATCTGCAACGCACGGACCCGACCTTTCTGCGTCATGTAATCCGTGTCGAGGACGAACGTTTCTATTGGCACCCCGGCGTCGATGCGACCTCGGTTGTGCGGGCGCTTCTGTCTAATCTGCATGCGGGCAATATCGTCTCCGGCGGGTCGACCATCACCATGCAGACGGCGCGCCTGCTCAGCCCGCATCCGCGTAGCTACGGCAACAAGCTGGTCGAAGCTTTGCGCGCGGTTCAGCTTGAGATGCGATATTCAAAATCGGATATCCTGGCCATGTATTTGACGCTGGCCCCCTATGGCGGGAACCTGGAAGGCGTGCGTGCCGCATCGCTCAGCTATTTTGGCCATGAACCGCAAAGTCTCACCTTGGGCGAGCAGGCCCTGCTGATTTCCCTGCCTCAGGCGCCGGAAGCGCGGCGGCCGGACCGCCATCCGAAAACGGCGATGGCCGCGCGCAATCTCATTTTGAAGCGCATGGCGGGCGCCAATATCATAGGCAGCGCCCAGGCCCGCGAAGCGGCGGCTGAGCCTATGGTGACGTCGCGTTTCGTCTTTCCGACATTGGCGTGGCACACCGCCGGGCGGCTGGCGCGTGCGGCCCGTGGGCTACAGGCGACGGTGGTGACCACGATCGACGCGAACCTGCAAACCCGTCTGGAAACCATGGCCGCGGCGACGGCGAAACAGCAGGGCCCTAACTCCTCGGTGGCCATCATCGTGGTCGATATCAAGACGCGCGGTGTGCGCGCCAGTGTCGGCGGCGGCGGTTTGGACCGGCCCGGGGGCTGGGTGGATATGTCGCGCGCTTTGCGCTCGCCGGGTTCGGCGCTTAAGCCCTTCATCTATGGCTTTGCGTTCGAAGATGGCGTGGTGGCGCCCGATACCCGCCTGATGGATGCCCCGACGCGCTTTGGCGACTATCAGCCGGAAGACTTCGACCGTGTTTTCCATGGTGAGGTATCTGTGAAGGAGGCGCTGATCAACTCGCTGAACGTGCCGGCGGTTGCCGTGCTCAACCGTATTGGGCCGGAGGCATTCCAAGGGCGCCTTGAGGCCGTCGGTGTGAAGTTGGTCGTGCCAAAATCGGGCTTGAAAGAATCGGGCCTGGCGCTGGCGCTGGGTGGAGAGGGGATTCGTCTTAACGATCTGGCCGCTCTCTATGCCGCCTTGGGCGACCATGGTCTGGCGCGGCCGCTGGCCTATACGGTCGGCGAAGAACAGACCTCGGGCGGCCAGCGTCTCATGCGCCCGGAAGCCGCCGATCGGGTTATCTCGATCCTGCGCGAAACGCCGCCGCCGGAAGGCCGCCTGCCGGGGCCGCTGATGAAAAACGCCAATCGGCCGGCATTCAAGACCGGCACGTCTTACAGCTACCGCGACGCCCTGGCGGTTGGGGTGGCCGGTGGCTATGCCGTGCTGGTATGGACCGGGCGTCCGGATGGCGGCGCGCGCGCAGATCAGACGGGTCGTGAAGCGGCCGCGCCGCTGCTGTTTGACGTCTTTGACCAGTTGCAGGCGCCAAGCCAGGTGCCTCAGGCGATAGATCCCAACGGCGCGCCGCGTGGTCTCAAAATGCTTGGCACGCCGGAATCGAAAGCCTCGATTCTGTTCCCGCCGAACAATGCCACCGTCTATGTTGAGGTCCGGGACGACAAGGCGGCCCTGACCGTCACCCGACCGCTCAAGCTGTCGGCCCGCGGGCTACGGCCGGTCGAATGGTATGTCAACGGCCAGCCTTTGAAACTGGATGCCAATGGTGAGTATAGCTGGTCGCCGCCGACGGAAGGATTCTATGATCTCAGCGTCATAGATGCAGCCGGCCAAGAGGATCGCAGCCACGTTCGCGTCAAGGCGATCAAGGGCGATATCCGTTAAAGCGCCGTCTAAGCGCGTTCAGACCTGACACTATTCAATGGAATTCAGATCGCGGCCACGCGTTTCCTTCAGGAACAGCAGCGACACCGCGGCGGCGACCAGTCCCGTCGCCACCGGATACCACAGGCCGAAATAGATATTGCCTGACGCTGCCACCATGGCAAAGCTGAGCACCGGTTGCAGGCCGCCGAACCAGCCCGTCCCAATATTATAGGGTAGGCTCATGGCGGTATAGCGGACCCGCGTCGGGAACATTTCGACCAATAGCGACGCCATCGGACCGTAAAGCGCGGTACAGGCGACGGCGAATACGCACAGCACGGCGAACATCGCCCAGGCATTGACCTTCTTCGGGTCCGCCTTGTCTGGATAGCCGGCGGCCTTCAGGGCGGCCTTGACCTCGCCTGATGCCTTGGTCTTCAGTGCCTTTATGCCGGCCTTGTCGAGACCCTTGCCGGAGGGAATGGTGATGACACGGTCGCCGATATGGATGGTGGCGGCCTCACCGGCGGATACATCGGCGCGATTGGTGTAGGGAGTGCCGACGCCAGTCACGATACTCTTGGCCAGATCACACGGTGAGGTGAATTGCGCGGTGGCGAACAGGTCGAACTGAAAGGTACACTGGGCCGGATTGGCGACGACATAGACCGGATTTGCCGTCTGGGCGGCTTCCAGATCGGGATTGCCGAACTTCATCAGCATCTGGAAACCAGGGAAGAAGGTCAGGCAGGCCAGCATCATGCCGAAAATGACAACCGGCTTGCGGCCGATACGGTCTGACAGGGAGGCGAAGGTGACGTAAAGGAAGGATGAGACCAGGGTCATGCCCATGATCAGGGTGTCCTTCATGGCGGGATCGAGCTTGACGATCGACGTCAGGAAGACCTGGGTGTAGAAAAAAGCGGTGTACCAGACCACGCCCTGGGCCGTCATGAAGCCGAACAGGGCGATGAGCATCCCTTTCAGGTTACGCCAGCGCGTAAAGATTTCGGACAGGGGCGACTTGGCGATCTGGCCCTGTTCGTGCAAGGCCTTGAAGGCGGGGCTTTCGGCGGTTTTGGCGCGAATATAGACCGAAACGATGAGCAGGCCGGCCGAGACGATGAACGGAATGCGCCAGCCCCAGTCATTAAAAGCCGCTTCGTCATTTATCGCCTTGCGCGTGACCAGAATAATGAGCAGGGCGGAAATAAGACCGAAGGCGGCCGAGGTTTGAATCCAGCCGGTATAGGCGCCGCGCTTGTTGGCGGGGGCGTGTTCGGCGACATAGATGGCCGCCCCGCCATATTCACCGCCCAGCGCAAACCCCTGAATGACCCGTAGGGCGATAAGCAGGATGGGGGCGATGGGGCCGATCTGTTTATAGGTCGGCAGCAGGCCGATGGCGATGGTGGCCAGGCCCATAACCAGGATAGTGTAGAGGAAGGTGCCTTTACGTCCCTTCTTGTCGCCGATATGGCCAAAGACAAGCGCGCCGAGTGGACGGGCGATAAAGCCCACGGCGAAGGTGGCCAGGGCCGCGATCGTAGCCAGGGTGTCATTAAGCCCGGCGTAGAAATTTTGCGCTATGGTGGCGGTCAGGGTGCCGAAGATAAAGAAGTCGTACCATTCGAACGTGGTGCCGGCTGCCGACGCAATCACGATGGTGCGCAGGCCGCCGTTTTTCGGCTTAGTTACTTCGGTCGTCATAATGGCCCCTGTCTTGTCCGCATATTCGGACTTGTCAAATGGCATTTGACCGAAAATACATCGGAAAACAAGGCTATTCGGGCGGTTATGAGAAGACTCGATTCTTGCCGCATTTATGGTTAAGGTGCCTTGAAACGGCATGGCGGGGGTTTGCAATGAGATTTTCCGGTCCGGTGATGGCGCCAGAGGGCCTAACCTCCTATGTAAAGGTCAGGCGTATTCAGCCGGTGCAGATCCTGCTCAACATCATCGAAGGTTTGTTCGGCTTGGTCGGCGTCGCGGTGTTGATCCTCTTCGTCTGGTTGGGATCTTTTGAAAAAGCCGGCAGCGCCGTTGATCAGGGCGTTAGCTATGTCAAAACCGGGATCGAAAAGCTGATTGTGCGCCGGTAAAGGGGTTGATCTTGCGGACGCGAGGGCTATAAGGCCGACAGTTTTTTGTGAGGATTGAGGCATGCTGGACGAATTGCTCGACAACAATCGCAAGTGGGCCCGGCAAAAGACGGAGATAGATCCGCAATTCTTTACGCGGCTGGTCAATCAGCAAACGCCGGAATATTTCTGGATCGGCTGCGCGGATAGCCGCGTACCCGCCAACGAAATCGTCAATCTCGATCCCGGCGAGATGTTCGTTCACCGTAACGTCGCCAATCTGGCGCCGCAACAGGACGCCAACTACCTCAGCGTACTCCAGTATGCCGTGCACGTCCTTAAGGTGAAGCATGTTCTGGTCGTTGGCCACTATGGCTGCGGCGGCGTGCGCACGGCTATTGAATCGACAGATCACGGCCTGATCGATCACTGGCTGTCGCCGATCCGCGAAGTGGCGCATGAACACCGTCACGAGCTGGAAGCCTGCGAAGACGACACAATCATGCTGGATCGCCTGTGCGAGTTGAACGTTATCGCCCAGGTCAGGAATGTCGCGACCAACCCGATAACCCTGGCAGCCTGGCGTAGCGGCCAGCCCCTTTCCATCCATGGCTGGGTCTATTCCATCCGCAACGGCTTGGTGACCGATCAGGGGGTTACCGTCAGCAATTTACAGGATCGCCTGGAAATTTTCGGCGTCTGATATTTTTTCAGTATTTTTTCGGCTGTGCTGGCCCTATCGCCGTTATGCGAATAAAATTCTGACTTTCCGCCAAAAATAGGAAAATTAACCTTCCGTTAACCATGTTTTTTATTAAAAAACGTGCCCACCCGCATGGGTTTTTTATTTCCTGTAAAGAGCTTCTTTAAGATTTGGACGCCAAAGTCGGAAGGTATTTTATGGTTAAGGATTCGCGGCTGCGGCCGGTGACGCCTTGGCCGGGTCTTCGGATTGTTTTCACGCATGGCGGCAACTTTAGGTCTCGGCTCCGCTCAATTTGGCGGTGATTACGGCATATCGAACACGCGGGGTCGCGTGAGCGAAGACGAAGTGCGCCAAATTCTGGAGCTCGCCGCCGACTGCAAGATCCTGAATATCGACGCCGCCCATTATGACGGCGATGTCGAACGCATTCTTGGCCGCTGCTGGCCGTTTCCCTCTCCGTTCAAGCCTCAGCTTCGCACGCTTCGCCTGGAAAAAGGCCTCGACTGGCTGGAATCGCGTCTGCGCCGCAGCGTCGACCATATGGGGCTGGTGCGGGCGCATTCGGCCCTGGTCGATTGTGCCGAAGACCTGATGGGGCCCCATGGCGATGCACTATGGGCGCGGCTTGAAAAACTGAAGGGTGAGGGGCTGATCAGCAAGATCGGCATATCGGCCACCCATGCCGACCAGCCGGTCCTGCTGGCCAGACGCTTCAAACCCGACATCATGCAGGTTCCGGCGTCGATCCTTGATCAACGTCTGGTCCGCAACGGCGACATCGAAACCCTGGCGGGTCTCGGGGTCGAGGTACAAATCCGATCCGTTTTCCTGCAGGGACTGCTGTTCCTGCCCCGTGAAGCCTTGCCGGCTAACCTGATTCCGATCGGGCCGCACCTGTCGCGCGTCCGCCGAATCATGATGGAAAGCGGCGCCGACCCACTGCACGCCGCTCTCAGTTTTGCGCTCAACCTGCCGGGGGTGTCGACGGTCATCGTCGGTGTAACCTCGGCGGCAGAACTGCGCGCCATTGTTGCCGCATCTGAACGCAAGGCGCCGCGTATCAACTATGAGGCCATGGCGTTGAACGACGACGTTGCGCTCGATCCACAGATGTGGTTCGCCGATCTGGGTGAAAAGGCGGCGCGCCGTCTTGTCAGGGTTGCCTGAGGGCCAGGCTCCCAACTATTTAATATTGATATCGCCGGGCATTGTCGCGTAACGGGCATGGGTAGCTATTTCCCCAAGCCTGACGGAACCGTCTCATGCCCGAATTGCCCGAAGTCGAAACGGTCCGCCGCGGTCTTGCGCCGCATCTGGAAAGCGCGCGCCTCAGCGAGGTCCGGCTGCATCGCGCCAATTTGCGCTACCCGTTTCCCGAACGTTTCGCCCAACGCCTGGAAGGCGCCGGTGTATTGCGGCTGGAGCGGCGGGCAAAGTACCTGCTGGCCTGGTTGGATACCCAGGATGTGTGGGTCACGCATCTGGGTATGACGGGCCGGTTCCAGATCAACGATTCCCCTGACGACCTGGCCCGCTATTACCATGCGGTCTCCCCCGACGAAAAGCACCTGCATTTTCAGTGCCTGGCGACGAAAGGCGAAGCGGTGGCGCGCATCGATTTCTATGACCCGCGCCGCTTTGGTTTCATGCTTCTGCTCACGCCGGACGCCCTCTATGACAGCAAGTGGTTCCGAGGCCTGGGCGTAGAGCCACTGTCGGGCGATCTGAGCGCCGACTACCTCCTGGGTATGGCCAAGGGGCGCAACGTGAACCTGAAGGCGCTGCTGATGGCACAAGGCGACGCCAAGGGCGGTGGTATTGCCGGGCTGGGCAACATATATGTCTGCGAGGCGTTGTACCGGGCGCGTCTGTCGCCGGATCACAAGGCCTCGGCCCTGACGCAGGCCCAGGCAGTGGCTTTGGTCGATGGCATCAAGAGTGTCCTGGAAGAGGCGGTAGCCGCTGGCGGTTCATCGATCAGCGATTTTGCGGCGACGTCCGGTGAACTGGGCTATTTCCAGCACCGTTTCTGTGTCTATGACCGCAAAGGGGAGCCATGCCTGCGCAAGGATGGCGGCATTATCGAGCGCAAGGTGCACCAGGGCCGATCCAGTTTCTTCTGCCCGGTCTGTCAGCTGTGATCAGACAGCCGGTGGCGCCTGCGCCGGCTTTTCGGCGAGCAGGGGCGTGATCAACTGATCGAAGGTGCTATAGGTGAACGCGTTGGCGCGGGCATAACGCAGCACGCCCGAGCGGTCGATCACATAGTTGCTCGGAATCGCCCCGTCGATAGGGCCATAACCTCTGCCATTGATATATCTGGCGAGGGGGAAGGACAGGGCGCTGGCTAGCGGTTTCAGGTCCTTGTTGGAGACGGCGTCATCGATGGTAACGGCAAACACCTTCAGGTCGTCTCCAACGTGGCGACGAACATAGGCGTCTATTTCCGGCAGTTCTTGTTTGCACGGCCCGCACCAGACTGCCCAGTAGTTTAACACCACCACCTGGCCGATAAGGTCCGCGAGATGGACCGTTTTTTGGTCGAAAGTGGTCACGCTGAATTTCGGTGCGGGCTGACCGATCCGGGGCTTTGCTTGAGCCGAGGACGACAAGAGCGAGCCCGCCGTCAGGGCGGCGCCCATAAGCGTGCGTCGATTGATGACTGACATGTGTGGCGCCTCCCCCGGTCGTATGCTACAGCGTATAATTAGAGGAGGAAAAGCGCAACTGGACATCTGTTCCGGCCGGTTTTCTGGTTAACGATCACAGCTGTGTATAATTTTTGCGTCCGGAGTCGGAAAAGACACGCCGAATGCATTGACCGGGGAGATGTCTTCGGTTATACCCCGCCCCCTTGAAATTCACGTCTCGGCGCCCTTCGAATTCGATACGGCGCTGGGGTATAAACCCAATCTCTCGTCCTGTAAGGTGATGAATGGCCAATAATCCTGGCGCCCGTAAGGCGATCCGCAAGATCGCTGCCCGTACCGAAGTCAACAAGGCGCGCCGTTCGCGCGTCCGTACCTTCGTACGCAAGTTTGAAGAAGCGCTCGCCGGTGGCGACGCTGCGGTTGCCAAGGCTGCCTTTGTCGAAGCGCAATCGGAACTGATGCGCGCCGTCACGAAGGGCGTCGTTCACAAGAACACTGGTTCGCGTAAAGTGTCGCGTCTGGCCTCTCAGCTGAAGAAGCTGGCCACCGCCTGATCTGATTGAAGGCGACGGGCCTTGCTGCCTGTCGCCTTTTTTCATGCCTGCTGTGCACCGTGTCGGGGCGTTTGCCCGATCGGCCGTGCTCAAATCCTGAAAACATAAGGCTTTTTCACTCACGAACGCTTCGGCGGACGCGAGCGTTCTATTGTCTGGCATGTGCGGGTTTTGGTCGCAGGAAAAATAATTAAAATTATAGTCTTAATTTCTTGTTGCGCGCGAAGAGGTTATCGGAGTCAATAAAAATATCAGCACCTGTTGATAAATAAGATTATTGACCCCGGGGACCAGAACGCTAATTTGGACCCCTCGCCGACATCCTCCTGATACGGAAGATTTCGACGGCATCCGGCCCGTGCCGGATACGCGGGCCATAGAGGCGCCGATACCTATCAAGGTTTAGGCGTTTGTAAGGCTCAACGGCTTATATCGTAAGGAAAGTAGCATTTTGCCGCGTTTCCCGGATAAGGCCACATTGACGGCTTAGCCTATTCTTCGGACGGGACGGAGCGTGCCTCCGCTATCCGCCGAGACCTATAATTCCGCTAACCGGTGTGTCGCTTGACGAGACACTGGACCCTTGGCGGTTTTAGCTGAGCCGAGCGTAAATTTTTCGCTCAAAAGGCGAAAACCGGAGGCGCCCACGCGAAGCGGTTCGCAATTGGCGCGTGTGCCTTCCGGCAGACTGATCGCGACGTGGCCGGTTGATATCCGGTAACGACGCGCGGCGGCGACGACCTTGTGGTGAGGGGGCGACCGTTCGTACAGGTTCTCAGGGGCCAAATACAGGGCGATCAGATGGCGCGTACGGGAGAACCCCGATGGCCGTGTGATCATGTAACGCGTAACTGAAGTGGGTAAGGCAAATGATCGGGGCGATAGAATAATGCCAAGCATACAAAGCTGGTCACCGATTTTACCTGAAACGGTATGGTCTAAAGTGGCAACCATTCTCCGACGTGAGTTGGGTGAGGGGCCTTTCAATTCATATGTAGCGCCGTCCAGCGTCCGCCCGGGGCCCTACGGCGATCCGGTACTGGTGACGCCGACGGCCTATGCGCGCGACTGGATCGCCCGCAACGCTGCTCGTCGGGCGCAGGAGCTGTGGACGCAGCACGATCCGGATTCCCGCGTGCTGGAAATCAAGTCGCGCGTCGAATACGAAGATCAGACACGGCAAGCGCCCCCCGTTGGGGCAGTCGAAGCACCGGTCGTGGATGCGCCAGCGCCTGCCGCGCCGCAGATGCCGATCGTCGAGATCGCCGCTAATCGCATCAGCGGTCTGCAAGAGCGTCTGACCTTCGAAAGCTTCGTATCGGGTCGCGGCAACGAATTCGCCTACACCATGTCGCGTCAGGTCGCGTCCTGGGCGGATGGCCACTTCAATCCGGTCTTCTTTCACGGCCCTTATGGCTATGGTAAGACCCATTTGCTGAACGCCATCGGCTGGGAGGCGCAGTCGCGTCGTCCGGATGCGCGTATCGTTTACCTGACCGCTGAAAAATTCACCTCGACCTTCGTCAAGGCGCTGATGGACAAGTCCACGGCCGTCTTCAAGGACGAGGTGCGCGGCGCCGATCTGCTGCTGGTGGACGATGTCCATTTCATCGGCGGCAAGACGTCGTCGCAGGAAGAGTTGTTCCATACGCTGACCTCGCTGATTGAAAACAATCGCCGCGTGGTCTTCACCGCCGATCGCCCACCGTCGCAACTGACCGAGATCGAGGCGCGCCTGCGGTCTCACCTGTCCTCGGGACTGGTTTGCGCACTCGATGTGGCCGATCAGAGCCTGCGTATGGGCATTATCGAGCGCAAGCTCGAACAATTGTCGCAACGTATCGGCAGTTCGGGTCAGTCCCCGCGCGCCGACGTTTTACATTTTCTGGCCGAGCGTGTGCCGGGGTCGATCCGTGAGCTTGAAGGCGCGGTGAATACTCTGGTGGCGTCCGCTGGGCCGCGTCTTGGGAGTTTGACTTTGGAAGAAGCTATGGCGCTGTTGCAGCCGAATTTGAAAGTGGCCGTCGAACGCCGCGTTACGGTTGACGAAATTCAGAAGCTGACCGCTGATCATTTTGGTTTGAAGCAGGCCGACCTGTTGTCCGAGCGCCGCACCCGCTCCGTGGCCCGTCCACGCCAGGTCGCTATGTGGCTGTGCAAGCAGCATACCACCCGGTCTTACCCCGATATCGGCCGTCGTTTTGGTGGTCGCGACCACACGACCGTGCTGCATGCCGTCAAGAAGGTCGAGGAATTGCTCCAGGCTGACGACCAGATCGCGCGTGACGTCGAGGCCCTGACGCGTAAGCTGCGCAATACCTGATCGGGACCCGCAATCGGTTCGGGGCGAAACGCTCCGAACCCCTGTTTGTATTTCTTGATCTTTACGCGTGATCGTCTAATGTCCGCCTCCCGGCTCTGTATTCCAGCAAGCCGGAATACAGGCCGGTAGGAATAACAAGATGCAATTTACCATCGAACGTGGCGCGCTCCTGAAAGCCCTCGGCCACGTCCAGAACGTCGTTGAACGCCGCAACACGATCCCCATCCTGTCCAACGTCCTTCTGTCGGCCGAACGTGGCCAGGTGTCCTTTTCGGCCACCGACCTCGATATGGAAATCGTCGATACCGCCGAAGCCTCGGTTCAGGTGCCGGGCCAGATCACGGCCCCGGCCCATACCCTTTACGAAATCGTCCGTAAATTGCCGGACGGCGCCGATGTCGAACTGAAATTTGCCTCCGGTGACGACCCCCGCCTGTCGGTTTCGGCTGGCCGTTCGCGCTTCGCCCTGCCGGTCCTGCCGGCGGGTGATTTCCCGATCATGTCGGGCGACCACGAGGGCGTTTCCTACCAGATCCTGCGCGACGACCTGAAGCGCCTGATCGACAAGACCCGCTTCGCTGTGTCGACCGAAGAAACCCGCTATTATCTGAACGGCCTGTTTCTGCACACCCTCACCGAAGACGGTTCCAACTATCTGCGCGCGGTCGCGACTGATGGCCATCGTCTGGCCCTGGCCGAAATGCCGGCCCCGGAAGGGTCGGTCGGCGGCGCAGGCGTCATCATCCCGCGCAAGACGATCGATCAGGCGCGCCGCCTGCTCGACGACGGCACAGGCTATGTCGACCTGACCGTATCGCCGGCAAAAATCCGCTTCCAGTTCGGTAACGCCTCCCTGACCTCGAAGATCATCGATGGCTCCTTCCCGGACTATGGCCGGGTCATCCCGAAGAACAACGACAAAATCATGTCGGTCGATGCCGGCATTCTGTCCAAGGCTGTAGACCGCGTCTCGACCATTTCGGCGGAAAAGTCGCGTTCGGTGAAGATGACCATCGAAACCGGCCGTCTGACCTTGTCGGTCCGCAATATCGAGGCCGGGCAGGCCGTCGAAGAAGCGGAAATCGATTACGATAACGAAACCCTCGATATCGGTTTCAATGCCCGCTACATTATGGACGTCATGGGCCAGATCGGTGGCGATTCCGTCGAACTGCGCTTCTCAGACTCATCGTCTCCCACCCTGGTGCTCGATCCGGTCGACAATGGCGTCCAATATGTCCTGATGCCGCTGCGCGTGTAATTTCCACATGCGCAAAGCCCTTCCCTTGTCCCTGTTTGCAGGCAAATAGGGACGAGAGATGACGTCCAATCATGCGCTCCAGCATCTGTCCCTGACCGAATTCCGCTCCTATGAGCGGCTGGATTTTGCCCTGGCCGGTAGATCGGTCTACCTCTATGGACCCAACGGCGCGGGCAAGACGAACCTCCTGGAAGCCATCAGCGTCCTCAATCCGGGGCGCGGCCTGCGTGGCGCCGCCTTCAGCGATTTGGGGCGTCGCCTGCCCGACGAACCACGAGGACGTGCCTGGGGCGTGGCGGCGCGCTTTCACGAAGGTGAGGACGAGGTCCATCTCGGCACTGGCTCTGATCCTCGCGATCTCAATAAACGTCTGGTGCGCATCGATGGCGAAACCGTCACGGCGTCCCGGCTGCTGGATCACGTCCGCCTTATCTGGCTGACGCCCGCCCAGGATCGTCTGTTCATCGAGGCGCGCTCCGAACGCCTGCGCTTTTTCGACCGCCTCGTCTATGCCGCTGTACCGGCGCACGCCCAGACTGTCAGCGCTTACGAAAAGGCCCTGCGTGAGCGCCTCAGGCTGCTCACCGACGGCGTGTCCAGCGGCCGTGGCGCGGATGAGGCGTGGCTCAACGTCCTGGAGCAAAAACTGGCTGAGACCGGGGCCCGCATGATCGGGGCGCGACGGGACGCCCTGACGGCCCTTCAGGGCGAGATAGAGACGCACCATAGCGCCTTCCCCAAGGCTGACCTGTCCTTGACCGGTGACGGTATCGAAGACGATCTTCCCGCCCATATCGCCCAGGGCCTGCGCAAGGCGCGCGAGCGCGACGCAGCGGCGGGCCGTTCGCTCTTCGGGCCCCATCGCATGGATCTGGCGGTTCAACACCGAGAGAAAAACCGTCCGGCGGCGGACTGTTCGACCGGCGAGCAGAAGGCGCTTTTGCTGAATATTATCCTGGCCCAGGGCGCCCGTCTGGCGCGCGGCGGCGGGCGGGCGGAATCCCTTAGCCGGCCTATCCTTCTGCTCGATGAAGTGGCGGCCCATCTGGACCCCGTCCGGCGGTACGCATTGTTTGACGAGACCCATGCTTTAGGCCTACAAACAGTCTTTACAGGCACTGATTTGGGCCTGTTTGACGGCCTGAAATCGCGCGCCTTGGGGGTGCGCGTAGACGGCGCGCAATTTGTTGAATTCATTGATTAAAAACGGACCCAAAAATGGCTGATGAAGCTGAAGACCATCCTGAAATCATGACGAACGCCTACGGGGCTGATTCGATCAAGGTGCTGAAGGGTCTCGACGCCGTCCGTAAGCGCCCCGGTATGTATATCGGGGACACCGATGACGGCTCCGGTTTGCACCACATGGTCTATGAAGTTGTCGATAACGCCATCGACGAAGCCCTGGCTGGTCACGCCACGCGCGTCGAGGTTATCCTCAACGCCGACGGCTCCTGTTCGGTTTCCGACGACGGACGTGGCATGCCGGTCGATATCCACGAAGGCGAAGGTGTATCCGCGGCCGAGGTCATCATGACCCAGCTCCATGCCGGCGGAAAGTTCGACCAAAACAGCTACAAGGTCTCCGGCGGCCTGCACGGCGTCGGCGTCTCGGTCGTCAACGCCCTCTCCGACTACGTCAAGCTACGCATCTTCCGTAATGGCAAACAATACGACTCGCGTTTCGAACTGGGCGATACGACCGAACCGGTGCGTGCTACCGGCGATGCGCCGCTGCGCGAAAATGGCAAGCCGCTTACCGGTACCATCGTTACCTTCCTGCCCTCGCTGAAAACCGGTCCAGAAACGGGCACCTTTGCCTTTATCGATTTTGACCGCAAGACACTTGAACATCGCCTGCGTGAGCTGGCCTTCCTCAATTCGGGCGTCCATATTCGTTTCGCCGACCTGCGTGAGGCGGAACCCTACGACATCATCCTGCACTATGACGGCGGCGTCATCGAGTTCGTCAAGCACCTCGACAAGGCGAAGACGGCCCTGCTGAAGGAGCCGCTGGCTGTGCGCGGCGTGCGTGAGAAGATCGAGGTCGATCTGGCCCTGCAATGGAACGACAGCTACCACGAAACCATGCTGTGTTTCACCAACAACATCCCGCAGCGTGACGGTGGCACCCATCTGGCCGCTTTCCGGGGGGCGTTGACCCGGGTGATGACGCATTACATGGAAGCCTCCGGTGCGGCCAAACGCGAGAAGGTCACGGTGTCCGGCGAAGATGCGCGCGAAGGGCTGACCTGCGTCTTGTCCGTCAAGGTGCCGGACCCCAAGTTCTCATCCCAGACCAAGGACAAGCTGGTTTCGTCGGAGGTGCGTCCCGCCGTCGAAGGCCTGGTCTATGACAAGCTGTCGCAATGGTTCGAAGAAAATCCGGCCGAAGCCAAGCAGATCGTCTCCAAGATCGTTGAAGCCGCCGCGGCCCGCGAAGCGGCGCGCAAGGCCCGCGAACTGACCCGCCGCAAATCGGCGCTCGACATATCGTCCCTGCCGGGCAAACTGGCGGACTGTCAGGAACGCGATCCGGCCAAGTCCGAAATCTTCATCGTCGAAGGTGACAGCGCCGGTGGGTCGGCCAAACAGGGCCGCAACCGCGAAAATCAGGCCATTCTGCCCCTGCGCGGTAAGGTGCTGAACGTTGAGCGCGCCCGTTTTGATAAGATGCTGTCGTCCGAACAGATCGGCACGCTGATCACGGCGCTCGGCGCCGGTATCGGTCGCGACGATTTCAATATCGAAAAGCTGCGCTACCACAAAATCATCATCATGACCGATGCCGACGTGGACGGCGCGCACATTCGTACCCTGCTTCTGACCTTCTTCTACCGTCAGATGCCGGAGATCATCGAAAAGGGCTATCTCTATATCGCCCAGCCGCCGCTCTATAAGGTCGCCAAGGGCAAGTCGGCGCGCTACGTCAAGGACGATGCCGATCTCGACAATTACCTCATCGAGGAAGGCGTCACCGACGCCATGCTGGAGATGCGCACGGGCGAACGCATTGTCGGTAATGACCTGGAGGCACAGATCCGTGCTGCCAAGGCTTTCAAGAGCAGTATCGACCGCCTGTCGATGCGCGCCCCGGCCTTCGCCTTGGAACAGGGCGCCATGGGCGGCCTGTTCAGCAACCATGCCAATCTCGATCTGGTGGCCCAGCGCTTGACGCGACTCAACCAGGACGGTGACGGCCCCTGGCGCGTGACCGAAGGCAAGCCGGGCGTCGGTGGTTATGTCTTCGAACGTGTTCGTCGCGGTGTCACAGAGACGATCGTGCTCGATGATGCACTGATGCATAGCCAGGACGCGCGCCGCCTTGGTGAGCGAGCCGACAGCCTGGGTGATATTTACGAACAGATGTCGATCTATACGCGTAAGGACAAGTCGACGGATATCTGTGGTCCGCTTGACCTGTTCGGCGCGGTTCTCGATGCCGGGCGCAAGGGCATGAGCATTCAGCGCTATAAAGGCCTGGGCGAAATGAATGCCGAGCAGTTGTGGGAAACCACGCTCGACAAGGATGCGCGCACCCTGTTGCAGGTAAAGGTCAACCACGCCGACGAAGCCGACGAGATGTTCTCCAAGCTGATGGGCGATCTGGTCGAGCCGCGCCGCGACTTCATTCAGGAAAATGCGCTCGACGCCGCGGTGGATGCATAACCGCTCCGCGCTCTGAGGTTTTATGATACGACAAACCCCGGCCAGACGATTGGCTGGGGTTTGTTTTGACTTCTGTCCTGAGTTTGTGGTGCGTTATGGAAGTTATCCGGCTAGCGGTGAGAGAGGGACTATGACCAATCGCAATACGCCAAACCGCCCCAATACGTACAGCCTGGCATCGCGTTGGCGCAGTCTGGCTCATGCCGTGCGTGGCATCGAATTCATGCTGAAGGCGCAACATAATGCCTGGTTACATGTCGCGGGGACTGCCATTGTCATCGTCTTGGCGTCATTTCTTCAGGTCAGGCTGGAGGATTGGCGCTGGTTGATCGTGGCCATTGCCATGGTTTGGCTGGCTGAAGCCTTCAATACCGCGGTCGAATATGTCTGCGATTGGGTATCGCCTGAATGGTCTGGCGTGGTCCGCCAGACCAAAAATATCGCTGCGGGCGCGGTTCTGATCTGTGTGGTCGCCGCTGTATTTATTGGGCTGTTCACCCTGTGGCCCTATGTCGAATTGATGATTGACCGGTTCCGCGCGCCGATTTCCATATGACAGGACGCGCTATATGGCGGGCCGCCGTTTGCGGCACTTCCGGAACGTCCGCAAATCCTAAAGCTTAGCCTGAAACGTCAGGTCGCCCTTGAACAGCGATTTGAGCAAATCGGCGTTTTTCAGACCGACAATAGGCATCTTGTTGTCGTAGAGCTCTTCTTCGATGATGCCGGCGGCCTCGCACTGGTCCAGGACATGAGTCAGGACACTTGCATCGTAATCGCGGGCGATTCCGAACGTCTGGACGCGGGTGGTGTAATCGGTGCGTTCTGCTTTGCCCAGAACGTGGTCGATCAGCTTCTTGCGCCCGCGCGGCCCGTTGAGGCGATAGAGCGCCGACATAAGCATCTGGGCCGGGGTGGTGACGTCGACAACCTGACTGCGATTGAGACAGTTGTCGCAGGTCCGGCAGGGTTCGCCAGGGTCTTCGCCGAAATATTCGCGAATGGCCGATTTGCGACACTGGTGACCCAGCACCATCTTGAAAAAGTCGCGCGCCTTCTGCTTCTGCACGCTCTGGTCGGCCGCGCCTTCGTTCTCGCGCAAGCTGAGGCGGCGGATTGCCCAACCGAGATCGCCGGGATTATGAAAGCAGATGCCGGAGGCCGGCTGGCCGTCGCGGCCGGCACGACCGACCTCCTGCCAATAGGCTTCGGTCGATGAGGGCGGATCGGCGTGAATGACGAAGCGCACATCGGTCTTGTTGATGCCCATGCCGAACGCGATAGTGGCGACCATGATCTTTGCCTTGCCGGTCATGAAGGCTTTCAGGCGTTCTTCGCGAACACTCGGGGACAGGCCGGCATGATAGGCGAGGGTGGCATATCCCTCCTTGGCGAGATTTTGCGCCAATTTGTCGGCTCCGTCGCGTGACCCGCAATAGATGATGCCCGTGGCGTTTTTTTGCCGCCGCAAGATATCGCTGATCGCCTTCAGGATGGCGCCCTTGCGGCGAACGAAACGCAGACTGAGATTAGGGCGGTCGAAGCCGGCGACGATTTCGCTGGCATCCTCAATATGCAGGGCGGCCTTGATATCAGTGCGGGTGTGCGCGTCAGCCGTGGCGGTGAGCGCCAAGGTCGGAACGTCCGGTAGCAGGGATTTCAGTTGCCCGAGCGCGCGGTATTCCGGCCGGAAGTCATGGCCCCACTGGCTGACGCAGTGGGCTTCGTCGATGGCGATGATAGAGGGCTTCAGCTTGACGAGCCGGTCCAGGACGAATGGCGCCAGCGCCTCCGGCGACAGGTAAAGCAGGTCGAGATTGCCGTCGCGCGCGTCGTCCCACAACTGGTAGCGCGCGTCCATCGATTGGCTGGAATCGAGGCGTTCGGCGCGGACGCCGCGCGCTTTCAGGGCCATGACCTGATCGCTCATCAGGGCGATGAGAGGGGAAATGACGATGCCGATACGGCCGCTGACCAGGGCGGGAATCTGGTAGCACAGGCTTTTGCCCCCGCCGGTCGGTAGCACGGCCAGGGTGTCGCGGCCGCTCAGGATTGAGCGGATAACGTCCGCCTGCTTGCCGCGAAACGCTTCATAGCCGAAAACGCTACGCAAGATGTCTTCGGCGCGCGCCAATTTGTCGGTCAGCGCGGGGCGGTCGAGGGTTACGGAGGGCATGATCGCAAGTTAGGGTGCTTTGCCCGGCCCGCCAAGGGTCAATTACCAAAGCGACGATAAGAGTTGATCGCTAAATCAACAGCCAGCTGACCACTCACGGGCTATAAATACGGCGACCTTGGTTTTGCCAAAATTGCCGGGATAATATATGAGGAGATGTCGGGGGGCGAATCCGGCATTCAAAGCAGTCTGGAAAGTCAGTCTGGCAACGGCATTGGTGATGCCGTGCGGCGGGCTGGCGTAACATATGTTTAACGCGACATCCTGATCAGATTTGGCTATAGATACGCGCCTCGATTTGCGGCGCTGCCTGCGATCGGAGTTTTTTGAGTGAGGATTTGCTGAATGGCGAACGGTCGGGACCCGGACGTGGGTGGGGCAAAAAGATCAAGCCGGCGGACGCCGCTTCAGGCGATCCTGTATTGGGGAACGGTGCTCAGCATCTGGGCGATTTTTTTCGCTGTCGCCTTTATCGGCTTCATGGCGATAGACCTGCCTGATATCTCCTCGCTTGATCACCCGGCCAAACAGCCGTCGATTACCTATCTCGACCGTTCTGGCGCCCTGATCGCCGTGCGTGGCGGCAGTCAGGCGGCGGCACCGGTGAAGCTGGGTGAGTTGCCGGATTACGTGCCCCTGGCCTTCGTGGCGATCGAGGATCGCCGTTTCTTCACCCATCCGGGGTTCGATCCGGTTGGCATGGGGCGCGCTGTGCTGCGCAACCTGACCAAGCGCAAGGGTGCCAACCTGTCCGGCGGGTCGACGATCACGCAGCAATTGGCGCGAAACCTATTCCTGTCCGCCGATCAGAATTACAAGCGTAAGGTCCAGGAACTGATGATCGCGGTGTGGCTGGAACACAAGTACACCAAGAAGCAGATTCTGGAGCTTTACCTCAATCGCGTCTATTTCGGCGCTGGGGCCTACGGCATAGAAGCCGCATCGCAACGCTATTTTAACAAGCCGGCCAAAAACCTAACGGTTGGCGAAGCCGCCATGTTGGCGGGTCTGATGAAAGCGCCTAATTCCTATTCGCCCCTGTCCGATCAGGAACGCGCTGGCAAGCGCGCCGGCATCGTTCTGGACGAAATGGTGCAGTCAAAGGTGATCACGCCGGAAGAACGCCTGGAAGCGCTAAAGACGCCGATCAGCGTGTCTAAGACCCTGGCTTCTGCCCATGCCCAATACTTCATCGATTGGCTCGACCGCGACATCCGCACACTCGTCGATCCGAAGAATACCGAAGACCTGATCGTTGAAACCACGCTCGACCTGCCGATCCAGACTGACGCCGAGCGCGCGGTCCAAACGATCATGGCGCGTGACGCCAAAAAGGGCGTGCAACAGGCAGCGGTCGTTTCGGTGGATGGCGAAGGTCGTATTCGCGCCCTCATCGGCGGCGTATCCTATGGTGAGTCACAATTCAACCGCGCGACCGACGCTCATCGTCAGGCCGGTTCGTCGTTCAAGCCGTTCGTCTATCTGACGGCCATGGAAGCGGGCTATCAGCCGAGTACACCGGTGGTCGACGAGCCCTACAGCATCGGCAATTGGACGCCTGAAAACTATACCAAAAGGTATCTCGGCCTGATCGATCTGAAAACGGCTCTGGCCCAGTCGATTAATACGGTCGCCGCTCGCCTGGCCAATGATGTTGGTCGTGACAACGTCGCCCGCACCGCCAAGCGGATGGGTCTGACGTCGAAGATCAATACCGATCCGGCCATGGCGCTGGGAACATCCGAAGTCACGCCGCTTGAGATGGCACAGGCCTATATTCCCTTCTCCAACGGCGGTTATCGCGCCACGGTACACGGTGTTATCCGCATTCGCACGGCGTCGGGCAAGGTCCTGTATCAATATCGTGATCCGGGTGAAGATGGCGGGCGCGTCCGCGTTGTCAGCAATCCGGCTCTGTCGAACATGAACCTGATGATGCGCGAAGTCATGAACAGCGGCTCCGGTGGCGGTGCCCGTATTGCGGGCTACGATATTGCCGGCAAGACCGGTACGACCAGCGACTATCGCGATGCCTGGTTCGACGGCTTTACGGGCGGCTTCGTCACCATCGTCTGGGTGGGCCGCGACGATAATACCGTGATGAAGGGCAAGGTAACGGGCGGCAGCACGCCGGCAGCGATCTGGAAGGCCTATATGACCTCCGCCCTGAAACGCATTCAGGTCAGCGCTATTCCGGACGGACCGCCGGCCGAAGGTCCGCTGACGCCGGTCGCCGAGGATGCCCTGCGTGGCCTTTTGGGCACCCAGGCGGACGCCGTTGCGGCGTCTCAAGCAGCGAATGACAACGGATCGGGTGAGCCGCCGCCCATCGTGACGATGAAGCCCATTCCCAATCCGGAAGAAAAGCCGGCCAAGTCGCAAACCGCCGACGACCTGTTTTCGGAAGCGCAGAAGAAGAGCCAGTAACGGGTAAGACCGTCGTTGACGCAATGCGCCGCATTTAACGCAAAACGCTCCGGGCTAATGTCCGGAGCGTTTTTTTTACGTGCATCTGCAAGAGGCGCTGGGTGTGGGCGGTTAGCCGTTATATCGAAACAGCGTATGACCGTTGGTTTTGAGCCATTTGCGGGCGGCCCTGTAGTCGCCGAACAGATCGGTGACTTCAGCCCAGAAGCGGTCGGAATGGTCGGGATGACGCAGGTGCGCGCATTCGTGCGCCGCCAGATATTCCAGCACATGGGGTGGTGCCAGAATGACTCGCCAGCTGTAGCGGATCGTCTTGCGCGCCGGGGTACATGACCCCCAGCGTCCCCGGGCGTCGAAGAGGGAAATACGGACTCCGGAAACACCCAGCTTGCCCGCGAACCGCTCGGTTTCGGCCTGAAGTGTCTTTAGCGCCTGTTGGCGCAGATACCGTTCGATGCGGCGGGAAAACAGGCTTTCGTCGCCGCTTGTCACCAATTGCCACGTCCCGTCTTCCGTCTGGACCGGACGGGCGGTTATGACACCGGCCTTTTCGGCCAGGGTAACGGCGTGACCGCGGATATGGATGACGGTGCCAGGCGCGAACCGTTCCGGCGCCGGCTGGCCGCGACGGTGCTCCAGGATCCAGTCGTGCCGTGTACGCGCAAAATCGACCGCATCCTTCAGATGCTTTGGACGGGGGGCGGTGACGACGGCCTCGCCGGTCTTGTTATCGATGCGCAGGGAAATCCGGCGCGCGCGCGCGTTGACCTTCAGACGCAACTTGTAAGCGCCAAAATCGAGAACGTCGCCCGGCGCATAGCCGGGCTCGGGCTTCAATAGCGCCTTAAGCGAGCTTATCATTTTGAGCGATGAAGTCGCGAATGCGCGGGTAGATTTCTTCACGGAAGCGACGACCGTTGAAGACCCCGTAGTGACCTGCGCCCTTCTGAACATACAGAAGTTTCTGCTCTTCCGGAATGTTAGGGCACATGGCGTGGGCGGCCTGTGTCTGGCCGACGCCCGAAATATCGTCTTTTTCGCCTTCGACCGTCATCAGGGCGATGTCGGTGATGGCCTTGGTGTCGACCACGCGCCCCTTATGGACCAGCTCTCCCTTGGGCAGGGCGAACTTCTGGAACACCAGGTCTATGGTCTGAAGGTAAAATTCTTCGGTCAGGTCGAGAACGGACAGGTACTCGTCATAGAATTCCAGATGCTTTTGTGCGCCATCGCCATCGTCGGTGACGAGGGAGTTGAAGTAATCCCAGTGGGCGTCGGTGTGGCGCTCTTCATTCATGCTCATGAAGCTGTAGAGCTGAACAAAACCGGGATAGACGCGACGGCCGAGCCCGGGATAGGGCGGCGGCACGGTATGGATCATGTTCGACTTGAACCAGGTAAACGGTTTTTCCTGCGCCAGATCGTTGGTTACGGTTGGATTGAAACGTGCGTCGATAGGCGAGCCCATGAAGGTCATGGACGCCGGGCGGCACGGATCGTTGTCTTCGCTCATCAGGCAGGCAGTGGCCAGAACGGGTGGCCCCGGTTGGCAAACCGCCACGACATGGGTGCGCGAACCGATGGCGGTCAGCATGTCGCGGATATGGTCCATATAGGAATAGAAGTCGAAACGGCCTTCCAGAACGGGCACCTGACGCGCATTGATCCAATCGGTGATATAGACGTCATGATCGAGCAGGAATTCCTGGACCGTGCCACGCAGCAAGGTGGCATAGTGTCCGGACAACGGAGCGACGATCAAAACCGCCGGCGCGCTGGTCTTACGCTTGGCTCGGCGCAGATCCGAGGCGTCGCGTTGAAACCGCAGGAGGCGGCACCAGGGACTGACCCAATCCTCGATGATTGACACCCGTACGTCCTTGCCGTTGATCTGGACCTTATCAATGCCCCAGTCAGGCTTGCCGTATCGTTTGGTGACGTTGCTAAACAGTTCCGCCGAGGCGTAGAGGGTCCGGCCGATAGCCGTATCCGATGCCGGATTGAGAGGCGAACCCCAGAAGTCCCGGGTCATCTGCGCCAGCGCCCGCATGGGTGCGGCGGTGTAATAGGCATATTCGTGCAACGAATAAAGCATGATGGGAACTCTGTTACCGTTAGCGTTAACTAACACTAACATGGTAGTCCTGCCAATTCATTACGAGACGAATTTAATAAAAATATGCTGCGCCGCACCAAATCCAGTGCGGCCTCTACCGGCCCCGCATTGCGTCCTCGATCTGTTTGGCGCTTTGCTCGGGGGTCAAGTCGCGCATCAAGGGGCCACTGAATTGCCCTTGCGGGTTCATCAGATATACCAGTGAGGTATGGTTGTAGGTGTAGGTATCGCCTTCGCCGACCTTGCTGGCGACGGTACCATAGGCCTTTTCCGCCTTCTCGACCTGCTCGCGGGTACCGGTCAGGCCGATGACGCCTTTGGGGAAGCCGCCGCTGGCCAGATAGGCCTTGAGGTTGGCCGGTGTATCGCGCTCGGGATCGACGGTTATGAAGACAATTTGCAGACGATCGGCCTTATCACCCATGGCCGCCTTGGTTCGCGCCAGGGACTGAAGGGTCAACGGGCAGACGTCCGGACAATAGGTGTAGCCGAAGAAGACGGCAGTCCATTTGCCTTTCAGGAGCGAGTCATCAACCGGCTTGCCATCCTGGTCGACCAGTTGGAAAGCGCCTCCGATTTGCCTGCCGTTCGGGTCGACCTGCGACACAACACCATTTGCCCTTGGATGCAGGCTGTTGTACCAGTTGACGGCTGCCAGGCCGATAAGCAAAAGGAAGGCGGCGGCGATTACGGCCAATCGGAATTTGGTCATGAAGGGACTTTCGTGTTCGTCAACCAGACCCTAACCCAAATCTCTGCCTTTTTAAACGGCTCGGATGTCGCACCGCCTATTGCCGCTGGGGAAAAGGATCATCTGCGTCTGCGCACCCTGATCATGCTGCGATGGTTGGCCGTGCTGGGTCAGACGGCCATGGTGCTGGTGATCGCGTTCGGTTTCGGCTATCCCATTCGGCTATGGCTATGCCTGGGCATCATCATGGGCAGCGCGTGGCTGAACCTGATTCTGTCGCTCGGTCGTCGGTTCACGCAGCGGGCGCGCGGCTGGGAGGCAGCCGTGCAACTCAGTTTTGACGCGATACAGCTGGCCTTGCTGCTCGGTGTCACCGGTGGATTGAACAACCCCTTTTGCCTGATGCTTATCGCGCCCGCCACGGTGGCGGCGGCCAACCTGCCCACGCGGCATGGCCTGGTGGTTGTGGTGGTGGCTATCTGCGCGACGATTGCGCTGGCCTTCTGGTCCCTCGACCTGCCGTGGACACCGGGCCTGACATTCGTCATGCCGCATATGTACCGGATCGGTTTCTTAAGCGCGATTCTCGTTGGTATCGTCTTCACCGCCGGTTACGCCTGGCAGGCGGCGCTTGAATCGGCGCGGATGGAGCGCGCCCTTGCCGCGACCCAGGCCGTGCTTGAAAAGGAAACCCGGCTGTCGGCGCTGGGCGGTCTGGCGGCAGCGGCGGCGCATGAGCTCGGCACGCCGCTTGGCACCATTCAGGTCGTCGCCAAGGAGATGCTGCATAGCCTGAAGCCGGACGACCCCTTGCGTGAAGACGCTGAGCTGCTTGTTTCGCAGAGCCAGCGCTGCCGCGATATCCTGAAAGCGCTGTCTGCCCGGCCCGAAACACGCGATAGTGTCTACGACCAGATGCCGGTGACCGCATTTCTGGAAAGTGCCGCTCAACCGTACCGCAGCGCGCGCGTCGCCATCCACATCTCCGTCGAGGCCGATGACATCGACGATGCCGGCAATCGCGTGCTGATACGCCGCCGCCCGGAATGGCTTCATGCCTTTTCGGCCTTCATCGAAAACGCCGTGGATTTTGCGCGCTCCGAAGTCAACATCGTCGCTGAAGTCACGCAAGGCTATGTCAGCCTCGCTATCGAAGACGATGGGCCTGGATTTTCGCCCGACATATTGTCGCGCCTGGGGGAACCCTATATTTCTTCGCGGTATCAGGTTGAGCCGGGCCAGAAACCCGGCAAGATTTTGGGCGAACAAAGCCATTCCGGTATGGGCCTGGGCTTTTTCATCGCCAAGACTCTGTGCGAACATACGGGCGCTACGGTCACCTTCGGCAATCGGCCGGAAGGCGGCGCCTATGTCCGGGCCTTGTGGCCGCGCGACCAAATCGATATTTTAGTGCCGAAAGGCGAAAGGTAACTGCCATGGACGCTTCCGACCCTCATGAGACGCTGAAAAACGCGATTGCTGGACTGGGCGACAAAACCCTGTTGCTGATGGACGACGATGCACCGTTTCGTACGCGTCTGGCGCGGGCACTGGAAACGCGCGGCTTTACGGTCATCGTCGCGGAAGGCGTGCATCAGGCCATGGACATCATCGCCGCGACACCGCCCGCCTTTGCGGTGATGGATATGCGTCTGGAAGACGGCAATGGTCTCCAGGCAGTAGAGGCCCTGCACAAGAAGCGCCCTGATGCGCGGGCAATCATGTTAACTGGCTATGGCAATATCGCCACCGCCGTGGCTGCGGTGAAGTCGGGGGCTATTGACTACCTGTCCAAGCCTGCCGACGCTGACGACGTGGTGAAGGCGCTGCTGGCCGTTGAAGATCATGCGCCGCCGCCGCCGGAAAACCCGATGTCGGCCGATCGCGTGCGCTGGGAACATATCCAGCGCGTCTACGCGCTATGTGGTCAAAACGTATCGGAAACCGCGCGCCGGTTGAATATGCACCGTCGAACTTTGCAACGGATCCTGGCCAAACGCGCCCCCAAATAGCGCAAGCGCGTCCTGTACGGATTGAAGCATGGAATGCTGGCTTGCGGGTGTTATTCGTCCGCGATGATGATGCCGGGATTTTCCGGCAGTGGAAAATCGAACAGGCCGAAATCGAGCGCCTTTTGTGGCCGTGCGGCCAGAAGCGGGCTTTGCGATAGCGCCATGATCTCTTCGGGGGTTAAATCCCTGCCTGTCGATTTCTTGCGCAGATGGCGCGCCTGACCGATGGGCGGCAATCCGGCCGCCCGAACCTGGGCCATAGTCAGAATTTTCCAATAGCTGACCGACAATTGCCAAACGGTCGCCACAGGATCTTTTTTGGGCCACCGTTCGCCGTCCTTGAAAACCGGTTTGAGCGGCTTGGACGCAAGCCGCTTGACCTCGCGAGGCCGGCAGACCAACTGACAGAAGCGATTGTCGTCGATCAACAGGCCGGCATAGGCCGCCAGGGCTGCGTCCTTGGTTTCATAAACCGGTCCCGCTGGCTCCGTAACGAAGGCGACACGCGCGTCGGCTGTCACTTCCGCTTCCTTTTCGCGCACAGCGCGCGCCAGCGTACCGGCCTTTAGCCGGGTCAGGACATCCGGGGCGTCCGTGGCAATGGGATAGGCGATAAGCGGCATGGATGTTCACGTTTTGATCGGGGTGTAACCTAGACCCTAATACCCCGTTGTGGCAAATTTTTCGTTCATTGGACCTGCAAAATTTATTTTGAGGTGTTGGCGGGGGGCGTTCGCAGGAGCGTTTTTTTACAGCCTCCACAACTTGCTCTATAGTCGGATTTTCAGTGATTCGTATGCGGATGCCCTTATGGCTATTGCCACTATCGCCTATACCGCTGCCGCTGGCGGCATGGCTCTGGCCCTGTCCACCACGTGGCTGGCCCTGCGCAACCGCACCCGTTTTTCCAAGGCTCGCGAAACGCTGAAGGCTGACCTTACGGCCAAAGACCTCATGTTGCGCGAACTTGATGCCGCGACGACGGCCTTCGACGAAGCCTTCCTGGCTGTTGAAGGCGATACGGTTCGCCTGGTCTGGGGTGACGATACCTTGCAACAATGCGCCGAGGCGCTGGGTATCAAGGCGGCCGATGGCGACATCGCGCCACAGGTCGTGCGGGCCCTGGGTGATACCTCCGCCGAAGCGGCCGACGGTCTGAAAGAACTGATCTCTCAAGGTAAGTGGTGCCGGTTTGAAGTCTTTGCCGAGACGCCGAAGGGCCTGACCGGCGACGGGCAGCAAAAAAATGCCGGCCTGACCGTCATTGTAGAGGGCAAGTCGTCTGGCGCCACCGCCTGGATCCGGCTGGCCATTGCCGGCGCACGCGCCTCGCTATCGTCCGGACCCTTCGCACAGATGGCGGAACACCTGCCGGCGCCATGCTGGATTTGCGCCCGCGACGGCCGCGTGGTCTGGGCCAATGCCGCCTGGCTGAAGGCGGTTGAAGCGACCAATCTCGAACAGGCGGTGCAGGCCAACCTGACGCTCGACCGCAATGTCGATGGTCTTGTCGTTGAAGCGCTTGAGCAGCGGACACGTCGCGAAGGCTTCCGCTGGCTGACCGTCGGAGGGCAGCGCCGCGCCTTCCAGGTCATCGCCGAGCCGCTCAACGAAGCCTATGTCTGTGCCTATGTGCTGGATGTCACGGAAGCCGAGGAAAGCCGTGAGGCGCTGAAGCGTCACGCCAAGGCGCACGATGAAACCTTGGATGCGCTCGAAGATGCGGTTGCCATTTTCGGGGCCGAGAAACAACTGACCTTCCACAATCGCGCGTTTGAAAAATTGTGGGACCTGGAACCGGCCTGGCTGGCTGAACGTCCGACCCATGGGGAATGGCTTGATCGTCTGCGTCAGAAACGCCGCCTGCCGGAAACCAGCGATTACAGCGGCTTCAAGACGCGCGAGTCGGAATTCTTCGGGCTGACCCATACCGCTGACGATGAAATGTGGAGCCTGCCCGACGGCCGCTCCCTGCGCGTCGTGCGCCAGCCGCATCCGCTTGGTGGGCTGCTGATCCTGTTTTCGGACAAGACGGGCGAACTGAAGCTGAAGGCACAGTTCAACGCGCTCATCCAGGTGCAGAAATCAACGCTCGATCAGCTCAACGATGCCGTTTCGGTCTATGGCTCCGACGGCCGCCTGCGCCTGCGCAACCTGGCTTTTGACAAGTTCTGGAATCTTCAGGCCGAAGACATTACGGCGGTAATGGATTTCGCCGATCTGGCGGAATTATGCCTGCCGCTGGTGCATGACCGCGGTTTCTGGGCTGAACTGAAGGCGCGGGTAACCGATACCGATCCGCTGGCCCGGGCGCCGCAACTGGGCGAGGTGAAGATTTCGGATGGCCGTCTGGCGCAATGGCGTACGCAGCCCTTGCCTGACGGTGCGACCCTGGTGGCGTTCTCCGATATCACCGCCACGCGCCAGTTGGAAAAAGCCATTGATGCGCGCGACGAAGCGCTGAATGAATCGGTCCGACTGAAGCGGGACTTCGTCGCCAATGTATCCTACGAATTGCGCACGCCCTTGACGACCATTGTCGGCTATGCCGACCTGCTGCAGGCGCAGACCAACGACAATCCGAAGCAGAAAGCATTCCTGGATTCGATTCAATCGGCAGCGCAGGAACTGGCGCGTTCGATCGATGACGTCCTCGACATGGCCCAGATCGATGCCGGTGAAATGTCGATCACCCGGACAGATGTTCGCCTGCTCGATATCGTCGCCGAGGTCGGTACGCGGCTGGCCGATACATTCAAGGCGCGCGGTGTTCATTTCGACTATTCCGGAGTCAAGGAAACAGGCGTGGTGCGCGTTGACGCCAAGCGGTTGGGACAATGCCTGGAACACCTGCTCGGCAACGCTATACGCAATGCCACAAGCGGCGGATCGGTTCGACTTGATGCGCGCAAGGACGAGGACAACCTGATTCTGGAAGTGGCCTATACTGGGCGCGGTATTCCCTATCACGTTCAGGCGCATATTTTCGACCGCTATATTGGCCGTGAACGCGGCGGACCGGGCCTGGGGCTGGCGCTGGTAAAGGCGCTGGTTGAGCTGCACGAAGGCTGGATCACGCTGGAGTCGGAACCGAACGAAGGCGCCAGTTTCAAAATTCATCTGCCGGGACAGAGCCGGGCCGGTCAATCTGTTCCCGAAATGGCCCCCTCCGAAATAGCGTCGACCGTATCCCCGAAAGCATCGACCGAAGCCAAGTCTTCCGACGCGGACGACGGCACGGTTGCCAGTGTCGCTTAGGGCTACTGGCCTGCGCTAACCCCTGCGCGAATCCACGACGGGACGGATTAGCCGGCGTGGAAGAGGGCGCGCATAAGGTCTGATTTGCTGATCAAGCCTTCCAGCCGGCTATCGGCGTCCACGACCAGGACGTGGCGTCGGTCGCCGCGGGCCAGGATATGCAGGCATTCTGTCGCTGGGTCGGTGGCTTTGACGCGCGCGAACGACTGGCGCATGATCTTGTCAGCGGTCAGGGTACGATCCGAGGTTGAGGTATCGTCAAGCCGCAACAACCCGATCGGCCGGCGATCGTCGTCCAGCACGGGCAAGGCCTTGATATCGTGACGCAGCATGATGACTTCGGCTTCTCCAAGCCGTGTTCGCGGCATTATGGTGCGTAATTTGCGGCTCATGATCGCGCCGCATGTGATTTCGCCGGCCAGACGCTGATAGGCCTGCATCTCCGTCAGCTCTATCAGCTTTTCGACATCCTCGCGGCTGATATCCAGGGCCTGGTTGTAGGTCAGAAGGGCGGCTTCGAGATCGGACGGATTGAAGCGGTGCAGAGCGAGTTGATGCGGGCCGTTGATGGTCTGGCGCTGTGGATAGCCCTGACCGGTCAGGCGGTGCCAGGCAATGGCTAGCACGACCAAAAGGACCGCATTGGCAATGACTGGAAAGAGGATGAAATGCCAGTCGCTGGTGTGCGAAATCACAATGAACAGCGCCGTGCCGCCGCCGGACGGATGAAGGGCGCGTAAAGACAGCATCAGCATGACCGCCAGACCGACCGCCAAGCCCGCGCTCAGTGAATTGACGCCGATCAGATGGACGCAGGCCAGGCCCGCCAGTGCGGACAGAAGGTGGCCGCCAACGATCGGCCATGGTTGCGACATGGGTGAGCCAGGAACGGCGAAAACCTGGGCTGCGGAGGCGCCGAGCGGCGCCATCAGCCACCATTTCAGATCGAAGTGGCCCTCGATCAGGCCGCAGACTACAGCCGTCAGCAGAATACCAACAAAGGCGCCGCCCATGGTAATGGCGCGCTGTCGGGCGTCAATACGCGTGGGCGGCGGAATGAAGGCCTCAAAAAAGGCTTTCAAGTCATTTTTAACGACGTCAGGCAGTCTCTGGTTCCTTGCCGTACCAATTGATATTGCGCGTCAGGATCATGACGGCTGCGATGACCACGAAGGCCGCCACGGCGCCAATCAGCAACGCGTAATCTTCCATGCGCATGAGCGTATAGATCATTCCATATAGCAATGAAAAGATGATCAGCGCGGCAAAACCGCGCAAACGGCTTTTGAACACCATGCCAGCGTAGCTGGATATCAGGGTCACTGTCGCAGCGGCCGCCGTGAGGAAGGCATAGTCGAAACCGATACGTTCAGACAAGGACAGGAGTAGAAGGTAAAAGGTTATCTGGGCGAGCCCGACCAGAATATATTGCGCCGGATGGAAGTCGCGTTTTGATGTGCTTTCGAATACGAAATAGGTCAGGAAAACCAGGCCTACGAACAATAGGGCATATTTAAGCGAACGGGCGACATTCTGATACGGGTTGGTGTTTTCGACAAACGCTACTGACAGCTCCGATTTACCCAAGCTTGCCAAACTGTCGAGAGAGATGACGGCGGGTAGGCCACGCGCGATGAAAGGCACCGACCAGGTGGCGCGGAAGCCGGATTTGAGGTCTTCCTCACCTTTCATGACCGGTGTCTGGCTGTCGTGATGAAAGGCGCGGCTGGCAGGCAGGAAGCCGCCGCCGAAAGAGGGCGTGTTCCAATCGCCGGACAGGGTCACTTCGGACGATTTGGCATAGGCCAGCACACCCAGCTTTTGAGCGCCTGTAAAGCTCATATCGAGCGTGACGTCATGCGGTCGGGCCGGATCTATAGTCAGCGGTGTCGAAAACAGGTCCAGTGATCCGTTGCCGCCATCGGTGGTCATGTTCTGAGCCCCTTCGGGAGCGGGTGCCAGCGTCAAGGATTGCCCGTCGACGGTGGCGATAATGTCCTTACGGGCGCCCCGTGAGTCCGATGCGCCCGAAACCAGTTGCGCCCGACTCCAGTCCAGTGTCGCGCCGGCCGGTGCAACGACCCGGCTGAGGTCAAAACGAGCGGTGAAGTGCAGATCCGTTGCGTACACCGGCACGCGGAACAGGGAGCGCGAACGGACCTCGCTCTTGCTGGTCGCGATGGCGTTGCCGACAATGGGGAATACGACGAGTGTTCCCGTCTGAATCGGTGATTTGCTGCCGGTGGTCGTAGTGTCTAGCCGGGGGCCGCCTGCATAGGGCACGGTAATCACCGGGCCTAAGAAGGTCTGCGGACCGCCGACCTTGTCACCGATTTCCCGCGTTACCTCTTCGGCGCGGTGGGTGCGGTCGAGCAGCAACAGGAAGACAAACCCGGCGGGTACCGACATCAGCACGGCGAGGACGCAAACGATCAGCAGCTTGGCGCCCTTGCTACGGCTTATCATAGATCGGCCGGATGCGGGATAGGCGGACCGAGGCGGGTGTTCTGGGATAGGTGTTGTGGACATGAATAAGATTCCCTCGAAGGACAGGCAAAGGCTCTGTCGGTCCAAAGATATCATTTTGTGAACAATGTTCAATTATTATTTGAACAACGTTCATTTTGATGCTATGGAAGCGGCGCAATCCATAGGAGGGACCATGAAACCTGTAGCCTTAACGCTCGCCTGCGCCTGCGCCTTGGCGTTGGTGGGATGTCAACAACGCGATGAGACGGCCAAGCCACCTCAGGTTCAGGTTTCGGTCTCATCGGCCTCAACGCCGGTTATGTCATCGGCCCCGGCTCCGGCACCGCTTCGTACGGCTGTCCGGCCGCAGCCGACCGCCGCAGTCTATGCCGACTGGCACGCTGACCTGTCTGCGGGATGCAGCGATGGGTCCGGACAGGTCCGCCGGCAGCATTTCGACGTCAACGGCGACGGTTTGCCCGATACGGTCTGCTGGCAAACCGTACGCGACGCGACCTACGGCGATTTCGTGCAGGTGATGGCACAGGTCGATCGTCCCAATGGCGATAAGGAAAGTGCCTACATCATACTGGCGGCAAATGGCGGTCGCCAGGCGGCGCTGTGCAACGCCGACGGTGTGGCAGTACGCCAGACCCTGTGGGCGCGGGGTGAAACCAAGGCAGTAACCGAGCGGGGCGTGGATGCCGGATTTAACGGGCCGATCGCCATTACGCTAACCGATGGGAAATGCGGTCCGGTGTCCCTGTTCTGGCCGCGCGATGCTGGCGCAGATGAGGCGCGGTTCACCTTGCTGCGGATTTAGGGCCCCGATCAGTGCTGATTTTCCGGCATGCGGACGATCAGGCCGTCCAGGGCGTCCGATACGATGATCTGGCACGACAGGCGCGAATTGGGCTGTAGGTCGTTGGCGAAATCCAGCATCGATTCTTCCATGACCGAGGCCGTTCCCGTCTTGCCGGTCCAGGCATCGTCGACATAGACGTGGCAGGTGGCGCAGGCGCAGGCCCCGCCGCAATCGGCATCGATGCCGGGAATGTTGTTCTTGACCGCGCCTTCCATGACGCTCTGTCCCGGTTTGACCTCGATGACGTGTTCGGTGCCGGTATGTTCGATATAGGTGATCTTGGCCATAGTCGTGAAACGTCCTTCGTTACGCGCCGTTTAGCGGAGCGATACGGTCAAATCGGGCGAGAGGCGGCGTCATGCCCGATCCGGAATTAAGGTGCGGGGTAAGTCCCGCAAGAAAAACACCAAATTTGCTGGTAACCGCCTCCGGCAAATTTATTTCGCCGGCATCATCTTCTTGATTTCGGCAATCGCCTTGGCGGGATTGAGTCCCTTGGGGCAGACCTGCGCGCAGTTCATGATGGTGTGGCAGCGATAGAGCTTGAACGGATCTTCCAGGGCTTCCAGGCGCGCCTTTTGATTTTCGTCGCGCGAGTCAGCGATCCAGCGGTAAGCCTGAAGCAGGGCCGCCGGGCCCAGATACTTGTCCTGGTTCCACCAGTAGCTCGGGCACGAGGTCGAGCAGCAGGCGCACAGGATGCACTCGTAAAGGCCGTCCAGCTTGTCCCGGTTCTTCGGGCTTTGCAGGCGTTCCTTTTCGGGGTCCGGCGTCTTGGCTTCAAGCCAGGGCTCAATCGAGGCGTACTGGTTGTAGAAACCGGTCAGATCGGGGACAAGGTCCTTGACCACCGGCATGTGCGGCAGTGGCGCGATGGTGATATCGCCGGAAAACTCGTCATGGCCCTTGGTACAGGCCAGCGTATTGCGCCCGCCGATATTCATGGCGCAGGACCCGCAGATGCCTTCGCGGCAGGAGCGGCGGAAGCTGAGCGTCGAGTCGATATTGTTCTTGATGTGGATCAGGCTGTCGAGCAGCATCGGGCCGTGATCGGCGCTGTCGACCTCATAGGTGTCCCAGCGTGGATTTTCGCCCGAATCCGGATCGAAGCGGTAGATCTTGTAGGTCCGCGTCGTCTTCGTCCGCTTGGCCGCCTTGTAGCGCTTGCCCGGTTTGATCTTTGAATCGCGGGGGAGGGTTAACTCAACCATCTATACGCTCCTAGTACACACGCGCCTTAGGCGCGATATAGGCGATGTCGTTCGTCATGGTGTAGGTATGCACGGGACGATAGTCCGTGCGCACGGCGCCGGTCTGCGTGTCGATCCACATCAGGGTGTGTTTCATCCAGACATCGTCGTTGCGATTCGGGAAGTCTTCGCGGGCGTGGGCGCCACGGCTTTCTTCGCGGTTGGCCGCCGAGTTCACGGTGACGACGGCTTGATTGATCAGGTTGTCGTATTCCAGCGCTTCGACCAGGTCGGTGTTCCAGATCAGGCCGCGATCCTTGATGCCAAGATCGCGCGACGCGGCGTGAATCTCGCCGAGATGCCTGACGCCCTCCTGCAGGGTTTCACCGGTCCGGAAGACGGCGGCGTCACGTTGCATGGCGGTTTGCATGTCGAGGCGCAGCTTGGCGGTCGGTGTCGCGCCGGCGGCGTTGCGGAAGCGATCGAGGCGCGACAGGTGCGCATCGACCTGAGTGGTGCCGATGTTTTTGTGCGCCGAGTTGGGAGTGACCAATTCCTTGGCACGTTTGCCGGCGGCGCGGCCGAAGACGACCAGGTCGATCAGCGAGTTGGAGCCGAGGCGGTTGGCGCCGTGCACAGACACGCAGGCGGCTTCACCCACGGCCATCAGACCCGGCACGACCGTATCGGGGTTGCCGTCTTTCAGTGTCAGGACTTCGCCGTGATAATTGGTCGGGATGCCGCCCATATTGTAGTGGACGGTCGGGATGACCGGAATCGGCTCCTTGGTCACGTCGACGCCGGCGAAGATCTTGGCCGATTCCGAGATGCCCGGCAGGCGCTTGTGCAGGATTTCCGGCGGCAGGTGATCGAGGTGCAGGAAGATGTGGTCTTTCTTCGGGCCGACGCCGCGTCCTTCGCGAATTTCCATGGTCATCGAGCGTGAAACAACGTCACGCGACGCCAGGTCCTTGGCGGATGGGGCGTAGCGTTCCATGAAGCGCTCACCGGCCGAATTGGTCAGATAGCCGCCTTCGCCACGCGCGCCTTCGGTAATCAGGCAGCCCGAGCCGTAGATGCCGGTCGGGTGGAACTGGACGAATTCCATGTCCTGTAGCGGCAGGCCGGCGCGCAGTACCATGGCATTGCCATCGCCCGTGCAGGTATGGGCCGACGTCGCGGAGAAGTAGGCGCGGCCATAACCGCCGGTGGCCAGAATGACCAGGTGGGCGCGGAAGACGTGAATGTCGCCATTATCGAGCTGCCAGGTGGTGACGCCACGGCAGACGCCGTCGTCCATAATCAGGTCCAGCGCGAAATGTTCAATGAAGAACTCGACATTGTTGCGCACCGACTGACCGTACAGGGTGTGCAGCATGGCGTGGCCGGTCCGGTCGGCGGCGGCGCAGGTGCGTTGCACCGGGCCTTCGCCAAAATTCTTGGTCATGCCGCCGAAGGGACGCTGATAGATCTTTCCGTCTTCGGTGCGCGAAAACGGCACGCCCCAATGTTCCAGCTCATAAACGGCTTCCGGCGCATTGCGGACCAGGTATTCGATGGCGTCCTGATCGCCCAGCCAGTCCGACCCCTTGACGGTGTCGTACATGTGCCACTGCCACTTGTCCTCGCCCATATTGCCCAGGCTGGCGGCGACGCCGCCCTGAGCGGCCACGGTGTGCGAGCGGGTCGGGAAAACCTTGGTGATACAGGCCGTCTTAAGACCCGCCTGACCGGCGCCGAGCGCGGCCCGCAGGCCGGAACCGCCAGCGCCGACGACGACCACGTCATATTCGTGATTGATAATGTTGAACGGCTTTTGAGCGTTGTTCTGGGCCATGGGGTTAAGCCGCCTGATGTACAAGCCAGAGCGCGATGCCGGTGGCGATGACCAGGGCGGCGCTCAGGAGGAAGGTAAGAAAGATGGAAACGCCGCGCATGGGGCCGGCCAGATAGTCATCAATGATGACCTTGACGCCCATATACATGTGCCACACCGAAATCAGCATGGTCAGCGCGATCAGGCCGGCATTGAGCGGCAGTTTGGCGAAGGCCAGGGCCGCGTCGAAACCGCCACCGGCGATGCTGTAAGCGGCATAGGCCGCCCAAAGGGTCAGCGGGATCAGGGCCAGCGAGGTGCCACGTTCGGCCAGCCATTCGCCGGCGCCGTGATGGGCCGATTTTTTCCAGTCTTTCGACGAACGGGCGCCGACATCACGATTGTCACTCATAGCGTCACCTTGCCGCTTGCGAAGAGAAGTGCCCAGAAGGCGAGGGTGAGAACGACGCCCAGAACCATGGTCAAGAGGGCGATCTGATCGGCCTTTTTCGGCTCGAAGCCCGTGCCGGTGTCCCAGATCAGGTGGCGAAGACCGCCGGTGAGGTGGACAAAGCCGGCCAGCGACAGGCCAAACCAGACCAGCAGGCCGAGGGGCTTGGAGGCCAGGCTCAGGAAGCAGGTATAGGCTTCGCGGCCAAGCGCCAGGGATACCAGCCAGGCGGCGATCAGGATCGCGCCGGCGACGGACGCCGATCCGGTGACACGATGCAGGATCGAGCTGAACATAGTGGTGTGCCAGCGCCAGATCTGCAGGTGAGGCGAAAGCGGCCGGCGCGGCGTATGGGGAGGCATTGTCGACATCTGCGGTCTTGACCCATGTCTTGTACCGGTGCGAGTAAGCAACCGGGAACGTTACACTTGCGGGTCTTTTAGACCCTGAAACGGCTCTGTCAATCAAGCTTTCCATGCTCAAAGCCATTATTTTAAAGGCGCGCACTGCAAACGCTTCGCATCCGCAGCATTGCATCGTTGCCGGACCATCACATGAATGTGTCTGCCCCAGCTTCGACAAATTCCTGTTGTTCACTCACAGGGTGAAAGAATTCTTAAGAACCCGCTGATTAGCTCATAGTTCCGTGGTCCCGGTTCCGCAATACCGACAGTAACGCCCATCCCCTGAGAGTATCCCGTAGTGATTTCTGCCCTGATCCTTTCCGCCGCCCTTATGGCCCCTGCCGCTCAGGATCTGCCCGACGGCCCTCAGCCATATCAGGCCCCGGCTGCGCAGGCGCCGCAAAATGTGCCCCAAAACTCGCCCATCCTGTCTCCGTCGGCGACAAATAGTGACGCGCCGCCGCCCGCAGCAGCACGGTCTGGCGCGGCGATCAGTGTTGACGCCTATCGCCGCGATTACGAAGGCCCAAAGGACTCGCGCGAACTGAGCTACGATTCCGGGCTCCTGTCGGCCTATGTCAACAAGGAAAATCAGATCGGCAATATGGAGGGGTCGTGGGTCGTGACGACCCTGGATGGCCGCAAGTTGGTCGGGCTTGAGCTACGCAGTGACAATCTGGTCAGCGGCCGTCTCGAAGGCGCATGGCGGTCAATGCTGGCCGGGTTCGGTATGAACAATTCCGGCTTCATTTCCGATATCAACATGACCGGCCGCGATTTCGAGGTCAATTATTTTGCCGGTGGGGCGCGGTCGCCGACCATCCTGCATTTCACCAAGGGCGTCGATGGCCGCTGGGGTGGCTATATGCTCGATACCACGGGACACAAGACCCCCGTCACCCTGACACAGGTGCGCATAGGAAACTAATCGGGCGGAAACTAATCCGGCGCGCCGCCAACGAGCGGTCGTTCATCTGATTTAAAGGTCATTCATCTGATTTAAAGGGCTGGGCGTTACACAAGCGGCACTTTTTTAGGTGCCGTGCAGCAAACGCTTGCGCGGTGGATCGTTAAGGATTAGATGCCGGGCAGAATGAGTCTGCGGCATTATCAAAGGGAGTTCCCATGGCACGCGCAAAGATTGCTTTGATTGGTTCGGGTATGATCGGGGGCACGCTGGCCCACATCGCTGCCCGTGAAGAGCTGGGCGATGTCGTCCTGTTCGACATCATGGAAGGCACGCCGCAAGGCAAGGCGCTCGATATCGCCGAAGCCACGGCCGTTTTCGGCAAGGACGTCTCGCTTAAGGGCGCCAACGATTATGCCGATATCGCCGATGCCGACGTGTGCATCGTCACCGCCGGCGTACCGCGCAAGCCGGGCATGAGCCGCGACGACCTGCTGGGCATCAACCTGAAGGTCATGAAGGCCGTTGGCGAAGGCATCAAACAATATGCCCCGAATGCCTTCGTTATCTGCATCACCAACCCGCTCGACGCCATGGTTTGGGCGCTGCGCGAATTTTCGGGCCTGCCACACAAGAAGGTCATCGGCATGGCCGGTGTTCTCGACTCGGGTCGTTTCGCCTACTTCCTGGCTGAAAAGACCGGCGTGTCGGTCGAAGATATTCACGCCTGGACGCTGGGCGGTCACGGTGACGACATGGTGCCGATGGTGCGCCATTCGACCATTGGCGGCCTGCCGCTGCCGGAATGCGTGGCCCAAGGCTGGTTCACTCAGGAAGAACTCGACGCCATCGTCAAGCGCACCCGTGGCGGTGGCGGTGAAATCGTCGCCCTGCTGAAGACTGGCTCTGCCTTCTACGCGCCGGCGGAATCGGCCATTGCGATGGCCAAGTCCTATTTGCTGGACAAGAAGCGCGTCCTGCCCTGCGCCGCCTATCTCAATGGTGAATACGGTCTGCGCGGCCTCTATGTCGGCGTGCCGGTCGTGATCGGCAAGGACGGCGCCGAACGCATCATCCAGTTCTCGGTCAACGACGACGAAAAGGCCATGTTCGCCAAGTCCGTCGAGTCGGTTCAGGGGCTGATCGCTGCCTGTAAGACGATCGATCCGTCGCTGGCCTAATCTTTCCGGAAAACCGGACGCTAAGGAAGCCGCCCCAAAAAGGGCGGCTTTTTTATTATGAGCTGTGGTAGGCTGCCGTCAGATGTCTGAGGTGGCTGTCTGAGGAGTCTGCCATGCATTATTCATCCCGGTTGTTTACGCTCATGTGGATTGCCCCCCTGGCCGTTCTGTCGGCGTGCAGCAGCCAGGCGGCGAAGGAACAGGGCACCGACAGGGCGGATCGAGGGGGTACGTCGTCGGCGTCCGCCTCTGCGCCTGCCTCTGGCCTTGCCGCCGATGCCGTGGCTGTCACGCCGAGCTTTAATTGCGAGAAAGCCACGCTTAAGGTCGAATTGGCGGTATGCGCTAATGCCCGCTTGGCGCGGCTCGATGGGGAACTGACGCGCCTGTACGACAAGGCCGGAAAGACGCCAGGCATCGACCGGGGACAGTTGCAGCGCCTTCAGGGTGGCTGGCTGAATAAGCGCAATGCCTGTGCGGCAGCGGTGGACGCTAAGGCCTGCCTCATGGATGCCTATGCCGGACGTATTGCCGATCTTAGGTCCGCTTACGCCGCGGTGAATGACGATACCGGCATGAGTCTGGGCCCCATCGTTTGGCATTGCGCGGGTAAGCCAGATGTCGTTTCCACCTTCTTCAACGACACCGCCGGCGGCGACGATTCCTTCGTCTATTTGAAATGGAGCGGCAAGGCTGCCGTACTGGAGCAGGCCGTCAGCGCCTCCGGTGCCCGATATGAGGGGCGGTTGGGCGACGGAGACTATGAATTCTGGACCAAGGGCAATGAGACACAGTTTTCGGTGCCCGGTGCAGTGGGGATTAATTGTACGGAGGCGAACGGATGAAACGATCGATCTTGACGATGGCGGCTTTCGGGGCCTTGCTGCTCCTGTCAGCCTGCGCCGAAAGGCCAATGGGCGGGCCGCACGATCCGGCCCTGGTGCGCGGGCTGATAGACGGCCTGCTGGCACCCATCTCCTTTGTTATTTCCCTGTTTTCCGACACGGTGCGCATGTACGCCTATCCCAATATCGGGCGGTGGTATGATCTGGGATTTTTGATCGGCCTGAGCGCCTGGGGCGGTGGTGCGTCCACCGTGACGCGCTACGTCTATGTCGACCGCCGCACCGGCCGCACCCTGGATATCGAGAATAGATAGTGCCGACATTGCCATATGCCTCTCCGCTGGGTCCGACCCTGGAAACCGAGCGTCTGATCCTGCGCCCGACGGTTGCCGAAGATTTCGACGGCTTTTGCGCCTTTCATGCCGATGACAGCACAATGACCTATCTGGGCGGCGTTCTGCCGCCGCCCGTGGTGTGGCGCAATATGCGATCCATGGCCGGGGCGTGGGCACTGGACGGATTTTCGATGTTTTCGGTGATCGAGAAAACCTCCGGTGACTGGATCGGCCGTATCGGCCCACTCTTTCCGAAGGATTGGCCAGGCCGTGAGGTCGGATGGGGGCTATTGTCCAAATACTGGGGCAAGGGATATGCCAAGGAAGCCGCCATCGCCTCAATGGACTTCGTATTCGACACGCTCGGTTGGGAGGACGTCATCCATAGCATTGATGCGCGCAATGACGGCTCCGCAGCGGTGGCCCGAAGTCTGGGATCTTACCTGATGAGGGAGGCCCGGTTGCCGCCGCCGTTCGAAAGCCACGTCGTTGACATCTGGGGGCAGACGCGGGACGAATGGCGGGTTAATCGGACCCGTCTAATCGGGGCCGTTAAAACGTTCTAAAAAACGGGATTGACACCTGCTGCTATTTAACCGATAGGTTATTTAACGGATTGGTTAAATTGCTTGGTAGAAGGTGACGCCCAATGTCTCAAGACCGCCTGTCCCAGACCCTGACCGCCCTTGCGGACCCGACGCGGCGCGCCATCCTGGCGCGGCTGTCGATGGGGGAGACGTCGGTCACCGAACTGGCCGAGCCTTTCGACATGAGCTTGCCTGCCGTGTCCAAGCATCTCAAGGTCCTGGAAAAGGCCGGTTTGATTTCGCGCGGCCGCGAAGCCCAATGGCGGCCGTGCCGCCTGGAGCCGGAACCGCTAAAGGAGGTCGATGCCTGGATCGGTGAATATCGCAGGATGTGGGAGGCGCGGTTCGATCGCCTTGACGCCTATCTGAAGACGCTCAAGCCCCAGGGACCGACCAACTAGATTTGAGGTTATGGAGGCTGGTGGCAGGCGCGTTTGGAGCGACTTGCACAGTTTCTGGCCGACGATATGCTATCCTTGCAGGAAAGGAAAAGGAATGACAGGCATCCCCACCCATGACGCGACCACAAAAGGTTTTCAAGTCGTCAATACCCGCCGTCTACCATTTACGCAGCACCAGGTGTTTCAGGCCTTTGCCGACCCGGACCAACTGATGATCTGGTGGGGACCGGACGGTTTCACCAACCGCTTCCAAACCTTCGATCTGCGCATTGGCGGACAGTGGTTGTTCACTATGGTCAATGACACCGGCAAGACGTTCGACAATGTCAAGGAATTCCTCGAAATCGAGGCGCCGGAAAAGATCGTTTTTCGCCACCTACAGCCCATGCATGATTTTGTGATGACGGTCCTGACCACGGCGGCGGGACCGCACTGCGATCTGACCTGGATCATGGATTTTGTGCCCGGCAGCGATGAGGATCTCAAACCGTTCCTTCACAACGCCAACGAACAGAATTTCGATCGCCTCGAAGCCCACCTGACCAACACCCTCTAAGGATAAAATTATAATGCCATTGGAAACGCCTTACGCCGAAGACGAAGTCTTTACCCTGTCGCGCACCTTCGATGCCTCGCCCGCCCTTTTATGGGACGTGCTAACCCGGGCGGAACACCTGGCCAAGTGGTTTGGGCCCGTCGGGATGCCCCTGGTCGTCAAATCGCTTGATTTCACCGTTGGCGGCACCTTCCTGTATGGGATGCAGATGCCGACGGGTCTGACCATGTGGGGCAAATGGGTCTTTCGTGACATCCAGGCGCCTAAGGCCCTGGCCTATGTCGTGTCCTTCTGCACCGAAGCGGGTGCCCCTGTGCGCCATCCCATGGCGCCCCTGTGGCCGCTCGAAGTTCTGGCGGTCCAGACGCTGACCGAAAAAGACGGCAAGACCGTCTATGAAAGCCGATCCTACCCGATAAACGCGACGCCGGAAGAGCGCGCCGTCTTCAAGGCTGGCCATGCCAGCATGCAGATGGGCTTCAGCGGCACCCTTGCACAACTCGAGGCCTATCTGGCTCAGGTGCAATCGTGACGCGGTCCGCCACGCCGGAAACCTTCTCGGTCGAACGCATCTACGATCACCCGCTGTCGCTCGTCTTCTGGGCCTTTACCAACCTTGAGGCCAAGACGGTGTGGTACGGTGGTGGTGCGCAGGGCTGGGACGTCACTCATCACAGTCTTGACTTTACTGTTGGGGGCTGGGAGCGGTGGCGAGGACGGCCCAACCCTGAGGCGCCATGGATGACCAATGATGCCCTCTACCTTGATATCCTGGCGGATGAGCGCATTATCTTCAGCTACCACATGACCATGGATGAGGCTCTGTTCACCGTGTCGCAGCAGGTCCTGGAGTTTTCGGCAAAGGGAACCGGTTGCCATCTCAAGGTGGTTGAGCAGATTTTGTTTATCGACGGCGTCGATCATCTCGAAGACCGCGTCGCCGGTACGCAAGGGATGCTCGATACCCTTGCCGCCTATCTGTCTACGCTTCCGGAGAGTACGAAATGATTGCCATGATCGTCATTCTGGTGTTGGCGGCGCTGGTTACCTTCCTGATCGTCGTTGTCGCCAAGCCGAATAATTTCCGCCTGCAAAGATCGGCCACCATCAAGGCAGCGCCGGATGCCATCTATGCCCACATTGCCGACTTTCACCGGTGGCGGGACTGGTCACCTTGGGAGCAACTGGACCCCAATATGACGCGTGCCTACAGCGGCGCCAATGAGGGCGTCGGCGCGGTCTATGACTGGCAAAGCCATGGCAAGGCCGGTCACGGCCGTATGACGATCCGCGAGGCGGCGCCGGGTCAGCGCCTTCTCATCAATCTCGATTTCATCAAGCCGTTCCCCGCCACCAATACGGCCGAGTTCCTGCTTCAGCCGCAGGGTGATGCGACGGTGGTGACCTGGGCCATGTTCGGGCCTTCGCCCTTCATGTCGAAGCTGATGGGGACGCTTATGAATATGGACGACCTTGTCGGTAAGGACTTCGAACAGGGTCTGAGGAATCTGAAACGTGTTAGCGAAGGCGCCTGATCATGAAACTCTTATTGCCTGCTTCCGTCGGTCTTATCCTGCTGACTGCCTGTTCCCCATCGCCGAAAAATGCGCCTGGGGAGGTCGCGTCTTCCAGCCCGTCCGCCGCTTCTGCGGCCCCATCGGTTGACAAGATTCCGGCGGGTGAATACCGGACCGATCCCGCCCACACGGCGCTGACGTTCACGGTCAACCATCTGGGCTATTCTCATTATACCGCGCAGTTCGCCAGTCTCGATGCCCATCTGACGCTTGACCCGGCCCATCCAGAGGCCGCCGTCCTGAAGGTGACTGTAGATCCGCGCTCCCTGCGGCTGCCGACACCGCCCAAGGGCTTTTATGATGAGCTGATGGGCAAGCAATGGTTCGATGCCGCGGCCTTTCCGCAAATTACCTTTGCGTCGACACAGGTAGAGAAAACCGGCGTCAATACCGCCCGGGTGACGGGCGATCTGACCCTGCACGGCATCACCAAGCCGGTCGTGCTCGATGTTACCTTCAACGGCGGCTATCCTGGCATGGCGGGCTTTGACCCTCAGGCGCGGATCGGGTTCTCGGCTCACGGCGTGTTCAAACGTTCCGATTTTGGCATGGGCTACGGCATTCCGGCGCCAGGCAGCCAGATGGGTGTCGGTGACGATGTCGCCTTCACCATCGAAACCGAAATGCAGGGGCCGCCGCTCAAGTCCTAGCCGTTTGTCGCCGCCTTGGTCGCTGCCCGCCGTTGTCTATATCGTTTCTGGAAAAAAGGAATTGTGCGGTGAAAATTACCCCCTATCTCAACTTCGATGGACGCTGTGCCGAAGCGCTCGACCTTTATGCGCGCGTCCTGGGTGGTGAAGTGACGTTCAAGCAGACTTTTGCTGACAGTCCGATGAAGGACGATGTGCCGCCCGAATTTCAAAATGCGGTAATGCACGCCACGCTGACGATTGGCGACCAGACGATCCAGGCATCGGACGCGCCGCCGAACAGGTATGCGCGTCCGGCGGGCTTCATGGTCACTATTGGCCTGGACGATGCTGAAAAGGCCAAGGCCGCCTTCGCCGCTTTCGCAGATGGTGGTACGGTGATCATGGATCTTCAGGCTACGTTCTGGACGCCTCTCTTCGGTATGGTGACAGACCGTTTCGGCACGCCGTGGATGATCAATCTCGACGTTGCGCAGTGATATAGACGCGACCAAGCCGCCCCTTCGCGATCGTTGTGCGGTCAGGCATCTAGTCTCCCATACCGAACGAGCGTATCAACGCGCCTCGGGGAAATAGAGCTTGGCCTCGGGTGTCCACAGGGTTTTCAAGGCGGCATAGGGGATGACATAGTAGTCACCCATGCAGGCACCCATCACGTGGGGCAGATCGGTCAGGGATAGAACCAGCCCCTTGGCATTGAAGGTCAGGCTGTAGCTCGCGCCAAAGCTTTCCGCACCGTCCGGTCCCAAGCATTCGGCGTCGACATCGGCACTGAACCAAGGTGACTCGGGCGTCAGCCGGGCCAGAAGCGCGTCATATTCGGGTGTATTGACTTGGGCTGCGTGGCCGTCGGCATCCTTGCCCGGGTGGGTCAGTTTAAGGACGCGGTTCAGATCGAACACCTCGCCGCGCCTCAGATCGTACATCGAATAGGTAAAGCTGTTGTTGGGGTGGGCACCGCCGCAATAGGTGCTGCCGCCCTCCTGAATGACCAGCAGGCTGTCCGTCGCGTAGGTGACGGTCGACTCATAGCTGTCCCAGTCGCCCAGGGTGCCGCCGGCGGGTCCATCCGATTGCGGCGTGGCCCGACATTCCAAGCCATAGCTGACCATTTCGTACCGGCGCTGGTCCAGCAAGGCGTTGACCTTGGCCAGTGCGGTGGCGTTGGGCGCGGCGGTGAGGCGGATGAAATGTATGCCGGTGTCCTTGTCCGTAGCGGTGCGGTATCCGATGTAGCCCGTGCGTGTTTCGGGGCCGTAGAGGGTTTCGCCCGCCAGTTGGCGAAACAGGTAGGGATCGGCGGTTACGTCGCTGCCGCGGTCCATTGCGAACAGGGTCGATGGATCCGCCGGCTCGCCTTCCGCCTGGCTCTTGCGTGCCGCGACCTGCTTCAGGGTGACCGGCAGGGACTTCCCGTTTGCCGTCCAGGTTCCCGACAGGCCGCCACCTGTGGGGGTTAGTTTCAGGTGGGCTTTTACATCGCAGATGGCCAGGTCATAGGTGCAGCCGTCCGCTAGCTCAGACCACTGGCCCTTATCCAGGCGCAGGGAGATACTGGCGCGGTGTTTGCGATAGAAATATTGGCCTGCGCCGTGATCCCCATTGGTCAGGGTTTCCAGCACAATCGGGCTCTTCCCGATCGTGCCTTCGTAAACGGTCTGGGTAACGGGGGTTGCCGCGTGGACGGTGGTTACCATGCCGGCAAGGAAGACGCCGAGCGCCAGGTATTTCATAGCCATCCATCCTGTTTGAGGGCTTTTTGATAGCTGCGGCTGACGGGGGCCCACAGTCCGCCTTTGAGCGAAAACGAAATGCGGCCATCCGACCGTGTGATGTCGGCGATGGCGTCTTTGGCCACCCACCACGAGCGGTGCACCTGGGACCCCTCGATACCATCCAACTCGCGTATGGCGTCATATAACCGCATCAGGATCAGGGTATCGCCGGCAGAGGTGTAGACGCGCAGGTAGTGGTCCTCGGCGGCCAGGGCAAAGATATCGGCATGGCGGTGTTTGAAGGGCAGGCGCTCGCGGAAAGCGACGCCTGGCTCCAGGGTCTGCGCCGTGGCGAACGCATGACTTTGGATCGGCTGGCGCGAGACCATGACGTGCAGGCCGGTCATGGCCAGGGAGATAACAAGGACCGGTGGGAGATAGACGATCAGCGCCTCGACCTGTGGTGCTCGATGGTTCACCCCGGCCGTGACCAGCCAAGCCAAGATAGTAATCAGCGGCGTAATGCACAGCATCATGACGGTGATGGTTTGCCACAGGTTCAGATTGGTGTAGCGGTCAAGCAGGCGTCCAGCGATTTGCGCGATGATCGTGCCGCCGGCCATCAGGCTGAACCAATACAGGAAGCGCGGCGCAAGCGGCAGGACATTCGTCCCATTGGCGCCGGTGAAGCACAGCACAAGCGCCATACCGGTGGCTATGCCGTAGGTCCGCATCCAGTCCGGGCCGACAATGATCTTCAGCCAAGCTATTGGGATCTTCAGCCACGCTATTGGGGTTTTCAACCCCGCCATTGGCGAAGCGCCAGTTGCAGGCCCTGTATGTTCACGAATTAAGTCGTGCGATTCACGCATGCGTCCGCATATCCAGAAGAGAGTGCTTTCTTATGGAGTATCCCCTTTTCAAAGGAAAGCCCAAAGGACACGCCTGACATGTCATTCCTCGACAACTACACCCATCCGCACCTGCCAACCTTGTCCCTCATCGGCCACGTATCGCCTGTCATCCAGATTCACCTGCTGGCCGCCGTGGCCGCATTCGTCATCGGTGCGGTACAGATTTTCGGACCCAAGGGGACGACCCTTCACCGTATTCTCGGCTGGACCTGGGTCACCTTCATGATGACGGTGGCGGTGTCATCGCTGTTCATCAAGATCATAAATCACGGGCAGTTCAGCTTCATCCATATCTTATCGGGCCTGACCCTGGTTACGGTGCCGCTTCTGGTTTACGCCGCGCGGAAGAAGAACATCAAGGCGCACAAACGTTACGCCACCAATCTGTATGTTGGCGCGCTGCTGATCGCGGGCCTGTTCACCTTCATGCCCGGCCGTCTAATGTGGCAGATGGTGTTCGGGTGACAGCGTTGTCCCCTTTGTCGCCACTGCGTTAGCGGTAACATGCTTGCGGTATCAGGCGAAATCGATCTTCAGAAAATGGCGGGATTAGTCAAATTTATGTGAGTGAGCGGTTGCACACAAGCACGCGCCTCTTTATAAAGCGGCCCGATCACTTAGGACGAGCAACTGAGTTCGCCCTCACATCAAGAGCAGGTTTGCGCTCAATTCTGGGCCTGACCGGTTCTTTCCCCTAAGTCCTGCTAATTGCCAAGATCGGTTCCATGAACATTCACGAGCATCAAGCCAAGGCCGTCCTGAAAGAGTTCGGCGTTGCCGTTCCGCGCGGGTTCGCTGCCTTTTCCCCCAAAGAGGCCGAAAAGGCCGCCAAGGACCTGGCCAAGGAAGCCGGCACCAAGGTTTTCGTCGTCAAGTCGCAAATCCACGCCGGTGGCCGCGGCAAGGGCCGTTTCGAAGGCCTGGGCCCTGATTCCAAGGGTGGCGTTCGCGTCGTAAAGTCGCCCGAAGAGGTCGAAAAGAACGCCGACGAAATGCTTGGCCGTGTGCTGGTAACCCACCAGACCGGCCCTGCCGGCAAGCAGGTCAATCGCCTCTACATCGAAGAAGGCGCCGACATTCGTCGTGAAAACTACCTGTCCCTGCTGGTTGATCGCGTCACCTCGCGCATCAGCGTCGTGGCCTCGACCGAAGGCGGTATGGATATCGAAGAGGTCGCCCATTCGACCCCGGAAAAGATCCACTCCTTCACCATCGATCCGGCGACCGGCGTATTCCCGACCCATGGCCGTGCCCTGGCCAAGGCGCTCAACCTGACCGGCGACCTCGCCAAGCAGGGCGCCAAGCTCCTGTCCCAGCTGTACGCGGCGTTCAACGCCAAGGACATGGACATGCTGGAAATCAACCCGCTGATCGTCACTGGCGATGACAAGCTGATCGTGCTCGACGCCAAGGTGTCGTTCGACTCGAACGCTCTGTTCCGTCACCCGGACATCGTTGCCCTGCGTGACGAAACCGAAGAGGACCAGAAAGAAATCGAAGCGTCGAAGTACGACCTCAGCTATATCGCCCTCGATGGTGAAATCGGCTGCATGGTCAACGGCGCCGGCCTGGCCATGGCTACGCTCGACATCATCAAGCTCTACGGCTCCGAGCCCGCCAACTTCCTCGACGTCGGTGGCGGCGCCACGACCGAAAAGGTAACTGCGGCCTTCAAGATCATCACCTCCGATCCGAAGGTGAAGGGTATTCTGGTCAATATCTTCGGCGGCATCATGAAGTGCGACATCATTGCCGAAGGCGTGATCGCGGCTGTCAAGGAAGTCGGTCTCAAGGTGCCGCTCGTCGTTCGCCTCGAAGGCACCAATGTCGAACTCGGCAAGAAAATCATCAATGAGAGCGGCCTGAACGTGATTGCCGCCAACGATCTGGCCGATGCGGCCGCCAAGATCGTCAAGGCCGTGAAGGGTTAAGCGTATGTCAGTCCTTATCGATCGTAATACCAAGGTCATCACGCAGGGTTTCACCGGCGCGCAAGGCACCTTCCACTCCCAGCAAGCGATTGCCTACGGTACGCAGGTTGTCGGCGGCGTGACGCCGGGCAAGGGCGGCCAGACGCACCTTGACCTGCCCGTCTTCGATACGGTTGCCGAGGCGCGTGAGCGTACCGGCGCCACCGCCACCGCCATCTATGTTCCGCCGCCCTTCGCCGCCGACTCGATCCTGGAGGCCATTGAGGCCGAAATGGAACTGATCGTCTGCATCACCGAAGGCATTCCGGTGCTGGACATGGTCAAGATCAAGCGCGCCCTGTCGGGTTCGAAGTCGCGCCTCATCGGTCCGAACTGCCCCGGCGTCCTGACGCCGAACCAGTGCAAGATCGGCATCATGCCGGGCAATATCTTCTCGCCCGGTTCGGTCGGCGTTGTCTCGCGTTCCGGCACCCTGACCTATGAAGCCGTCTTCCAGACGACCAATGCCGGCCTGGGTCAGACGACCGCCGTCGGTATCGGTGGCGACCCGGTCAAGGGTACGGAATTCATCGACGTGCTGGAAATGTTCCTGGCCGACGACGAAACCAAGTCGATCATCATGATTGGTGAAATCGGCGGCTCGGCCGAAGAAGAGGCTGCTCAGTTCCTGCGCGACGAAGCCAAGCGCGGCCGCAAAAAGCCGATGGCCGGTTTCATCGCCGGCCGCACGGCGCCTCCGGGTCGCCGCATGGGTCACGCCGGAGCCATTATCTCTGGTGGCAAGGGTGGCGCGGAAGACAAGATCGCGGCCATGGAAGCGGCCGGTATCAAGGTGGCGCCATCTCCGGCGGCGTTGGGGGAAACCCTCCTCGCCGTTCTGAAGGGTCTCTAAGAAAAAATTAAGCGCTCCGACCCTGTCGGGGCGCTTAAATTTGACGTATTTAGGTATCAGTAAGCGTAAAGTAACGAACAGTGTCGTTATTGGCTGTTTCGTTCAGTAGTCCGAAGGTTCGGGTGTCGTTGTTGGCCCGCGCCTCATACAAAACATGGAAAGGCAGGCGGTGTCGTAATTGGCCGTCTGAGCGGTACATCACATGGCAGACGATTCCGGTCGGCTCAATCAGGTCTTTGCCGAGACCTCATTTCTTTACGGCACCAACGCGATCTTCATCGAAATGATGCAGGAACGCTGGGCGCAGGACCCCAATTCGGTCTCCCCCGAATGGCGCGCCTTCTTCGACTCCCTCATGGACAGGCCAGATCTGGTCAGCGCCAACGCCGCCGTCGGCGGCTGGGCGCGGCCGGTCGATCCGCCGCGGGACGACCTGACCTCGGCCATGGATGGCTTCTGGCCCGCCGTACAGGCGAAGGTCGAAAAGAATATCGCCGCAAAGAATCCGGGCGCTTCACCCGCCGATCTCCAGGCCGCGTCGCGCGATTCGATCCGCGCCCTGATGCTGATCCGCGCCTTCCGGATCCGCGGCCACCTGCAATCCAACCTGGATCCGCTGGGCCTTGAGCCGCCGATCCAGAATGCCGAACTTACGCCGGAATACTGGGGCTTCACCGCCGCCGACCAGGAACGCTCGATCTTCATCGATGGTGTGCTGGGTCTGGAAACAGCCACGCTCAAGGAAATCATTGCCCTTCTGCGCCGCACCTATTGCGGCAATGTCGGCGTCCAGTACATGCACATTGCCGACCCGGCCGAAAAGGCCTGGGTGCAGGAACGCATCGAAGGCCGCGACAAGGAAATCACCTTCACTAAGGAAGGCAAGATCGCCATCCTCAAGAAGTTGATCGAAACCGAAGGCTTCGAACGCTTCTGTCATCGCCGCTTCCCCGGCACCAAGCGCTTCGGCCTCGATGGTGGTGAAGCCATGATCCCGGCGCTGGAACAGATCATCAAGCGCGGTGGCGCGCTTGGGGTTCAGGACATCATCTTCGGCATGGCCCACCGTGGCCGCCTGAATGTGCTGGCGGGTGTCATGGGCAAGCCGTACCGTGCCATCTTCCACGAATTCCAGGGCGGTTCGACCCTACCGTCGGATATCGAAGGCTCGTCGGACGTCAAGTATCACATGGGTGCCTCTTCGGACCGCGCCTTTGACGGCAACAATGTCCACCTGTCGCTGACCGCCAACCCGTCGCACCTCGAAATCGTCAACCCGGTCGTTCTGGGCAAGACGCGCGCCAAGCAGGCGTTCAAGCTGCGCGGCAAGTCGGACGCCAATCCCGATCGCGGCATGGCCATGGGCCTGCTGATCCACGGTGACGCGGCCTTTGCTGGTCAGGGCGTCGGCATGGAGTGCTTCGCCCTCATGGGGCTGAAGGGCTACAAGACCGGTGGCACGATGCACTTCGTCATCAACAACCAGATCGGCTTCACTACGGCGCCGCGCTTCTCGCGCTCCTCGCCGTATCCGTCCGACGTGGCCCTGATGGCCCAGGCGCCGATCCTCCACTGTAACGGTGACGATCCGGAAGCTGTGGTCTTCGCTGCCAAGATGGCGACCGAGTTCCGCCAGAAGTTCGCCAAGGACGTGGTGGTTGATATGTTCTGCTATCGCCGCTTCGGTCACAACGAAGGCGATGATCCCACATTCACCCAGCCGATCATGTACGCCAAGATCAAGGACCATCCGTCGACGCGCGAACTCTATACCGCGCGCCTGATCAAGGAAGGTGTCGTGACTCAGGCGGAAGTCGATGGCTTTATCTCCGATTTCGATACCTTCCTCGATGCTGAATTCGAAGCCGGCAAGGCCTACAAGGCCACCAAGGCCGACTGGCTTGATGGCAAGTGGCAGGGCCTTGGCCTGCCGGAAGAGGACGAACGTCGCGGCTCGACCGCCGTGGCGCGCGCCCGTCTGACCGAAATCGGCCAGAAGATCACCACCATCCCGAACTCGGTTGACGCACATAAAACCCTGCGCCGCGTCATCGAAGCGCGTCAGCAGATGATCGCCACCGGCGAAGGCCTGGACTGGGCGACTGCCGAATCCCTCGCCTTCTGCTCGCTTCTGGACGAAGGCTTCCCGGTTCGCCTGTCGGGCCAGGATTCGATCCGCGGCACCTTCTCGCAACGTCACTCGGCATTTGTCGATCAACGGACCGAAGAGCGTTATTTCCCGTTCAACCACATCCGCGAAGGGCAGGCCCTGTACGAAGGCATCGACTCGGCCTTGTCGGAAGAAGCTGTGCTCGGTTACGAATACGGCTACTCTCTGGCCGATCCGAACACCCTGACCCTGTGGGAAGGCCAGTTCGGCGACTTCGTCAACGGCGCTCAGGTCATCATTGACCAGTTCATCTCGTCGGGTGAGCGTAAATGGCTGCGTATGTCGGGGCTCGTCATGTTACTGCCGCACGGCTACGAAGGTCAGGGACCGGAACACTCTTCCGCCCGCCTGGAACGCTTCCTGCAGATGTGCGCCGAAGACAATATGCAGGTCGCCAATTGCACGACGCCGTCCAACTATTTCCACATTCTGCGCCGTCAGATTCACCGGCCGTTCCGCAAGCCGCTGATCCTGATGACGCCGAAATCATTGCTGCGTCACAAGAAGGCCGTTTCCAGCCTGTCGGACATCTCGGAAGGGTCCTCCTTCCACCGCGTCCTGCACGACGATGCCGAACGCAGGCCCGAGGTTTCGGGGATCAAGATCGTTTCGGACGACAAGATCCGCCGCGTCGTCCTGTGTTCGGGTAAGGTCTATTACGACCTGCTCGAAGACCGTGAAAAGAAGCAGATCAAAGACGTGTACCTGATGCGTCTGGAACAGTTCTATCCGTGGCCGATGAAGTCGCTGATGACTGAGCTGAGCCGCTTCAAGAACGCCGAACTGGTGTGGTGCCAGGAAGAACCGAAGAACATGGGCGGCTGGACCTTTGTCGAGCCGTGGCTTGAACTGACGCTCGACCGGCTGAGCATCAAGGCCAAGCGCGCCCGCTATGTCGGCCGCCCGGCCTCGGCATCGACGGCCGCCGGCCAGATGAGCCGCCACCTCAAAGAACTCGAAACCTTCCTGAACGAGGCCTTTGCCTAAGCGCAAAGGCCCGCCTCTCCGAACCCATTCGCGTAATCGCACAAAACATTCTGGAGCCTAACCCTATGGCTGACATTCTCGTTCCCGTCCTGGGCGAATCCGTAACCGAAGCTACCATCGCCAAGTGGACCAAAAAGTCCGGCGAAACGGTGAAGAAAGACGAAATCCTCGTCGAACTCGAAACCGACAAAGTGTCCCTCGAAGTTGCCGCACCCGCTGACGGCGTGCTGCAAATCCTCGTTGGCGAAGGCGAAACCGTCACGCCGGGCATGGTGCTCGGTTCGGTCGGTGGCGCAGGGGCTACGGCATCCGCTCCTGCCGCCAAGCCCGCGGCGGCCCCTGCCGCGCCAGCTGCTGCAGCCGCTCCGGCACCCGCCGCTTCGGGCGCCCTGCTCGATGTCAAGACACCGGTGATGGGCGAGTCGGTTGCCGAAGGCACCATCTCGACCTGGCGCAAGAACAAGGGCGACGCCGTCAAGAAGGACGAAATCCTCGTCGAAATCGAAACCGACAAGGTCGCTGTCGAAGTGGCTTCGCCGGCTGACGGCACCCTGGCCGATATCGTTGCAGCCAATGGCGCGACCGTGACGCCGGGTCAGGTCATAGCTCGCATCTCCACCGATGGATCGGTCGCCGCTTCCGCGCCTGCGGCAGCCGCGCCAGCTCCCGCGGCGCCGGTGGCCACCTCGGCACCGACGGACAAGCCGCTGTCGCCGGCCGTCCAGCGTATCGTTTCCGAAACCGGTCTCGACCCGAACAAGGTCGATGGCACGGGCAAGGATGGCCGCATTACCAAGGGTGACGCATTGGCCGCTCTCAGCACCCCGGCTCCTGCGGCTTCGGCGCCGGTGCCGGTTGCCGCCGCTCCGGCCGCGCCTGCTGCGCCGCGCCCGGTCGGTCCGCGCGAAGAACGTGTAAAGATGACGCGCCTGCGTCAGACCATTGCCCGTCGTCTGAAGGAGTCGCAAAACACGGCTGCCCAGCTGACCACCTTCAACGAAGTCGATATGTCGACCATCATGGCGCTGCGCAATGCCTATAAGGACGCCTTCGAAAAGCGTCACGGCGTCAAGCTCGGCTTCATGTCGTTCTTTGCCAAGGCCGTTGTCGCTGCCCTGAAGGACATTCCGGCCGTCAATGCTGAAATCGACGGCACCGACATCATCTACAAGAACCACTACGACCTGGGCGTTGCCGTCGGCACCGATAAGGGCCTGGTTGTTCCGGTCCTGCGTGACGTCGATACCCTGTCGCTGGCCGGCATCGAAAAGGGCATCGCCGCCCTGGGCAAGCAGGCTCGCGACGGCACCCTGTCGATCGATCAGCTTCAAGGCGGCACCTTTACCATCACCAATGGCGGCATCTATGGCTCGCTGATGTCGACGCCGATCCTCAACATGCCGCAAGTCGGCATCCTGGGGATGCACTCGATCAAGGAACGCCCGATGGCGGTGAATGGTCAGGTGGTCATCCGTCCGATGATGTATCTGGCGCTCAGCTACGATCACCGCATCGTTGACGGCAAGGAAGCCGTTACCTTCCTGGTCCGCGTCAAAGAAGGCCTGGAAGACCCGCAGCGCTTCGTGCTCGACGTCTAATCGGCATTTTTCCGCTAATGCATTAAGCCCGCTATCGTGATACACGGTGGCGGGCTTTTTCATTCGGCTTGATCATGAAACGTTTTGTTCTTCTGCTTCTGGCCCTGTGCCTGACCGGCTGCCTCAGTACACCGCGCGAAGCCTTCAACACCCACGAACAACGCAAGGCGGAACTGCCTGGCTTCACTGACGTTCGGGTGTCGTCGGAAGATGAAAACCTAACGGCCAAGCTGGAACATGATCTGATTGCCAACCGGCAAGCGCATCCGACAAAACAGCTGTCCATACTGGCCTTGTCGGGTGGCGGCGCTGATGGCGCGTTCGGTGCGGGCGTGTTGGTCGGGTGGACGAAAAGAGGTGATCGACCGGATTTCCAGGTTGTCACCGGTGTGTCCACAGGTGCGCTGATCGCGCCTTTTGCCTTTCTGGGGCCCTACTACGACCCGCAGCTGCGCGAGGCCTATACCAGCGGCATCGCCACGCGTTCGATGAAGAAACGGCCCTTGGGAGCCCTGTTCACGCCGGGCGTATACAGTTCGAAGACGTTTAGCGGGCTCGTCAATCATTTCGTCGATGTCAAACTGGTCGAAGACATTGCGGCCAAGGTCGATGACAAGGGCGGGCGCCTCTACGTCGCCACCACCAATCTCGATACGCAGAGCGGGGTCATCTGGGACCTTGGCGCTATCGCGTCACAAGGCGTCGCGCAAGGCGAGGATGGCAAGATCCGCGCCCGTGACCTGATCCGTCAGGTCCTGGCGGCGTCGGCCAGTGTTCCGGCTGCCTTCGCCCCCGTGATGATCCGTACCGAAGTCAACGAGAACGGCACCACCTCCGAAATCAACGAAATGCATGTCGATGGCAGCGTGACCTTGCCCTTTTTCGTTCTGCCGGAATCGCTCCTGAACTGGAAGGTACCCGATGCGCTGAAATCCAACGGGCACATCTATGTTTTGGTCAACGGTAATATCAATCCCCATTTCGCCGTCACCAAATACCGGGCGCTCGATGTCGCGGCGCGTAGTTTCGACACTCTGACGCGTGCCCAGGCCCGGACCACCCTGGTCAGCATCAAGGGCTTCGCCGCCCGTAATGGCCTGAGTGTAGAGGTGGTCAGCATCCCGGACAGCTTTACCGGCGGCGGCCTGATGGCCTTCGACAAGGACAGCATGCAGACGGTTTTTAACCTTGGCTATGACCTAAGCGTCAATGGTAAGGGCTTTGTGCGGCCTTAATATCCCACGTCATAAATCTTTGATCCTGTGCACATATTCCGCTTGGTGCCGGCTTGGGTGTGAATTAATCTCTCAAAAACAAATATTATAATAAGGGGTTAGGGATGAAAACGTTACCGATTTGGGGGCTGGCCTGTATAGGCCTGGCCTTGGCGTGCGGGGCCGATGCGAAAGGCATGAAGAAGGAACTCAGCAACCGGGAATCCTTTACGACGGCGGACTCGGTCAAGGGGCAGGCCTATGTGAATGCCGCCATGACGACGCCGATGATGGACCTGCTGATGAAGGCCGACGTCAATCACCCCGACCTCATGCTGGAATACGGCATTGCCCTCGATCTGGGGCGTCCGTCCGTTTCGAGCCAGATGGCTCAGGCCGACAAGGAAAAGCTGAAGCGCGGGTTTCGGAGCATGCTCGACCTGTATATCAATTCCGGCGACAAGTTCGATATAACGTTCAACGAAGACGCCATGCTGGATCAGTCCGAGTTCTGGATCTACCTGGCTAAGCATGTCGGACGTCCCAAGCCCCGCGCCAGCCTGAACGGCGTGGCCGGGGGTGAAAGTGTCCCGGGTGCGCCACCGATGGCCTTTATTCCCGACGATCCCAACCAGGATAAGGAGTTCAACCTCAACGAAGACCTGATCCTGAAGCCCAACGTTGTCAATGCCGCGACAGCCTGCGCTCAATCCGCCTTTGGGTTCGCGCGTATGCGCAAGGCACAGACAGTGGATATTGCCGAAACCCGGCTGACGGCCGAGCAGTTCAGCCAGGCTCAGGCCGCCGCCGCCAAGGCGTACCGCACCTCATATGCAGAAGGTGGGCTGGCATGTGGCAGCAAGGATTATTTCTTCCAGGTGGTCGAATTCGCCAGCCATAATCTAGGCACGCTTGGTGCCATGAAGGACAATCCCGCTGCCGTCCTGCCGCCACTGGGCGAGGCCAAGGTCGAGGAATAGGGGCGATGGCGGGAGTAGTCATGCGCCGGTATTTGAGCTAAGCTTTCGTTAACCCTTCAGCGGCGGACAGGTGACGGCATGAAGTATCTGCGTTGGTTTATCGTGGCGATCGTAATTGCCTATGTTGGTTGGATCGCGTTTCCCGTGGTGAAGGCCTTCCTGCTGCCCCCGGATGTCAATGGCCCCACCATTGCGGCGCGGAGCATGGACCAGAGCGACTACCACGGTGGCTTCGATGCGCCCGCCTATCAGCCACCGACGGAGCCTATGGCCGATTCCATTCAGGGCGATACGGCTGTTCAGGCCATTGTTACCGACAACAAGCCGGTTATCTTCCTGTGGAGCGCCGTCATCGGCCTGTATCTGCTGGCGGCACTGCTGCACGCCAACGGCAATATCCGCGCGGCCTTCATCTATCTCATCGGCTTCATCGCCGACCTGATCCTGACCTATCTGACAAATGGCGACAAAAGTTTCGGTTTGATGGACAAGATCTATACCGTCTTATCTGGATGGGATCCGCGCTATGTGCTCACCCTGATCGCCATGGTCATGGGTTTTTTCGTCTACCTCACCAGCTTTCGTCCGCAGAAGCGGATGTCCGCCGCTGTCCCCTGAGATGCCGTCCTATGGGATCGCGGGCAGAAACTGGCAAGAAAACCGCTTTTGTCGGCGTAATTGACTTGACCCAAACGGTGCGGGCTCCTAGCTAACAGGCAGCAATTTACCGACTTAAAAGGGCTACTGGCATGGCTGAAGACAATTTCGACGTAGTGATCATCGGCGGCGGACCCGGTGGCTATAACGCAGCCGTCCGCGCCGGCCAACTTGGCCTCAAGACGGCGATCGTCGAGTCCCGTGGCGTTCTCGGCGGTACCTGCCTGAATGTCGGCTGCATGCCGTCCAAGGCGCTTCTGCATGCATCGGAACTGTACGAACTAGCCGGCCACGAATTTGCCAATATCGGCATCGAGGTCGCTGCCCCGAAGGTCAATCTGGTCCAGATGATGAAGGCCAAACAGGATAGCGTCACCGCCCTGACCAAGGGCGTCGAATTCCTGATGAAGAAGAACAAGGTCACCTACTTCGTGGGACGCGGGACCATTGCCGGTCCGGGGCGTGTCATCGTCACCGGCGCGGATGGCGCCGCCCAGACCCTTAACACCAAGAACATCGTCGTCGCCACCGGTTCCGAACCGACGCCGCTGCCGGGCGTCGACGTCGACCAGAAGTCGATCGTCGATTCGACCGGCGCCCTGTCTCTGCCGGCCGTGCCGAAGTCGCTGGTTGTGGTTGGCGCCGGTATTATCGGCCTTGAACTCGGTTCGGTGTGGCGCCGCCTCGGCGCTCAGGTCACCGTCGTCGAATTCCTCGACCGCATCACGCCGGGAATGGATACCGAAATGGCCACCGCCTTCCAGAAGGCGCTGGTCAAGCAGGGCGTGAGCTTCAAGCTGGGCACCAAGGTGACCTCCGCCAAGCCGGGCAGCAAGGGCGTTGAATTGACCCTGGAGCCCGCCGCCGGCGGAGCTCAGGAAAAAATCACCGCGGACGTCGTGCTGGTCGCTATCGGTCGTCGCCCCTTCACCAAGGGACTGGGCCTCGAGTCGGTCGGCGTTACGCCGGACGCACGCGGCTTCATTCCAACCAACCATTTCAAGACCACGGCGCCGGGCGTCTGGGCCATCGGCGACGTTATCCTTGGGCCTATGCTGGCGCACAAGGCGGAAGAAGACGCGGTTGCCTGTATCGAGCTGATCGCGGGCAAGGCCGGCCATGTCGATTACAATCTAGTGCCGTCGGTCGTCTATACCTATCCGGAAGCCGCCTGGGTTGGTCAGACCGAGGAACAAGTCAAGGCCTCGGGCGTGGCGTACAAGACTGGCAAATTCCCCTTCACCGCCAATAGCCGCGCCAAGATCAATCATGAGACCGAAGGCTTCGTGAAATTCATTGCCGATGCCAAGACGGATAAGGTTCTGGGCGTCCACATGATGGGCCCGCAGGTTGGCGAAATGATCGGCGAAGCGTGCGTTCTGATGGCGTTCGGTGGGGCTTCGGAAGATCTGGCGCGCACCTGCCACCCGCACCCCACGCGTTCCGAAGCCGTGCGTCAGGCAGCCATGGGTGTCGAAAACTGGGCGATGCAGATGTAGGCCGATCGCCTGCGACTACGGACTGTGGAAAAGGGAGCTTCGGCTCCCTTTTCTGTTTTTGGGCCGATCAGTGAGACAGGTTGGCCTTGCCGACGTCACCCACCTGGGGCAATTCACCGGTCATGAAGGCCTTTACATAGGCCAACCCAGTGGCGACCGGGCCGGGGGTATCCCAGAATTCGGCCTCTTCGGCCTCAAAACGTATAAGGACAAGATTGGGGTCATCCTTGCCGGCGGGAAACCACACCTTATCCAGATCGCTCCATAAGGCATCAATCTTTGCGCGATCGCGTTCGATGGCGGCGCGTCCCGCTACTGAACCGATACGATGCGGCTGAAGCGTTTGCCGTTTGGTGCGACCGAGCGTGTTTCCACCGGTCCCTTGACCGCGACCGGACCGCGGTAAGCGGTCCATTTGCCGCCCGTGGTACGGTACTGAATAGCCAGGTCACCATAGGCCAGGTTCGCCTCGAAAACGCCACCGGTGATCCGGGCGCCAGGCGCCGGCAGCCGATAGGCTATGCCGGCCGCCTCCATGTTCGCCAGCCGCGGCGCCAGGCGATCGTTGAAGTTCTGCCAGTCCGACAGCAAGCCCTTGTAGTCGATTTGCCCGTCGCCATAGTGATAGGCGCGGCCCGCGACGTAAGCGGGCTCCCATGATCCGGTGTGCCAGGCGCGTTCGGCCAAGGCGAGGGTGCGCGGATAGATAAGATAATCGGCTATGCTGTCGGTTCGGACGCCCTCACTCCATAGCTGGCCCTGTATTCCGGTAATCTTGCGGCCGGATTCCAGCGGTTCGGTATCGGCGATGGTTTGCCCGCGAGCTTGTAGGTCGGTCATCAAACTGGCATTGGCGACCAGATTTTCCGGCATGAAGGCGAAAACCTTGAACAGGTCGGTGCCGCGTGATGCCCAGTCCATGCCGCGTTCCTTCGGATCTGGGGCGTAGGGCATGTCGAAATACAACACTTCCGGCGTCGATATAACGATATCCCAACCGCGATTGGCCTGGCGGTAGGCTTCGGCCACGCCGCCGGTAAACAAACCGCCCCAGCTGTTGGATTGCACGACCTTGGGCATATCCTCGGGCTTTACGTGGCCCATGCCATCGCTCCAGCCGGCGGGTTCGATGCCCTTCTTGCCCAGCATCTGCGATACTTGGGTGATGAAGTAAGGCGTCATATGCTCTGGCGTGAGACTCTTTTCCTTGATGAGCGCCTGACACGCCGGCGAGTTCGTCCAGGCGCCTGCCGTTTCGTCTGCCCCGATGTGATAGATTTTCAGCGGCACTCCCGCTTCGCGATGCATCGCCTGAATGTCGTCGATCACGGTATCGATAAAATGGTAGGTCGACGGAATGCAGATGTTCAGTGTGTTGTCGTTATAGTGCTGGATCGAACTGTATACGGTCTTGTCGTCCGGGTCTTGCAGGCGGAATTCGTTCGCCGCTTCCGGCTTGCCTTCGGCCATCAGGCGGCGGTAGCGGGCTTCCATCGAACGGACGGCGGCGCGGGAATGTCCCGGCATATCAAAGGACGGAATGACCTCGATATGATGCGCGGCGGCGATCTGCACGATTTCGATATAGTCGGCGCGCGTCAGGTAGCCGTCGACGATCTGGCTGCCTTGCGGCCCCGCGCCGAGTTGCGGTAGCAGGCATTTGTCTTCGCTGAGGTCGTGACAACGGTGGCTGCCGATCTCAGTCAGCTCTGGCAAGGGCTTGATCGCCAGGCGCCAGCCTTCGTCGTCGCCCAGGTGGAGATGCAGGCGGTTAAGCTTATATTCTGCCATCTGGTCGATCGTGGCCAGGATAAAGGCCTTGCTGTGGAAGTTGCGCGCCAGATCGATATGCAGGCCGCGGAACCCAAAACGCGGCGCGTCGCTGATTTCCAGCGGTTTCAGGCGATTATGTTCATAGGCAGCCTGCTGGCCCAGACTGGTGAGGGCGTAAGCCGCCCCCGCAGCATCGGCGGCGGTGATGGTGATTTTGCCGTCTTGGGCGATCAGGTGATAAGATTCCGCCTTGCCTTGGCCATCTATGGTGATTTCCACCGGCACACCCGTTTTGCTCAGGCGCAGACGGCCGGCGTCGAGCGCCGCCTTGATATCGGGCAGCGTACCGCCGTCGAGTTTGGCGATACGAATGCCGCCGCTGAGAGGCAGTGGCTTGCCCTCCAGGTGTGTCGCGGCCAGAGGTGTGGGCAGGATGACGATGTCTGGTTTGGCTTGCGCGACCTGACGGGTGGCATTGAGTGCGAAGGCGCGTTCCGGCGTCAGAGATATAGCCTCATAGGCCATGGGCGCGACAAAGGGGAGGTATTCGAGGCCGCTTTGGGGATCGAATTTCGTGCGGGTGGCGGCTATGGTGCGCGGCGCCAGGCCGTCTGCGACGATATAGGCGTTGGGCATGGCCTGGTATTCCGAGCGGGCAACGCCAGGGTAATATATAGTGTAGGTTGCGCCCGGCGTCAGGGTTACGCCTGGCTTCGGCGTCACGCGGAAATTGTCGCCATTGATATGCGTAAGGTCGAACTGGTCGCTATCGGCCTTGGCAATGGCGCTGACCGAGCCGAAATAGAGCGACCAGGCACCATCGGGCAAGCTCTTGGGCAGGGTTATGTCGATACGGGTGCGGCCGGCATCATTGCTTACCTTGTAGCCGAGGGTATTGGCGAAGCTGTCGAGTTGAGCCTGCGTTGTGGCGCTGGAAATTCCCGGAACAAGGGCGGTTGTGGCCAAAAGGGTGGCGGCAAACAGGCTACTACGAATGAAAGTCGACATGGTTCCCTCGCTCTTGATTATGCAGTCAAGGTGACCGAGGCTTACCACTTTGTCAATCACGTATATCTGCCAATATAAATCCAATAGAGTACCAATGCGGCGTTTTTTCTCATCGGTAGCTTGGCGTTAATTGGGCCGGAATGGCTGCGTCGCTAAGGGTTCGGCTCTAATTCTCCCGGCTATGTAATACCAATTTGCCGGTCACAATCAGACCTGTTGATTCCGTCCCAAGGTCCCTTTTGGTGGAGGGGTAGACAGAGGCCGGTATTTTTTACTTCAAATTGCATAATTACCATCCTGATCAAGGGTTTGGGCAATACCAATTGCTATTCAATGTGATACAACCTTACTGCATTAGAATTGGCGCCAGATTGAGAGCGAATTGCGGTAAATTTATATCTATTTGAATATTAAGGTATAAATGACAAATTTGGAGCGTGCAGGCGTGCGGCATTTACCTGTAATATGAAGAATTTCCCTTGCGGGTATCATGGACAAAGGATTTGACGGAACCATACCAATGGAATAATACTGTCCTATCCGTCAACGGAGTCACAGCTGGGGCGGGTTGTGCTGGTCCACGCATTACAATCGGCGCACCAATCAACGCGCTCAAGCAAAACCGGACCTAAATCGCTCGGGGAGGGCGCATGTCTTTTATCGATACCGTTGGGGGGCTGGTCAGCGACGATCCCGCGCCGTTGTATATGCAACTGCAAAAAATTCTGCGTGATGCCATCCTATCACGCCTGTTGAGCCCAGAAGCCGCAATTCCACCTGAACGCGACCTGGCCGAGGAATTCGGTGTGTCCCGCCTGACCGTACGAAAGGCCGTCGACGGCCTGGTTAACGAAGGCCTGATTACGCGCCGTCGCGGGGCGGGCACTTTCGTGGCGTCCCGGGTCGAAAAAAGCTTCTCAAAACTGAGCTCCTTTTCCGAAGACATGATATCCCGCGGTCGCGTGCCGCACAGCCAGTGGCTGTCAAAGTCGGCAGGGGCGGTGACGCCGGAGGAATCCTTGTCACTTGGACTGTCGCCTGGCACGCTGGTGTACAGGTTTCAGCGCCTGCGTTTTGCCGACGGTCAGACCATGGCGCTTGAAACATCGACCATACCCGGCTACTGCCTGCCGAACCTGGCGGCGGTGGAAAATTCCCTCTATGCCGCCCTGGATGTCGCCGGCAACCGCCCGGTCCGGGCCCTGCAGCGTCTGCGGGCCGTGTCCTTCACGCCCGAGCAGGCGGAAATTCTCAGCATTCGTCCCGGCGACGCCGGCCTGTTCATCGAACGACGTGGGTTCCTGGCCGATGGCCGTGCCGCCGAATTTACCCAGAGCTGGTACCGCGGTGACGCCTATGACGTGGTTGCCGAACTGAACCGTGCCTAACTACCGGGCCGCTGCCTCAGATTGCCGGTATGCGGCGGAGTATCTCTAAAGTCATGTCCGATACCACCGCCGTTCTGCGCCTGAATTCCGATGCCCGCATGGAGTTGCGACGTGTTGGCCGTGAGGGCCATCCGCTGCTGATTATCGACGACGTCCTTGCCGAGCCGGAAGCCCTGGTCGCGGCGGCGCTTTTGGCTGATTTTACTCCACCGCCTCATACCCGCTATCCGGGGCTCAATGCGCCGCTTCCGGCCTATTATGCCAATGGGATCCTGGCGGCTGTCAACCCCCTGCTGGCGCGGGCGTTCGGCATGCCGGCGCATCTGCCCAAAACCTTATTTGGATTTTTCGCCCTGGCCACGCAGGCGCCCGAAGAGCTCGAGCCAATCCAGAAGGTTCCGCATCACGATTCTCCCGATCCGTTCCGCATCGCCATGGTCCATTACCTGTGCCGGGATATGGCGGGCGGCACGGCATTTTTTCGGCACAAGGCCACAGGTTTCGAAGGGGTCGACGGTCGCCGCCGCGCCGCCTATGTCGAACAGGCGGCCGTGGAACTCGAGGCCTCCGGGGCGGATCTGACGCGACACGTCAATGATGAAACGCCCAATTTCGAGCAGATCGACTTTGCACCGTTGAAATTCAACCGTTTGATCATCTACCGCAGTCATGTGCTTCATTCCGGACTTCTGGAAGGGGCTAACCTCAGCGCCGACCCCGCGGTAGGCCGCTTGACCGCTAACAGTTTCGTCGACATTCAGAAACCGACCCAAAGCCCATCTTGACAACGGATCGATCCGTGTTCTGATAAGCCCTAGCCGGCGTTCAATGACCGGCAGGCGAAACGCCTCTCGGGGAGTATAATCACAGATGAAGATATCCATCATGCTTTCGGCGCTTGTTCTGGCTTGCGTCACTACGCCGGTTATGGCTCAGACGGCCGATAATCCGGTCGTTCTCAACCAGCCGGGCGCTCAGTTCTGGAACGTGTACGGCGCCGCGCAGACGCATAAGGCGCATAAGGACAAAGACGTCCAGGGTGGCGGGGCTATGCAGGTCGTTATCACCGCACCGACACAAAACGCATGGGATGTGGGCGCATCCTTGCCGGTGACAAGCGCTTACAAGAAGGGTGACAAGATCGTGGTCGGCATCTACGCCAAGCTGGTGTCGAAAGATCCGGCCGCCACGGTTCAGGTTCCGGCCGTGATCCAGATCAATGCCGCGCCCTATTCGCCGGCCATTCAGCAAGGCTTCATCACCGTTACGACGTCGTGGCAGTTGCTGTCGATCACTGGCGTCGCAAATGACGATTATGCCGCCGAAAAGACCGCGCTGTCGTTATCCCTGGGCGGCGCCGTCAAGACGCTGGAACTTGGGCCTGCGTTCATTTTGAATGAAGGCCAATAACGTAACGCCTTTATAAATTGCCGCCCAGACGCGCATGTTATCCTTACGTGCGCGTCAATAGGCTCGCCCTTTTGAAACTAATTCAAGGGAGGCTGTTATGTCTTTGGGTACAATACTGATCATTATTCTAGTCCTGCTCCTTGTCGGCGCTTTGCCGACCTGGGGGCATAGCCGCAGCTGGGGGTATGGTCCGAGCGGCGGTCTGGGCTTGGTCGCCGTTATCGTCATCATTCTGGTTCTGACGGGGCGAATATAATGAACAGCAAAGCCATTTATCTGCTGGCGGCTGCAGCGATTATTATCATTCTGGCCGTTGTCGTGCTGAACGTACCCGATAGGCGCAGCGGCACCGAGCGTGTCGGCGACGCCATTGAAACCTTACCGCAGGGGCCTAAAAAGGCCGCCGATCAACTGGGCGACCGCAATCCCGTCGAAAAAGCCGGTGACGCTATCGAAAAGAAGACAAACTAGAAAAAAAGCCTGCCGGAGCAATCCGGCAGGCTTTTTAACTCTCACCACTCAACGCTTTTCAAAGCCTACTGAACCGTCTCGCCATATTCATTGGCGTGTTCAGCCAGGATGGTCATCCCGTCTTCGTTCACGTCGGCAAAACCGCCGCGCACCTGAAAGACGCGCTTGGTGGTGCCGTCGAGGATGACGACATCACCCTCTGCCAATGTGGTCATGAACGGTGCGTGGTGCGCCAGGACGCCGAATTCACCTTCGACGCCCGGAGCCACGACCTGATCGACCTCACCCGCGAACAGTTCGCGTTCGGGCGTCACCAGGGATACGTGCAGCTTATCCGTATCGGCCATGATTACTTACCTTCGCCGGCCAGCTTTTCAGCCTTGGCGATGGCGTCTTCGATGGTGCCGACCATGTAGAAGGCGGCTTCCGGCAGGTGATCGTAGTCACCGTTGCAGATGCCCTTGAAGCCCTTGATGGTGTCTTCGATCGACATCAGAACCCCCGGGGTGCCGGTGAAGATTTCGGCCACGTGGAAGGGCTGCGACATGAAGCGCTGGATCTTGCGGGCGCGGGCGACGGTCGCCTTGTCTTCTTCCGACAGTTCGTCCATGCCGAGGATGGCGATGATGTCCTTCAGCGCCTTGTACTGCTGCAGGATTTCCTGAACGCGCGTAGCGGTTTCGTAGTGTTCCTGACCAACGACGCGCGGATCGAGGATACGCGAAGTCGAGTCGAGCGGATCGACGGCGGGATAGATGCCTTGTTCGGCAATCGAACGCGACAGAACGGTCGTGGCGTCCAAGTGGGCGAACGAAGCGGCCGGGGCCGGGTCGGTCAAGTCGTCGGCCGGGACGTACACGGCCTGAACCGAAGTGATCGAGCCCTTGTTGGTCGAGGTGATGCGTTCCTGCAGGCGGCCCATTTCGGTGGCCAGGGTCGGCTGATAGCCAACGGCCGACGGAATACGACCCAGCAGGGCGGACACTTCGGAGCCGGCTTGGGTAAAGCGGAAGATGTTGTCGACGAAGAACAGAACGTCCTTGCCTTCGACGTCACGGAAATATTCAGCCTGAGCCAGGCCGGTCAGAGCGACGCGGGCGCGGGCGCCGGGAGGCTCGTTCATTTGGCCGTAAACCAGCGTACAGCGCGAGGTGCCCCCGCCGCCATGCTCGTTCACCTTGGACTCGATCATTTCGTGATAGAGGTCATTGCCTTCGCGGGTCCGTTCACCGACGCCGGCGAACACCGAATAACCGCCGTAGGCCTTGGCGATGTTGTTGATCAGTTCCTGGATGGTGACAGTCTTGCCGACGCCGGCGCCGCCGAACAGGCCGATCTTGCCGCCCTTGGCGTACGGGCAGATCAGGTCGATGACCTTGATGCCGGTGACGAGCAGTTCGGCCGAAGTGGCTTGGTCGGCGAAGGCCGGGGCGTCGGCATGGATCGGGTTGAAGAACTTGGTTTCGATCGGACCGGCTTCATCGATCGGCTCGCCGATGACGTTCATGATGCGGCCGAGTGTGGCGGGGCCAACCGGAACCGTGATGGGGGTGCCAAGGTCCGCGACGTCCTGGCCGCGGACGAGGCCTTCGGTGGCGTCCATGGCGATGGTGCGGACGGTGTTTTCACCCAGGTGCTGAGCGACTTCCAGAACCAGCCGCGCGCCGGTGGCGGCGTTGGTGGTTTCCAGGGCGTTCAGAATGGCGGGCATGCCGCCTTCAAAGGAGACGTCAACGACGGCGCCGATGATCTGGGTGATCTTGCCTTTGGCAGCAGTGATCTTTTGTGGTGCGGACATGGTTCGTTCCTACAGGGCTTCGGCGCCGGCGATGATCTCGATCAGTTCGGTCGTGATCTGGGCCTGGCGTTTACGGTTATATTTCAAGGTCATGGCATTGATCATTTCGCCGGCGTTACGCGTGGCGTTATCCATGGCACTCATCTGGGAGGCATAGAAGCCCGCATTGTTTTCCAACAGGCTGGCCAGAAGCTGCACTGACAGATTACGCGGCAAAAGCGTTTCGAGGATTTCCTCCTCGGACGGCTCATACTCATAGACCGGTTGCACCCCGCCTGTGTCGGCGGCGGCGGACAGGTCAACATCCGCCGGAATCAGGCGCTTGGCGCTCGGCACCTGGGCGATGACCGACTGGAACCGCGAATAGAAGAGGGTCACGACATCGGCGCGACCTTCGGAAAATTCGCGGGCAATGAGGTCGGCAATTGGTGCGACCACATCGATCGTCAGCACCTTGGTGCCGGACAGGTCGAAGCTTTCGACGATCTGGCTGCTGAACTGGCGCTTCAACTGGTCGCGGCCCTTACGGCCGATCGTGATGAGGCGCACCTTCTTGCCGGCCGCGGTTTGCGACTGGATGTATTCGCGCGCGGCACGGACGATGTTCGAGTTGAAACCGCCGGCCAGACCACGGTCAGCGGTCGCCACGACCACCAGCTGGTTCGTCGTGGAGCCGTTGCCGACCAGCATCTGCGGCGCAGAATCGCCGGTGATGCCCTTAGCCAGGTTAGCGATGACCGCCGCCATACGCTTGGCGTAGGGACGGGCGTTTTCCGCCGAGTCCTGTGCCCGCTTCAGCTTGGCGGCCGCCACCATCTGCATCGCTTTCGTGATCTTCTGCGTGGCTTTCACGCTTCCGATCTGAGTGCGCATGTCCTTTAAGCTTGCCATTTTGTGTGACTAACTTTCCGGGTTTAGGCGAAGTTGGAGGTGAAATCGGCGACGATCGTCTTCAGCTGACCTTCGAGTTCCGGCGACAGGGCTTTCTTGTCGCGGATCGCGGTCAGAAGGTCGGCGTGACGCGTACGCAGGCTGGACAGCAGTTCCTTTTCGTAACGGCCGACGTCAGAGACGGCGACGTTATCGAGGTAACCGCGCGTACCGGCATAGATAACCGCGACCTGCTCTTCGACCTTCAGCGGCGAATATTGCGGCTGCTTCAGCAACTCGGTCAGGCGGGCGCCACGGGCCAGCAGGCGCTGGGTGGCGGCATCGAGATCGGAGCCGAACTTGGCGAAGGCGGCCATTTCGCGATACTGGGCCAAGTCGCCCTTGATGGCGCCGGCGACTTGCTTCATCGCCTTGATCTGGGCCGACGAACCGACGCGCGACACCGACAGACCAACGTTAACGGCCGGACGGATGCCCTGATAGAACAGGTCGGTTTCGAGGAAGATCTGGCCGTCGGTGATCGAGATCACGTTGGTCGGAATGTAGGCCGACACGTCGTTGGCCTGGGTTTCGATGATCGGAAGGGCGGTCATGGAGCCCGAACCGTTTTCTTCGTTCAATTTGGCGGCACGTTCCAGCAGGCGGGAGTGCAGGTAGAAGACGTCGCCCGGATAGGCTTCGCGGCCGGGCGGACGGCGCAGCAGCAGCGACATCTGACGATAGGCGACGGCTTGCTTCGACAGATCGTCATAGATGATCAGAGAGTGCATGCCGTTGTCGCGGAAATATTCACCCATGGCGCAACCGGCGAACGGCGCCAGGTATTGCAGCGGAGCGGGTTCGGACGCGGAGGCGACGACAACGATGGTGTATTCCAGGGCGCCGTTTTCTTCCAGAGCCTTGACGATCTGGGCGACGGTCGAACGCTTCTGGCCGATGGCAACGTAAACGCAGTACAGCTTGGCGTTTTCGTCGGTGCCTTCGTTGGCAGCCTTTTGGTTCAGGATGGCGTCGATGGCGACGGCGGTCTTGCCGGTCTGACGGTCACCGATGATCAGTTCGCGTTGGCCACGGCCGACGGGGATCAGGGTGTCGATGGCCTTGATACCGGTCTGAACGGGTTCGTGAACCGATTTGCGCGGGATGATGCCAGGCGCCTTCAGGTCGGTCCGGCGGCGCTCGGTCGCAACAATCGGGCCCTTGCCGTCGATCGGCTCACCCAGCGGATTGACGACGCGGCCGAGCAGGCCCTTGCCGACCGGCACGTCGACGATTTCGCCGAGGCGGCGAACTTCGTCGCCTTCCTTGATCTCGCGGTCTTCACCGAAGATAACGACACCGACATTGTCCTTTTCCAGGTTCAGGGCCATGCCCTTGACGCCAGCGGCGGGGAACAGCACCATTTCACCGGCCTGAACCTTGTCGAGGCCGTAGACACGGGCGATACCGTCGCCGACCGACAGAACCGAACCTACGTCGGAAACATCGGCTTCTTCACCGAAACCAGCGATTTGTTGCTTGAGGATGGCCGAGATTTCGGCTGCACGAATGTCCATGGATTTTACGCTCTCTTAAGGGCGAATTTGAGGGAATCAAGTTTGGTCTTGAGCGAAGCGTCGAAAAGACGCGAACCTACGCGGACCTTAAGGCCGCCCAGGATGGCCGGATCAACAGTCGTGCTGATATCGGCGGAGTGACCAAGGGTCTTGGCCAGGGTCTTCTTGAGGTCTTCGAGCTGAACGTCCGACAGGGCGACAGCCGATGTAACCTCGGCGCTGACGATACCCTTGTGGGCGGCATACAGCGCGTTAAACGCGTTGATAAATGGAAACAGGTCGCCAAGGCGGCCATTGGCGGCCAGGACACCCAGGATTTTTTCGGTCAGCGGGCTAAGCGTCAGCCCCGCGCCCTTCTTCGCTGTTGCTACGGCCAGAAGGCCTTTCAGCTTGACATCCGACTTGTAGACCTGGCTGCCGACAAAAGTGCGCAATTCGCCGCTGGCGATAAGGAGCGCCTTCAAATTCGCCACGTCGCCATGCACGACATCGAGGACGCCTGTGTCCTGGGCGAGGTCGAAGGCGGCGCGGGCGTAGCGTTCGCCGGCTTCCGTTTCCCGATATTGATCACTTGTGGTGCTTGGCACGATAAGATCCAAATTTGCTTCTGATTAATGGGCACAAGCTCACGGGCGCAGAACATAGCGCCGCCTCTGACTTGAACCGCGGGCTCCTTAGCATAGGGATTCTGCCATCGCAACCAACGAGGGACAGATTCTTGCCTCAAACCCGACTTTAACAGGACGGCAAATCCAAGTTTACACGATGGCGGACAATATCTTTTGGCTGCGCGCCTTGAGATTTAGCGAGGGCCTTCTATTTCTACATGTAAGGCTAATTATAACCTTTACTCTGAGGAACCTGATTTATGGATGCCATCACCGCGCTCGCGAGCGATCCCGCCGCCTGGGCTGCCCTGTTGACACTCGTCGTTATGGAAGTCGTGCTCGGTATCGACAATCTGATTTTTATTTCCATCCTGACAAATAAGCTTCCCGAAAACATGCGGGCGCGCGCACGGGCCATCGGCTTGTCCGGCGCGCTTCTGATGCGTATCGCTCTCCTGTTCACCCTGTCGAGCCTGGCCGCCCTAAAGGATCCGGTCATCTTCCTGTTCAATCACGGCTTTTCCTGGCGTGACATCATCCTGGTCGCGGGTGGCCTGTTTCTGCTTTACAAGGCCACAAGCGAAATCAACCATGCCGCCGAGGGCCCTCATGGCGAGGGCGACAATAAGCCGCAGGCGGGCAAGTCGTTGGGCTTCGCGGCCGCCATTGCGCAAATTCTCATGCTTGACCTCGTCTTCTCGATCGATTCCATCCTGACAGCCGTCGGCATGACCGACCACCTGCCGATCATGATCGTGTCGGTGCTGATCGCCGTCTTCCTGATGTTCGTCGCCTCCGGCCCGATCTCGGCCTTCATCAACCGCCACCCGTCCATCGTCATGCTGGCCCTGGGCTTCCTGTTGATGATTGGTGTCGTCCTGGTCGCCGAAGGTTTCGGCGCCCATATCGAAAAGGGCTATATCTATGCCGCCATGGCTTTCGCCGGTTTCGTCGAGGCGCTGCAGATGTTCGCCCGCGGTCGCGCCAAGAAGCGAGCGGGGGATTCGCATTAGGGTTAGTCATTCCGCACGCTGACCCGTACGCAGAAATAGCACGCCCCCGCTCTCCGGCGGGGGCGTTTTCGTGCCCGGTCAACAAAGGGTTAATCACACGACGAGTAATATGGCGCCATGGACATTCGCCTGCCCACTTCCGTAACCCCTGTCGCGACCAAAGACCTGACGCCGCGCGAACAGGCGCGCCAGGCGGAGGCGGCCGCCAAGCTGCAAACCGCCAAGGATGTCATCAAGGCCATGGCCAATTCGCGCACGGATCAGCGCGCTCAAGCCAATGCGATGGCTCGCCAGAAAGTCGAAATGCTGAAGCAACGCTTGAAACTGTTGCAGATGAGCAGTGTCGGAAATCCGGCAGGTGTCGCTCGCCAGGTCGCCCAAATTGCCAAGGAATTGGCCGCCGCCGTCAAATCCTATGTTGCAGCCGGAGGATCGGCTGCCGATGTCGGCACCGCCTCGTCGTCAAACACCGATACGCCATCCAGTGACGCGACGCAAAAGGGCGCCGCCGCCGCGCAAGCGGCGCCAGGGGATGCCGAGACGGCAAGTGACGCCCCATCGACTGATTCGAAGGCGGGGGATGATAAAACGAGCGAGACAAAAAACCCGTACGACAAAGCCATCGACGCGCTGAATTCGCAAGCTGCTAAGAGCGGAAAGGCAGCCGCCGAAAAGCAGGAGGATGCCGACTTCCTCACCGGCGTTAAGGCGTTGAAGCAGAAGCTTAAGGAGCTACTTGCCCATGCCAAGGCCGGACTGGGGCAAAGCAACGATACCGACGAGGCCGACACCGCCATGAAGGCTCTCGAAAAGGAGCTGGCCAATCTGGAAAACGGCACGGGCGCGCAGGCGGTGTCCGCCGGAGGCCTGGTTTCCGTCGTCGCCTGAAGCGACGCTTGGCAAGCCCTTGGGTGCATTCTGTAGCAATCACCGATAAATTTACCGATTTGCCGCTTTACGAAATGGCGATCTTCGGCGAACACTTGCGCCCGTTGCTTGACCTGGATCAGAATGACCGCCCAATCCTCACGCCCCAGCCCTGACCGCGCCCTGTTGATGCGCCGCGACGTTTTGACGGGCGTTGCTAGTGGTCTGACGGCGGGGGTTGCCACCCTGGGGGTTCTGGCCAATTGGAAGACGCATTCGCGGATTGAAACGCCGGCCAAGCCAATTGTACAGATCCGTAGCGAACCGCCCGCGGCTCCCCTGAAGGTATGGCCCAGCCTGGATGCGCTGGGCCAGCGCATGATCGACACGCGCGCCGCGCCGGGCCTGTCGCTCAGCGTCATGAAGGCGGGTGTCCTGCTCTACGCCAATGCCTTCGGGCAGGCCCGGCTGACGCCACGCCACGCCGTTACGCCCCAGACTGGCTTTCGTATCGCCTCCATCAGCAAGCAATTTACTGCCGCCGCCATTCTGCTGCTGGCAGAGCAGGGCAAGTTGCACCTCGACGATCCACTGGCCCGCTTCATTCCGGATTTTCCCCGTGCGCCAGATATGACCTTGCGCGAGATGCTTAGCCACACTGCCGGTCTCGATGATTACCTAAGTGGCCGCCACGCCGACATGCTGACGGCGGCCCAGACGCGTGATTATACCCAGCAAGGCCTGCTTGAGGCCTTGAAAGCGGCCGCGCCGATCTTCCGCTGCCCGCCTGGTGTGAAGTGGGTCTACAGCAATACGGGCTTCGCCCTCCTCGGCATTATCGTTGAGCGCCTGAGCGGCCTGCCCTTCGGCGCCTTTGCGCAACATCATCTGTTTGATCCGGCGGGCATGACACGAACGGCGCTCGACCCGGTGGTTACGGCCGATGACGATCTGTGCGACGGCCATCGCGCCAGCCGCTTTGGCTTCGGCATAGTCCGGCCCGTATCGCCCAGCTTTGCCGGCGGATCGGGCGGCCTGCGTTCGACCAGCGAGGACTTGTGCCGCTGGCACGCCGCCCTGCTTGCGGGCAAGATTCTCAAACCCGACAGCCTGATCGCCATGCTGACGCCGATGAAGCTCAAAAATGACAGCTATGCGCTCGATCGCGACTACCCAGCCTATCCCGGCTATGGGCTGGGGCAAAGGCTGGGTATGATCGGCGGGCGGCCCGTCTTCGCACACAGCGGCCGTATCAATGGCTTTACGGGCCAGCTTCTGACATTCCCGCTTCAGCAGGTCACGATGGCGGTTCTGTTCAATTGCGATGGGGCGAATTCGGGCAACTTCATGCCGTCGCTTAGGGCGTTGCGTAATGAAGCCTTGGCGCTCGGCCTCGCGGCCTGATTACAAGGAGATTACAAGAAGCTGTATGGGTCGATATCGACCACCAGCCGTACCGCATTGGGCCGCTTTATGGCGGCCAGCCAGTGGGTGACAAAGGCCTGGAGGTCGCGGTTACGGTCGGCGCGAACCAGGAAACGCTTGCGCCATTGGCCCCGCACCAGAGCAAGCGGCGCGTCCGCCGGACCATAGACATCCACCCCCTCGGTATTGGGAATGAAGAGGGCCAGCTCACGCGAAAACTTGTTGAGTAAGCTCTGGTCCTTGGCGCTCAGAATGAGCGCGGCCAGCCGGCCGAACGGCGGAAATTTCGCGATTTCCCGAGACATGGATTCATAGGCGTAAAAGGCGTCGCGGTCTTGGGCGGCCAGGGCCTGCATGACCGCATGTTCGGGCGTATAGGTTTGCAGAACGGCGCGGCCGGGTTTCAGTTTGCGTCCCGCCCGCCCAGTTGCCTGAGCCAACAACTGGAACGTCCGTTCCGCCGCGCGCAGGTCTCCCCCTTTCAGACCCAGATCGGCGTCAACGATACCAACCAGGGTCAGGTTGGGAAAATTGTGCCCCTTGGCGGCCGCTTGGGTGGCGATGACGATATCGATCTCACCGTCTTCGATGCGCTTGATCAGCGCTGCCGAAGACGCCGCATCGGGCGTCGTGTCGGAACTGAAGACCTCGGCTCGCGCGTCGGGGAATCGGCTATGCACCTCCTCCAGGATTCGTTCGACGCCAGGGCCGACCGAAATCAGGCTATCCTTGGCCCCGCAATGCGGACAGGTGGCAGGCTTTCGCATCGAAAAGCCCGTCAGATGGCAAACCAGCCGCCCAGAGGCGCGATGCTCGACCAGCCAGGAATCGGTATTGGGCGACATCATCTTCTCGCCGCACGCCTTGCACAGGACGAGGGGGGCGTAACCACGCCGATTTAGAAAGAGAAGCACCTGCTCTTTGCGCATCAGCGTGGCCAGAATTTCTCCGACCAGCGGATCGGACAACCACTGCCCCCGTTCCGGCGGATGCTGCTTCATGTCGATAAGCGAAATGTCCGGCAACTGCGCCGTGCCGTGCCGCTGGTCCAGCCTCACCCAGGCGTACCGGCCTTTTTCGGCATTGGTCAGGGTTTCCAACGACGGCGTGGCCGAGGCCAGAATCACCATGGCGCCATCGAGCCGCGCGCGGAAGACCGCCAGGTCGCGGGCATGGTAGCGCGCGCCCTCTTCCTGTTTATAGGAACCGTCATGCTCTTCGTCGACCACGATCAGGCCCAGGCGGCGGTAGGGCAGGAACAGTGCCGACCGCGCGCCGACGACCAGTCGGACCTTGCCATCGGCGACGCCTTCCCAGATGCGGCGGCGATTGCCATTGGTGATATTGGCGTGCCACTGCGCCACTTCGACGCCGAAGCGGGCCTCCAAACGGGATAGCACGGCCTGGGTCAGGGCAATTTCCGGCAGCAGGACAAGCACCTGCGCCTCCGGATCGCTCCGCAATATGTCGGCGACGCTTTCGAGATATACTTCCGTTTTTCCGGAACCGGTGACGCCATCGAGCAGAACAGGAGCGAAGGCGGACTTGGCCTGCTCCATCTGCAAGAGCTGATGCGCGGCCGATTGGTTGGCATTGAGCCGGGCGGGTGCGAAGTCGGGATCGGGCTGCGGGTAGGCTTCGTCGCGCGGCAAATCGACCTTGGCCAGCACGCCTTCCTTTTCGAGCGCCGACACCACCCCCGTTGATACGCCCGCCGCCATCGCCAGATCGCCGAGCGTCATGGCTACGAGGGCCGTATCCATCACGGCTTGCCGCGCCTTGGTGAGCCGCGTGGGAGCGGTCCCTGTCAGGATGTAACCTTGCTTTGGCGCGGGCCGCGGAATTTTCAGGGCACGCAGGCAGCCATTGAGGAATATGCCCGGCGGCGTCAGGGTCCAGCCGGCGGCCCACAGCCAGAAATTCAGCGAGGCCTCCGGAACGACCGGATCATCGAGTTTCTTCATCACCGGCTTGATGCGCGACAGGTCTTCGTCCGGATCCGGCGTCTCGAGCCCGATCACCAGCCCCCGCACCTTGGCGTGGCCAAGTGGCACCATGACATGCTCTCCGGCCCGCAGGAGCATGCCGTCGGGCATCGCGTAGTCGAGCGCCTCGGCCATAGGCGCCAGGACAACCACCTTGACGATTTTGGCGATGCGCCCGTTCCCGGGCAAGAGGGGCAAGGCAGGCGGACTCATGGGCGCGGACTCATGGTTTTAGCCTCTAACACGAAATCCAGAGCTTTGTCACAGTCGGATAAGGAAAGCGCTTCACAGACGCGAAAACCCCCTTTAAGGTGATGGATATGAGTACGGAAGGCGGCATGACAACCCTTGATCTTGATAATTGGCAGGCGCTGCGCCGCCACCTTATCGACCATGCCGACGATATCGTGCGCGATAAGGCCTTGCTCGAAGCCCTCGGCCTTCAGCCTAAATCCAGACATCTGATCGATTTCGGTCCCGCCGCCCTGTCGCGTCTTGAGGCTCGGGCATTGAAAGATTTCGACGTCCGCCGCCAGCTAGAAATGACCGCCAAGGCCAATTTCGATGCCCAAAGCCAGACGCACGGCCTGTGTCTGGCGCTGATGGAAGCCCGCAACCATTCCGACTTGGCTCGCCGCCTTCAGGAAGAGGCGCGCAATCGCTTTGGGCTGGTCGCGGCCACCCTTTCCCTCGAAGACACAGCACCTGTGCCGCTGGGCTGGAAAACGCTCGATTACGGTGGTGTCGATTACATCATCGGCGAGACGGGCTTAAGCCTGCTTGGCCCCGACGCCGTTTGCCGCGTTTTATTCGATGACGACGTCAAGCGCGTCAAGTCGGCAGCCGTATTGCGCATCGCCTTGTGGCGCGAAGGCCGTCCAGGGCTGGTTGCCTTCGGTTCGTCGGACTATGATGGGTTTTCACCTGATATGGGCGCCGAGCTTGTCGCCTTTGTCGCGCGTGTGGTCGAACGCGTCGCGGATCGCTGGCCAGTTCTGTCTTAAAAACCCGGTTCTGTCTTAAAAATATTCCGCGTCGACCAATCCGCTGGCGGTCGCCTGTCGTATCTATGAATGATAGATCAAAAGGTGTTTACCGCTCTTTTTCCGAACCTCGCTTGTCGGGTAAAGAATTCCTTACGGTTACACCTTAAATTTGTCCACATGTGTTGTTATATACCTCATCTGAGGATGCTCCTCTGCGCCTATGAGGCTTCCCTTTCCGACGCCCCCCTTAGGTTGGGCCAGGAGAAAGCCCTCTCACCACTCCTTACCACGCATAAGGACGGAGAGGGAGGCCGCCCCGGCGCAGGGGGGCATATGCTCATATGATATCCCTATTTGATGCTCAGATCGCCTGGGTCTCATGGCTCAAGGATCAGAAGCGGTGTTCGCCGCGTACCCTGGACGCCTATGCCCACGCGCTGCGCTATTATTTCGATCATTTGAGCAAGACTGTCTCAGGCGACCTGACGCTTGATGACGTAGTGGCCGTCTCAGCGGGCGATATACGTGGCTGGATGGCGCATCTGCGTGGCAAGGAACATCCCTTGTCCGCACGTTCCCTGGCGCAGCACCTGTCCGCCATCAAATCGTTTCACAGCTTTCTCGACCTGCATTTCGATCGGCCCAATGCCCAGGTTGCCCTGATGCGCGGGCCACGCCTCAAAGCCACCCTGCCGCGCCCCCTTAATCCTGATCAGGCCTTCGGCTTGCTCAACGAAACGCGGATGGATTCCGATCGCGACGATTGGGAGAATGCGCGCGACGAAGCCGTCTACATGCTGCTTTACGGCCTGGGTCTGCGGATTTCCGAGGCCCTGTCCCTGACGGTCAAGGATACGCCGCTGGGTGAAACGCTGCGCGTCGTCGGCAAGGGCAATAAAATGCGCGCCCTGCCGGTTCTGGCCGCCGTCCGCGAGGCGATTGAGTCATACCGGCGCCAGCAACCCTTCACCCTGGCGCCGCACGATAAGCTGTTCCGCGCCAAGCGCGGCGGAGAGCTTAGCCCCCGACACGTCCAGGCCAGCTTACAGCATCTGCGCTCACGGCTGGGCCTGTCTGACCGCGCCACGCCGCACGCCTTGCGCCATTCGTTCGCGACCCATCTTCTCGGCTCTGGCGCTGATCTGCGGTCGATCCAGGAATTGCTCGGCCACGTCTCCCTGTCGACCACACAGAAATACACCCAGGTCGATACGGAACGCCTGCTGTCGGCCTATGCCCAGGCGCATCCAAAGGGGTGAGGGTCAGATCACGGCGTCATAAATAGGTCATGCCACGCGCTTGCGTCCCGGCACCCGCAGGTCTAAAGTTCTGCAAATTCCGGGGGTTTTTTAGCTTCTCATGTCAACCATCTACGATGTGGCCAAACTGGCCGGCGTTTCAGCGAAAACCGTTTCGCGCGTGGTCAACGACGATAACGCCGTCAAGGTGTCGACGCGCGAAAAAGTGCAAGCGGCCATGAGCCAGCTTGACTACCGTCCCAATGCGCAGGCCCGGTCTTTGCGGCTCGGCAGCCAGGCCTCGATTGGATTTCTGCTCGAAGATCCGACCAGTGGTTATCAGGGGCGCTTTCATCACGCCATGCTGTCGGCCTGCATGGAGTCGCGCAGATATCTGGCGGTTGAGCTGTATGAAGCCGGTATGCCGGACTGGCAGGCGAACCTGGATCGCTTCATCAGCGATGCCCAGATCAAGGATATGATCCTCCTGCCGACCCTGTGCGATTTCGGCCCGCTCAAATCCTTCCTGAAAGACAGAAATATAAATTGCGTGTTGATCTCGCCGTCCACGCCGGACAGCCATTATGCTTCGGTGGCCATGGATGACCGGCTGGCCGCGCGCGACGTGGTTGAATATCTGTTCAGCCTGGGCCATCGCAAAATTGCTCACATTGCCGGTCATCCGGATCACGCCGCCTCGATCCTGCGCCGAAACGGGTTTTACGAAGCGTTCGATGCCGCCGGCCTGCCGCGACCACCGGCGTCCTATATGGAACACGGCTATTTTTCGTTCAAATCCGGCTTCGAAGCGGCAGAGCGGCTACTGGCTTTGCCTGACCGGCCGACCGCCATCTTCGCCTGTAATGACGAAATGGCTGCGGCCACCTGTTCGGTGGCGCATAAGAGTGGTTTGCGTATCCCGGAAGATATTGCCGTCGTCGGATTCGACGACGCGCCGATCTCATCGGCGGTTTGGCCCGCACTGACGACGGTGCGTCAACCCTATCTCGAAATGGCCCGCCGCAGCGTACAGATACTGGCTGCCGCCGGCGATACCTTGACCGCCAGTGACCGCCAGATTCGCCACATCATCTCGCATCAGCTTGTGGTTCGCGAAACGACGACGCTTCCGTTGTGAGGCTTTTTTGCTGAACCCTGAGGGCTCAGCGCGCGACAGCCATCGGCGTATTGGGCCGCTCGACGAAACCGCCCTTGTAGACGGCGTTGATCAATTGGCGGTGTGATACCAGATCTTTCGATGCCTGGTCACCGAATTGAACGATACGCGCAAACAGGTGGTTGGCCAGGTCGGTGTGTTGCAGAGAGCCGCGTGCCGCCTCGTAATCCGTCTCGAAATTCATGCCGTACAAAATGTATTGGTAGCTGAAGAAGGCGAAGCTTTCGTTGTCGAGCGTAAAATCGAAACGCGAGGGCGGGCGAAATTTCCAAAGGGCCAAAAGGTCGCGCAGATGCGGCGGAATAGAGTCCGGCCGGGTATTGTCGCGCCAGAAAGGCTCTTCGCGCTTGGTCAGGCAATAGTGCAGCTTGATGAAACCAATGATGGTCTCGTATCGCTTGGTCATCGCCTCGTTGAAAATGTGCGCCGAGGCGTCGAGCGGGCCGCGGAAGGGGAAGAATTCGACAATCTTGTTCACCGCCGATTCGATCAGCACCATGCCTGTGGATTCCAAAGGTTCCAGGAAGCCGGCTGACAGTCCGACGCCGATGCAGTTTTTGACCCAGTGCTGAGTTCGGTAACCGGCGTTGAAACTGATGCAGCGCGCTTCGATGCCTTCCGCCATGGGGCCGACATAGGCGCGCAGGACTTCTTCGGCGCGATCGTCATCTGTATGGTCAGAGGAATAGACATAGCCTATGCCCCGTCGCGTGCTAAGAGCGATGTCCCAAGTCCAGCCGGCTTCGTGGGCCGTCGAAATCGTATAGCTTTCCAGAGGGGCGTCTGGCTTTTCGTAAGGGACCTGAATGGCGACCGCACGATCGGTGAACAAGGTGTCCTTGATCGACTTGAACGGCACCCCCATGGCCTTGCCAAGGATTTCCGACCGGAAACCGGTACAGTCGATATAGAGGTCGGCCTTCAGATCGCCATGCTCTTTTGCCGTGATGTGGGCGATGGCGCCGTCGGCGTCCAGCGTGACGCCGTCAAGATTGCCGCTGAGGTGATGAACCCCCAGGTCCTTGGCGTATTTCGCCAGCACACCGGCAAAGCGATGGGCGTCAAAATGATAGGCGTAGTTCAGCGGTCCCTGATAATTGCCTTGATGGATGCGCTTGGGCGCCAGTTTCGAGTCCGCGACCTTTTTTTGAAACGTCACCGCCTCGGCGAAGGGCAACCGCTTGTCCTTGTCCTGCAACAACCAGTACGGCAGGAGGTTTAGCTCTTCCTTCGACCAGTAGGGTTGTTCGAAGGGGTGGAAATAGTGGCTGTGCCGCCCATCCTTCGGCGTTACTTCCCAGTCGTCAAAGCGAATGCCCTGTTTGAAGGTCGCATGGCTTTCACGCATGAAGTCGGCTTCGTCTATGCCGAGCGTGCGCAGGATGTTGCGTATGGTCGGAAACGTGCCTTCGCCGACGCCGATGATGCCGATATCGGGCGATTCCATGACGGTGATCTTTGGCCCGCCGTTACGGTCCGTGCCCAAATGCTTGGCCAGGTAGGCCGCCGTCATCCAGCCCGCGGCCCCGCCGCCAACGATAAGCACATCGCGGTGTTGTGACGAAGCGGGTTCGGACGCGATCTTGGTCATTATTGGCGGCTTCCCATTCTTCCCGTTCAGGCGGGAAATTATCATATGCTGTCAGTTTTATATGTCTTTTCAACGCCTGTCCATGTGCATCAATCCGCTTGCTCATGACCCTTGGCGGGGGTAACCTCCCCCAAAATGGAGGAAGGCATGCTGACGCTGAATATCAACGGAAAGCCGCGCCAGTTGGACGTGCCTGAGGACATGCCCCTTCTGTGGGCCTTGCGCGATGTCCTCGACCTCAAGGGCACCAAGTTTGGCTGCGGCGTGGCGCAATGCGGCGCCTGCACGGTTCACGTTGACGGCGAAGCGACACGCGCGTGCGTAACGCCCGTCGGGACGGTCCTGGACGCGAAAATCACCACGATCGAAGGTGTCGGCGCGTCGCCGCAAGGCAAGGCCTTGCAGGCTGCCTGGCTGGACCTCGACGTCATGCAATGCGGTTATTGCCAAGCCGGTCAGATCATGACCGCCGCCGCCCTGCTGGCCCGCACATCCAAGCCTGACGATACTGCCATAGATGACGCCATGGAGGGCAATCTGTGCCGCTGCGCCACTTACAAACGTATCCGCGCCGCCATCAAGACGGCATCTGGTCAATCGGCTGACGATCGGCGGGAGGCATAGATGGACACGTCGCGCAGACTGTTTCTCCAGGCGGGCGCCGCGGTTGGCGGCGGGTTGATGCTCGGCTTCGGTGTCCGTGCGGATGCCGCCGCAACGGCCGTTACACTGACTGACTATGTCATCGTCGCCCCGGACGGCGTGGTAACTGTAATGGCCAAGAACCCTGAAATCGGCCAGGGTGCCAAGACTATGCTGCCCATGCTCATAGCAGAGGAAATGGACCTTCCCTGGTCATCCCTCCGTATTGAGACGGCCGCTTCCGATCCCAAACGCTATGGCGCGCAATTCGCCGGCGGCAGCATGACCACGACGATGAACTGGCTTCCGATGCGCCAGGTCGGTGCGGCCGCGCGCTGGATGTTGATCGCGGCGGCGGCCCAGAAGGTGGGGGCACCGCACGATGCCTTTTCAACGGCTGAAGGCCAGGTCATCCATACACCGTCGGGAAAGCGCTTCACCTATGGTGCGCTGGCCGCGGATGCCGCCAAAATCAACCCGCCGAAATTGGACGACCTGCCGCTGAAAGATCCGAAGGCGTTCAAACTGATCGGGCAGTCAAAGGCCGGCTATGACAGCCCCAAGATCGTCCGGGGTGAACCCATTTTCGGTATCGACATGACCTTGCCTGGCATGCTGTACGCGGTCTATGTCAAATCACCGGTCTATGGTGCGCGCCTGATCTCGTGCGACCTGACCGCCGTCAAGGCGGCGCATGGCGTCAAGGATGCCTTCATTCTGAAAGGCACGGATTGGCATGGTCTTCAGGATGGCATTGCCATCGTAGCCAATAGTTGGTGGTACGCCCAGACTGCCCGGGAGCGGCTTAAGCCCGTATGGGATGAGGCCGCAGGCGCGCCGCACGACAGCCTCATTTACCTGGAACAGGCGAAAGATCTGGTGAAGGGGCCGGGTGAGGTCAAGCAGAGCCATGGCGATGCCGATGGCGCCCTGGCCAGCGCAGCCAAAACCATATCGGCCTTCTATGAGGTGCCGTTTCTGGCCCACGTCCCGATGGAGCCGCAGAACTGCACCGCCCGCGTCACGGCGGACGGCGCTGAGATCTGGGCGCCGACCCAAAATCCGAATAGCGGTGGCGAATTGGTCGCCCGCACCCTCGGCATTGGCCCCGAGAAGGTCGTGGTCCATATGCGTCGCAGTGGTGGCGGATTTGGCAGACGGCTGGAAAACGACTACATGGCCGAAGCGGCGGCCATCGCGCAAAAGGCCGGAGCGCCCATCAAACTGGTCTGGTCGCGCGAAGATGACATTGCCTACGATTACTTCAGGCCGGGATGCTATCATCAGCTTCGCGCCGGTATTGATGGGGATGGACGCTTATCCGTTTATGATTGCCACAGCGTGACGTTCGCGCGCGACGGCAAGGTCGCCCAGGGCGCGAGCATAGAAGGCAATGCCTTCGCGCCAATGGTCACGCCGAACTTTCGCCTGACGCAATCCCTTATCCCATCCACCGTGCCGACGGGCTATCTCAGGGCGCCTACATCAAACGCCATCGCCTTCGTCCACGAAAGCTTTTGGGACGAAATCGCCCACGCGGCAGGCCAGGACCCAGTGGCCTTCCGTCTGGCGCAACTCGATGCCCATGCAGGCGACAAGGCCGACTATAATCCGGGCCGCATGCGCCGCGTTCTGGCGGCCGTCGCTGAGCGCGCCAAATGGGGACAGGCTACCTTGCCCAAGGGCGAGGGCATGGGAGTCGCCACCTATTTCAGCCATCGCGGCTACTTCGCGGAGGTCGCCCATGTCCGTATCGCCGACGATGGCCAATGGCGTGTTGTCAAGGTCTGGGCGGTCGGCGATGTCGGCTCTCACATCATCAACCCGACCGGTGCGTACAATCAGGTCGAGGGCTCGATCATGGACGGGATCGGTTCGATGGAAGCCGGCATGACCTTTGAAAAAGGGCGCGCCGTCCAGGTAAACTTCCAGGATATTCCGATGATGCGCATGCCGAAAGCGCCGCTGATCGATGCCCACTTCCTCGCCAGTGATTTTCCGCCGACCGGGTTGGGTGAACCCGCCCTGCCACCGATACTGCCGGCCGTCGCCAACGCCATTTTCGCGGCAACCGGCATACGTATCCGCAAGCTGCCTGTACTGCCGGAAGATATCGCGGCGGGTCGCCGCGTCGCGTGATCCTGTCGCCACCCGTCTATGCCGATTTCGTCCTGCCCGCGCTGATGCGATGGCGCGAAGCGGGGCTGCGCACCGCCCTGCTGACCTTGATCAGTACCACCGGCCACTCGCCGCGCCCGATCGGCAGCCAGTTGGCCGTGGCCGAAAACGGTGAATCGTGCGGGTTGATTACGGGTGGCTGCGCGGAGGGGGCGCTGGTTCTTGACGCCATCGAAGCCATCGCTCTTGGGGAAAACCGCACCGAACTCTATGGCGAAGGGTCGCGCTTCAAGGACATTACCTTGCCGTGCGGTTCAGGGCTGTTGGTCTATTTCGACGTTTCCATCACCGATGCCGAAGTGCGCCACATCATCGCCTGCCGCGACGCCCGCCAGCCCTCGGCCATGGTCATCGCCGCCCCCGGCGAACCTGCGTACACCCGGCGCTATCCTCCCGCCTGCCGCATCGTCGCTGTCGGTCGGGGACCGATTCTGGCGGCCATGGCGCAATTGGCGCCCGCGCTTGAAATCGAACTGATCATCTATACGCCCGATCAAACGTTCGTCACGGGACACCCATTGCCTGGTCCGGAGGCATTCGACGCGACACTGGACGCGTACTGTGCACTTGTGCTCGTTTTTCACGATCACGATTTTGAGCCGCCCATTCTCGTGAAAGGCCTTGAGTCGCCGGCGTTTTTTATTGGCGCCTTGGGTAGTCGCAAGGCGCACGCCAAACGGTTGTCTGCCCTGTCCGACATGGGGGTTGGGGCCGAGGCCGTTAAGCGCATTCATGGACCCGTCGGCCTCGATATTTCCGCCGGATCGCCGCCCGAAATCGCCCTGGCCATCATGGCGCAGGTTGTGCAGCATTGGCGCCATCCGATATCTTGGGCGACATCATGACGCGTCTTGCGGCGGTTGTGCTGGCGGCAGGGCTGTCGCGGCGTTTTGGCGGGAACAAACTGGCCGCCGACCTGAACGGTAAACCGGTCCTGCGGCACGTCCTGGACGGCCTAGATACGCTGGACTTTGCGCAGGTCGTTGTGGTGACACGGACCGAAGAGGGCCCCGGCACCATCGTCAATCCGCGACCGGAAGATGGCATGGGTGCGTCTCTGGCCTTGGGTGTCGCGGCACTGACAGATGTGGATGGCGTATTTATCGTCCTCGGTGATATGCCTCGCATCGACGTCGATCTATACCGAATCATGGCGGAGGCCTTGGCCGATGCCGACATTGTCGTGCCTGTCCATGACGGTCAGACAGGCCATCCAGTTCTGTTCCGTGCCGCCTGTTTCGACGCACTGAAAAGCCTGTCGGGGGATGTCGGTGCGCGCGCCATTATCCGTTCGGGGCAGTACAGAGTACGACAGGTTCCCGCCGGTCCCGGCATCCACGACGACATCGATACGCCCGTCGATCTCACACTTTTTGCAAGCCGAACTGACTAATTTTATTCAATAGAGTCCGATTTGTCGGAAGCTGTCCGGTGACGGCCTGACGCGCGCGCGCCACCTCCTGAAAATGGCCGATGGCTGTGGGCCAGTCTGGTGTCTTTGGGAACGCGCCCGGATCGGTACGCCCGCCCATGCCGTAATAGACATATTGGAAGCTGGCTGTCGGGAATATTTCGTCACGGCGGTCGAGATCGTCATGCCAGGGAAAATGATACCTCCACAGAGACAATAAATCTTTCAGACTTTCCGGTATTGTGGAAGGGTCTCGGTTGGCGACCCAGAAGGGCTCTTCACGCTGGCTCAAGACGTAGTGCAGCTTCAGGAAGTCAATGATGCGTGCCCAGCGATAGTTCAGGGTGGCATTGAAGCGCTTTTCGACCACCGCCATGGCGGTGCGATTAACCGGCATCTGGTCGGCGATCATCTGCGCCGACAGTTCCGCCATGACAATGGAGGACGCTTCCAGCGGCTCGACAAAACCGGATGACAGACCGACCGCGACACAGTTTTTTACCCAGGGTGTTTGGCGATGGCCCGACCGTATCGGAATTTTGCGCACCTCATCGAACGTCAGGTGGGCACCCGACGGGCCGATATAGGCTTTCAGATCGGCCAACGCCTCGTCGTCCGAAAGGAAGCGGCTGGAATAGACGTGACCGATGCCGCGCCGGCGGGTCAGACCAATGTCCCATATCCAGCCCGCACGCTGCGCCGTTGATTTGGTAACGGAGGCAATGGGTGCGTCTTCGTGTTCATAGGGCACCTGAATGGCCAGGGCCGTGTCGATGAACAACTGATCGGCACATGAGGTGAATTCGGCACCATAGTGTTTTCCGATCAGCAGCGAAAGAAAGCCCGTGCAGTCGATGAACAGGTCGCCGGCAATCGCCTCGCCCCCGTCGATTAGTAGACGCGCGATATAGCCATCCTCATCATTTTCTATCTGGGTCACATCGGCGAGGACGTGTCTAACGCCCAGATTTTCCACGCAATGTTTTTGCAGGAAGGGCGCGAACTTTCCCGCGTCGAGATGATAGGCGTAGTTGGTGATGGCGCCGAATTCCGGTACGGTCACGGTCTTGGGCGCCAGATCCTGCGCGCAGGCCGCCGGTTGATAGGATACGGCATCGGCAAAACTCAGGCCATTCGGTTGCGCCTGCCAATAGGGCGCCAGGTTGATCTGGTCGTAAGCCTTGGGTAGCATGAAGGGGTGATAATAATGATCGTCGCCGGTGGTCCAGTTGACGAATTTCGACGCCTGCTTGAACGTCCCATCGCAGGCCCTTAGAAAGTCGGTTTCCGAAATTCCTATTTTTTTCAACGTATTGCGAATAGTCGGCCAGGTGCCTTCACCCACCCCGATAATCTTGACGTTCGGCGATTCGACAAGGGTGACGGACAGATGCCCTTTGTGATTGGCGGCGATCAGCCCGGCCGTTAGCCATCCCGCCGTCCCGCCACCGACGATAACAACCGAGCGCGTCTGCGACATTACTTAAGCCCGCTGATCAGGCGGTTCTTGCGGGCGACCAGGCCGGCAATATGGCTCATCGAGGCGAGCTGATAATAGGCCCAGGTCAGATAGCCCAGGTCGCGCAATTCGACCAGTTTTTCACCGGCCAAGGCCTGAAGCTTTTCGGCGCTGACCGCGTATAGCCCTTCCAGCTTGACTTCAGAATGATCGACGAACTGCACATCGATGCGAATGGATTCGATCAGGTCGTATTCGGCGAGCTTTGCCGCGTAGTCATACGCCGGGCGCGTTCCCTCGGCCAAGTCAGTCAGCACAGTGGTAATTTGTTGCAGGTAGTCGGTGGCGCGGCCATCGTCGTGAAACATCAACTCACCTTGCTCCCGTTGGACGCGCGGGCTGTCGATATCGAGGGTGACGACATGGTTTTCGCCTGCCTGTGCGATCAGGAAGGGCTGGCGCTGGATGTGCAGCGGCGCATAGGCGGCATCCCAGCGTTCATCGACCAGAAACAGGTTTTCGCTGCTGTTGAAACCGAGGAGAACACCGGGCTCAAAGCGGCCATTTTCGGCATTCTTGCGGAAGAAAATCGGGTAGTGGGCGACCAGACGGGTATATTCGCGCGGGATGACGCCGACGAAACCAACCTGGCTGCCGAAGCGCGCCGAAGGGTGCGTCATGATGCGCAAACCCGAATGGACTTCGTGACTCAAGGGGACCTGGTTGACCATTTTTCTGCCTGTAAACGCGTATGGATATGCGTCCTGCCGACGCCTTGAAAACCTATATCACGCACGCCGTATGAGGCCAGAAAAATACGCACGAAATAGGCATAATTGGCCAGTTTTTTCATAGCGCCGACCTGATTGTATCATTTTGATTTTCCTATATATATTGCAATATAATCAGACAGCGGAGCGGGCGCGTGGCAGAAGCGATCACATCGGTCGAAATTCGGAAAAATGTCGACCGTGAGGTCTTCCTGAACGACATCAAACCGAAGGCCCGGCCGGTCATTATGAAAGGCCTGGTCGCGGACTGGCCAGCGGTGCAAAAAGCCCGCCAATCCGATACGGCGCTGATTGATTATGTCGGTGGATTTTACAACGGCGTGCCAGCGCCCTTGTTTGAGGGCGGTCCGGAAATCAATGGCCGTTTCGCCTACAATGACGATATCACCGGCTTCAATTTCAAATCGAGCCGCGCGCCGCTGAGCGATCTCCTCGACTGGCTGAAAGCCAATCTGAACGCTGAGAATCCTGCATCGAAATATGCCGGCTCGCTATCTGTTTCGACCTATATTCCGGATTTCGCGAAAGAAAACTCTATTGCGTCCTTCATACCGGCGGCATCGCCGATTGAGTCCATCTGGATCGGCAATCGGACGTGCATCGCGCCACATTACGATAACCCGGAAAACATCGCCTGCGTGGTCGGAGGTGCCCGGCGGTTCACCCTGTTTCCGATCGACCAGATGAAAAACCTCTATATCGGTCCGCCCGATATGACGCCCGCCGGCCAGATCATCAGCCTGGTTGACACGCGCGCGCCCGATCTCGAAAAATTCCCACGCTACGTCGAAGCGCAAAAGGTGGCTCTGGTGGCTGAACTCGAGCCTGGCGACGCCCTATATATTCCTAGCCTGTGGTGGCATGGCGTGGAATCGTTGTCGCCGCTGGGGGTACTTGTCAATTATTGGTGGCTGGATGCGCCGGACTATTTCGCCCCGCCGATGCATACGCTGCTACACGCCCTGCTTAGTCTAAAGGATTTGCCGCCGCACCAGCGCGATGCCTGGAAGGCGGTGTTCGATCACCTGATTTTTGGGGTGGACGGCGATCCGTTGGCGCATCTGCCGGAAGCGGTTCGTGGCGCCTATGGCGGACTGACGCTGGAAGTCGCGGCCTATGTCAGGACCTATCTGGCGCGCAGCCTGCGCTGATCATTTCTATTCATTAAAAAAGGCCGCCCTTTCGGACGGCCTTTTCCAGTTGTGTGTGGTTTCCCGATTAGAATTTGTAGCGAACACCCAGTTGGTAACGGGCAGCGCCTTCATAGGCATTTAGGAACTGCTCCGAGTAACGGCCGTGCAAGCGCTGCGAAGAGCCCGTGACATTGATGCCGTCGAAGAAGATGTTCAGGTGCGGGTTGATGTCGTAGCTGGCCGATACGTCAAGCTGATCGTAGGCTTCGACATATTGCGGTTCGTTGGACGACTGGCCCTGGCTGGTGGCGAGCAGGAATTCGCCGCGGTGGGTGAAGGCCGCGCGCGCCTGCCAGCCGTTCTTTTCATAGAAGGCGACCAGGTTGTACGACTTCGACAGGCCGGGCAGGGCAAACTGAGACCCGATCTTCTGGTTGTCGAACTTCGCGCCACCTGTCGGGATGGACAGGTTGGCCTGCACACCGAAGCCGGTATCGGCGAAGATGTGCTGGACGGCGAATTCCCAACCATGGATTTCTACGGCGTTGGCATTTGACGGCGTCGTGATATCCCAGGTGATCAGCGGATCGCCGGGCTGGCCGGTGAAGGTCGACTGGCCGCTGAGCTGCTGCATCTTGGCGAAGATGTTCGCGGCCGTGGTCGGCTGGTTGGCGGCGACGAGCGCCGCCGTAGCCTGTTGGGCCAGAGCACCGGCCGCCGGATCGGTGAGGCCGGCGATCGGTCCCTTGACGGTCGTCTGCGTCAGGAAGTTATCAACCTGCTTGGCGAAGTAGTTGACCGACACGTAGCTGTCGCGAGTGTAGTAATATTCCAGCGAGAAGTCGACATTGTTGGACTCGTAAGGCAGCAGGCCGGGGTTGCCGGCGGTCGCGGTCCGGGCGCCGGGCTTTGGCGTGGTGGACACTGACGTCGTGCCGACCATGGACAACAGGTCTGAACGCGTGATCGTCTTCGAATAGGACGCACGGCCCAGCAGCTTGTCGGTGATTTGCAGGCTGGTGTCGAGGCTCGGCAGGAATTCGTTATACGACTTCTTGATGTCCGAGAACGACGGGTCGGCGGCGAAGCGGGTGAAGAATTCGGTCGGGTTGACCCATTCCACCGATACCGGGCGCTGTTCCAAAGAGTTGGCCGTCACGTCGGTTTGTTCGTAGCGCAGACCGGCCAGGGCGCGGAAGCGCATGCCGTTGAAGTCCGTGTCGAAGTTGGCGACAAGATAGATCGCCTTGGTTTCTTCGCGGATCTTGTGGTCCGATGTCGGAGTGGTCGGGAAGGCGAAGGTGTGCGGATATTTTGACTGAACGTCGGCGACGCCCTGAGCCAGATCGAAAGTATAGATGTATGGGATCTGGATGTCGCAGCCACCGCCCGAGAAGTCCTGCAGCAGGGAGCAGGTGTCGACCTTGGTGAAGGTCGATGCCTTCATCAGGCCCAGATCAGCCGGGTTGTAGTAGCCATAGGCGAAATTGCCCGAATTGTAAGACCGGGCGCGGGTCTTGAACACCTTGTAGTCGGCGCCCAGCTTGATGCTCTTCAACCCGCTGTCACCATTGGCGTTGCGCCATACGGCGTCGGCGCGCACCTCGTCGATCGTATTGATGAAGGTGTTGTTATTCGCCTGACCGAACAGAGGCAGGATGGTGTTGGTGCCGATATTGGACACCGTCGTCGGTGCCTGATAGGTCCAGGTCGTGGTCGGGATGTCCGTGTCGGTGACCGTGAAGATCTTGTCGATGGCGATGCCGGGGTTTTGCCCGACGATCATGAACATGTTGTTGCCCTTGGCGCCGTCGCCGCCGGAATCCGCCGTCGAATGGTGGGCGTCGAACTCCACCGCCAGGGTGTCCGTGGCATCCCACTTCAGGTTCACACCGGTCGATTTCAGCTCATTCTTCACGTGGTTGTCGAAGACCGAATAGGACAGGTCCGAACCGGTGTCGTTGATATTGACCGCGGTGCCGTGTTCGTTGATCGTCATCGAATGCAGGTCGCCGCCGTAGCCGAACCAGGCGCCGGAGGTATGTGATACGGCGTGATCCTTATAGAGCGCGTAGGTGTAATCCACCGTCGCGGTCAGGGAGTCGGTCGGACGGAATTGCAGTACAGCCTGACCGTTCAGGCGCGTACGCTCGTGATCGTCAAAGCCCCAGGCTTCCGACTGCGGCGCCCAGTAGTTGCCGTAGGGATTCTTGTTGTTGTTCGTGACGACGGCGGTGCCGAGCGACTGATTTTGCAGCCATCCGCCGATGCTGGCATTTTCCAGACGGCTGTTGCGTTCGGAATAGGAGCCGTTGATCAAGAAGCCGACCTTGCCGTCAGCAAAGGTGTTGGAGAAGAGTCCGGAAATTTCGGGCGTCACGCCCTTGTCGGTGGAGGTATCGTCGATGGCCTTGACCGACATCTGAGCGGTCATGCCCTTGTAATTGAATGGACGGGCGGTGGTCACGTCGATCGTGGAGCCGATGCCGCCGGACGGCACATCGGCGCGGCCGGTCTTGTAGACGGCCATGCCGGCAATGCCGTCAGCCGAGAGATTGGCGAAGTCGAACGAACGCGTCGCGCTCATGCCACCGCCGACCGAAGATGGCATGGAGCGGCCATTCAGGGTCACCAGGTTATATTCCGGGCCAAAGCCGCGAACCGTAACGCGCGAGCCTTCGTTGTTCGACCGGTCAATAGTGACGCCGGGAATGCGCTGAATCGCTTCGGCGAGGTTGGTATCGGGAAATTTGCCGATGTCTTCCGCCGTGATGGCGTCGACCATGCCCTGCGTGCTTTTTTTGATATCCTGCGATGACCGCAGCGAGCGACGGATGCCCACCACAACCACCTCTGTGGCGTTGTCGGCCGGGGCGGCGGTCGCCGGGCCTGACTCAGCCTGGGCATAGGCGGCGGTTGACAGCGCTGTCATGCTAACGCCCGTCATCAGCGCCGCGCCGATGGCTCCCTTAAGGAGTCTCTTCCCAATAATTCTCGATGACATGTGTCTTTCGTCCCTAAAACTTATGTTGAGTTTTTGTATGGTTACGCAAATTGGATGCGCTCTTGGGGCCCGACATAAATCGGGCATCAATCCTTCCAGCGCCCTCCCGGACTGTTTTGTTTGACCCTTTCGGTTGCAATGGCTTAAAAGACATTGTTTTGCTTTGAAAAGGACATTTTTGTTATGTTATTGATATATAAATGAAAATTGGCACGACAAGCCTGCTTTCACTGCCTTAAAGCAACGAGCTTGTTACTTTTAGGCAATCGAGCATTTGCAAACTGTCCAATTTATGTCAAGTATTTTGTCATCGATGTCATTAAAGGGCGACAAATATCCAGACTTGTGTGTTTACGTGTGACACGCTTGCATCACATGGAGAGACGCGGCGAAATATGCCGTCACGATTACCGGGGTACTTAGACTTTATGGCAACCATTTACGATGTGGCCGCTTTGGCCGGCGTTTCGGCAAAGACCGTTTCGCGCGTGCTGAACGACGACAGTGCCGTAAAAGCCGGCACTCGTGAAAAGGTGCTCGACGCCATGAGTCGGCTCGATTACCGTCCCAATACTCAGGCCCGGCAGCTACGGCTGGGCGCGCGCACCTCTGTGGGCTTTCTGCTCGAAGACCCGACCAGCGGCTACCAGGGCCGCTTTCATCACGCCATGCTGACCGCATGCATGGAATCGGGAAAATATCTCGCTGTCGAACTTTATGAAGCGGGCATGCCTGACTGGCAGGCCTATCTCGACCGCTTCATTACCGATGCCGAGATCAAGGACATGGTCCTTCTGCCCACCCTGTGCGATTTCGGCCCGCTCAAGTCCTTTCTAAAATCCCGTGGCATCCACTGCGTGTTGATCTCGCCGTCTACGCCAGACAGCCATTATCCGTCGGTCGCCATGGATGACCGGCTGGCCGCGCGCGACGTCGTCGAATATCTGTTCCAACTTGGCCACCGCAAAATCGCCCATATCGGTGGCCACCCGGACCATGCGGCCTCGATCCTGCGTCGCAATGGTTTTTACGAAGCTTTCGACGCAGCCGGCTTGCCGCGTCCACCGGCCCATTATGTCGAGCATGGCAATTTCCTGTTTAAATCCGGCTTTGAAGCGGCGGAGCGGCTGCTTGGTCTCAAGGATCGGCCGACCGCCATCTTCGCCTGCAATGACGAAATGGCCGCCGCCGCCTGCTCGGTGGCGCACAAGATGCAGTTGCGCCTACCTGAGGACATCGCCATCGTCGGATTCGACGACGCGCCGATCTCGTCCTCTGTCTGGCCGACCCTGACGACGGTACGTCAGCCCTATCTGGAAATGGCCCGCCGCAGCATCCAGATTTTCAACACCGAATCTGATACGCTGATCGCCAGCGACCGGCAGATTCGACATATCATTGCGCACGAAATCATCGAGCGCGAGACCACATTAGCCCCGGCATTGGATAAACCTCAGCGTCAGGCGCGGGGTAAAGCTTAACACTACACAGGAAACGCTCATGAATCGCAGAGACCTCCTTTCCTCCGCCCTGGCCCTTGGCGGCGCCAGCCTGTTGCCCGGCGCCGCGAGCGCCAAGGCGAAGCCCGCCGGCAAATTCGTCGAAGGCACCTTCCCGGACGGTTTCATCTGGGGCGCAGCTACGGCGGCCTATCAGGTCGAAGGCGCCTATCGCGAAGATGGCAAGGGCGAATCCATCTGGGACCGCTTCGTTCTGGCGCCGGGAAAGATTCTCAACGGCGATACGGGTAATGTCGCCTGCGACAGCTATCACCGCTATGCCGAAGATGTGGCCCTGCTGAAGGCCATGAATCTCAAATCCTATCGGTTTTCAACTGCCTGGACGCGCATACAGGCGGACGGCACCGGCCCTGCTAATCCGAAGGGAATCGACTATTATTCACGCCTGACGGATGCGTTGCTGGAAGCCGGTATCCGCCCGCTGCCAACCCTGTATCATTGGGATCTGCCGCAGGACCTGGAAGACCGGGGCGGATGGCCCAACCGCGATACAGCCAAGCGCTTCGCCGACTATGCCGACATCATGGCACGCGCCCTGGGTGACCGGATTAGAGATTGGTCGCTGTTCAACGAATCCAAGGCCTTTACCCAAATCGGCTACTGGCAGGGCGCTTGGGCGCCGGGGCGCAAGGACCCTCAGGCCTTTTTCAAGGCGACCCACACGGTCAACCTGGCTCATGGCATGGGGTTCAAGGCCATGAAAGCCGTCAATCCGAAGCTGCAGATCGGGTCGGTCTTCGATGTATCGCCTCAGATCGCCTCCACCGATTCGGATGCCGACAAAGCTGCCGCCGTTTTCATGGACAAGCTGTCGAACCTGTGGTTCGTCCAGTCCGTTCTCACCGGCGCCTATCCGCAGGGCGTACTGCCAGCGGATCGCCAGAACGAGATCCTGGGGGTCCTGCCGGGCGACGACGTCCTGATGCGGGCGGACCTCGACTTTATAGGCATCAACTATTATTCGCGCACGCGCGTCTGGGATGCGCAAAAACCCTCCGGCGTGCCGGGGCTGTTACTGCCCGATACCGAATGGGCCTTCGGTGACCACGACAAGACCGATTTCGGCTGGGACATCTATCCGCAAGGCTTCTACGACATCCTGAAGCGCATGCAGGCCGTTACGGGCAACCGCCCGATCGAAATCACCGAAAATGGCGCGGCCTACAATATCGGTCCGGACGCTGGCGGCGCCATTCACGACACCAAGCGCATTGCCTACTACAAAGGTCATCTCGACGCCTTGTCACTTGCCATTCACGACGGGGTTCCGGTGCGTGGATACCACGCCTGGAGTTTGATGGACAATTTCGAGTGGGCGGCCGGATATTCGCAGCGCTTCGGCCTGACCTATGTCGATTTCGCCAATGGTCAAAAGCGGACGATCAAGGACTCAGGCCACTGGTACGGCCAGGTCGCCAAGACGAATCGCACCGCATAAAAAGCCAAGAACCAGATGGGTTGTCATCGATTTCAAAAAGAAAATGACATCGATGACAAAATGCTTGACATTGGTCGGACAAATTGCGAAATATTTTAAGTCATTTGTCCTGCCGCGTCGGGAAAACGCGTTGTGGGATATCCGTCGCATGGCCTTGGTCATGTACTGAAAGGCACCAGATCTGTTCTTTCGCACAGGCTTGGTCCATTCTTCCACCAACTGGCTGTTTCGGCTCAACCCCGGAGCACGTTCTTACGCCCGTGAAGTCTCAGACTTTACGGGCTTTTTTTTGTTGTTGTGCACCGAAGTTTGCGCCTCTATGGGGTCGTGTAAATGGAAAACCGCCATGAAATTTTTAGCCCTCGCCATTACCTTGATCTGCTTTGCCCTGCCGTCCCTGGGCGAGGCGAGAGAACGCTGGATAGTGCAGCAGGCAAATAGCTGGTATGCTCAGCAGGGCTGGCGCGTTGGCAGCAACTATATTCCCGCCAGTGCCATCAATCAAATTGAGATGTGGCAGGTGGAGACGTTCGACGCGAAGCAGATCGACTGGGAGTTGGGACTGGCCGAGCAGACAGGCATGACGACGATGCGTGTCTTTTTACACGACATGCTGTGGACCGCCGATCCCGTTGGGTACAAGGCCCGCATCGATACCTTTCTGAAGATTGCCGACACGCACCATATCAAGGTGCTGTTCGTTCTGTTCGATTCCTGCTGGGATCCCAATCCCCATCTTGGGCCGCAAAGGGCACCTGTTCCGGGATTGCATAATTCAGGTTGGGTCCAGAGTCCCGGACAGCTGGGGCTGGAAAACACCTTGGGCTACCCGAAACTGCAAGCCTATGTCACGGGTGTGATCGGAGCCTATCGCAGTGACCCGCGGGTCCTTGGCTGGGACGTTTGGAACGAGCCGCATGAGGGTGAGACGGACGCCATTCACCAGACCGCAAAGGGGCAACACCTCGCCGCGCTCTTACCGCAGGTCTTCGCGTGGGCGCGCGCGGCGGAGCCGACCCAACCCCTGACCAGTGGTGTTTACGACGGTGGTGATTGGTCGCCCAAGGGGTTGGCAACGCTCGGTGCAATCCAGCGGATCCAGATCGAACAATCGGATGTCATAAGCTTTCACAATTACGGCTGGCCGGAGGATTTTGAGCGCCGCATCGTTGAACTGGAAGGGTATGGGCGGCCGATACTGTGCACAGAATATATGGCGCGCGGTGCGGGATCGACCATTGATGGCGATCTGCCGATCGCCAAAGCGCATAAGGTCTCGATGTACAACTGGGGCTTTGTCGATGGTAAGACCCAAACGCGGCTGCCTTGGGACTCGGCCATACATCCCTATACGGACCGGGAGCCGGTCGTCTGGTTCCATGACCTGTTCCACAAGGACGGCACGCCGTATCGCCAGCACGAAATCGATATCATTCGCCAATTGACAATTGGCAATTAGGTTTACGCCTAGCCCTGAGTCAGCAACGTAAAGCCACCGAAGATCAAGCGCTTGCCGTCGAACACTGTTTCGGATGGGTCGTGCTGCATGCGTGGATCGGCCATTACTTTTTCATTGCCGGCGTCGCGAGCGGCTTTCGAAGGCCAGATGACCCAAGAAAAGACGACCACTTCACCTGGCTCAGCCTTCACGGCCATGGGAAATGAGGTCACCTTGCCTTCAGGCACATCGTCGCCCCAGGTTTCGATAATTTCCAGAGCGCCGTGATCTTTCCAAATCTCGGCAGCCATCTTGGCCATTTTCAGGTATGCGTCCTTTTTGTCCTTGTGGACCGGGATAACGAAGCCGTCGATATAGGTTTCTGGGGACAGGGATGCCATCGGGTCGCTCCTTTGCTTGAAAAACGACGTTATTTTGATCCGGTATTGCGTCAGAAACCGTCATGATCGGTGCTGTGATCGAACACAATGCCGTGGCGGTGAGGTGTCAAACCAGCCGACCTTTGACGTTAGATAAGCCCGCTGAACTCGTCTATGACCTTGCGATAGCTATCACGCTTGAAGTGAACGACGCGGTCGATAACGTGCTCTATATCGCACCATTCCCAGCGCGAAAATTCTTGCTCATGATGGGCTTCAAGGTCGATTTCGCTTTCGTCGCCGGCGAAGCGATAGGCGAACCATATCTGCTTCTGGCCCTTGAAATTGCGGCCGATTTTCTTGTTGGCCAACACATCCGGTGGAAAGTCATAAACAATCCAGTCCTTGGTTCGGCCCATGGGTGTCACCGTTTTGATGCCGGTTTCTTCGTACAATTCCCGTAATGCCGCCGCTTCCAGATCTTCGCCTTCGTCCACCCCGCCTTGTGGAAACTGCCAGGCGTGGTCACCGCTCACGCCGTAGCGATGGCCGATCCATACGCGCCCGTCGCTATTGAAAACGACAATACCCACGTTCGGACGATATCCGTCTGGACCTGTTTCAGTCTTGGTCATTGGTGCGCGACCGCAGACGCCGGGGCTAGCTGAATGCCCTTTGCGTCCAACCCTTGCGTCCACTTTTGCGCCACTGCCAGGGTTACCGGATAGGCAAAGCCGGTGCCAAGTGCCTGACCGCGGCTCTTGGCCGTCGATTCCAGGCCGGCCAGTTGGGCATAGATGGCGGTCGAATTGATTTGGCTGTCGATGATACGATCGGCCGATGCCCTGGCCCAGGCGCCATTGAGCCCCTTTGCTTGGCCATCGTCGACGAAAGTGATCCCGCGTGATTTCAGATTATCCATGAAGGTGCCTACCCCAGACCTGTCCTTGAAAAAGGCGCTGCCCTGATAATTGGATACAGCGAAGTAACCGGTGGCGCGTGTCAAGACCCAGTTCAGGTGGCTGATCAGATCGTCGGTCTTGGCATTGGCCATGAGTGTCTGCGGACCGGGATCGTTGTCCGGATAGTTGACCGGCTGCATCGGGACTTCGATTATCACCTCGTGACCGGCGGCGCGCGCCAAGTCGATCCAGCTTTGCAGATTGCTGACATAGGGCACGAAGGATAGGGTGACCTGAGGCGGCAGGCTGGTGATGGCCTCCTTGGTCGTGGTTGGATTGAGGCCTAGGCCCCCAACAACGAGGGCGACCATTGGGCGGCCGTCGCTCTTAAACGGCCGGGCGTAAGCCGATGCCGGCGTCTGGCCGTTTGACGCGATCATCGGCAGGGGACCGCCGTCCGTTTTCTGGAATAGGCCAGCAATGGGTGCCGGCGTCAGCGGTGAGGTGGTGAACTTGGGTGTGCCGGCTGCCGGCTGACCTGGATCGCCAGGCATCGTAATGACCGCCGTACCCTGGATCGGTGGCGCATTGGGGTCGTTGAGGTTGAAGCCATCGCTTGGCGCATCCTGGAACATGCCGAGGCTGTCGAGCGTAAAGGCCTGCATGCCCGACTGGTTCTCGTTGGGCGCGGCATGCGAATTTGCGGTGGGCGGATTGAGCTTGTCCAGCTTGACGCGGGCGCTGGGGGACGCGGCGTTCGGATCGCCGGATAGGTTCAGGAAGGTCGCCAGGACGACGGCAAATACGCCGAGTGCCGACACCGGCGCGACGTAAGGCTTGCGGAAGATGTCCAGCGTCTTGTCCAGCCAGACGCGCGGCTCCAGCTTGACGCCCGACCGTTGACGGGGCGCGGGGGCGTCGGCCGATGGCGATGTCTTGGGCTTGGCGAACATGAGCCGTTAATTCCGAATGCTACCTCGCGGAGTTTGCCGGAACAGGGTTAATAAAGACTAACGAATGCTTATCATTTTATCGCCCATGCGTGGGGTAGGGGGCGCTGTGCACCGTCCTTAGTTGAAGAGCTGCAAAAGCGCCTTTGGCGCTGCGTTGGCGATCGCCAGACTCTGTTGAATGAGTTTCTGGTGAACCTGTTCGGCTTGCCAATGCGCGGATTCGGCCGTCAAATCGGAATCTACCAATTGGCCGTGAGCGGCTTCCAGGGCGTCCGCCTGTTTCAGGTTTGCCGCCGCGATACGGTCGACCCGGTTTTGTTGAGAGCCAATTGACGCTGTGTCGCTGCTGACCGAGGCCTGTGCGGCTTCTACGGCCGTCAATACGTCGCTTGCGGCCAAGCTGTCGAGGGAGTCCAGGCCAAGGTCGCTCGACGTCATTGGCTTATGTGTCAGCGACACGGTGTCGCCTGACGTATAGGCAGTGATGTTCGTTGTGTCTTCCGGCTGGTAGTTGATCCCTGGAATATGAAAGCCGCTTGTGCCACCCGCGCCGCCTGGCCCATTGGTAGTTATGGCGTAGGTCATGGACCGATTGCCTTGACCGCTTTCATAGTCGTGCACTATGGGCGTGTTGTCATTCAGGGCCGTGCCGGAACTATAGCTGTAGGCATAGGCGGTGCCATCCCCCCAGTTTATGTTCACATTGGCAGACGTGACATTATGGAGTTCAAGATAAAACGTCATTTTGCCGGCGCCGCTGCCGACATCATAATTTGCGTAGGACGTGCCGTTGGTAATAATGCCCGCATAGGGGCGCCCCCAGGATTTGCCGGCGGCCCCACTGGATTCCAGGAGGTTTATTCCGCCAAAGCGACTGTTCTTTGCGGTTTGGTCCAGTTGGTGGTTGAGCGCGTTGAGATCGTTACGGACAGACTGCTGCGCGTCGGCAGACAGAGATGTATCATTGAGCATCAGCGCGCGCTCATGCATCTGGTTTAACAGGTCGCCGATGTTTTCAGCCGAGCTTTCGGCGACATCAAGAATGGACTGGGCGCGTGATAAATTGTTCTGCACAGTCATTCTCAAAGCCTGATCGCTTTTTAACCGCGTTGCTATCGCGAAGGTCGCGCCATCGTCACGGGCGGTCTGAACCTTAAGGCCGGACGTTATGCGGTCGCGTGTGGTGTCCATCTTCCGGTTAAGCGCAGATAACCCTTGCAGCGCGGAATCGGAGCCGGAATTTGTTGCAACAGACAGCATGGGTGCGCGCGAGCCTGAGTGAGTGTATCTCCCAAAAACGCGGAGCAAAAAACCGGTATCATTATAAAGAGTTTATAAGTGTATTAGGCTTAATTGAAGGTAAACAGATCGTTTACAACAGTCAGGACCTGAGCAGTCTCAAATCTGACTGTAGTTGGCCTTTACCTTTGCGCCCGTTCGCGATTGGAATGAGCGAGTTTGTCCGCCCAGATCGTCATGACAAGGCACGCGCATAGGCCGGCCAGAACCGCGGTGGCGAGCGCGCGCCATCCCCAGTGATCGACGACAAAGGCCAGAATAGGGGGGCCGATCAGCGAGCCTCCGGCGCCGAACTGCGTCAATACGCCGTTGGCGGCGGCAACGGCCGGCGGTTGGCCATCCCGACCGGTCATACGGGGCAGGCGGGCAAAGACGATGCTGGAGGGTATGCCAGATATGGCGAACAGGATAAAAATCGCGCCTATTGTAGCCAAAGGCGCTCCCCCGCCAAAGACCAGCCCGCTTAAGCCCGCCGGGACCAAAAGACCGAGCGTCATCGCCACCCACCGCCCTAGAACCGCTTCTCGCTGCACCACCACTGCGGCGACAGCGGCCCCGACCAAGGTGGTTGCAGACGCAATCCCAGTCGCCGTCGCGGCCAGGGTGGGTGTAAGGCCGATCCGTTCGTTCAGATAGACGGGCAGTAGCGCGAGCAGGCCGACGAAAACGAGTGTGTAGAAACCGAAGCCAATGCTAAGAAGCCAGGCAGGTCGTCCCGCTACTACGAAGCAGCCGGGCGTCCTGACCTCGGGTAATGTGGTTCGCAGGCATCCCGCCATGACCATAGCGGCAATGAGGCCCCACGCCAGCAGGATATTCGACCAGCCGGTGATCAGGAGGCCCGCTCCGCTCAGGCCCATACCGATGGCAAATCCGACAGGTACGAAGGTACTCCATAGGGTCAAGGCGGCCGCTTGGTCCTTTGGGCGTGCTATGGTCGCGATCAGGCTGGGGGCGGCGATCACGATGGCCAGATAGCCGGCGCTTTCGATAATGCGACAGGCGAACAGGGGCAGAGCGGTTGCCGATAATCCCTCGGCGAGACCGGCAACGGTCAGCAGACTCAGGCCACCGATGAGGGCGCGCCGGCTTCCCCAGCGCCCGATAAGCAGTCCCGCGACGAGCCCGAGCGATGCGCCGCCGGTTTCGATCAGCGAGACCAGCCAGCCGGTGCCGACCAGGCTCAGGGATAAGTCTGTACGGATGACGGAGGAGAGGGCAGCGAACTTGCCCAGTTGCGCGGCGGCCAGAACCCCGACCAGCCATAATAGACCGATATGCCGCCAGACGGTGGGCGTTGTAGATGAAGGGTACGATGAAGCAGGCATGGGCGCTGGATAGGCGGCGCCCGTCTGCGGTTCAACGCATAAATTATGCGTTCAGAGTGGTAACCAGGCGTGCCGGCGTGCCGTCAGATAAGAGAAGGCGTTCCCAGATCAGGCGACTGGACACAATGGGCACGATCGGGTCGCTGTTAGGGCCGGTATTGACTTCGAGCCGCGCCACCGCGCCGTCGTGCCAGCCAATATCGCCAAGCATGGCTTCGGCGGCCAGGATTTCTGGTGTGGCATAAACGATCAGGGGCTTGCCAATCAATTCGCCTGGCTCCGCCCGCCACTTCGCCTGACGCGACGGCGAAACGGCCAAAAGGTTGTGCGTCCGGTCACAGATCAGATGCTGGCTGAGATTCGACGATTCGACCAGACGTTTCAGGATGGCGTCTTGTGCTGGCTCAGGCGCGCCCAGAAGGGCGCGCGCCTTGTCCCATTGGTCGTCCGGCAAGACGAGCGCTCCGCTTTCCCACCGCGAAACCGTCGTTTGCGTAACGCCCATAAGCTCAGCCAGATGACTTTGCTTGAGCCCTTTGAGCAAACGCAGTTTTCGCAAAGGAGACGCGAGAGGCATGGCGTGTCCGTAGAGACGCCGCCTACTTCTTCGATGAAGACGAGGCGGCGGAGCTGGAGGATGAGGCGCTGGACGATGTGCTGGCGGAAGACGACGACGATGACGACGCCGCAGCCTTACCGGTCGTGGCGCCGGCCTTGGTCTGAGCGAACTTGCTGCCGGGTTTGTCGACAAGGTCAGAATCGGCCAACTTGGCGCCGCGCGGGTGCGCCGCCGCCAGTTTGACATCACCATTGTATTTCAGCACGTCAAGCGCGCGCGTCAGTTCGAAGTCGCCGGTCTTGGTGTCGAAATCGTCCGGCGGGACTTCCTGGACGGCGTGGGCCGAGCGGCGAACCTTGCCTTCGTCGGCGTCGAGCGCATTGGCGTAGGCGGCTTCGGTATATTGCATGGCCGAGGTCGCGATATATTTCGCCTGTTCCTTGGATTGCGCCACTTCCAGATCCGGCTCGATACCGGTTTTCTGGATGGAGCGGCCTGACGGCGTGTAGTAGCGCGCCGTGGTCAGCTTGACCGCGCGGTTCTGGCCCAGATCGATAACGCTCTGGACTGAGCCCTTGCCGAAGCTGGTCAGACCAACCGTGACGGCGCGGTGCTGATCCTGGAGCGCGCCGGCGACGATTTCCGCCGCCGAAGCCGTGCCCGGATTAGTCAGCACAACGATGGGCATGCCATGCGTCATGTCGCCCTTCTTGGCCTGGTAACGGATGATGTCGTTGGGATTGCGGCCACGCTGACTGACAATCTCGCCACCGTCGAGGAACAGATCGGCGACGCCGACCGATTGTTCCAGCAGACCGCCGGGATTGTTGCGCAGGTCGAGTACGAGGCCCTTCATGTTCGGGTTCTTGGCCATCAGGTCGGCCAAAGCCGTCTTGGTATCGTTGGCGGTGGTTTCCGAGAAGGAGGCGATGCGCAGGTAGCCGAAATCGCCTTCCATGCGTGTCTTGACCGACTTCACGACGATCACTTCGCGCGTCAGGGTTAGGTCGAACGGCTCGGACTTGCCCGTGCGGACGATGGTGACCGTCAACTTGGTGTTGGGCTCGCCCTTCATCTTGGCGACCGCGTCATTGAGCGGCAGGCCCAGGATGGAGGTACCATCGATGGCGGTGATGTAGTCGCCCGACTGGATGCCGGCGCGCATGGCGGGCGTGTCGTCCATCGGCGTCACAACCTTAACCGCGCCGTCTTCGCCGGACACTTCCAGGCCGATACCGCCGTAGGAGCCGCGCGTCTTTTCCTTCAGGTCGTTGTAGTCGTCATCCGACAGATAGTTTGAGTGCGGATCGAGCGATGCCAGCATACCCTGGAGCGCGGAATTGATCAGCTTCTTCGAATCGACGGGAACCACATAGTCCTGTTGCACAATGGCCAGGACATTCCCGAACAATTCCAATTGCTTGTAAGTTTCCGAACGAGGCGAAAACACCGGCTGGCTGGCATAGGCGACCGCGCCCATGCCCAGAGCGACAGCGGCGATGCCGGCAAGATACATATTCTTCATTAAGGCCTCGAACGAAAAGCGACTTAGTTACATATAACGGTGTGAGTGTGGCGTAAACGGGGCGTGTAATTAATTCGCCGATAGTTGCAAAGGTGTGGTCGGATTGATCGGATCTTCGCCGCGCCGCAACTCCATGTAGAGCGTTGTCTTCTTATCCGACAGGTTGGGCATGCGCCCGAGAGGCTCGTGCCGGCCGACTGTTTTGCCGACATCGACATAGATGCGGCCTATGCCCGTAATAACGACGCGATAGTTGTGGCCGATGTTCAGAATAACCACCTGACCATAGGATTCCAGCGGTCCGGCGAATTCGACCTCGCCTTCGGCCGGGGCGGTGACCTGGCTGCCGGGAAGGACGGCGTAGGAAATGCCGCGGCTGGCGGGGCCAGTGCCGTCTACCTGACCGAAGGCGCGCACCACCTCACCCACCGCCGGCGCCTGAAGGCGGGCGGTGTCCGAGGCGGACAGGCCGAGCAGGCCTTTCAGAGGGGTGTCGCCGCGTAAGCGCGCCTCGCGCGCCTTGAGCTCGGCGGCGCGGGCGTCCATCTGGTCTGCCTGACCGAGAAGCTGGTCTTCCAAGGCCATCTTTTGCTCGATCAGACGTTCGATCTCGCTGCGTTGTTCGGAAATGTCGTTTTCGGAAATGAACAGGGCTTCGTTCTGCAGGGCGGCCTGACGCCGCAGATTGACCAGCCGGCTATTCTGCTGAACCAGGACCTGGGTGCGTTTCTGCAGTTCCGGCGTGATGGCGCGCATGATGATGGCGGCCATAACGGCGTCATTGGCCTTGCGCGGGGTCACGAATAGGGCCGGGGGCGGATTGCGCGAATAGATTTGCAGCGCACTGAGCAGGCGCGCCTGCTTGGCGCGTTCGGCGCTCAGGCGGCGGGTAATGTCGGTTTCCTGCTGGTTGAGCGTTTCCAGCTTGGCGCGGTAGATGGCCGATCTCTGTTCGCCCGTGCCCTGTTTTTTGGAGATGTCGATGATCTGCTGACGCAGGGCCTCGACTTCCTGGGCGATCTGGCGGGCTGTACGGCGCTGGTTGTCGCCCTTGCGTTCCTCGGCCCGGCGTTGCGCCGACAGATTGTCCAGCGCTGCCTGGTCGGCGGCACTGAGGTCTTTCAGCCGTTGTTGCGCATCCGATTGCACCGCTCCGGCAAGGGCGAAGACGGCAAGTCCGGTCAAAAGCAGTTGGCGTGATGAGGACAACATGCGATTCAAATAGATTGCTTCGTTTTAAATCCTCAAGCCTAATCTCATTATGACGGCCTCCATCATTCCGATATCGCCAGATTGTGGGGCTTTTAATCGCGATGATAGGGCAGGCCGGCCAGGATGGTCGTGGCCCGGTACATCTGTTCAGCCAGCATGACGCGGACCAGGGCGTGCGGCCAGGTCTGGGGGCCGAAGGCCAGTGAAAACGCAGATTGCTTGAGCAAGGCGGGGTCGAGTCCGTCGGCACCGCCGATCAAAAAGGTCACGCGACGTTCGCCCCGATCCTTGTAGGTGTTGAGGCGGGTGGCGATCTGGCGCGATGTCAGTTGCTCACCGTGCTCGTCGCAGGTGATCAGAATGCCGCCTTCGCCGAGCGCGGCCTTTATGGCGTCCATCTCCTGCGTCTTCAGCAGGGCGGACGTGGCGGCCTTTGCGCCCTTTTTGGCTTCGACTTCCAGCAGGTCTACCGGTGAAATGCCTAAACCGCGCCCGGTCAGACCGGCGCGGTTCAGATAGTCCTTAGTGAGTGTGTTTTCGATCGTCGCGCCCAGTTTGCCGACGGCGCAGAGCGTCAGGCGCATTCAGGCAGGCTCTAGACCGGAACGGTATGGCCCGTGCCGTCAGGCGACAGCGACCAGATCTTCTCGATATTATAGAAGCTGCGGACTTCCGGACGGAAGATATGCACCACGACATCGCCGACATCGATCAAAACCCAGTCGCAAGCCGGCAGGCCTTCGATCTTGGCCTTGCCGTGCCCGGCTTCCTTGAGCGCGCGCACGACGTGATCGGCCAGAGCGCCGACGTGACGGTGCGACCGGCCAGAGGCGATGATGAGGGTGTCGGCAACAGACGATTTGCCGCGCAGGTCGATACAGACAATATCTTGCGCCTTGTCATCGTCGAGCTTGTTGACGATGAGCGTTTCGAGCGGCAGCAGCGTGTCGGAATTGAATTCTTCGTGGGCGTCGGTGGACGCGGGAGCCTCAAACTGAGGGGTTTCGGGCGCGGTGTGCGCAGGTTGACGAGACAGGGCTTGGGTTCCTTTATGATCCACGATGAATGACGCATAGCACAAAAAGCGCTTAAGGTCATCCTTTGATGGGGAGGTAACGGGAATTTTTACGGACGGCGCTTTTGGGCGCGCAGGGCCGTGGACGAATGGGCGTGTAGCGGACCCTTGATGTAGGTCCAGGCCGGCGCTTCACGGTACGCCAGTTGATGGGCGGCGCGTTCATCGATGCGGAAACGGGAAAACCGTAGAGCCGCGGGTGAAAAGCGTGCCTTCATCAGGGCGCCCGGGCGGGACACAATGGCCATGGGCATCATATGCATCAACTGAACCCAGCCGCGCCATTTGTGGAAGCTGGCCAGACTGTCACCGCCCATGAGCCAAACGAATTTGACGCCGGGATATCGTCCTTTGAGCGCACGCAGCGTATCGAGCGTATAGGTGGCGTGAATGCGCGTTTCGAAATCCGAAATCACATCGTCCGGGCCGACAAAGGGGCGCAGGCCCGCCATTCGTTCGGCTAGGGGGGCTGTGTCGTTGCGCGACTTTAGTGGGTTTTGCGGCGACACCAGCCAGATGATCTTGTCCAGCCCCAGCTGTTGCCGGGCAGTTTCGGCCACGTGACGATGCCCTTCATGGGCCGGGTTGAACGACCCGCCGAACAATCCGACCGTCATCCCGGGTTCGAGATGAAAGCCGGAGCGCAGCCCCCCTGCGGGGACGGCCGGCGTCATGGGCGCTAAACCGGCGAACCACATCCCGCGTCAGTTATCCCAGGGGCTGTAGGGCGCGTCGGCCTGAGGCGCGTTAGTAGGCTTTTTCTCGCCCTGAATGGTGGCCAGGGCGGCAAACAGCATGTCGCGCACGCCTTCGCCGGTGACGCCGGAAATCATGTGCGGTGTCTGCCCGCTGACCTTCTTGATCTTGGCAGCCAGCTTTTTGCGCGCATCGGCGTCGAGCGAATCGACCTTGTTTATCGCCACAAGTTCGGTCTTGTCGCCGAGGATGTGATCGTAGGCATTCAATTCCTTGCGGATGATCTTGTACGCCTTGACCGGGTCTTCGCCCGTTCCATCGACCAGGTGGATCAGCACTTTCGTGCGTTCGACGTGGCCAAGGAACTTGGTACCAAGGCCAGCGCCTTCCGACGCGCCCTCGATCAGGCCGGGAATATCGGCCAGGACGAAACGTTCCTCAGGCCCCAGATCTATGACGCCCAGATTCGGCACGAGGGTCGTAAACGGATAGTCGGCGATTTTCGGCTTGGCCGATGACGAAGCCGCCAGGAAGGTAGACTTCCCGGCATTGGGCAGGCCGACCAGACCCGCATCGGCGATAAGCTTCAGGCGCAGCCAGATCCAGCGTTCTTCGCCGTCCTGACCGGGCAGGGCGAAGGTAGGGGCCTGGTTAACCGGCCCTTTGAAACGCGTATTGCCCCAACCGCCATTGCCGCCCTGGGCCAGAAGATAGCGTTTACCGACTTCATCCAGATCGACAATCAGGGTCTCGTGGTCTTCTTCCAGCACCTCGGTGCCGACGGGAACACGCAGGACGATATCCTCGGAATTGGCGCCGTGCATCTGACGGCCCTTGCCATGCTCGCCGGTCCGCGCCTTAAAGTGCTGCTGGTAGCGATAGTCGATCAAGGTGTTGAGGCCTTCGGTGGCTTCGATCCACACGTCGCCGCCCTTACCGCCGTCGCCGCCGTCGGGGCCGCCATTGGGAATGAACTTTTCACGGCGGAAGGAGACGGCGCCTGCGCCGCCGTTGCCGGACCGGATAAAGATTTTGCACTGATCGAGGAATTTCATCGCGTTTCTTTGAATGAAAACGCGCGCAAGATCAATGATCTTGCGCGCGGAATAAGGCTTTGCGAGGGAGTGTGCTACAGAATCCGGATCATATGCAGCGCCAGATGCTCGCCATCGCGGGCCAGCGAGGTCTCCAGGGTCTTGCGACCGGTGTACAGGAAATCGGCCGTAATCAAGGCACGCGCCGAGGCTTCGTTGTCGGCAAAGTGGGCGGCGTGAATGATGCGATGCAGGCGGCGCTTCTTGACCCAGCGCAACAGACCGTCCGTCGCTTCGATCGCATAGCCCTGACCCTGATGGGCGGGCGCGATGAACACGCTGAGGTTTGGGCCGAAAGAATGGATGTCGCCGGCTGTTCCGCACGTCGAACGGGTCAGGCTGATGATGCCGATCAGTTGTTCATCTTCCAGGCGTATGGCCCAGTGGCTGAAGGGCGTGGACGACATCCGCGCCAGCAGGCTTTCGGCCTCGGTGCGGCTCAACGGGTGCGGGATCGCATGGGTCATCCGCGCTGAATTTTTATCGGCGAAGACGGCCATGAAGGCATCGATATCGCCAGGACGCACTGACGGCACGCTCTGGGACTGGTTTTGGGAAGAGGTCTGGGGCGCACTCAGGGGCGTGAGGCTGAGACGCGTCGTCTCGACACTCAGGTTCTGGGGGTTGGGGGTGGCGTGCTTGGCGTGTCCGGGTTCCGGCCGGACGTGTTCGTTCCGCATGATCATCTCTCTCACTCCAGGCTTTCGCCGCGTTGTAAGCGCAGGCTGAGGCCTATTTAGGGTCGAACTGTGTCAGTTCCACCATCTTGCTTGCAGAGCGGGATCACGATCGGTTGTTTCTATAATCGGCGAGACCCGGAATCGGTGGGGCTTAGAAGCTCAGTCGAGGTTAGAAACAATGGTCGAAAACGAAAACGGGAGCCCGGTAAAATCCGGACTCCCGCTCTAAACTCGGTCCGGATCGGCTTAAAAGGTCAAGCACGATCCGAAAATGTCGAGGTCGTACTTATTCGGCAGCGGCGGCTGTCGGGATGATCGACACGTAACAGCGGTCATCGCGCTTCGTGGTGAACTTCACATTGCCTGTCGCCGTGGCGAAGAGGGTGTGGTCGCGGCCGAGGCCGACATTGTCACCGGGGAAAAACTTGGTGCCGCGTTGACGGACCAGGATGTTGCCGGCGAGGACGGATTCACCGCCGAAACGTTTTACGCCGAGACGCTTGGATTGTGAGTCGCGGCCGTTGCGGGACGAACCACCGGATTTTTTGTGTGCCATGGGAGGTGCTCCTTAGGTTCGGAAATTATGCTTCGTCGGAGGTCGCTTCAGCGGCCTTCTTCTTTGCCGGGGCCTTCTTCTTCGGAGCGGACGCGGCCTCTTCAGCTACGGCCGGAACCGAAACGACTTCCGGGGTTTCGATGGCGGCTGCCAGGTTGCGCGGCGCCAGGTTACGGGCACGTGCGTCCATTTCAGCCTTAGTGGTCAGCGAAACGGTGCCTTCCCACTTTGCCGACTTGCCGGCGCCGAGGATCGAGGTGACGCGCAGAACCGATTGGATCTGACGGTGACCACGGGTCCGGCGATAGCCCTGACGACGGGTTTTCTTGAAGATGCGGACCTTTTCACCCTTGCGGGTTTCGATCAGGGTCGCTTCGACCGCGCCGCCTTCGACCAGCGGAGCGCCGACCACTGCGCCGGCGTCATCGCCGATCATCAGTACGTCGTTGAAGGTGATCGCCGCACCGGCTTCGCCTTCGAGCTTTTCGACAACCAGCAGATCGCCAGCCGAAACACGGTATTGCTTACCGCCTGTTTTGATGACCGCGTACATGGCCAGAACCTTATGCAGTGGCGCAAGGCTTCGACAAAGATTGTCAGCTTGCGCAGGAAAATGGAAAAACGCCCCAGGAACCACAGGGCTCCGGGCGAGAGGCGGCGACTTATACAAGGATATCTCGGTGAGTCAACGGGTTTTTACCCCATTGCCAGCTTAATTGACTATGCTCTGAAAACATCGCCTGTCATCGCGCCGGATCAACTGATTAATACACGCTTCGTGCGTGCCCGGCCACAGGTCAAGGGCGCAGAATCGGGAATTTGTAGCCATCAGCGCCGACTTCCGCTTGATTTCAGGCCGCAAAGGCATACTTAAGCCCCATATCCATTTCTATTATAAAGTAACAGACCCGAAAGCCGCAAAATGCCCGATACCGCTGCTGTCTCCGCAAAAACCCCCGTCACCGTGCTTACCGGCTATCTGGGCGCGGGCAAGACCACCTTGCTCAACCGCATCCTGTCGGAAAACCACGGCCAGAAATATGCGGTCATCGTCAATGAATTTGGCGAAATCGGCATCGACAACGACCTGATCGTTGGCGCCGACGAAGAAGTCTTTGAAATGAACAATGGCTGTGTCTGCTGCACGGTTCGCGGCGACCTGATCCGCATCCTGTCGCAACTGATGAAGCGCAAGGGCCGTTTCGATGCCATCATCGTCGAGACGACCGGCCTGGCCGATCCGGGTCCGGTGGCCCAGACCTTCTTCGTCGATGAGGAGATCAAGGCCAAGACCTATCTCGATTCCGTCACCGCCTTGGTCGACGCCAAGCACTTCGACAGCGCGCTGAAGGAAGATCGCGTTGTGAAGGAGCAGATTGCCTTTGCCGATCACATCATCCTCAACAAGACCGACCTGGTCGACGACGCCAAGCTGGACGAAATCGAAGGCCGGTTGAAAGGGCTGAACCCGTTGGCCAGCATCACGCGCGCCCAGCGTTCTTTTGTCGACATCTCGACCCTGCTCAACCAGCATCGCTTCGATCTGTCGAAGATGGACAGTATAGGTGCCGACGCTCATGATCATGACCACCACGATCATGATCATGCGCATCATGACCACGGGCATCGCCATGATCACGACCATGGGCACGCCCATCATGACCATGACCATGACCATCACCATCACCACGGACCGGCCCATGGCGAAGCAGGCCACGTCCACGACGAGCATTGCAGCCACCACATCAATCCGATCCATGACGAAGAGATCAAGAGCCTGTCACTGACCGCCGACCGGCCGATCGACGGCATGCGGTTCACGCAGTGGCTGGACAAGCTGCTGGCTGAAAAGGGGCAGGATATTCTGCGCGCCAAGGGCATTCTCGATGTCAAGGGCGAGGACAAGCGCCTGGTCTTCCAGGCCGTGCACATGATCCTCGAAGGCGAACTGCAAGGGCAATGGAAGGCGGGCGAAAAGCGTATTTCGCGCGCTGTCTTCATCGGCCGCCATCTCGACACCGCCGCGCTCAAGGCCGGGTTTGAGGCGACAATCGCCGCCTGATCACCGTTTCCAGCTCGAAATCAGCTCCTCCTGACGATCAGGGGGAGCTCTTTTTTGAGTATTCAAATGTCATTCCTGGACCTATAAGCGCGCCATGACCTTCGCCTATCAAAAATCCTTCGAATCCTATGTCGTCGCCGCCTTGTTCGATGCGCTCGACGACCCCATCGTCGCCCTGGGTGACGGCCGTATTGTCTTTCCGGATGCGGATAAGGTCTTTGACGCCCATCCCAATGCGGGCGTCCTGTCGGCCGTGATTCATCCGACTGGACTCGGCGTGATCACCGGTGGTGATGACGGGCGTGTTGTCTGGACATCGAAGGATGCCGGGCCGATCGAACTGGCCAGGCATCCGGGCGCCTGGATCGACGTGGTCGCCGTTGCACCCGAGGGCCAGGTCATCGCCTATGCCGCTGCCAAGACCGTTTATGTCCTCGACCTGCTCAAGAAGGAGACGAAGACCTTCAAGAACGAACATTCGGTGTCGGACCTGTGTTTCGAGCCGAAGGGGCGCAAGCTCTATTGCGCCACCTATAACGGCGTCAGCATCTGGTTTTCGCGCATCGCCGAGCAAAAGCCGCAAAAGCTGTTCTGGGCGGGATCGCACACCAAAATCGCCATGGCGCCGTCTGGCGACTTTGTCATCACCGCCATGCAGGAAAATGCCTTGCATGGCTGGCGTTTGAAGGATTCGAAAGACATGCGCATGGGCGGTTATCCGGCCAAGATCAAGTCGCTCGATTTCTTTGCCAAGGGCAAGCTGTTGGCCACCTCCGGCGCCAATGGTGCGGTCGTCTGGCCCTTCCTGCGCCCCAACGGTCCGATGGGTGAGGAAGCGTCTGAAATCAATCCGCAGGACGGCACGATGGTCAGCGTCGTTGCCGGCGCGCCCGAGGACACCATCCTCAGCGCCGGCACCGAAGACGGACGCGTCTGGCTGGCCGAACTGCAATCGACCCATGTCGAATGGATCAAACGCGAAAAGGGCGCGGCGATCACGGCCCTGGCCATGTCGGGAGAGGCCAATCGCTTAGTATTTGGCGATGAAGACGGTTTCGTCTATATCTTCCAGACCGAAGCCGAATAACGGCATACGCGGGGGCGCGATGAGTAACGGTCATACGGACAAGCCGCAGCCGGAAGACGTCATTCCGGGCCTAAGCGACGCGGTCATCTATGACAAGGCGCCCGCCGCCGCGTCGCGCAAGACGCGTCCGCGCTTTCGGCCCTTCCGTTTCATCGGGGCGCTTATCGTCGGATTTTTCGCCTTTTCCATCCTATCCGTAGCCATTCACCGATTCGTACCCGTGCCCATTACCCTGCTGATGATCCAGCGCGTGATGGAAGGCGAGGGACTGGACCATCGCTGGGTGCCCGCGTCGCAGATCAGCGACAATCTGAAACGCGCCGTCATCGCCTCGGAAGACGCCCGGTTCTGCCTGCATTCTGGCTTTGACCTGACGGCGATCGAAAAGGCGGAGCGCTACAACAAGACGCACAAGAAGAAGCGTGGCGCGTCCACCATATCCCAGCAAACGGCCAAGAACGTCTTTCTGTGGCCGAACCGGTCGTGGGTGCGCAAGGGATTCGAGGTCTATTACACCTTCTTGATCGAGCACATGTGGTCGAAGGATCGCATTATGGAGGTCTATCTCAATTCGATCGAGATGGGGCCGGGGGTTTATGGGGCTGAAGCCGGTTCGCAATACTGGTTCGGTCACAGCGCCCGCACACTCAGCCGGGGTGAGGCTGCGCAATTAGCGGCGATTTTGCCCAGTCCGATGAAGCGCAAGGCGAAGGGCAATAAGCGGTCCAGCCGCATCGCTGCCAATGCACAGACCGTGGCGGGACGCGGCCTCGATACCTGCGCGGCGGAATAAACGGATGTCTCGGCTACGGCCGCTTGACGTTAGGGGCGAAGGCGCGTCCTGTGGGCATTTAATGACCTGGGAGGCTGAGATCATGAAAACCTGTCTTGTGCTGACGGCAATGGCCGCCGTTGCGATCCTGCTTTCTGCGTGCGTAATGACGGCGCCGGCCATCTCCTGACTTGACGCTCTCGCCTAAATGGCATTTGCTCCCCAAATTAACTATCTGGCCAAACGAACGATATGGCCAAACCGAATAAGCTGGGAAGGCTGTCATGAAACATCTATTGGTTTCCACTGCGTGTATCGCATTACTGACGGGGTGCGCCACGACCTCGGTGCCGAAGGCGCCGCTGGCCGAGGCGACGCCTGTGCCGGCTGCCCCCGCCGCACCGCCGCCGGCGGACGCCGCACCGGCCAAGCCCACACCTGCCGAAGCCAAGGCGTTCGTCGACGCCGCGGAGGCCAAGCTGGCCGAACTGGGCGAATATGATGCCCACGTCCAATGGGTGGGGGCGACCTACATCACCTACGATACCGAATGGCTCCAGACCCGTGCCGACGCCGCCCTGAATGAAGAAACCGTCAAGCTGGCTATGGCGGCTGCCAAGTATAACGATGTCGACGTTGATCCGGTCACCCGTCGTAAGCTCAACCTGCTGCGCCTGTCCCAGACCCTGCCGGCGGCCGACCGTCCCGGCGCCGCCAACGAACTGGCGGCGATCAGCACCAAGCTCAATTCCATCTATTCGACCGGCAAGTTCAATTATGCCGGCAAGACCTATAATCTCGACGACGCGTCGCGCACCATGGCGTCGTCGCGCGATCCGAAGGTCACGCGCGCCATGTGGGAGGGCTGGATGGCCGTCGCAGCACCCATGAAGTCCGACTACGCCAAGCTGGCCCAGCTGTCGAACGAAGGGTCGCGGGGTCTCGGTTTCAAGGATACCGGCGCGCTATGGCGGTCGGGTTACGACATGGACCCGGAGGCCTTCGCCGCCGAGACCGACCGTCTGTGGAACCAGGTCGCGCCCTTCTACAAGAATCTGCATTGCTATACGCGCCGCAAGCTGAACGAAAAATACGGCGACAGCGTCCAGCCGAAGTTCGGCCCCATCCGCGCCGACCTGTTGGGTAACATGTGGGCCCAGGACTGGACCAATATCTATGACGTCGTGGCGCCGAAGGGTATCAAATCCAGCTACAGCCTCGACAAGCTGCTGGTGCAAAAGAAGTACGATCCCATCCGCATGATGAAGACCGGCGAAAGCTTCTACACTTCGCTTGGCTTCGAAGCCCTGCCGCAAACCTTCTGGGAGCGGTCGCAATTCACGCGTCCGCGCGACCGCGAAGTCGTTTGCCACGCCTCCGCCTGGGACATCGACAATATCTCCGATTTGCGCGTGAAGATGTGCACCGAAGTCAATGGGGAGGACTTCTATACGGTTCACCATGAACTGGGTCACAACTTCTATCAGCGCGCCTACAAGGATCAGCCGTTCCTATTCAAGAACGGCGCCAATGACGGCTTCCACGAGGCGATCGGCGACTTCATCGGCCTGTCATCGGTAACGCCGACCTATCTCAACCAGATCGGTTTGCTGAGCACGGTGCCAAGCGATTCCGAAGACATTCCTTATCTGCTGAAAATGGCGCTGCAAAAAATCGCCTTCCTGCCGTTTGGCCTCGAAATCGACCGCTGGCGCTGGGAAGTCTTCAACGGCCACATCACCGAGGCGCAATACAATAGCCGGTGGTGGGAACTGGTGAAGAAGTATCAGGGCCTGGAAGCGCCGGGTATCCGTCCGTCTTCCGCCTTCGATCCGGGTGGTAAGTATCACGTCGCTGCCAGCGTCCCATACACCCGCTATTTCCTGGCCGACATCCTGCAATTCCAGTTCCAGCGCGCCGCCTGCCAACAGGCCGGCTGGACTGGCCCTCTGCATCGCTGCTCGGTCTATAACCAGAAGGCGGTCGGCCAGAAGCTGAACGCCATGCTGGAAATGGGGCAATCGAAACCGTGGCCGGATGCTCTCCAAGCCTTCACGGGCCAGCGCGACATGGACGCCTCGGCGATTCTCGATTATTTCGCGCCGCTCAATGCCTGGCTGGAAGAGCAAAACAAGGGCCAGACCTGCGGTTGGGATGACTCCATATAGGTTTCTGGCCAGCGCTCCCAAACCTTCCTGTGAGGAGAAGATGTGGGGTCACGGACCCCACATCCCAGACCTTATTTAAGCATCTCTACGGCGACATCGGTTTCGGCCGCCAGCGCCTTGTCGTCGAACATCAGGGTCATATGGCCCTGACCGGGTAATACCGACACCGGTATGGCCGGGTTCACCGCCTTGAAGGCCGGCGGATAAGCCTCCGCGTGGAACAGTTCGTCATTCGCTCCGATCAGGACGCGGGTTGGCGCGTGGATGGCCGCCAGTTGCGCCTTCCATTCGCGTTGCAGGTTGGACGATGACAGCAGCGCATGGGTGTAAAAGCGCGGACGATGCTGTGCGTTCGGTGGCACCGCCATGGCGAGGACATTCAGATGGTCGAGCGCAGAAATGCCAAAGCCGTTCAAAATGCTCAATATGACGATGCGCGGGACGCTGACCACGGTCCAGCCGCCTTCGCCCGGCCGATCCATAGGGGTGTTCGGTGCAATGAAGGGGGCCAGCGCCAGATAGCCGTTGAAATTGTCGGCATAGCGGCTGGCGGCGGTGCGCAGAATAACGGCGCCGCCCATGGAGTGGCCGACCAGCAGGCGCTTTTCGCCGGGGTGTTCGCGCTGGATAAGGTCGGCCAGGTCGGCCAGATCGTCTTCATACTGGCCGCGATAGACGATATCGCCCAACCGACCCTTGGGGCCGGGACTCAGGCCATGGCCGCGCAGATCGGGCGCATAGACGGTAATACCGTGCGCCGCATAGGCCGTGGCCAGGCCGTGCACGGCCAAGGAAGTACCGGACGACCCGTGCACAGCCACGGCAACGCCGCCGCCCGGTTTGCCCGGATAGTAGTGATAGGCCAGCCGCGTGCCGTCGCGGGCCGTAAAATAGCGATAGGCGGGTAAGGCCCGCGCATAGGCGGCAAAGGGATCGTTCGCCTTTTCAACCGCCGCTATGGCCGGAGGCGTTTGGGGCGCTGTGAAGGCAAGCGTGCCGGTGATAACGGCGATGAGCAGGAGCGGTATTGCGATAGAGGTGCGGATAAGAAATTTCAGCATCGGGATCCCCGTTGAAGTGACCGGGCTTGCTTAGGTATCCTGAGCCACCTAGTCTTGCGGTGTTTCGCCGGTGGTCACAAAATTTCGCCAATGGATATTTTTCGCTTTCTCACCTTCCGGTATTCGCCACGCCGATCATGGAAGGCGCTCGTCGTCCTGCCTTGTCTGGGCCTTCTGCTGGCGCTCGCCGGGCCGTTCGGTAGCTATACCAGCATGGGATTTTGGGACCGGTGCGCCCACTTTGCCCTGTGTTTCATGATCATCGGGTGGATGATTATGGAAGGGGCTTATCGGTTGGCGCGGCGTTTTTTTGCTGGTCATTGGCCCTTGTGGGCATCGCTTCTCTTTGATGTGTCCCTGGCCGTACCATCGGCGGCAATTGTGTGGGCCTCCCTGCACGTCTTTGGGCCACGGGCCCTGCCCCATGTCGGCTTTATCGACCTGATCTGGCAGAACCTGTTTCTCACCCTGGCCGTGCAGGCCGCCATCGTGGTCGCGGCCCTGATGCGCGATAGCCAACTCTTACAGGCGGACCCGCAACCCGCCACGGGCAAGGTCTATCCATTGGCGCATCGCCTGCCGTTTGCGTTGCGGCGGTCGGCGGTACTGGCCCTTTCGTCGGAAGATCACTATCTGCGGGTCTATACGGCGCGCGGCGAAGCCCTGATTCATATGACGCTGACCGAGGCGGTGGAGCTTCTGAAGGACGGATTTCAGATACACCGTTCGCACTGGGTGCATGACGGAGCCGTTCAGGATTACAAGGACAACCAGGTCGAATTGACGACCGGGTTGCGCCTGCCGCTGAGCCGGCATCGCAAAAAGGCGTTCGAGATGTGGCTGGCGAAGGTGGCGTGACGCAAAGCGCTAAACCAGTTTGATCTCGCGCAGGCGCTGCATCAGGAAGTCTTGTGCCGTGATTGGTTGTGCCCCCAGATCCGGATGATCCGGCGTGATACAGTTTGGCAGGGTTTCGATCAGGTAGGGCGGCTCGAAATGCAGGAAGAACGGCGTCGAATAGCGCGGATAATCCTTACGCGCTTCCGCCGGGTTGATGACGCGATGCTGGGTCGACGGCAATACGCCATTGGTCAGGCGCGACAGCATGTCCCCGATATTGCAGACGATGCAATCCGCCGGTGGGGTGATCGGCAGCCACTGCCCGTCGCGGTCAAGCAGTTGCAGGCCCGGTTCTTCGGCTCCCAGCAGCAGGGTAATGACATTGATGTCGCCATGGGCGCCGGCGCGCACCGATTCGCCCGGCGTCGTGACTGGCGGATAGTGCAGAAGGCGCAGGACGCTGTTGCCCTCTTTGACCGGGGCATCGAAGAAATCCGGCACCAGATCGAGATAAACCGCGATGGCGCGCAGCACTTTCTTGCCCAACTGATCGAGGGCCTCATAGAGCGCATAGGTGCTGTCATGGAAATCGGCGACTTCCGCTGGCCATACGTTTTGCGGCATGAACGGCGCATATGGGTGGCCGACGGGCAGTTCGCGCCCGATATGCCAGAATTCCTTAAGGTCGTGATGAACGTGACCCTTGGCGGTTTCTATGCCGAAAGGCGTATAGCCGCGTTGGCCGCCACCGGATGCCGCGTGATATTGGCGCTTGACGTCCTCCGGCAGGGCAAAGAAGGCCTTGGTTGCCGTAAGCGCGCGGTCCAGTAGCACCGGATCGAGGCCATGCCCGCCCAGCACCGCGAAGCCATAACGCTCGAACGCCGCGCCCAGGCTTTGCGAAAACGCAGCGAAGTTGCTGTCGTACAGGGCGAGCGGCACGGGAGGAATGGCGGAAACGGGGGCGGCAGTATCGGGCACAGAGAGCACTTTCGGCGATAGAAGGGAAAAGTTACCGAGGATATTAGAGCGCTTCCTGCCAAAGTGGGAGCACTTTTTCAGGTCAGACTCACCTCGGCGCGCCTAAAATCCCACAGCCCGCATTAACCTTCCCGCGGGGGATGATTTTTAACGAGAACTCGTCTATGACCGCTTGATATGAACGCGACTCGCCAGAGGACGCGGTGTTTTGTGTTGCCAAGGCGGATTTGGGATTGTTTGCGGGTATGGGCGCGGGTCTGGTTCAACGGATGAAGGGGATAGGCCTCGGGCTTCTGGCCGCCGGTCTCCTGTGTCTACCCGTTGATGTATCTCCTGCCTTTGCGCAGGATGCCAATTCGTCCAGCCTATCGCAACAATTGTCCGATCCCGATTTTCAGCCCGTCAATTCGACCAAGGCGCTGAAGGCCTCCGAGCAATCGGTGGTGCGGGTGCTCGTGGTCTACCGTGGCTATGGCGGCGTACCGCTCGATACGGTCGGCATGGGCTCGGGCTTTGTCGTCGCACCCGGCTATATTGTCACCAATTACCACGTCGTCCAGGTGCCGCCGGAGGCATCGAGCGCCGATATCTATATCGTTCCGCACAAGGACTCCGGGGCCGGATACCAACCGGTGCAACTGATGAAGTCCTGGATTCAGGGCGATCTGGTCCTGCTGTCGGCGCCGAACCTCAAAATCCCGCCCCTGAAACTCTTCCTCACGCCCTACAAGAATGAGCGCGTCGTCTCGATGGGCTATCCTGATGTGACCGATCACCTGCTCAATCGGTCGGGCACGGCGCTTCTGGAACCGGCGGATGCCTATGTGACGCAAGGCTCCATCGCCCTGTTCGCCGCCACCAATCCGGACGGCAGCCGCGTCGAAACCCTGTTTCACACCGCGCCGATCAATCATGGCAATTCCGGCGGTCCGCTGCTGAACGAATGCGGCCAGGTTGTTGGCGTCAATACCTGGACCGCGCCGTCTACCCTGTCGGCGGGCGGTAACCTCGATATCTCGGCTGGCCAGTTCGTCGCCACCCATGTCTCTGCGTTGAATACCTTCCTGAGTTCGGCCGGTATATCCCCTGAGATTGTCAGTACGCCCTGCTATGCCAAGAGCGAGGACGAGATCGTCAAGGATGACGCGCTGTCTAAGGTTTTGTCCGCTGCTGCCGAGGCCCAGGTTCAGCGTCTGGTCGAGCAGAAAAAGGCCGAAGCCGACCGCGCCCTTATGGAGCGTCTGCAACTGGGCGCCATGGTGGTCCTGTCGGTCCTGGTCCTGATCCTCATCGGCCTGATCATTCGCCGTGAAATCCGTCACCGCGCCGAAATCCATCGTTCGCGCGAGCCCGATGCCCCGACAGCCTTCGACGAAGCCCCGGTCGAGCGCGCCAAGCCGGAACGTGTTCGCCATCGCATTGAATTGCGCGCGCCGCCGCCGGTCAAGGTGCCGGGCATCAAGCATCCAATCCCGTGGGGCTGGATTGCCCTAGCTGCCGTTATTGTGATTGTCGTTGCGTGGTTCCTGATCAAGGATCGCGACATCTATCGCCGCCTCAGCAAACCGAAGGTCGCAGCCCCGGTGGCGGAAGCCGTCGCCGTGAAGATGTCCTGCACCATCGATCCCAATGCGTCGCCCAATCCACTCAGCGGGGCGGGGCCGATCGAGTTCGAATTTGACTCCGTTCATGCCTGCGTCAATGGCCGTACACCGTATGAGCGTCAACCAAACGGCTCCTTGCTGCGTTTTGCGATGGGCGAAGCCAATCCTGTGGCCGCGCGGATGGAATTTTCCGCCGACGGTCAGGTCTTCACCCGTTACGATTACCGGCTCGACCCAGCGCAATACACCAATTTCAATAATCAGATGAAGGCGTTGGGCACTTTGCGTTGTTCGATGCATAGCAATACCGGCGCGCTGGCGGCACTGGCCAACAATCTGGCCCGCGTGCGTACCCTGTCCCAGACCTACCTGACCATGGCGGCGGAGACCAAGACAGTATGGCGCTGCAAACAGACATGACCGGACGCCATATGGGCGCCTTCATGTTGTGTTCAACATCACAATCGTAAGCCTGTATACATATCCTCTATGGCCCTCAGAATCGGCGGATGGCCTTATGGGATTCTAACGAGTTTTTACTGCGTTCCGGTCAACGCCCTTACCCTGGCTCTGGCATAACTGGTGGTAGTGGCCTGAAATCGGACCCGTAAATGGGCCCTTGATCGGGACCAATAGCATCTGAGGAGTCTAAATCATGTCTATACTAAACCTGTCCCGACTGAACATTTCTGGTCGAAGCGCCATTCTGGCGATCACCGGCATCTCTTTCCTGCTGGCCGGCTGCGAAACCATCGATACATCCAACGGCGTCAAGACGCGCAGCAACACCAAGACAGGTGCCCTTGTCGGCGCAGCAATCGGTGCCGGTGTCGGCGCCCTGTCAAACAATGACCTACGACGCAAAAATGCGGTGATCGGTGCGGGTATCGGTGCCCTGGCGGGCGCCGGAGTCGGCGCCTACATGGATCGCCAGCAAAAGGACCTGCGCGCCCAACTGGAAACGCGCGGCGTTTACGTCACCCGCCGGGGCAATGACATCGTCCTCAATCTGCCGTCCGACGTTACCTTCTCGTCGGGCAGCGCCGATATCGCGGGCTCTTTCCTGCCGGTATTGGATGATGTCGCCGCCATCCTCAATCAATATCCATCGACCTATATCGACGTGGTCGGCCATGCCGACGCCCAGGGTTCCGATGCCTACAATCTCGACCTGTCGGAGCGTCGTGCAAACGCCGCCGCCGGTTATCTGGTTGCCCGCAAGGTCAAGGCCGAACGCATCTATGTTGCCGGCATGGGTAAGCGTCAACCGATTGCGACCAACAGCACACCGGAAGGCCGCGCCAAGAATCGCCGTGTCGAAATCACCCTGCGCCCGGTGGTTGAAAACTGAGTGGCTATTAACCCTGTCCTTTGAGGGTTTCTCAAAACTAAACCCGTAGGATTGGCGGTATGGACACATGCCGCCAATCCGTTTTTCACGACAGCCTGACTGAGGCCCCGCCGTTTAAGCGTCTATCGCTTCTGGGGGCTGAGGTCGATGCGGTGACGCCGACCTATGTCATGGAGTTTGTCGGGGCCAAGGTCGCCGCCGGTGAGCGTGCCATCGTGGCAAACCATAATCTGCATAGCCTGTATCTGTTTCAGAAACGCGCTGACATGCGCGCCTTCTATGCCAGGGCGGATCTGATCGAAATCGATTCGACGCCGATGATCGCCTGGGGCCGTCTGATGGGGCTTCCAGTGTCACGACAGCATCGCGTCACCTATCTTGATTATCGCGAAGATTTCTGGGCGCGTGCTCAGGCCAATGGGTGGCGTGTCTACCATATCGGCGGCGAGGCGGCGCATAACGACTATTCTAAGGCGGCGATTCTCAACCGCTATCCTGATGTGCATCTCGATCTGCATACCGGCTTCTTTGACATGGCGGGCGCGGAAAATGACGCCTTGCTGGCGGATCTGGCGGCTAAAAAGCCTGATGTTCTGCTGGTCGGCATGGGCATGCCGCGTCAGGAAACCTGGATATTGACCAATCTCGACCGTCTGCCGGATTGCGTCATCCTGCCGGTCGGAGCGGCATTTGATTACGAAGCCGGCGTCATGTACACGCCGCCGCGCTGGACCGGGCGACTGGGCATAGAATGGCTGGTGCGGTTCTTCCATGAACCGAAGCGCCTGTTCGAACGTTATTTTGTCGAGCCATGGCATCTTATCCCTCAGGCGCTGAACGATGTGTCACGCCGTCTGGTCCCTATCGATTTTTGATGACGCGGCGGTTGTAATAGCGGCGGGGCAGGGGCTCCACGCTATCGCAAGGTCCGACCATGACACCGCTCGATTATGAGGAGGAGGCGGAAGACACCGTCGCCATCCAGCGCGCCCTCCAGGCAGAACGACGCCAAACCGACAAGAAAACGCCCGAAGACAAACCCAAATCTGCCATGCAGGCCGGAGCACGGAGATACCCTGAGCCGCCCTTGCCAATGCAAACGCTCGACAAGCCTGGCAACGAAGCCGACATGGTGCTGCAACCCCTCTATGACGCACCCTATTATCGCGGATCTGGCAAGCTGGAAGGCAAGGTGGCCCTGATCACCGGAGGCGATTCCGGCATAGGTCGCTCCGTCGCCATTTTCTACGCCCGTGAAGGGGCAGATGTAGCCATCGTCTTCCTGGACGAACACGAAGACGCCGAACTGACCCGAAGCCTGGTAGAAGCCGAAGGGCAAAGATGCCTGTTGATTGCCGGCGACGTAGCCGATCGTCAGTTTTGCCGGGATGCCGTGGCCCAGACCGTCGCCCGCCTGGGCAAGCTTGATATCCTTGTCAACAACGCCGCCTTTCAGCTTCATGCCAAATTTGCTGACCTGAGCGAAGAACAGTTCGACCGAACGCTAAAGACCAACCTCTACGGTTATTTCCATATGGCCCAGGCGGCGGCGGAACACATTCCTAATGGCGGCGCCATCGTCAATACCGGATCGGTCACGGGTATCGAAGGCAGCCCGATGCTCATCGACTATTCGATGACCAAAGGGGGGATTCACGCCTTTACACGCTCTCTGGCCGGGCAATTGGTGGAAAAGGGTATCCGTGTCAATTGTGTCGCGCCAGGCCCGGTTTGGACCCCGCTCAATCCGGCCGACAAGTCGCCTGACGACGTTGCTCAGTTTGGTGCCCAGACGCCGATGAAACGCCCCGCCCAGCCTGAGGAGATCGCACCGGCCTACGTCTTCCTAGCATCGCCGCAGATGTCGTCCTACATCACGGGCGAGGTCCTGCCGGTGATTGGCGGCTACGGCGGCGGCTGACCGTTGACGGGGTAAATTTACTTAACGTGACTTTAACCGCCCGTGGGCAAGATGCCACCCACGGGCGAAATGCGTCCGGCTTTGAGTGCACGGATCGCCATGACCTATCGTGATTTTTCGCCGCAAACCGACCCGGTCAAGGGCAAGGTCGTCCTGATCACCGGCGGCACCGGTTCGTTCGGCCGTCGCATGACCCAGGCCTTGCTTGAGCACCATGATCCGCGCAAGGTTATCATCCTGTCGCGCGACGAACTCAAGCAATACGAAATGCGCGGCGAACTGGAAGAGCACTTCGATAAGGCGAAGATATCAAAATTAAGGTTCTTCCTTGGCGACGTGCGTGATCGCGAACGTTTGAAACTGGCCTTCCGCGGTGTCGATATTGTCATTCATGCCGCCGCCCTAAAGCAGGTGCCCGCCGCCGAATATAACCCGTCGGAATGTATTGCTACCAATATCAACGGCGCAGAAAACGTTGTGGCCGCCGCCTTCTCCGCTCGCGTCCAACGCGTGGTGGCGCTGTCAACCGATAAGGCCTGCTCCCCCATCAACCTGTACGGCGCCACAAAGCTGGCCTCGGACAAGATTTTCGTTGCCGCCAACAACATGGCCGGTGACATTGGATCGCGTTTTTGCGTCGTCCGCTACGGCAATGTCGTAGGCTCGCGTGGTTCGGTGGTCCCTTTCTTCCAGCGCCTGCTGGCTAAGGGGGCGACGGAATTGCCGATCACCGACCCGCGCATGACGCGCTTCTGGATATCGCTCGATCAGGGCGTGGCCTTCGTCCTGTCCTGCCTGGAACTGACCCAAGGCGGTGAAATCTTCGTGCCGAAAATTCCGGCGACCCTGGTCACGGACCTGGCTACCGCCCTGGCGCCCGAAGCGCAGCATAAGGTCGTTGGCATCCGCCCCGGCGAGAAATTGCACGAGATGATGATTTCCGCCGACGATGCGCGCTCAACCTACGAACTGGACGACCGCTACGTCATCGAGCCGGAATTCGTTGAATATACCCGCAAGAGTTTCGCCAAGGTACGCGGTATAAAGAAGGTGGCCGAAGATTTCTATTATGCCAGCGATATCAACCCGGAACGTCTGGACGCGGCCGGTATCCGCGATATGATGAAAGCCTATCTGGGGTGAGGCGCTTTTTCGTGTGCGAGGCCCTATGACCTTTCTCCCCTATGGCCGCCAGTCCATCAGCGAAGCCGATATCGCCGCCGTCGCGGAGGCTTTGCGCTCCGATTTCCTGACGACCGGTCCCCTCGTCGACCGTTTTGAAAAAGCCCTGGCCGAAGCGGTTGGTGCCGCAGAGGCCGTTGTCGTATCGAATGGTACGGCGGCACTGCATCTGGCGATGATGACCGAGCAGGTGTCGAAATGCTGCGTGGTCATCGTTCCGGCTATCACCTTTGCCGCCAGCGCCAATTGTGTCGCCTATTGTGGCGCCGAAGTGGTCTTTGCCGATGTCGATCCGATGACCGGCCTGATCACGGACGACAGTTTCGACGAGGCGCTGAATATAATTGCACGCGACTATCACGGTCATCGCTTCGCCGGCGTCATTCCGGTCCATTATGCCGGCCGGCCGGTCGATTTGCGTCACCTGCGCACGGTATGTGACGAATATGGCGCCTTCATCATCGAAGACGCCTGTCACGCGATCGGCACGGTCGGACCGCAAGGGCCGGTCGGTAGCTGTCAATCCTCCAATATGGCCTGCTTTTCGTTTCATCCGGTCAAAACACTGACCACCGGCGAGGGCGGCGCGGTGACGACAAACGATCCCGTTCTGGCGGCGCGTCTGCGCACCCTGCGCAGTCACGGCATCGAACGCGACCCGGATCATTTCGTCGGCCTGCATTATGATGGCGAAGGCGATGCCGGTCCCTGGGTCTACGAACAGCAATGCCTGGGCTATAACTATCGCCTGCCCGATATCAACTGTGCGCTGGGCCTGTCGCAACTGAAGCGTCTGCCGGAATTCGCCGCCCGCCGCAAGGCACTGGTGCGTGCCTATAAGGCGGCGCTAGATCAATCGAATATTCCCGTAAGATGGACGCAATCGGGCGATGATACGGTCTTTCATCTGTTCGCCGTCAATATCGACTTTGCCGCCCTGGGCACGACGCGGGCCCGCGTCATGGCGGGGTTGCGCGATCGCGGCATAGGCAGCCAGGTGCATTATATTCCGGTCCATCGTCAGCCCTATTGGCAACATCACGCATTGGGCAAACGCGACCTGCCCGGCGCCGACGCCTTCTATCAGGGCACGCTTTCTTTACCGCTTTATGCGGAAATGCGTGATGAAGACCCAGCCCGGGTCATAAGTGCCCTGAGTGAAGTGTTATGAGCCTCGACGTTACTATTGCCGGCCGCAAGATCGGCGCCGATCATGAGCCCTATATCATCTGCGAACTGTCGGGCAATCACAACGGCTCGCTCGATCGCGCCTTGACGATGATCGATGCCGCCGCCGACACCGGTTGCGACGCCATCAAGCTTCAGACCTATACCGCCGACACCATCACCCTGAAATCGGATCGGCCGGAATTCTTCATCCATGGCGGCCCTTGGGATGGCCGGGCCCTTTATGACCTGTACCAGGAGGCCCATACCCCGTGGGAGTGGCACCCGGCTCTGTTCGAGCGGGCCAAGGCGCGTGACGTGACGATCTTCTCTTCGCCCTTCGACACTACCGCCGTCGATCTGCTCGAATCTCTAGGGGCTCCCGCCTACAAGATCGCATCTTTCGAACTGGTTGACCTGCCTCTGGTCGCCTATGTGGCGCAACAGGGCAAACCGATGATCATGTCGACGGGCATGGCCAATGACCGTGAAATCGACGCGGCTGTCCAGACGGCGCGCAAGTTCGGTTCGGGTGAGATTATCCTGCTGCACTGCGTCTCCAACTATCCCGCCGATATCGCCGATGCCAATGTGCGCACGGTTCCGGCCCTGGGCGAACGGTATGGTTGCGTGCCAGGTTTGTCCGACCATACGCATGGCGTCGGTGCCTCCGTGGCGGCAATCGCGCTGGGCGGTGCCGTCATCGAAAAGCACTTTACGCTGGCACGCGCCGACGGCGGCCCGGATTCGAGCTTCTCGCTGGAACCGGCCGAATTTTCAGCCCTGGTTCGCGACTGCAAGGACGCCTGGAAAGCACTTGGCCGGGTGCATTTTGACACCCTGGGCACTGAGCAGGGCTCCAAGACCTTCCGCCGCTCTCTCTATATTGTCAGGGACGTCAAACGAGGCGAGCCCCTGACTCATGACAATGTCCGCTCGATCCGTCCGGGCCTGGGCCTGCCGCCGTCCCGGCTATGGGACGTGGTGGGCAAGGTCGCCAGCCGTGACCTGTCGCGTGGCGAACCGCTGAGCGATGAGATGATCGCCTAGTATCGTGAATTTGAAGTTCGCTTTATTTTGATATCGAAGGCCGAGCGAACTTCAAATTCAAAAACGATACTAGATACAATAAGTTGCTAGTGTCCTGATGAATCTGAAATTCGCCAGAGGTCGATATCAACCGCATGCGAATTTCAGATTCAGGACACTAGCCGATATCCGCCGGATTGCCGAACTTGCCGGCCTGATAGTCGGCATAGGCGTCATGGATTTCCTGCACCGTGTTCATCACGAACGGACCATGCGCCACAATCGGCTCGTTGATCGGCTCGGCGTGGCCGAACAGGACGACGCTATCCGTCACGGCTTCAATATCGATCAGGCCGCCGGGGCCGAATTCAACCAGGTTCCAATGCGGCGCATCGGCGCCGTTGACGGCCACATTGCCGCGCACGACATAGAAAAAAACATCGCGGTCTTCGAGGTGATCGAATCGAATGCGGCTGCCAGGCGTCATATCCAGCCAGGTCATGAACACACCGGTCAGCGAGTTCACGGGGCCGGTCTGCCTGCTCCATTCGCCTGAGACAAGATGCAGGGTTACGCCGTCGCTTTCGATGGCTGGGATTTGGGCCTGCTGCACGCCGGTATAGCGCGGTGGCGTCATTTTAAGGCGGGACGGCAGGTTGACCCAGAGCTGAAGAATCTCCATCGGACCGCCCGTCCGTTTGAAGGCTTCGGGCGAGACTTCGGCATGCACCAAGCCGCTACCCGCCGTCATCCATTGGACGCCGCCGGCGTGGATGATGCTTTCGTGTCCGCCTGTATCGCGGTGCGCCAGGTCACCTTCGAGAATGAAGGTCACCGTCTCAAAACCGCGATGCGGATGTGGGCCAAACGGTAGGCCGCGATTGCCGGGGCGATAGGTCTGGGGGCCATGGTGGTTGAGGAACAGGAAGGCGCCGATATTATTCAGGCGCTGGCTGGGGACCGGTCGTCGCGTTACCAAATCTCCGATGTCGTCGCGATAGGCGCTGTGAAGGGCTAGGACGGCTTTGGTTTCAGACATGTCATACTCCTTGCCCATAGCTGGGCGTATCGGTCTAAATCGTCAAGTCCCAGGCCATGCGCCGGACATAATTTTGTGGTATGGTTTTCGCATAGCGTGGAGTAGAGCGTCACTATGAAAAACCGGATATCCAAGGCCTGCCTGATTGCCAGTGTCGCCGTTATGCTGGCCCAACCTGTGCTAGCCCAAACGACACCGACCGACTCGCACCAGGCAACGCGCAGCGATGCGCAGCCGGAGATGCGCCCCTACAGCCAGGCCGAACTGCGCCAGGCCTATGACCGTGGCCGCGCAGATCAGGCTGCAGATATGGCCAGGGATAGCGGATTGCCGCCCCCGGGCCGCGAGCCCGTCGGGTATTGCTATCAGCGCAAGTCGAGCGCCCGCACGACCGGAACGATTGTGGGTGCGGTTCTGGGCGGTGTGATTGGCAACGGTTTGTCCAATCGCTGGGACCGCGGCGGCAACACCATAGGCGGGGCCATGGTGGGCACCATGCTCGGCTCGGCTGTGGGCGATAATAGCGTCGACTGCTATGAGCAGGCCTATTATGCCTATGACGATGGCTATTACGCCCCGCCACCGCCGCCACGCGGCTACACGACCGTTTTCTTTTCGTCTGAGCCGGTCTACGGGCATTATCATCGTTATTACCGTGAACCTCGCTGGGATAGCGGCTGGCGCAGCGGTTTTGGCTACAGCTACGGTTTCGGTCGTCGCTGGTAGGCCGTTTCCCCTTCCAAAAGCGCCTGCGTCCATGCTAACGCGGGCACATGGATGCTCTGCAAACCGCCTTTTACTGGCTTGATTACGCCGCCGTCGCCGTTTTCGGTGCATCCGGCGCGCTGGCGGCCGCACGGCGTAAGCAGGACATCATCACCTTTGCCTTTTTCGCCGCCATTACCGGCGTTGGCGGCGGCACTCTTCGTGATCTGCTGATCGGCGCGCCGGTCTTCTGGGTTCAACGGCCGGGCTATATCATTGTCTGTCTGATTGCCGCCGTCATCGTTTGGGTGACGGGCAAGCGGGGCTGGCGGTTCCGGGCGCTTCTGTGGCTCGACGCCATCGGTCTGGCGGCCTATGCCGTCGTGGGTACCGCCAAGGCGCTCAATCTCGGGGTCCATCCGTTTTCGGCCATGATCATGGGCGTGCTGACCACCTGTTTCGGCGGCATTATCCGCGATGTGTTGGCGGGTGAGCCCAACCTGCTCATGACGCGGGAAATCTATGTCACGGCGGCCCTGCTGGGGGCGGGCGCATTCGTGGGCCTGACCCTGATGGGGCTGTCCTTCTGGCCGGCGGCAATGATCGCCTTTTTTGCTGCCTTCGCCTTGCGGGCGGCGGCCATTCGTTACCGGTTGGCCTTGCCGGGCTTCCCTGGTGCCAGCGGCGACACCGAATATTGAAACGGACACCTAGGCTCTAAATCGGGTCGTCGATCGATTTCGCCAGAGGTGAAAACAGTTTTGGTCCGTTGACGGTCATGTACCAGCAATCTTCGAGCCGGATGCCGAATTCGCCGGGAATATATAGGCCTGGTTCGTCGGAAAAACACATGCCGGGCTGAAGCGGCGTCAGGTCGCTATGCACCAGGTATGGCGATTCGTGGCCTTCCATGCCGATGCCGTGGCCAGTGCGGTGTGATAGCCCGGGCAGGCGATAACCGGGCCCCCAGCCTTCCTTTTCATAATAGGCACGCACGGCGTCGTCGATATGGCCTACGGGTACACCGACCTTCGCGGTTTCGAGCGCTATCTCCTGGCCACGCCGCACGGTGTTCCATACCTGACGCTGTCGGGCGGAGGGCTCACCGAATATCCAGGTGCGGGAGATATCCGATACGTACCCATTCACCGCGCATCCGCAGTCCATCAGTATAACCGAGCCTTCGCGCACCGTCTGAACCTGCTTTGAGCCGTGCGGATATGCGCTGGCTTCGTTGATCAAGGTCAGGGCGAATTCCGGCGCGCCGCCCAAGGCTATGGTCGCCGTGTTCATGATGGCGGCAATATCCTTGCCGGTCATGCCGGCCCTGACTTCGCCATGGGTATGACGCAAGGCCGCCAGGGTAATATCGTTGGCCGTCTGCATGAGGGCCAGTTCGGCCTGTGATTTGATCTGGCGGCAGGCATTGACCAGGGCAGCGCCCGACACCACTCGACCGGCGCTGGAGACCTGCCTCAGGCCATCGACGATGAAGAAGCGTGTCGTCGGCTCGATGGCGATGACGCCCGACACCAATCCGCGATCCTGGAGGGCCTGAACCATGACGGCTTCCGGGTTATCGGCCTCGTTCCAAGGGCGCACCTGCGCCTCTATCAAAAGGCTTTCGCGCACGGACGGCTCTTCGAAGGCGGGGGTGACGATGATCGCCTGGCCTTGCGCAGGCAGGACCGCCGCCGTCACTCGCTCCGATCGTCCCCATCGCACGCCGGTGAAATAGTCGAGCGATGGCCCGCTTTCGACGATCAGGGCATCAACCTTCTGGGCCTGCATCAGGCCTTGCAGCTTGGCGATACGGGTGAGGCGTTCATCGGCGCCGATCGGTTTAGCGCTGGCCGCCAGCGAGACAGGCTCGCCCGCTGAAGCTGCCGTAGACAGAAACACAGCGGGCGTTGCGGTACTGGCCGCCATGCCTGACAACAATAGACGCCTGGAAATCATGACCGTTGCCCCTTTGGTTGAATTTGCAACGGTACACCTCTCAGGCGCGGGATTTCAACACCTTGTATGTCAGCTCGGCGACATCCCAGTCTTCGGGCGTGTCAATATCAACCACTTCCGTGCGCGGCAGAATGACCGGCGCGGATATCGGTGAGAAGGTAATCTCACCGTTCAGCCAAGCGTCGGTCCAGCCCCAATAGAATTGCGCCGCGTCGTGATAGGCCGGTTCCAGATCCTGGGACCGTTTGGTGAGGTTTTCCGGCCAGAACATATCAACGCTACTGTCGGATGTCTGGCGCAGGGCGCGCTGTATCGGAAAGGCGTAGGAGGTGACGGAAAAAGCGAACCGCTTGCCTTGGAGCTTGTCCCATCCTTCTTTCAGCCGGGCAGGGTCCAGAAGCGGCGCCGTGGCGTAGATGCAGCAGGCGGCATCGTAAGGGGTGCCGTTCGTTGCGAACCAGTTCAGGGCATGGACGACGACCGAACCGGTCCCGGCATGGTCATTGGCCAGTTCGGCCGGACGAATAAAGGGGATTTCGGCGCCATGGGACCGTGCGACCTCGGCAATCTCCGCATCGTCTGTCGATACGATCACCGTGTCGAACAGGCCCGATTCAATCGCCGCCTCGATGGAATAGGCGATCATGGGTTTGCCGAAAAACGGCTTGATGTTCTTGCGCGGGATGCGTTTCGAGCCGCCGCGCGCCGGGATAATGGCGACGGTTTTCATATCAGGACGCGCGTCCCTCGGCGATCCTGCGGCGTAAGCATGCGCCTAGAGGCCGACCAGGGCCGCCAGGTCGTTCAACGTCTTAGCATCTTTCAGCTTTTCGGCATCCACGATCTGATCCATATCCGAGTCAACCATGGCGACGAAGGAGATGACCGACAGGCTGTCCCAGTTGCCGATATCGTTGACATGTTCATTGCCGGTCAGACCGGCCGGGTCGGCTTCCAGAATTTCGGCGACGGCGGCAAAAAAAGCGGGCTTGTCCATGGTGTACTCCACATGATGTTCCTGGGTTAAGGAAAAGGGTGAATCCGTCAATATTCCCTTAAATTCTTGGTGCGCAGGGTTGTGATTGGTGATTGCGCCGCGAATCACCGAACTTGTTGAGCGTTTGAGGATTGGGTCATGACCGAAGCGAGGATGAAGGGCGTGAGTTTGCGGGGGATCCGTGCCTGCGTGCCTGCCGAAACGCGCGATTTGGCGGCGGAAAACATCATACCCGATGAAGCCGAACGTGAGCGCCTGATGGGGTCTATCGGCGTGCGGTCGCGCCATGTCGCCCGCCCCGGCATCCTGACCTCCGACCTGTGTCAAAAGGCCGCCGACGGCCTGCTCGATGAGTTGGGCTGGGCGCGGGATACCATCGACGTGCTGATCATGGTGACGCAAAGCGCCGACTATGTTATTCCGGCGACGGCCTGCGCCCTGCAATCGCGCTTAGGGCTTGGGTCATGCCTGGCCTTCGACATCAATCTGGGCTGTTCGGGCTATGCCTATGGCCTATGGACGGCCGCGTCGCTGATGCAGACGCTCAAGGTCGCCGGCAGGCCGGCGCGCGGTCTGGTGCTGGCCGGGGACGTATCGACATCGAAGCTTATGGAAGGCGACAGGGCCACTATCCCGCTGTTCGGCGATGCCGGTTCCGCGACCGCTCTGGAAATTGATCCGAAGGCGGATGATATGTTCGGTGTCTTCGGCACCGATGGCTCCGGCGCGCCGCATATCCTGATCGAAGCCGGTGGTCTTAAGCACCCGTTACTGCCGCCGAAGGAGCCGCACAGCCCCGAACGCGCCGAAGAGCTATATCGTAAATCCCGCCTGCACCTGAACGGCACTGAGGTTTTCAATTTCACACTTAAAAACGTGCCGCTCCTGGTCAAGGGCATATTGGAAACGGCCAATACGACCATAGACGATGTCGATTACGTGCTGTTCCATCAGGCCAATCTCTTCATGCTCAATCACCTGCGCAAGAAGTCGGGCCTGCCCGAGGATAAGGTGCCCGTTGCCATGGAGACCTTCGGCAATACCTCCTCCGCCTCGATCCCCTTGACCATAGCGGCGCGACTGTCGGACGCGTTCGAGACGCCGAAAAGCCTCGTCATGATGGGCTTTGGTGTGGGCTGGTCATGGAGCGCCATCAAGATGACGGTAGGGCCAATGCCGGCGCCGCAAGTGGTGGAACTCGCCTGATGACCTACCAGGATCGCCTTGGCCGTATTCCTGCGGACCACTACTGGCGCGAAGACGTGCTGGCCGAAGAAATTGAGCGTATCTTCAAGCCGTCATGGCTATGTGTGGGCTTTACCCAGGATTTGCAGGCCGACAAGGACTTCATCACCGCCCAGATCGGCCCCAATTCCATTGTGGTGCAGAATTTTAATGGCGAGCTGAAGGCTTTCCGCAATGTCTGTTCGCATCGCTTTTCACGCATCCAGTGCGGTAAGGGCAATCGCGTGCTGCAATGTCCGTATCATGGCTGGACCTATGACGCGGCGGGCAAGCCCATAGGCATCCCGCTCAATGCCCAAAGCTTTGGTTTGGATGCGGCGGACAAGGATGCGCTGGCCCTCCACAGCTATGCTCTGGAAACCGTCGGCCATTTCGTCTTTGTGCGGATGAGTTCGGATGGTCCGGATCTGGCGACCTTTCTCGGCAGCTTTTACGACGATCTGAAACATGTCAGCGAGGTCTGTCCCGATCGCTTCGAACAGGCGAGCTACGACTGGGCCGCTAACTGGAAGCTGGGCATGGACAATGCCGCCGAAGGCTATCATGTCCCCCTGGTTCATGCCGACAGCTTCGGCCTGATCCTCAGCATCGATCTGAAAATTTCCACTGACGCCGAACACAGCCGCTATGTCGGTAATCTCAAGGAGCGGTCGCTGAAGTGGTGGGGCAATGTCGCCAAAAGCATCAAGCTTGAGCCGTCGGACCGTTACCCGCAATACGGCAATTTCCTTATCTTTCCCAATATCGTCGTCACCTTCTCCTACGGAGCGTTCCTGACCTTCCAGACCTTCGACCCGACAGGACCGCAGACTCTGCGCATCAATTCCACGTCCTGGCTGGCGAAAAACAATGGCCGCGCAGCTCGCGGCCTTGTGGTTGACAGTTTGAAAGCCTTTTCCGAGCAGGTCCGCAACGAAGATCGCGACATCTGCGCCCTGGCTCAGGCCGGCACGCGTGAGGCGCCGCCGGGACGACCGCCCCTGTTGGGTGAGCTTGAGGGCCGCATTGCCCATTTCCAGACGGCCTATGCCGCGCGCATGGCGGCGCAGGACACGGAGGGACTCTATGTCGACTGACTCACGCCCCGAGCCGGCCTTCAATCCCCCGCCTTTCAACCCCATGTCGCTGGCTGGACGGACCATTCTGGTCACCGGGGCGACCAGCGGCATCGGCAAGGCGACGGCCATATACCTGTCGCGCCTCGGCGCCCGCATCGTGGCGTCCGGTCGCAACGAAGATCGGCTGACCGCCGTCCTGGGCCAGCTTCAGGGCGAGGGGCATATCGGCCGCCTGTTCGACCTGTCCGACCTGGACGCCATCGTGCCTTGGCTCAAGGCGCTGTGCGCTGAAATCGGCCCGCTCAATGGCATAGCCCATTGCGCCGGCGTGCAGGCCACGCGTCCGATTCAGGCGATCAAGCCGGACTTTGTCATGGAGGTTCTGAGCCAAAACCTGGGCGCGGCTCTGATGCTGGCGCAAGGGTTCCGCCTTAAGGCCTGTCATGGCGTGCCGGCGTCTCTGGTCTATTGTTCCTCATCGGCGGCGTTAAAAACCGCGCCGGGTAATGTCGTCTATGCTGCGTCAAAGGGCGGCATTGTCTCAGCTGTCAAAGGGCTGGGCGTCGAACTGGTCCGCGATGGTGTGCGCGTCAATGCCGTAGCCCCCGCCATGGTCGATACCCCCATGTCCGACCAGTTCCGCAGCATCCTGTCGGAAGACAATTTTAAACGTGTCGTCGATATGCATCCGCTGGGTCTGGGGCAACCCGACGATGTCGCCGCCGCCATCGCCTTTCTGCTCGCCGACACATCGCGCTGGATCACCGGTTCGATCCTGACGGTCGACGGGGGTTTCCTGGCATGAATGCGCCCCTGCCGCGTCCGCGCCGCAAGATCAGCCTGTCGGTCAGCGACCGTCATGGCCATGGCGCGCTCGGCTACCTTGAAATGGGCAATCCGGCGGGCGAACCGGTCGTCTTCCTCCACGGTTTCGGCGCCGATCTTCTGACCTGGCAATTGTGCTTGGTGCCATTGGCCGCCAGCCATCGCCTGATCGCCATCGATCTGCCCGGTCACGGCCGCAGCGCCGCCGATGCGGGCGATGCCACCTTGGGCTTCATGACCGGCTGGCTTGATGAGGCGATGGACGTGCTCGACATTCGTACTGCCCACGTGGTCGGGCACTCTATGGGGGCAAAAATCGCCCTCGGATATACGTTGGCTTACGGTGAGCGGGTCCGTTCCCTGTCCCTGATATCACCGGCCGGACTGGGCGGTGACTTCCATCACGACAGCCTTGACACCTTTCTGGCCGCAGGTACGCCGCAGGCGGCTTCGGCCCTGGCGGATCATCTGCTAGGGCCCCGTGGGCGCAATATCGCCGTATCGGTCGCGGCATCGCTCCACGCCGCGGCGAGCGACCCGATACGCTCAGCCGCGCTTATGGCCCTTCTGGGTAATGCGAAGGCCTACGGGCTGGCCCTGTCGCCCGAAGGGTTCGACTGGTCCCGTGTCCGCTGTCCGATCCAGATTTTGTGGGGCGAGCATGACCGCCTGATTCCAGTGCCGGACGCCAGTCGTCTGCCGAAATCAGCCCCATTTCACCTTGTTCCCGGCGCGGGGCATCTGCCGCATATGGAAGATCCTGCCGCCGTCGTTGCCCATCTGAAGGAATTCCTGTCCCATGTCCGCTCTTGACCTGATCCGCGAAGAACTGACGCAAATCCTGACCGACAAAGGGGCGGATGCGGGCGAAATTGCCGCCGACACGCCACTGCTGAACGGGCCGCTGGATATCGATAGCCTCGATCTGGCGACCTTGGTGGTTGTGCTCGAGGAAAAAACGGGCCTGACGCCTTTTGCCGATGGTTTCGTTCTTTTCCATACGGCGGGCGAACTGGCTGCACTGTTCGGCGGCTGACTCATGCGCCTCGATCCCCATTTTCAGCTGATCGAGGGCGAAGCGGTTACGTCCGGGGCGGATATTGCGCCGCGTTCGGCGTCCATTATCGACGTCAGACAAAGCGCTGTGCGCGACCTGATCGCGGGTTTGGCCGCAGAAGGCGACCTCTATGTTCTGCGCGATGCGTCGGTGCCTCCGCCGTCGGTGGATAGGGACGCGGGACAGGTCTGGTTACAAACCTCTGGTACGACCGGTATTCCGAAATGGGTCGGGCATGCCCGTGACGCCTTGAGTGCCCGCATTGCTCCGGGGACGCCGGGTGATACCGCTCGCTGGCTCCTGACCTTCAATCCGGGTAGCTTTGCCGGAGTTCAGGTCATCTTATCCGCCATGGCCGGCCCGCATGTGCTGATCGTGCCGTCACTGCACGCATCTGTTGCGGATATGGCCGATCTGGCAGTTAGAACGAACGTTACACATATCTCCGGAACGCCGACCTTTTGGCGTGCCTTTGTCATGGCGCTGGGATCGCGCCCTCTGTCCCTAAAAAGCCTCACCCTGGGTGGCGAGGCCGCCGAACAGACCTTGCTCGATATCCTGCGGAAGCGGTTTCCGGATGCGGCCCTGCGCCACATCTATGCAACCACCGAGGCGGGCACGGTGTTTTCCGTCCGAGATGGCAAGGCGGGTTTTCCGCGTGATTGGCTCAGCGGCGACCTGACGCTGACCGATCGAGGCACACTGGCCGTCCGGGGGCGCGATACGGGCGATGTGATCGAAGTGACCGCCGATCGTGTCCTGTTCAAGGGACGGATCGACGCCATGGTGAATATTGGTGGGGTGAAGGTCTATCCTGAGACGGTGGAGGCCCACCTGCTGGCCTTGCCTATCGTCCAGGAGGCGCGCGTGTCGGCCCGTCCTAACCCGGTGACGGGGCACGTTCTGGTCGCCGATATCGTGCTTAAACCAGATTCCGATTTGGCCGAAGCGCAAATCAAGGCACACTTACAAACCCTGCCGCGTGCGCAGCGCCCAGTCAGTCTGCGTTTTGTCACGCATATCGATGTGGGCGCGACGGGCAAAAAATCGAGGGTGTCATGACGACTGACCACAAATGGCTGATCGTGAGCGGTGTCAGCCGCGGATTGGGCCTGGCCCTGGCGCGCGACCTGCTGGCCCACGGTTACGGTGTGGCGGGATGCAGCACGACCTTTGGCGATGACCTGGAGGCCCTCAAGGCGGTTCATGGCGATAAGTTCCTGTGGCAGGCGGTCGATATGGCCGATACACAGGCCATCGAAGGCTTCGTCTCCGCCGCTACGACGGCGTTCGCCGGCCAGCGTCTGTGGGGCGTGGTGAACAATGCCGGCATGTCGGTCGAAGGCATTCTCTCGACCCTGCCTGTCAGCGATATCGAGCAGGTTCTTCAGGTCAATCTGACCGGCGCCATCTGTCTGACCCGGTCCGTCTTGCGCCGGATGATGAGGACGCGCAAATCGGGACGTATCATCAATATTTCTTCAATTACGGGCCTGCGCGGCTATACCGGTCTGACCGCCTATGCGGCGTCGAAAGCAGGACTTGATGGCTTTTCCCGCGCCCTGGCGCGCGAAGTTGGCCGTATCGGCATTACGGTCAATTCGGTCGCGCCGGGCTACATGAAAACCGCCCTGTCGGAAGGCCTGGACGACCGGCAACTGGACCAGATCGTGCGCCGCACGCCGCTTAACCGCTTATGCGAACTGGCCGATGTCGTCCATCTCGTGCGCTTTCTGGTATCGGAAGAGGCAGGCTTCATCACGGGCCAGACGCTTGTCGTCGATGGCGGCCTTACCTCATGAAACGAGCGCATTGATGGTCACCTTTTCCACCCGCGCCCCGAAACTTTGTGGCATCGTCACCGCCCTACCGGAGACGGTCAGCGAAAACGCCGACCTGGGCGTCACCTTTGGCGTGGACGCCATGGCCAAGATCATGTCGGTGACCGGCATCGAACGGCGACCGATATCCGCGCATCATACGGTCAGCGATCTGGGCCAGGCGGCGGCGGCGCAACTGATTGAGAGGCTGGGCTGGGACACTGCCAGTATCGGTCTGTTGATCGTGATTACTCAGACGCCGGATTATCCTCTGCCGTCAACGGCCTGTATCCTGCAAAACCGTCTGAAGCTGGGCATGCATACGGCGACCTTTGACTTGGCGCTGGGCTGTTCCGGCTACGGGTACGGCCTGTCTGTCGCGAATGCGATGATGCAGTCAGGCGGCATTACCCGGGCCCTGCTTGTCTCGGGCGATATCACCACGCGCATGATTTCGGATTCCAATCGATCACTGGCGCCGCTGTTCGGCGATGCCGTGGCGGTGACGGCGCTGGAACTGGACGACGGTGGACATATTGCCTTCGATCTGGGGTCAGATGGCTCTGGCGCCCCTTATCTGATGTCGAAAACCGGCGGGCTGGTAGCGCCGGGGCAGCCTGAGTTGTTCATGGACGGCACCCAGGTCATGGCCTTTTCCCTTAAGCAGGTCGCTCCCTCGATCGCCCGCGCCCTGGCGGCGGCCGGACGTGACATCGGCGACATCGATCACATCATCCTGCATCAAGCAAACGCCATGATGCTCAAGACCCTGGGGCAGAAGATCAAGGCGCGGGAGGACCAACTGGTCTATGCCATACGCGACTTCGGCAACACCTCGTCCACCTCAATTCCTCTGGCCATATGCGATCATCTGAACCGGGTAGCGCCGCAGCCTGACCTGTCGCTTTTGCTGTGCGGTTTCGGCGTCGGCTGGTCATGGGCGACGACCGTATGGCAAACGCCTTCGCCGGTCTGCCACGACATCATTCGGGTGGCCTAGAATTTTATTTTTTCGCACTTTTTAATTCGAAAAGTGCGTCACACTCTTCGGAAAGTGCTCCAGACATGCGGCTGTTGATCCGTACCGAGGCGTCACCTCAGATCGGCATGGGCCATTTCATGCGCTGTTTCGCCATTGCCGAAACGGCGCGCACGCACGATATCCCCGTGACCTTCCTGCTCAATGAAGTGGGGGATGCGGTGTTGGCGAGGTTGCATGACATCGGCGCTGAGGGTGTGGCCGTGTGCGGTTCCCCCGGTTCGGCGGCGGACTTCATGGCCATGGGCGCGCTGAACCTGTCTCGCGACCGAGACTGGCTGTTGATCGACAGCTATCAGGTTACGGAAGACTATCTGACGCTCCAGACTCCCGCTGCTCGGGTAGCGGTGATCGACGACATGAACGCCCTGGCACGCTACGATTGTGACCTGATCATCAATCCGGCGCAGGCGGCGCGCCGGATTGACTATGAACGCAAGACCTCAGCGCGGCTGTGCCTAGGGCCCGATTACGCCTTAATCCGTAAGGAATTTCTGCAACATAGCGATGACGCGTACGATGGCGGCTTCATCGCGATACTGTTCGGCGGCAGCGACCCGTTGCAACTGAGTGGCCGATGCGCGCGCCTCTTGCGTGAGACCCTGCCGGATACGCCGATCCGAATTATTGCCGGGCCGGCAAATATCCATTCCGCCGATTTGATGGCGTTAGAACAAGAGTTAAACGCTGTGTCCGTTGTGCAAAGTCCGGCCAGCGTGGCGCAAGCCCTTTGTGGCGCGTCCTTGGTGCTGACGGCGGCCGGTGGCAGTGTGGGTGAGATTGCTGCCATGGGGTTGCCGGCGCTTGTTTTGGTCGTTTACGACAACCAGGCGTCGGCCCTCAAAGCCTGCCCGTACCCGGTCATCGATGCCCGCACGGGCTTGCCGGAAGGTTTAGGCAGTGAAATCAAAAAGCTTATAAATGACCCGGCCCGCCGCGCCGATATTGCGCAGCACGCGCATGCCGTGGTCGACGGAAATGGGCCGCAACGCATTGTGGAGGTGATGAAAAATGTATGAGTTCCTGTCCTACCGGCCGGTCGTACCCGGTGATGCCCGCTTGTTATTGGACTGGCGCACGGCCCTCCACATCACAAAATACATGCTGACGGATGTGCCCTATGATATCGCGCGTCAGGAACGGTGGATCGCGGCGTGCAATGCGCGCGATGACTACGAGCATTGTGTTATTCGGATTGAAGGTCGCGACGTCGGCTATGCGTCGATCACCGTCACCGACAAGCGGTCGAGCATAGGCGAAATCGGCGTCTATATTGGTGACAGTTCGGCGCCGAAAGAACTAACGGCCTACAACTTCGTAGGCACGCTCAATCATGCCTTCTTCACCATGGGGCTGCATAAGCTGGTCAACCATGTCGTCGACTGGAACGACCGGACGGTCCGTGCGCAGGCATTCAATGGCTATCGCCATGTCGGCGTGCTGAAAGACCATGCGTTGAAGGACAGCATTCGCCACGACCTGCATATTTTCGAGCAGACAGCGGCGGAGTGGGCGGCCTTCCGAAAAAAATTTCGTGATACCCGTAACTGGTGGGGCGAAGAGACCGTATATAGAGGCCTATGAAGGAGCGTCCTATGAGTAAATCCAGCCTGGGTTTCGACCTGACACCGCCTACGCCGCAACAGATTCAGGACCTGGCTGCGCGCCTGGATCCCGAAGCACGTCGCATCCTGCTTGACCACGGCACCGAGCCGCCATTTTGCGGCAAGTTCGACGAGTATGAGGATGAAGGCACCTATATCTGCAATCTGTGCGACCTACCGCTATTCGACAGCCACGCCAAGTTCCATTCGGGATCGGGGTGGCCCAGCTTTTATCAGGGCATAGCTCCCGACCATATTCGCAATATCGCCGACCGGTCGCATGGCATGGTCCGCATCGAAATCCGGTGTGCCCGTTGCGATTCCCATCTTGGTCACGTGTTCGAGGACGGGCCGCGGCCAACCGGCCTGCGCTATTGCCTGAACTCGGTCGCCATGGACTTCGTCCCGGAAGGACAGCCACTGCCCGATCGCTTGGGGCGCGGGGCGCCGGAGGGCCAGCCGATCGGCGGCTAGGCATCTATTGAGTGCGTAACAAAAAAGCGGCTCCGTTAGGAGCCGCTTTTCATTTTCCGTATACGGATGGTTTCACGCCTAGACCGGCAATTGATAGGCCGTCTTGACGATGGTGTAGAATTCCTTCGCGTAGGCACCTTGTTCGCGCGGGCCGAAGGAGCTGGCCTTACGGCCGCCGAACGGGACGTGGTAATCAACGCCGGCGGTCGGCAGGTTGACCATGACCATACCCGCCTGGATGCGGCGCTTGAAGGTTTCCGCTGACTTGAGCGACTTGGTGCAGATACCGGCCGACAGGCCCATTTCCGTGTCGTTGGCGACCTTGATGGCTTCTTCCAGATCCTTGACGCGGATGACCGAGGCCACGGGACCGAAGACTTCTTCCTTATTGATCGCCATGTCGGGGGTCGTCTTGTCGATCAGGGTCGGGGCGTAATAATAGCCCGGCGTCCCGAAGGTGAGGTCTTCACCGCCAGCAACGATAGCGCCGCCTTCGGCCTTGGCCTTGGCCACCGCGTCACGGGCGATGTCGAGTTGTTCCTGGCTGGCGATCGGGCCCATCTGGACGCCATCGGCGCGGGAATCCCCCACCTTGATCGCCTTGGCGGCTTCGGCCAGCTTGGCGACGAAGGTATCGGCGATGCCTTCGGTGACAATAATCCGCGAAGATGCGGTGCAGCGGTGACCGGATGAGAAGAAGGACGAGTTCAGCACCGAATTGACGGCGTTGTCGAGGTCGGCGTCGTCGAGGACGACCACCGGGTTCTTGCCGCCCATTTCGCACTGGACGCGCTTGCCCTTGGCGACCGCTTGATCACGGACGCGCGTGCCGGTCGGCACCGAGCCGGTGAAGGAAATGGCGTCGCAGCCGTCGATCATCAACGGACCGGCGACCGAACCGCGGGCGAACACCATGTTCAGTACGCCCTTGGGCAGGCCAGCGCGGTTCAGAATGTCAGCCAGTTCCCAGGCGCAGGCCGGGGTGAGTTCGGCGGGCTTGAAGACAACTGTGTTGCCGAAGGCAATGGCCGGGGCCATTTTCCACGCCGGAATGGCAATGGGGAAGTTCCACGGGCAGATCAGACCGATGACGCCGACTGGCTCACGGGTGATTTCGACCTTGACGCCGGGACGAACCGAATCAAGCACTTCGCCGTGCGCACGCAGGGCTTCGCCAGCAAAAAACTTGAAGATGTGGCCGGCGCGGGTGACTTCGCCGATGCCTTCCGGCAGGGTCTTGCCTTCTTCGCGCGACAGAAGCGCGCCCAGCTCGGCCTTGCGGGCCAGGATTTCCGTGCCGGCGTTGTCGAGCACGTCGAAACGCTGCTGCGGCGTCGAATACTGCCACGTTTCGAAGGCGCCGCGGGCGGCCTTGATGGCGGCATCGACTTCGGATTCGCCGGCGACCGCATAGGTGCCGATGATATCATTTGTGTCGGACGGGTTGATGTCGTTGAACGTCTTTTCCGTGACGACCCATTCGCCGTTGATCAGATTGCCCTTGGTGGTCATGACCTATGGTCTCCTCGTTTACGTGGCATTATTCGGGATACGCGTGATGCGGCTCTATAGGCCGTTGTGGTAGCGCTCACAAGATGGATATTGTGCCTCCTATATAGTCAGACAAATGTTTAATGGGAAGGCCGGTAGGGATAATTTATCAGTGTATACAGGATTTTTATTTTGCACGGCGGCGGGTAATCGTAGGGTTGCGCTTTGATTTGGCGCCATGTTAGCGTGAAGGCACGAGGCGCTTTTTGGGGGATATCCGTGCAAAACAAGAGTCTGAATTTCACGACAGTAAAAGGTTTTCAGGTCAGGTTGCAGAGGTCGGGCAAGACGGTAAAGGTCCTGCTCCAGGAAGGGGATATTCAGCATAAATTCGAATTGGTTGACGTCGTTTCGGTAGGAGGCGACGAATATGTGCTGGTGGTTGACACGGGCAGCAAGATTCGGATTTCCCGGGAAAATGCCGAAAAGGCGAAGGCGCTTCTTATTTTACCTGGAAAGTCGTTCGGCATTGGCAAATGGATAGCTATTGGTGCGGCCGTCTTGTTTGGGCTGTATCTGATCGGCAGCCTTTCCGGCTCGAAAGACAAGCCGGCAACCGTGGTTGCCGCTTCATCTAGCAAACAAGCCGATTCCTCCAGCGTCCAAGTTGCGGCGTCAAGCGCCTCTTCTGTCGCCACAAATTGGCGTTATCTGACCGAAACCGATACGATGAGTGGCAAGGCGTCTCACAGCGCCGCTGTCGATAGTGAGAACACCGTCAATTTCAGCTTTCCTTACAACGGCGCTCAACACGGTGAACTGACGCTGCGCAAGCATCCCCGATACGGCAATGACGTCATTCTCAGTATGACAAAAGGACAATTCCTTTGTAATTCTTATGATGGCTGCAGCGTGCTGGTCAAATTCGACGATAAGCCGCCCGTCAAATTCACCGCTGCGGAGGCCGCTGATCACAGCACAGAAGTTCTGTTCATCCGCAATTACAAGCGGTTTTCCGAAAGTCTGCAAAGTGCCAAGCGCGTCGTGATCGAAGCGCCTGTTTACCAGGAAGGCAGCCCAGAGTTCGAATTCGATGTCAGCCGTTTCGATGCCAAACAAATGGCGGGGTCCTGATTTACTGAAACCTTGGGAAATGCCTTTTGAGATGCATTGATCTCATATGCTGGTTAAAGCCAAAACGACCGCCGAGCGGGCGGGACAGTTGAAGGCAGGCATCATGGCTATTCCGTTTATCGATCTCGGCATCCAGCGCGAACGTATCGGCGCGAAGATCGAGGACGCCGTTCTCAAGGTTATCAAGCATGGCGCCTACATCATGGGGCCGGAGGTCAAGGCGTTCGAAGCCGACATGTCCGCCTTTGCCGGCGCGAAGCATACCCTGTCCTGCGCCAACGGCACCGACGCTATCGAGCTGATCCTTCTGGGCTTGGGCGTCGGTAAGGGCGACGCTGTGTTCGTGCCCGCCTTCACCTTTGTCGCCACCGCCGAAGTCGTGCCGATGACGGGCGCCGAGCCGGTCTTCTGCGATATCCAGGCCGACACCTATAATCTCGATCCCGCCAAGGTGGAGGCTGCCATTCAGGCCGTGCAGACCGAGGGCCGGTTGAAGCCAGCCGCCATCATCGCGGTCGATCTTTTCGGTCAGCCGGCGGATTATCCTGCTTTGTCAGAGATCGCCAAAAAATACGGGCTGCATCTGATTTGCGATTCGGCGCAGGGGTTTGGCGGCACCATCAACGGTCGGCAGCCGCTGGAGTGGTGCGTCGCCACGGCGACCAGCTTCTATCCGGCCAAGCCGCTGGGCTGCTACGGTGATGGCGGCGCGGTGGCGACGAATGACGACGCGCTGATGGAGAAGATGATTTCTTTCCGGGTGCATGGCGGCGCGACGCCAACCGATGCGGCCACGATGAACTACACGCATGAAGCCAAATATCTCAATGTCCGTATCGGCATGAATTCGCGTCTGGACAGCATCCAGGCGGCCGTCCTGATCGAGAAGCTGGCTATCTTCGCGGAGGAAATAGACCTGCGCCAGACCGTAGCCCGGCGCTACAATGAACGCCTGGGCGGAAAGGTTATATCGGTGCCGCACGTCCGCGACGGATACGTGTCGACCTGGGCGCAATATACCATCGAGCATCAAAACCGGGATGCTTTGCAGGCGCACCTGCGCGCTAAGGGCGTCCCGTCTGCGGTCTATTATCCGATCCCTCTGCATCAGCAGCCAGGGTACGCCATGTTCACGTCGGGAACGGGTGATCTGGTGGTATCGGAAGCCAAGTCGAAGACGGTGATCAGCTTGCCGTTCAGTCCCTATCTCGATGCGGCGACGCAGGATGAGATCGTTGCGGCGGTCCTGTCGTTCGAAAATCAGGGATAGGTCGGCGCGCAGGATATTGGCTTGAATATGCCATTTACGCCCTTTGCTTGACGCCGTTGCGCGAGTTTGTGGCATCTTGTCGGAAAATTTCTCAAATTTAGTCGGCTTGCCGGTAAAATTTGTCTTTTCAAGCCGATAATCTTCCGCTATGGACAAAAAATACCCCTACTTCGCGTGTGCAAAACACGGGCTTATGCTCCGTGGTGCGCCGGATGTGTGTTTGGGTGGCGATTTGTTATTTTTGGGGTGACGGGAAAACATGGCGCTTATTCAGTCAGGCACGAATGTCGTGGCGGCAGCTCCCAAGCTGCTGGCGCATCAGGCTGTACTGAGCCTGAATGCCGGCGATACGGCGTGGATGATCGTAGCCACCGCCCTGGTCCTGTTCATGACCTTGCCAGGCCTGGCCTTGTTTTACGGCGGCATGGTTCGCAAGAAGAACCTTCTATCAACTTTGGCGCAATCGGTGGCGGTCACGGTCATCGCGACGGTGTTGTGGATTCTGATCGGTTATAGCCTGGCATTTGGTGTCGGCGGCGGAAATGCCGATAGCGTCATAAACAAGATCGTCGGCGGCTTCGATATCGCCCTGCTGAACGGCGTCAAGCTCGACACGGCGTACAAAGCCGCGCCGAACCTGCCGGAATATCTCTGGATCGCTTACCAGATGACGTTTGCCATCATAACGCCCGCCCTGATCGCCGGGTCGATCGTCGAGCGCATGAAATTTTCCGCCTTCTGCCTGTTCATTGCCCTGTGGTCTGTGCTCGTCTATGCGCCGGTCTGCCACTGGGTGTGGGGCGGTGGTTTCCTTGGCGCCATGGGCGTGCTGGATTTCGCCGGTGGCGCGGTGGTACATGTCAATTCCGGTGTTGCGGGTCTGGTCGCCTGTCTGGTGCTTGGCAAGCGCAAGGGCTTCGGCCGTGACAATATGGCCCCGCATAATCTCGGCTACACCATGATCGGTGCTTCGATGTTGCTCTTCGGCTGGATCGGTTTCAATGCCGGTTCGGAATGGGCAGCCGATAGCCGCGCTTCGGTGGCCATGCTAAATACCATCGTCGCCACCATGACCGGCGCCATCGGCTGGATCGTGCCGGAATGGTGGGAACGCAAACAGCCAACCCTGCTGGGCATGGTCTCTGGTATGATCGCTGGCCTGGTCGCCATCACGCCGGCGGCGGGTTTCGTGACGCCGGGCGGCGCCATGTTGATTGGGCTGATCACAGGCCCCGTCTGCTACGTGGCATCGACCTATATAAAGAATATATTCAAATACGATGACTCGCTCGACGCCTTCGGCGTCCATGCGGTCGGCGGATTTACCGGCGCCCTGCTGACAGCGGTCTTCGCCAATACAGCTATAAATCCGGCGGGGGCGGGTGCCTCGGTACTCAAACAGTTTATTGGCCTGGTAGTGGTCATAGGCTGGAGCGCCATTCTCACCTACCTCATTCTCATGGTCTGCAAGTTTACAACAGGCCTGCGAGTAACAGAGGAAGAGGAGATCGAGGGCCTCGATCAATCGCAGCACGGGGAGACCCTGCACGGATAAAGTCAAAAGGCTGAAAGGCTGGACTGAAGTTTCCCCCTCGCGATTGATCTCCAGGCCCACCCCACACGGGGCGGCCGCGGGACCAACCGAGGGGGTTCGCATGTCAGAGGCTTATGCGACCGCGGCAAACTGGTTACTTTAGAAACAACAACGGCAAATATGTCATCTGTGGTAAAAAAGCTGACAGACCCTTGCCGGAACTGAGATTTGAACTTTTCTTCGGGGGCGTTTTACGCTTTTAGCACCTGCGAAGAGTACCGGGCCTGAAAAGGTCGTTTTGAGTAGAAAAGGGTGATCGTATGGATACGAACCGTTTCGTGATTGAAGTCAAAAAGACGCCGTCGAAGACAGATGCGAAGACACGCATCGAGAACTTCAACGAAATCTACGCCGACTTCAAACCGACACAGGCCTCGCATCAGGCATCGCGCTGTGCGCAATGCGGCGTCCCCTTCTGCCAGCACGGCTGCCCGTTGTCGAACAACATCCCCGACTGGCTGCGCCTGACCGCCGAAGGCCGTCCGCAGGAGGCTTGGGAGCTGTCGTCGGCCACCTCGACCCTGCCGGAAATCTGCGGCCGCATTTGCCCACAGGATCGCCTGTGTGAAGGGTCATGCGTGCTGGAGCAGTCCGGCTGGCAGAACGTCACCATCGGCAGCGTTGAGCGGTATCTCGGCGACATGGCCTTTGAAAACGGCTGGATCGAACCGATCGTGCCGGAAACCGAGCGGTCGCAATCCATCGCCATCATCGGCGCGGGTCCGGCGGGCATCGCCGCCGCCGACCGTCTGCGCACCTTAGGTTACAAGGTCACCATCTATGACCGCTATGACCGTGCCGGCGGCCTGCTGGTCTATGGCATTCCCTCGTTCAAGCTGGAAAAGCACGTCGTGGCGCGCCGCACCGACCGTCTGGCGCAGTCCGGTGTGGAGTATGTCATGAACTGCGATATTGGCACCGATATCACCTTTGACGACCTGCGCGAAAAGCATGACGCCATCCTGGTCGCCACCGGCGTCTATAAGGCACGTCGCCTGAGCGTGCCGGGATGCGGCTCAAAAGGCGTGGTCGCCGCTCTGGACTATCTGATTACCTCGAACAAGGTCGGCTTCGGCGACCAGATCGAAGACTTTGCCAACGGCCGGCTCGACGCCAATGGCAAGCATGTCGTCGTCATTGGTGGCGGCGATACGGCTATGGACTGCGTGCGCACGGCAACCCGCCAGGGCGCCAAGTCAGTTACCTGCGTCTACCGCCGCGACCGCGCCAATATGCCGGGCTCCGACCGTGAGGTCGCCAATGCCGAGGAAGAAGGCGTGCGTTTCGAATGGCTGTCGGCCCCCAAGGCGGTGCTCGGTGATGCCGAAACGGTCGAAGGCCTGAAGATCCAGCGCATGCGCCTGACAACCCCGGACGCACAAGGCCGTCAGGGTGTCGAGGATATCCACGGCAACGAAGCCGATCTCCCCGCCGACCTGATCATCGAGGCACTAGGCTTCGAACCGGAAAACATGCCGCTGATGTTCAATGAACCGAAGCTGGAAGTGACCCGCTGGGGTACGCTCAAGACCATGGCTGGCGAATTTTCCACCACGGTCAAGGGCGTCTTCGCCGCCGGCGACATCGTGCGGGGGGCCTCGCTCGTCGTATGGGCGGTCCGTGAAGGCCAAGACGCCGCCGCCGACATCCACCATTATCTTCAAACCGAACTCCTCGTTCCGGCCAACGCCAACGATGACGCTTCCTACGCGCTGGGAGCCGCGGAATAATCATGACCCATTTTGACTCGTACGCCCACTATCAAAACCAACGTCAACGTCTCATCGACGGCCATGCCTATGATCCGGAATCGGAAATCTCGGCGTGCGGCGTCGGTGTCGTCTGCGCCATCGACGGCAAGGAACGCCGTGATGTCGTCGAACTGGCGGTCAAGGCGCTGAAGGCCTTATTCCACCGCGGTGCGGTCGATGCCGACGGCAAGTCTGGCGATGGCGCCGGCATCATGATCAATGTGCCGCAGGAATTCTTCCGCGAGCAGGTCGAACGTATCGGCCACAAGCCGCGTCCCGGCCCGATCCTGGTTGGCCAGGTCTTCCTGCCGCGTGCCGATCTGGGCGCCCAGGAAGCCGCGCGAACCATCGTCGAATCCGAAGTCCTGCGCTCCGGCTTTTTCCTCTATGGCTGGCGCCAGGCGCCCGTGGATGTCGCTCAACTTGGCGAACGCGCCTCGGCCACCCGCCCGGAAATCGAACAGATCATGATGGCAGCCCCGGCGGGCCTGGAAGGCGAAGCTCTCGAACGCGCCATGTTCCTGTGCCGCCGCCGCATCGAAAAGCGGGTCGATGACGCGCACATCAACGATTTCTACCTGTGTTCCTTCTCGGCCAAGACCCTGATCTACAAAGGCATGTTCCGTGCTGAACTGGTCGACGATTTCTATCTTGACCTGAAGGACCCGCGTTTCGTCTCGTCGGTGGCCATTTTCCACCAGCGTTTCTCGACGAACACCTTCCCGGAATGGCGCCTGGCGCAACCCTTCCGCATGTTGGCGCACAATGGTGAAATCAACACCCTGCGCGGCAACATCAACTGGATGAAGTCGCACGAAATTCGCATGGCGGCGACGACCTTCGGCGGTGACGCCAGCGACGTGAAGCCGGTGATCCAGCCGCGCGGCTCGGATTCGGCGGCGCTCGACAATGTCTTTGAACTGCTCGTCCGTGCCGGACGGTCTGCCCCTATGGCCAAGGCCCTCCTGATCCCCGAAGCCGCCGGCAAGGACGTGACGGTATCGGAATCGAACAAGGCGCTGTACGCCTACTGCAACGCCGTCATGGAACCGTGGGACGGCCCGGCCGCCATCTGCGCCACCGACGGCCGCTGGGTCATCGCGGGCAAGGACCGCAACGGCCTGCGCCCGCTGCGCGTTACTGAAACCAAGGACGGCCTGCTGATCGTCGGTTCGGAAGCCGGCATGACCGGCGTGGCGGATGAACGCGTCACCCGCCGCATCCATATCGCGCCCGGGCGCATGATCGCGGTCGACCTGCAGGATGGCAAGCTCTATTCCGAAAGCGAAATCATCGATCAACTGGCCCAGAAGCACGATTACAAGGGCTGGCTGGAAAACATGGTCGAGCTTGAGCCCCTGATCGCGCCGGGGCCTGAGCCGCGGCAGTATCAGGGCGAAGAACTGCATCGCCGTCAGATCGCGGCCGGCTTCACCCTGGAAGACCTCGACAGCGTCCTCGATCCCATGGTCAAGGACGGCAAGGAAGCCATCGGCTCCATGGGCGACGATACGCCCCTGGCCGTCCTGTCGGAACAGTGGCGCCCGTTGGCCCACTATTTCCGTCAGAACTTCGCCCAGGTGACCAACCCGCCGATCGATCCGCTGCGTGAATCCCAGGGCATGTCCCTCAAGACGCGCTTCAAGAACCTCGGCAACATCCTGGCGGAAGACGAAGCCCAGACCGATGTGTTCGTTCTGGAATCGCCGTTCCTGACAACCTTGATGTATGAGCGTATGGTCACGTTCGACAATGTCGGCCACGTCGCTAAGCTCGACTGTACTTTCCCCGTGCCGCATGAAGACGCTGTCCCGGGCGCTGCCCTGTCGCGGGCGCTAGAAAGCCTGCGTGACGACGCCATCTCGGCTGTCGCCAATGACAAGGCCAGCATGATCGTCCTGACCGACGAAGCGCTGGGCGCAGACCGTCTGGGCGTCCCCATGATCCTGGCCGCCGCGGCCGTGCATTCGCGCCTGGTGCAAAAGGGTCTGCGTTCGTTCGTGTCTATTGTCGTGCGCACGTCGGAAGCCATGGACCCGCATGCCTTCGCCGTTCTGGTCGGGGTTGGCGCTACAGCCATCAACCCTTATCTGTCGCTCGAATTGCTGCAGGAACGCCTGGCCCAGGGCCGCTATCCCGGCCTGGATGAGCACAAGGCCTTCCTGAACTACAAGAAGTCCATCGAAGCCGGTCTGATGAAGATCCTGGCCAAGAAGGGCATCAGCGTCATTTCGTCCTATCGCGGCGGTTACGAATTCGAGGCGCTCGGCCTGTCGCGCGCCCTCGTTGCCGAATATTTCCCCGGTGTGACCTCGCGCATTTCCGGCATAGGGCTGTCCGGCATCGAACAGAAGCTGACCAAGCTGCATCTCAGCGCCTGGGCCAAGAAGCCGGTTACTCCGATCGGCGGTTTCTACAAGATGCGTGCGGCCGGTGAAACGCACTATTACCAGCCGAAGCTGATCCACCTGCTTCAGGACGCGACGACGCGCGACGACTATGAAGTCTTCAAGAAGTATTCGGGCCTGATCGCCGACATGTCGAAAAAGGCGCCCACCGCGCCGCGTGATCTGCTGGCCTGGGAAGGCAAGGCGCCAGCCATCGCCATCGAGGAAGTCGAAAGCGTCAACGAAATCCGCAAGCGTTTTGTTACGCCCGGCATGTCGCTCGGTGCCCTATCACCGGAAGCGCACGAGACCCTCAATATCGCCATGAACCGCATCGGTGCCCGTTCGGTATCGGGTGAGGGCGGGGAAGACCCAGAGCGTTATCACCGTCGTCCTAACGGTGACAATCCGAACTCGGCCATCAAGCAGATTGCCTCGGGCCGTTTTGGCGTTACCGCCGAATATCTCAACAACTGCCGCGAGATCGAAATCAAGGTCGCCCAGGGCGCCAAGCCCGGCGAAGGCGGCCAGTTGCCCGGCTTCAAGGTCACGGAATTCATCGCCCGCATGCGTCACTCGACGCCAGGTGTTGGCCTGATCTCGCCGCCGCCGCACCACGACATCTACTCGATCGAAGACTTGGCGCAGCTTATCTACGATCTGAAGCAAATCAATCCGCGTGCCCGCGTCACGGTTAAGCTGGTGTCCCAATCGGGCATCGGCGCGGTCGCCGCCGGCGTGGCCAAGGCCAAGGCCGACGCCATCCTCGTCGCAGGCAATGTCGGCGGCACCGGCGCATCGCCCCTGTCATCGATCAAGTTCGCCGGCTTGCCGTTCGAACTGGGCCTGTCCGAAGCCCATCAGGTCCTGACCCTGAACAATCTGCGCGGCCAAATCCGCCTGCGCGCGGACGGTGGTATGCGTACCGGCCGTGACATTGTCATCGCCGCCTTGCTGGGGGCCGAAGAGTTTGGCATCGGTACGGCGTCTCTGGTGGCTATGGGCTGTCTGATGGTGCGTCAGTGCCAGTCGAACACTTGCCCGGTCGGTGTTTGCGTTCAGGATGAGCGCTTGCGCGCCAAGTTCACCGGCACGCCGGAAAAGGTCATCAACCTGTTCACCTTCATTGCCCGTGAAGTGCGTGAAATCCTTGCGTCGCTCGGTTTGCGTTCGCTTCAGGAAGCGGTTGGACGCACCGACCTGCTGCAGCAGATATCGCGCGGTGGCATCCATCTCGACGATCTCGACCTGAACCCGCTGCTCGTTCGCGTCGATCTCGATCCGGGCGCGACGATCACGGCGGCGGACGAGATCAACGAAGTGGCCGATACGCTGGACGCCCAGATCGTCCGCGATGCCGCCTATATGTTGGAGCGCAAGGAAAAGATGCAATTGACCTATGACGTGCGCAACACTATGCGCGCTGTGGGCACTCGCACCTCGTCGCATATTGTCAGCAAATACGGCAACACGCTCGATGAGGGCCACCTTAAGCTCGAACTGCTGGGCTCGGTCGGTCAGTCACTCGGTGCGTTCGCCGTCAAGGGCCTGACGATCAACCTCATCGGCGAGGCCAACGACTATGTCGGCAAGGGCCTGTCCGGTGCCACCATCGTCATCCGTCCGAAGGCCTGGCAGGAAAACCAGGCCCTGGCTGGCAACACCCTGCTGTATGGCGCCACCTCGGGTCAGCTCTATATCGCCGGTACCGTTGGCGAACGCTTCGCCGTGCGTAACTCCGGCGCGACGACGGTGGTCGAAGGCGTCGGTGCGCACGGTTGTGAATACATGACCGGCGGCGAAGTCGTCATCCTCGGTAAGGTCGGCGCCAATTTCGGCGCAGGCATGACCGGTGGCGTCGCCTACGTCTACGATCCGGACCAGACTCTCGCCAGCTACGTCAATCCCGAAGGCATTACTCTGCGTGGCGTTCCTGACGCCAATGTTGAGCGGCTGAAGGCCTTGGTTACGGCGCATCTTGACCGGACGGCTTCACCCCGCGCTCAGGCCATACTGGACGACTGGGACAATAGCCTGAAAGCCTTTGTCGAGGTCATGCCGAACGAGATACTGGCTATCCAGCAAAAGCAGGCTAAGTCGGCCTGAGACTACAGAATACAGGCTAGTTAGGTATAATAAACGAGGCGGCTTTTCGGGGCCGCCTTTTTCATTATCAGCGCCAGACGTCAATAACGAGATATTAAGCGTTTTCTTTGCTTACTGAAATCGGAGACAAGCAAGGGGAATTTTATGTCCAGACGCGTCCTCATATTGGAAGACAGCCGGACCCAGGCCATTATCATCAGCAAGATGTTTCAGCGGGCTGGCTATGAGGCCATTTGTGTCGTTGACCAGGCGGATGCTCTGGCACAGTTGCGCACCCAATCCTTCGGCTTGCTGGTGCTGGACGTCTTTATCGAAGCGCGCAATACGCTCGACGATCTGGAGGTGTATCGCGAAATGGCGCCTCAGGTGCCTATCGCCATCATGACCGCTGGCCAGATTGACAATCCAGATGCTGGCGCAACGGCGTTGAACAAGGCGCGACGGGCACGCGTCAACTTCCTGCTGCCTAAGCCCTTTTTCTATGATGACGTGAAGCAGGTGTGCGAAGACGTCGATGCCTTCTGGACGCGAAACGGGGCCGAAAACTCCCTTTCGGCGGCCGGATAGGCCGCGCATATGACCCTTGCCGCCGCGCCCAAATCCGAACCTGAATTCGATCCGATGCTTCAGACGGCCATGCGCACGTCTGAGGAATTGGTTTCCCTCATGAATGCCTTCTTTGTCCGGCTCGATACCCGTCGCTCAGGGGATTTCATCTCCATTGCCGACGAAATCAACAAGGCCAAGAGCGAAATCCGTTCGCTGCGGCCCCAGGACATTTCCGAAACCCGGCTGCCGACCGCCGGCGCAGAATTGCTGGCCATCACGCGCGATACGGAAAACGCGACAAATGTCATTATGACGGCTGCCGAAACCATGCTGGGCCTGGACGCCTCTGCGCCTGACGTCAAGGACCGTGTCGATGACGAGGTGATGAAGATTTTCGAAGCCTGCTCGTTTCAGGACATTACCGGCCAGCGTGTTTCGAAGATTGTTCAGGTCTTGACCCAGATAGAACAACGCGTCAGTCGGCTGGCAGAAGCGATCGGCCTTGATGACGCCTCCCCGCCTGAATTGACGGCGGAAGAAAAACGCCAGCGCGATCTGCTGCTGAACGGCCCGGCGATAGGCGGTCCAGAGACGCAGCAGGCGGACATCGATGACCTGTTTAGCGCAGACGCCACGTCCTCCGATGCAGATAAACTAAATTCTCAGGACGATATCGACGCCTTGTTCGACTAGTCGTCGAGTGCATGAAACAAAAATGTGATTTCATCGTACGGTTGCGTATGCTTAGTTTGATGCGGACTATTTCGATGTAATCAAGTGACCAACTGGAGAGCGGCATGAGCGCGATCTCAACTCATCGCGCCGGCTATGGACCGGAGGTGACAGGCATGGACCCGCCCAGCATTCTCATTGTCGACGATCGTTGGCAGAATCTTCTGGCTACCGAAGCGCTCCTGAAACCCCTCGGGGCGGTCATGGTCACGGCGGATTCCGGCGAAAAAGCCCTCGATCTGGTGCTGCAACGCGAATTTGCCCTTGTATTGATGGACGTTCAGATGCCGGGGATGGACGGGTTCGAAACCGCCCGTCTCATGAAGACGAGGCCATCCATGAGCGGCGTCCCCATATTGTTCGTCACTGCGATCAGCAAGGAAGATCATTTCGCTACCGAAGCCGCCGGCATTGGTGCTGCCGATTATATCTTCAAGCCCTTTAATCCGGAATTGATGAAGAGCAAGGTCAAGGTCTTCCTCGATCTCTATCTCCAGCGCCAGCAGATTCTCAAGCTCAATGCCACCCTGCGCCAATCCAACGAGGAATTGGAACGCTTTGCTTACGTGTGTTCACACGATATGCAGGAGCCGGCGCGCATGATGCACGCCTTCGCCGGCATTTTGGCGGAGGAAGCGGCGGGCCAGCTTGACGAAGCCAATATGACCCATGTTCGCTATATCCGCGACAATGCCGTCCGTATGCAGACGATGATTAGGGACATCCTCGGCTTTTCCAGAATTGGCCGGGAAGAGGTCAAGCTGGAATCTGTGGATGTTCAGGCCGTTCTGGATGACCTCATGCCGGATTTTCAGGATGTCATTGCTGAAAAGCAAGCGCTCATCACCGCAGGAGCTCTCCCCGTCGTTGAGACCAGCCCCACCTTGATGCGCATTCTGTTGCAGAACCTGATCGGTAACGCCCTTAAGTTCCAGGATGGAACGCGCAAGCCGGAGATTACTATCACCGCAATGCGGGAAACGCGGGGCCGGTCGACGGATAGGCCGATGTGGCGGTTTGACGTGACGGACAACGGTATCGGCATCGATCCCGTCTTTCATGAGCGTATTTTCCAGATTTTCCAACGTCTGCACAGCTTCGACGACTATGTCGGCACAGGTATTGGCCTGTCGACTTGCCGTAAGTTCCTGCGGCTGTGCGGTGGCGACATCACTGTGCGCTCCAAGCCGGGCGAGGGCAGTACGTTCAGCTTTACCTTACCGGCCTAGGGTGCGCCTCGCCTGCCGCAATTGCTCGGAAGCGGCGAGGTCCTGGGCCAGGCCAATGACCTGATCCGCGGTCAGGCTCGATGCCTCGAGTCCGCCGGTAAGGCCATGGCGGGCATAGATATCTTGCGCTTCCGGCGATCGTATGAATCCGCCCATCGCCCAGTCCGGAAAGGCGCGGTCGCCCATATCCCGGGCTTCAATCACGGTAGGCCGACTGTGGCGGGGATCGTTGCAGATCCGCAGGTAGGTGTCTTCCACCGCGCCGCGTTCCCCTTCCAGAACCTGAACGAAACTCGATTTATCGAAAATCAGAAAGCCCGTTATGCCGTTGCGGTAATTGTTGGTTTCCGACACCGAGAGGATGTCTCTGATCGTGCTTAAGCCGCTGGCGCTAACGGTGTAGCGGCTATGATAAATAATCTGGAACATGGCATTGCGGCTGGAGGGATGGGCTATAACAACACCTAGGGCGCCAAATATTGAGAGCGCGTTAAGGCCGTTTTTCGGCGCGCACCTCATTGAAATTTTATTGCGAAATGTGGATTTTCCAGCGGGAAATGCCTTTTCGGAGACGACTTATGAAGCCCAATCGCCTTGTTTTTCCCCTTGTTGTGCTCGGTAGCGCAGCGGTGGCCCTGACCGCCTGCGCCAGCCTTGCGTCTTTGGGGCCTGTTGGCAATCCGTCCGTTCCTCAGCCGCAGAAACCGGTAGATCTCGAACAATATGCCGGCTTGTGGTACGAGGTCGGCCGCTATGAAAACCGCTTTGAAAAAGACTGTGAAGGTGTCACGGCCGAATATCGCGCCCGTCCGGATGGGCTGATCGATGTCATAAATTCCTGTCACAAGGGTGGCCTCAGTGGCCCGGTCAAAACATCGCACGGTAAGGCCAAGGTGCTCAGCGGTAGCGATAACGCCAAGCTGAAGGTCTCTTTCTTTGGTCCATTCTATGTCGGCGATTATTGGGTGCTTGATCACGCCAGCGATTATTCCTGGTCGATTGTCGGAGAACCGTCGGGACGCTATCTGTGGCTGCTTAGCCGCGCGTCCCAACTCGACGAGATGACGCGCAACACCTTGGAGGCGCGCACACGGGAGTTGGGCTATAATTGGGACATGGTGCGCATGACGCGGCACTAAGCCAACATGGCGCCTCGGATAAGCTCGGTCGGCCCGGCTAGGCGCCACGAGTCAAAAGTCAGATGCAGGGTGTTAGGCGCGACGGCTTAGATGCCGTCACCGCCATAGATCGGGTTATGGATTCCGCATTCAACCTTTTCAGTACCGGCCCAGCGGCCCGAGCGCGCGTCTTCCCCGGCGGCGACCGGTTTGGTGCAGGTAAAGCAGCCGATAGACGGGAACCCTTGTTCGACCAGTGGATGCGGGGGCAGATCGTGGTTCTTGAAATAGGCTTCGATATCGTCCGATGTCCAGGTCGCCAGCGGATTGACCTTGAAGTGCCGACCGTCGAATTCGACAATCGGCAACCTCGCGCGGGTGGTGCTCTGGTGGCGTTTCCGGCCGGAAATCCACGCGCTGTAGCCGTCCATGAAGCGGCTTAGAGGCCGCACCTTGCGCAGATCGCAGCAGGCATCCGGGTTGGTCCGCCAAAGCGTGCCCTTGGCGTCTTCACCTGCGGCTTCGCTTTCGTCCGCCTTCAGATTAATGACGTTTTTGAGGCCCAGACGCGCTGCCAGTTCATCGCGATATTGCAGGGTTTGAAAGAAATGCCGGTCGGTATCGAGGAACAGAACGGGTAGGTCAGGCGCGATCTGTCCGACCATATGTAGTAGGGCAGCGGAATCGGCGCCGAACGATGACGACAGCGTGATATCCCCGACGAATTGCTCGTGGATCGCCTGCTGCAGGATTTCCTGCGCGGTCAGGTGTTCCCAGGCGGCGCTCAAGGCCGCGGCGCGGCCCGCACCTTCGGATGTCCTATGGTCCTTTAGTATGTCTATCAAGACCGTCATGGTCGATGTCCTTAAGCGTTGTGACGCAACGCCCATGCGGGGCGTTTGGCATCGGCCGCGCCCTGATAAAATGTCGTGAAACGCGTCTTGGCGGCGGTGATGGCACCGGCCGGATCGGAGTCCTTCACCAGAAACTCACTGAAGCCACAGCGCAGCATGTGAAAAAGTTGATCGCGCAATACGTCGCCAACGGCACGGATAGCGCCTGTATAGCCTTCTTCACGCAGAATACGTGCCGTCGAATAGCCACGACCGTCGCGATAACCGGGGAAGGCGACCTCGATCAGGGTGATCTTTTCGATAAAGGGCAGCAAAAGCCGAACATCGTCTGCCGGATTAACACGGACACCATAGTGACCGTTCAGACCGTCCAGATCCCTTAGGGCGCGATCGAATCCGAGCACATAGGGACCGTCAACGCCGGTGGTGTCTTCGTCGGACAGAAGAGTCCATCCGTCAGGGATGATATCGCCGTCAGAGGTAACAAGCTGAGGCGTATGAGATGAATTAAGCTGGCTCATGCAGCGCCTCCGCAAAGGTGTCACGGCCAAGGCGTTCGAGCGCATCGATGAAGCGCTCGGACTCATCCGTCCGCAGTTTGAGATAAAGCTGAACGACGCGCTCGATGGCGGCCGGCACGGCTTCGGCCGACAAGCCCTTGCCGGTAATCTGGCCGAGCGCGGCCTTTTCATCGGCACGTCCGCCCAGCAGGATCTGGTAGAATTCGATGCCCTGCTTATCGACGCCCAATATGCCTATGTGGCCGACATGGTGGTGGCCGCACGCATTGATGCAACCGGAAATCTTGATCTGGAGATCACCGATCTTGTCCGTCAACTCGGCGTCGGCAAAACGCTGCGATATATCCTGCGCCAGCGGAATGGAGCGAGCATTTGCCAGGGCGCAATAGTCGAGACCCGGGCAGGCGATCATGTCGGTGATCTTGCCGCCATTGGCCGTGCTGAGATTGACGGCATCAAGCTGACGATAGAGATCGTAAAGGTCGGTCTTGGCGACATGCGGCAGGATGATGTTCTGCTCATGACTGACCCGCAGTTCGCCATAGGCGAACTGGTCGGCGACGTCGGCCATGACGTCCATCTGGGCCGACGACGCATCGCCCGGCGGCAAACCGACCGGCTTCAGCGAAATCGTCACCGACACGTGGTCGTCGCGCTTATGGGCATGGGTGTTGTTCTTCACCCAGCGGGCGAAGGCGGCATCGGCAAGTTGAGCGCGTTCAAAGGCGACACGATCGAAGGCCTTGTCGGTAAACGCCGGATTGGGAAAGAAGCTCTGGATGCGGACAATTTCCGCCGACGGGGCGTCGATCTTCGCCTTATCGAGCGTGTTCCACTCCTCTTCGACCTGACGGGCATACTCTTCCGGCCCCAGGGCGGACACCAAAATCTTGATCCGTGCCTTGTAGATATTGTCGCGGCGACCGTACCGATTATAGACGCGCAGGGCGGCTTCGAGATAGCTCAGCAACTGCTCGCCGGGCAGGCCTGACTTGATCAGGTGGCCGAGGTGCGGTGTGCGGCCCATGCCGCCGCCGACATAGACGTCAAAGCCTTCCGGCTTGGCGTGCAGCCCGATATCGTGGACGCGAATAGCCGCCCGATCTTTGGTGGCGCCGGTAATCGCGATTTTGAACTTGCGCGGCAGGAAGGTGAATTCGGGATGGATCGACGACCATTGACGGATGACCTCGGCCCAGGGGCGCGGATCAGTGTGTTCATCGCGCGCGGCGCCGGCGAACTGGTCAGTCGTGGTGTTACGGATGCAATTGCCGGAGGTCTGCAACGCGTGCATCTCGACTTCGGCCAGCTCTTCCAGAATCTTCGGCGTGTCAGCCAGCTTGATCCAGTTGAATTGCAGGTTTTGACGCGTGGTGAAATGGCCAAAATCGCGATCATAGGTGCGGGCAATGTGGGCCAGCTTGCGCACTTGCTTCGACGACAGGACGCCATAGGGCACGGCGATGCGCAACATGTAGGCGTGGAGCTGCAGGTAGAGGCCATTCATCAGGCGCAACGGCTTGAACTGGTCTTCGCTCAGTTCGCCGGACAGGCGACGCGCGACCTGATCGGCGAATTCGGCGTTGCGTTCGCGGACAAAGGTATGATCGAAGGAATCGTAAACGTACATTTCAGCTCTCGAAAATGTCGGCGCGGCCATGGGCCTGCGAAAGGGCGTCGGCGGTCTGGCCGATGGTCGGACCGTTGGCGCGGACGAATTCGCGCACCTGTTCGCGTTGCACCAGATTGCCGTCAGATGTCAGCGGGATGAGATAGGGCGCAACTACTTCCGTCTCGCGCGTCTTCCATTCGGCCAACAGGGTTTCAGCCTGTTCGTCGTCGAGGCGGGCGGCGTTGGCCGCGTCTTCGCTCCATCCGGTTCCGGTGTGCCAGAGCGTCAGACCATCCGTCAGGCGATTGGCGGTCAGTAATTTCATGCGTTTATCCTGAGGGTCTCGGTAATCACGGCCGCGGCCGTATCCTGATAGAGGCCGGCCACTTCTCCGATAATGACCAGGGCCGGGCCTTCTGGCGGCGTGGCGTGGAGCGCGTCGGCCAGCGTGCATAGCGACACTTGCATTCGGCGCTCATTCCGTCGGGTGCCGTTTTCGATGACGAGGACGGGCGTGTCGGGCATGCGCCCGTGCGACATCAGCTTGTCCGAAATGATCTTTGCCGTTGCGACACCCATATAGACGACAAGGGTGTGATGCGGCGCCGAAAGGGCCGACCAGTCGAGCATCAGCGGGTTATTTTCGCTGTCGCCGTCCTTGGCGTGGCCGGTGATGAAGGTGACGGATTGGGCATGGTCACGATGCGTCAGTGGGACGGCGGCGGATGCAGCGCATCCCAAGGCGGCCGTGACGCCCGGCGTAATATGGACATCGATCCCGGCTTGACGCAGAGCCTCCACTTCTTCGCCGCCCCGGCCGAAGACGAAGGGATCGCCACCTTTCAGGCGCACAACCCGCTTGCCCAGCCGCGCCTGTTCGACCAGCAGTTCGTGAATTTGCGCCTGCGGCACGGAATGATTAGAGCGTTCCTTGCCGACATAGAAGCGGTCGGCATCGCGCCGCGCCAGGTCCATGATTCCGTCACCGACCAGCCGGTCATAGACGATGACATCGGCTTCGCTGAGCAGGCGCAGGGCCTTGAGTGTCAGAAGCTCCGGATCGCCCGGACCGGCGCCGACCAGGTGGACCACGCCGGTACGCGGCGCGTCGATATGGGACAGGGCGAGGGCGAGCGCTTCGTCGATCCGACCGGTGCGCGCCACTTCGGCGGCGGGCGATTGTAGCAGAGTTTCCCACACGCGGCGGCGATCATCCGTGTTCGGAAAAATTTCGCGCAAGCGGGGCGAAAGTGCTGTGGCGAAGGCAGCAACATGCGTCTCGGACGGCGGGACGGCCGCCTCGATCTTGCGCCGCGTTTCACGCGCCAGGACCGGTGCGGTGCCGCCCGTGGCGACGCCAATGCTTAAAGAACCGCGGTCGATAATGGCAGGCACGTGAAAATCGCTGAGATCGGGGAAATCGACGACATTGAGTGGGGCGCGCGAGGTGCGGGCCAGGGCGGCACCTTTTTCCGCCATCGCACGGTCTTCGAACGCGACGATAATGAGCGCAGCGTCGGCCAGTTCGGCGGGTTGCGGCCAGCGCGGTAGCGCGTCAGCCAGGTCAGCCAGCGGGGCGAACAGGTGCAGGGTGGCGGGCGTGCGGCGAAGCAGGGTCAGTTTACGAGTCGCCCAGGCGCCGGCCCCGATCAGGACGACCTGACGGTTTTCCAGCGGCCATGACAGGGGCAAAGCAAGCATCGCGACAAACCAAAAGAGGGACCAGACGTCCTGGCCCCTTCAACAGGATTATATGTAGGATTTTAAACCCGTTATGAAAAGCGATGGTTTGTCGCCTTTCGCATTAGGTCAGCTCAATGATGGGCCCCGTCCCATTTTGTAATCTTCAGGGCGTCGAGATCCATATCGGGTAGGCAGCGCAGATTGATGGCCTTCGTCGCTGCGCCTTCGCCGTTCTGACCGTCTGAAAAGGGTGCGATGCCGCAATTGGCACAGAAATGATGTTGAAGCACCCGTGTGTTAAACCGGTATGTCGACAGGGCATTTTCCGGCGTTTTCAGCCGGAAGGCGTCAGCGGGCACGAAGGCTAACAGACCACCGCGCCGGCGGCACAGTGAACAATTACAATCCAACCCTTCGGTAAAATCGCCTTCGACCTCAAAGGCGATCTGGCCGCAATGGCAGCTTCCCTGATGCAACATATGTCTGCTCCTGTGTTTGCCGGACCGTATTCGGCCGCGCATAAGAAAACAATCGGAGACAACGCGTCGCATGTACCGGCTTATGTCAGCATGATAAACCTTCGAAATGAGTTCAGAACACGCCCTTGCCGCCCGCCAGAAAATCCGCCAGGAGGCGGCCGCCATCGGGGTGGACGAAGCTTTTATTTCGCGTCTGGTCGATGAATTTTATGATCAGGTGCGCGTACATCCGCACTTGGGACCGGTTTTCAACAATGTGGTCGAAGACTGGCCCGACCACCTCGCCAAACTCAAACAATTCTGGGAATCTGTTGCGCTTAATGCCGGCGTTTATTCCGGCCGCCCAATGCAGGCACATTTGAAGGTCAGGACGATAGAGGCGGCCCATTTCGGCGAGTGGCTATATCTGTTCGAACAGACCCTGCGCGATATCGCGCCTGGCGAGGCGGCGGTGGACTATTTCATGATCCGCGCCAGCCGCATTGGGGAAAGCCTGAAGCTGGGGCTGTTTTTCCGGCCGGATAACACCACACACTGAAGCGCCTCTCCGTCACGGACGAAGAGGCGCTCTAAACGCGTGGATTGCAGGGTGCGTGGCCCCGCTATTTTACGCCCATCTTCTTTTGCAGTTCCGAGGAAGAGGTCGTGTACTGGAAGCGCAGCTTCTTGTCCGGATAAACATAGCGGAAGGCTTGTTGAGCCATCAGGGCGGCTTCGTGGAAGCCCGACAGGATAAGTTTCAGCTTGCCTGGGTAGTGATTGATGTCGCCAATGGCGAAGATGCCCTTGGTCGATGTCTCGAACTTTTCGGTATCCACCGGAATCAGGTTTTCATGCAGGTTGAGCCCGAACTCGGCAACCGGTCCCAACTTCATGGTCAGGCCAAAGAAGGGCAGGAAGGCGTCCGCCTTCAACTCTGAGGCCACGCCGTCCGCGTCCTCAATATGCACGGCTTCAAGGTAATGCGAGGTTTCGCCCTTGAGCGCCGTCGCCTGGGCAATCACCAGGTCCATTTTTCCCTCGGCGACCAACTCGCGCATCTTGGCGACGCTGTGCGGTGCGGCCCTGAAGTCGTCACGACGGTGGATCAGAGTGACGCGCTTGGCGATGGGTTGCAAATTGAGCGTCCAATCGAGCGCGGAATCGCCGCCACCCGAAATGACGATTTCCTTATCGCGGAAGGCTTCCATCTTGCGAACGGCATAGTGGACGCCGACGCCCGGCCCAATGTTTTCGAAGCCATCGATGCCGGGGATGGGCGGTTTCTTGGGCTGGAACGAGCCGCCGCCTGCGGCGATAACGATCACCTTGGCACGGACGACCGTTTGCTGGTCCGTGGTCACTTCCCACAGGCCTTCATGCTCACCTTCTTCGATTTTGCGCACCGCCACAGCCATTTCGCCGAGATGATATTTGGCGCCGAAGGGATGAATCTGCTCAAGCAGGCGCTTGGTCAGGTCGTCGCCGGAAATGATCGGCCAGGCGGGAATGTCGTAGATCGGCTTTTCCGGATACAGTTCGGCGCATTGTCCGCCGACCTTATCGAGAATGTCGATCAGGTGGCATTTGATATCGAGCAGGCCAAGCTCGAATACGCTGAACAGGCCCACGGGCCCCGCGCCGATGACCACCACGTCGGTGGTCCAGGTCTGACCGGCTTCCAGCGCATCGATGTGATGAAGCGGATTGGCTTCGGCATCCAGGGTCATTTTTTTCTCCAAATAGTATCAGGGATTAGTTTTATTAAACTTGAAAACGCTATAAAGAAGCGCTCGCTTAAGGGCAACTGAGGCTAAAGAGGCCAGGTCGGGAGCCAAGTCGGGGATAGTTATGTCGCGTGATCGTTTGCCGCCGCTGTCGGCGCTTCGGGTGTTCGAAGCGGCTGCACGGCATGAAAGTTTCAAGCAGGCCGCCGAGGAATTGTTTGTGACACCCGGTGCCGTGTCTCAGCAAATTCGTTTGCTGGAAGAGCATGTCGGTGTCGAACTGTTCGTGCGTGACGGGCGCCGCGTTGTCCTGTCCGAGGCGGGCAAGGCGTCGGCCCAGATTCTGAAGGAAGCCTTCGAAAAGATGTTCGAGGCGACGCGCCTGATGAAGCAGGGCAGCCAGAAGGGGCGCGTCACCGTGTCCGCAGCCCCAAGTTTCGCGGCCAAATGGCTGATGCCGCGCCTGTATGACTTTAGCGCCGCTAATGCCGATATTGACATCTGGGTCAGTGCCGATATGGCGCCCGTCGATTTCGCCGTTTCCGATATCGATCTGGCCGTCCGCTACGGCAACGGCCACTACAATGGCCTGAACGTCGAACACCTGCTGGCCGAAGCTGTCGTCCCCGTCTGTTCGCCCCTGTTGTTCGAAGCCGCACCGATGAAGCGCCCCGTTGACCTCAGTCACCATGTCCTGTTGCATGACGTGGGATTTGAAACCGATCCATCGTGCCCGGACTGGGCGATGTGGTTGAAGGCGCATGGCGTCGACGGCGTCGATGCCTCGCGCGGGCCGCGTTTCAACCAGTCGTCCATGGTCATTGAGGCGGCGGTTGCCGGTCGCGGCGTCGCCCTGGCCAAGCGCACCATCGCCGAGGCCGACCTGCAGGCCGGCCGGTTGATGGTGTTGTTTGACGAAAAGGACAAGCCGCTGGAATACGGCTATTATCTCGTCTGGCCGCAAACCCGCGAACCGACCGCGGCGCAACTGCGTTTCATGGAGTGGCTGCGTGCCGAAGCCCGCCGCGACGCCAGCGCGCCAAAAGCCCAGGCGGAAACGCCGGTCTTTGCGGCTCAGGATATTTAAGGAAGCGGCCAAGAGAGCACTTTCCAAAGGTGTGACGCACATTTCGGAGCAAAGGTGCGTTAGATCAAAAAGCCCTAGTCGGCCGCCATCCACGGCGGTACCGGCAGGCCTTTTTCGCGCAGGAACGGTGGATTGAAGATCTTCGAGGCGTAGCGGTTGCCGTAGTCGCACAGGACGGTGACGATTGTCTTGCCCGGGCCCAGGTCCTTGGCCATCTTCATGGCGCCGACGATGTTCAAGGCCGCAGACGTGCCGAGGCACAGGCCTTCGTTCTGGATAAGATCGTACAGGACGGGCAGCCACTCGCTGTCGGCCACCTGATAGGCGCGGTCAATCGCGATTCCTTCGAGATTGGCGGTGATGCGTCCCTGGCCGATGCCTTCGGAAATAGAGGTGCCTTCCGATTTCAGTTCGCCGGTGGTGTAATAGCTATACAGCGCCGCGCCGAACGGATCGGCCAGGCCGATCTGGATGTCCTTGTTTTTTTCCTTGAGATAAAGACTGAGGCCGCCCAAGGTACCGCCCGAGCCGACGGCGCAGATAAAGCCATCGATCTTGCCGCTCGTCTGCGCCCAGATTTCCGGGCCGGTGCCTTCGATATGGGCCTGGCGATTGGCGACATTATCGAACTGATTGGCCCAAACTGCGCCCAATTCCTGCGCCAGCGTTCCGGAATAGCGAACATAGTTGCCGGGATTGGCGTAGGGCAGGGCATCAACCTCGATTAATTCGGCCCCAAAGGCGCGAATGGCGTCCTTCTTCTCCTGCGCCTGCGTGCGCGGAATGACGATGGTGGTCTTGTACCCCAAGGCGTTGGCGACCAGCGCCAGCCCGATTCCGGTATTGCCGGCAGTTCCTTCGACGATGTGGCCGCCGGGCTTCAGATTCCCCTTTTTCTCATGGTCGCGAATGATCCACAGAGCGGCGCGGTCCTTGATGGACTGTCCGGGGTTGAGAAATTCGGCCTTGCCATAAATCTCGCATCCGGTCGCCTCGGACGCGGCCTTGAGGCGAATAAGGGGCGTATTGCCGATCAGATCGACGACGGAAGTCACGGTTTTGGCCATAGCGGGAGTCCTTTTGAGGCTTGGCTTGCTATCAGATCGGGACCGCAGACCCAAGCGATGGATTCTAAGCCGGCGATTTAGACATTCTGGTTCAAGCCGACAAGGAAAAGCTTTTGGCGATCACGGCTTTATGTCTATATGGCGCCACCGCCGAAGCGGCTGCGACAACGATTTGAGGACCAGGACAGAAGGCGAATGGCCGTTTTTACCCCCGTATCCCTGGAGGACGCCCGCGCCTATTTGACCGCCTATGATATAGGCGAGCTGATTCATCTCGAGGGCATCGAAGAAGGCGTATCCAATACCAACTTCAAAGTGGAAACGACCTCTGGCCTATATGCCCTGACCCTGTTCGAAGCAGCGACGCCGGAAGACGGCTTGCCGTGGTTTATGGACTATACGCTCTACCTCGACCGCAAGGGCTATCCTGCGCCTGGGCCGGCTTTGACGCGTGACGGGCAATCGCTTGGGCGGATAAACGGGAAGCCATGCGCCTTGATCAAGTGGTTGCCGGGGCGTTGGCCACGCAACCCGGATGTGCGCCATGCGGCTTCGGCGGGGGAATATCTGGCCAGGCTGCATCTGGTCGGCGGTGACTTTCCGCAGTATCGCGAAAATGCCATGGGGTTGGCTGCCTGGCCCGGCCTGATCGCGCGCTGCGAGCCCGGGGCGGCCCGGTCAGAGCGTGCTCAGGACATATTGGCTGATTTCCGCGAGGAACTGGCGTTTCTCCAGGGCAACTGGCCGTCGGGCTTGCCGACCGGCGCTATCCATGCCGACTATTTCACCGACAATGTGCTGATGAACGATGACGGCCAAGTCACGGGCGTCATCGACTATTATTACGCCTGTACAGACGCCTATGCTTACGATCTGGCCGTATCGCTCAACGCGTGGGGCTTTACCCCTGGCGGGCAAGCCCTGCCGAATATGATCTCGGCCTTTTTGAAGGCTTACAATGACACGCGCCCGTTGTCGGAAGCTGAAATCAGTGCCTTGCCTTTGTTCGCGCGTGGCTCCGCCGTACGGTTTACGCTGACCCGGCTATATGATCTGCTCAATCACGATCCGTCCTGGGTGGTGAAACCCAAGGATCCGGAAGCCTTTTACCGGCGGCTCGACTATCATCGCGGCATCCAGACGGGCCACACCTATTTCTGATGCCCTTCTGTAGCGGATGGTTACGGTATGTGATGTTTAAGCAAAATTTGTCAGGTCTGTGTTGCGTGCTAGCGGTCTTGATACTGGCGACCGGCACTCCTGCGATGGCGCTTAGCACTCCAGCTCGCTCCGCCGCTGAGATACGCCAGCTCAAGGTTGAGGCGCGTGCGGGTGACGTGTCTGCCATGCTGGCCTTGGGAGAGGCCTATCACTATGGCCGGGCACCGGGCTTTACGTCTGACCAGGCTTGGGCGGCCTATTGGTATGGGCAGGCCGCGCTGACCGGAGACGCCGAGGCTGAAACCCGGCTGGGTGAAATTTACAATGATCCTCAGGGTGAGTTCTACAACGAAGCTATGGCGTTTGCCTGGTACGAAAGCGCGGCCTGGAAGGGCTATTTGCCAGCGCAAAGTGCGCTTGCCCAACTATGGGAACACCCGTTTTCTGTCGCGCCCAACTACATCAAAGCCTATGGATGGTATGTAAAGGCGGCGCAACAGGGCGATGAATCGACTTGGGAGGTGCTGGACGATCTCTATGTCTATGGCGATACCGTGACCTCCTATACCGAGGTTTTTGACCGGCTGGCGCGGGAAGCGGCGGCCGGTGACGCCGAAGCGCAATGGCGGCTGGGCAGGCGCTTTCTGTTCAGGGAGCCTCAGCCGGATGTTGCTCAGGGTTTGAAATGGCTGGAGACATCGGCCAGGAATGGCAGCGCCAAGGGACTATATTATTTCGGCGCGGAACTTATGATGGGTCAGCAATTGCCGGAAGACAGCGCGCGCGGCATGCAAATGGAAAAACGCGCCGCTGATATGGGTTTCATTCCGGCCCAACTCTATTGGGCCCATAACTATCCGCCTGAAGGTCAGGCGCCGGACACAGAGACTGAAACCATGATTGCCGACTGGTGGCTTGCCGCAGCGGAGAAGGATGTTTCCGAGGCCCAGGAATCGCTGAGCCATTATTACCTTGAGGGCGCTTTTGTCAGGCGGGATCGTGCAGAAGCCTGGAAATGGCACGTTCTGTCTTTTCGTAGTCCCTATCGCCAGTTGTCATGGCAAAGGGACATTTTTCCAGGGCTTTCAGAAGATGAAAAGGTCGAAGGTCGGCGCCGCGCCGATATCTGGCTTGCGGCCCACCCGGGTCTCTATTGGCCACGTCCGCATTGATCACAGACCTGGAATTAATTGGCCACCGCCGGGAAGGGGATAGGTCGCGCCGTTAAGACCCGGATTTCGTGATGTGTCGTATCGCAGGGTATGGCCCTGACTGTCGATGCGTGACCGGTCTCCGTTCAGCACTCCGACGGCGCTGTCTGCTGTCAGGGTCCAGGTGCTGGTGGCATCCAGCGCCACGTCGGTATTATGCGTGGCAATGCCGGTAAAGTGCGACTCTTCGTTCAGATTGACCGCAATGTGACTTATGGCGTCGGTGACGAAATTACCGGTCAAGGTCTGATGACGGGCGTCAAGCGTGGCGTCGCCGCCATTGCGACCCAATTCACCCCATTGATCGGCCGCCGCGCGCAAGATGATGCCGCTGGTGCTGCGCAGTTCAACCGTGTCGAGCGCGATGCGGGCGCGCATATTGGTGACGTAAAACACCGCCCGTCGCCCGTTCGCGGTTCCGCCTTTAAGACTTAATCCGTCATTGACCTGTTCAGCCGCCGTCATCATGTCGGTTACCGGGCGCATGCCTGTGGCCTGGCCCGCTCGGCCATGGTGGTCGCCCATCTGGCCTTTGTCGCCCTGTTGGCGCCCACCAGGCCTGTCGTCGCTGGGGTGGCGCCCACCGAATTGGCCGCCGTCGGGCGGGCCGTCATGCTCTGCCGCATCGCCGGCCTCGGCCGGGCGATACAGCATGACGGCGTAGTCGCCCGACAGGTGGCTATCGGTGAAATGGATAGGGTGTGGACCTGTGACAATAACGGCTTCGGCGCGACGGGCCTCGGCGGATACGCCGGAAGCCACAAGCGGCCTGCCCAGTAGGAACGCGGGTGATAACGGCCCGGCGGTCGTGAAATGCCCCCCCGTTAGGCTAACGGGAGGGCCATGCGCCTCAATGGACACGGCAATGGCATGATCGGATTGTGTGGCGACCGACACGTCTGTCGCCTCAAATGCACTACCGGGGCGAATTTCAATACCGTATGCGCCGCTGCCCGCCGTGGTGAGGCTGGCGCCAGTTGCGCGCAGGTCGGTACCGTCTCCGTGGACGTAGGCCGCCGTCGCGCCTTGACCGCGCGTGTCTATGCGGCCACCAAGCACGGTCACGCTGGCGCCGCTATCGATAAGCAAGGCTGAATTCATACCGTATTGGCGAGTATTGTCGACCAGTGTCGCCGCGCCCGAGGTCGTGATCGTTACCGTATCCAGTGTCACCTGGGCATTTCGCAGGGCGTACAGGCCGGACATATCGGGTTTATCGGAGGGGATGTTGGTGGCCTTGAAAGCCTTTGTCTCACCCACGACACTTACTACGCCCTGGAGCCGCGTGGCTACGGCCACAACGGTAGGCGCGGGCCGCATGATGGCGGGGCTATCCTGTGCGGGCGCCTGCTCGCCCTGGCCGCGTTTTCCGTGACGTCCGCCGCCCGGGCCACCGCCCATACCTTGACCCATGCCCATTTCTTGGCCCATCCCCTGCGCCATGACCGAAGAGGCCAGTATCAGGCCGGTAAGCGTAAAGCCGGTGAGTGTAAGATAGGCGGATGTGCGCATGAAGAAGCCCCTGTTAGGGGCTTCGCTTAGCAGACCATCTGGGCGAGAGTTTGCGGCAATTGTATCAAGCCTGACGCTTAAGGCTGCCGTTAGGCGCGGCGCTGAAACGCTTTGACGGCCTCCATGGCCGCGAACTCATCGTTGCGGATGGAGTGGATGGTTTCCTTTTGGCCGTGCAGTTTCTGGATCGCTTCCGGCACCTCGGGCGCAAAGCCCAGGGCCGATGTCACGAAATCCGGGAACTTGGCGGCATGGGCGGTCGACAGGGCGATCTGCGGGACAGCCTGGCCCAGGCCGCGCTTGAGGGCGGCGGCCACGGCCACGGCGGTGTGCGGGCAAATGACCCGGTTCCATTTCTTGTAGGCGTAGGCGATGGTTGCCTTTGTCTCGCCTTCGGAAATGGAGCTGGCCGTCACCTGGGCGTTCAGCGCGCCCTGGAGATCCGGCGCGATATAGACCTTGCCGGTGGCGTTGAAATTGTCGAACAGCCCCTTGGTGCCTTCCGCCTGACGGCCGGAGGCTTCGAAGATCAGGCGTTCGAAATTCGACGGCGCCTGAACGTCCATCGACACCGACGCCGTTTCGACGGCCGGACGGCGGACATAGTGGCCGGTATTGATGGCCTGGGCGAGGGCATCATTGCTGTTCACGGCGGCGTGGATATGGCCGACATTGCCGCCGATCTTGCGGCCGACCCAGCCGGCGAACGCATCGCCGAAATTGCCGGTGGGCACCACGAATTCCGGATGAGCGGCGCCCGATGCGGCCGCGGCGGCGAGATAATAGGGCACCTGACCCAGCAGACGGCCCCAATTGATCGAATTGACCGATGAAATCAGGCCGTACTGCTTCAATTCCTCTTCGCCCAGCAAGCGCTTGACCATGCGCTGACAGTCGTCGAAATCCCCTTCGACGCCGATATTGAGGACATTGTCGGCTTCTACCGTCGTCATTTGCAAGCGCTGGACCGGCGAGACGCGGCCAAGCGGATGAAAGACGACCAGCCGGACATGCTCTGATCCCGCGAAGGCGCGCACCGCCGCCGCGCCTGTGTCGCCGGAGGTGGCAGTGACCAAGGTCAACTTTTCACCGCGTTGTGCCAGGGCCGCATCGGTCAAAGGGGCGATCATCTGCATTGCCATGTCCTTGAAGGCCAAGGTCGGCCCGTGCCATAGCTCCAGGATCCACAGATTGTCTTCGACCTGGACCAGGGGCGTCTCGCCGGCGCTGTTCAGGAAGGCGGCCCGGGTGCGGGTGGCGGCCTTTTGCACGGCATCGGCCCCAAGGACGTCGACGCCGAACAGGGTCAGCAGCTTTTCCGTCAGCAGGCCGTAATCACCGGCCGAAGCGGCGTTCAGGTCAAAGTCCGGGACAGGATAGGTTTCAGGCACATAGAGGCCGCCGTCGGGCGCCAGGCCATCGAGCAGAGCGCCGGCGAAAGTCCGGGGTTCACGAAAACCGCGTGTGCCTATATAGTTCATTTTGTTACCATTTTCCCGCTGAACAATCGCTTGCTTAAGCCGGTCCTTGTCCGTAAAAGCGCGCCCTAACACTTTACGTCCGGTTAGAAAACCCCTGATGACATCCGAGGCTTTAAAATCCGTGCTGGCAAATGCCCGCCGCATCACGATCAAGGTCGGTTCGGCCCTGGTTGTCGACAGCGCGACCGGCGTGGCGGATGCTGCCTGGATGCTGGGGCTGGCGCGCGATATCGCCGATCTGCGGGCCGAGGGGCGATCGGTTCTTTTGGTGTCGTCCGGCGCCGGCGCGCTGGGGCGTCGCTATCTGGGCCTGAAGCGGGCCAAGCTGAAACTGGACGAAAAGCAGGCCGCTGCCGCTGCCGGGCAGCCCCGCCTTATGAGCGCCTGGGAGGCGGCCTTCTCTCAGGTCGGGCTAAAAACCGCTCAGGTTTTGCTGACGCGCGAGGATACCGAGAAGCGCCGGCGCTGGCTGAACGCGCGCGCCACGGTCGATACGCTGTTCGACATGGGGTGCGTGCCGATCGTCAACGAAAATGATACGGTGGTCACCGAAGAAATCCGCTATGGCGACAATGACCGGCTGGCCGCGCGGGCAGCGCAGTTGATCCGCTCCGAAGTGCTTATTCTCCTGTCGGACATCGATGGTCTGTACACGGATGATCCGCGTCGCAATCCGGAAGCGCAGCACATTCCGGTGGTCGAAAAGCTGGATGCATCGATCGAAGCCATGGCTGGCGGTGCCAATGAGCAGGCCGGGGTGGGAACGGGCGGCATGGCCACCAAGATCGCCGCCGCCAAGATTGCCGGGTCGGCCGGTTGCGCCACCCTGATCGCCTTCGGCCAGACGATCCGCCCGTTGTCCAGCATCGAAAAATTCACCGTCATAAGGCCTCAATCCTCAGCGACGGCAGCCTATAAGTCGTGGATAGCTGGAACGGTGGTCCCGGCGGGAAAGCTGATGCTCGACGAAGGGGCGGTGCGCGCTCTGCACAACGGCAAGAGCCTTTTGCCGTCCGGTATCGTCGATGTCGTCGGCGCCTTCGACAAGGGCGACAGTGTATCGATTGTGGCGCCATCGGGCGCCGAAGTAGCGCGCGGCATCGTCACCTATTCCGCCGCGGCCATCCGCCTCATCCGGGGCCGCACCAGCAAGGATATCGAAAGTTTGTTGGGCTATACGGCCGGCGACGAAGTCATCCACCGCGATGATATGGTGTTGGTCTAAGCGCCTACACTCGGTTGCGCGCTGGTGCGGGCCACAGCGGATAATATCCGATGAAACGGTCGTAATTGTCGGCATTTGCGCTATATAGGCCCTGAAGAAGGAGCCTTCCGATGGACGACCAAAGCGCCGTATCCCTGACTGACCTGATGACCGCCATGGCCGCGAAAGCCAAGGCCGGCGCGGAAGCCCTGCGTCTGGCCGGCCCGGACGTCCGCACGAAAGCCATTCTGGAGGCCGCCCGGTCGCTCCGCAGTCGTGAAGCGCAGATCCTGGCGGCAAACGTGACAGATCAGCAGTTTGCCCGCGACAAGGGGCTGACCGACGCCATGATCGAGCGCCTTATCCTTAATCCGGCGCGCGTCGAAGCCATGGCCCGGGGATTGGAAGAGGTTGCGGCCCTGCCCGATCCGGTCGGGCGCGAACTGGCGCGCTGGACGCGGCCTAACGGCCTCGATATCGCACGCGTGTCCACGCCCATCGGCGTCATTGCCATCATTTACGAAAGCCGCCCCAATGTCACCGCCGATGCGGCGGCTCTGTGCATCCGATCGTCCAATGCGGCCATTCTGCGCACCGGCTCGGAAGCGCTGAATTCGGCAATGGCCATCTATGCGGCCTTCGAAGATGGATTCCGCGCTGCGGGTCTGCCTGATACTTGCGTGCAACTGGTGCCGACGTCCGACCGGGATGCGGTGGGCCTTATTCTCGGTGGCCTTGACGGTGCCATCAATCTGATCATTCCGCGCGGCGGCAAATCGTTGGTGGCCCGCGTCCAAAAAGAGGCGCGTGCTCCGGTTCTGGCCCATCTGGAGGGGCTTAATCACACCTATATTCACGCCGATGCCGACCCGCAAAAGGCCGTCAGCGTCACCCTGAACGCCAAGATGCGTCGCGTGTCGGTCTGCGGAGCCACGGAAACCCTTCTGATCGACGCGGCCGTGGCGGATGCCCTATTGCCCCAGGTGGCAGCGGCCCTGGCGTCGGCCGGCTGCGAACTGCGCGGCGATGCGACGGCGCAGAGCCTGTATCCCATGGCGGCGGCAACCGAAGAGGACTGGCGTACGGAATATCTGCTGCCGATCATCGCTATCCGGGTGGTTGACGGGATCGATGCCGCCATCGCCCATATCAAGACCTATGGTTCCGGCCATACCGAAGCGATCATCACAGAAAATGCCGTTGCGGCCGAAACTTTTCTGAACGCGGTCGATTCCGCTATTGTCATCTGGAATGCCTCGACGCAGTATGCCGATGGCGGCGAATTTGGGTTCGGCGCTGAAATCGGCATATCGACGGATCGTTTGCACGCGCGCGGGCCCGTAGGTGTCGAACAGTTGAACACCTTCAAATATGTTGTTCGGGGTGACGGCCAAACCCGCCCTTAGTTCCGGTGGCCTTTAGTTCCTGTGATCCTGACGGATGAAAATCGCGATCGTATTGCCGCCGGTCTATGCCTTTTGTGCGCTTTACCCGCATTCCATTGAAACGGTAATTAGAACTCTGGCGGCTGGATTGCCACCGGAGGATCAGTTGCTGGTCATCTGTGATAAGGGGGCCAAGGCCCGATGCGACATTCCGGTGGTGGAGGTCGCCAATAGCTGGCACCGCTCACGCGACATCATTGCCGCCCTTCGCGCCTACGATCCGGACATTATCGAATTTCATCAAAGCGCCGCCATATTGCGTCCGGTCGCCAAGGCCTTCCGCGATCGAGCGACTGTTTTTTATCGCCACAACTACGTCAAGCCGCCAAAGAACCGTATCGATGCGTGGCGCGTGACGCGCCGGCTGCGCTACTTCAAGACACTGGTCTTCGTCAGTGATGATACGCGTGAAGATTTCTTGAGCTATTTCAGGGGGCTGGCCGACAAAAGCGTCACCATTCACAACCCGATCCAGATCGACCACTGGACGGGCAATCCGGACGACAAGGACAGGACCATCCTGTTTTGCGCCCGCACCGTGCCTGAAAAAGGCCTGGCGCCAATGATTGACGGTCTGCTGGACCTGTTGCCGCGCTATCCGGAGTGGCGCGGCGTTTTGTTGCTTGGCGATTTTGCCGCCGGAGGAGCATGGGCAGACGCGCAAGTCGCGCGGTTGGCGCCCATCGCTGACCAGGTGTCTATTCTGAAAAATCAGAGCCTGGAGGACGTGCGCCACCATACGCAGCACGCGGCGATTGCGGTTATTCCGTCGATGTGGCGTGAGCCGTTCGGCCTCACCGCACTCGAAGCACACGCTGCCGGTTGCGCGGTCGTGTCTTCGGGTAGCGGCGGTTTGCGTGAAGTCAGCGGCGCGCACGCCCTCTTTCTCGATGAGGTCACCGGTGCGGCGATAGCTGCCGCCGTTGCTGGCTTGATAGACGCGCCGGACACACGAAAGGCCCTGGCCCAAAACGGGCAGGCGCATGTCAGACACGCGCACGCCCTACCGACACGTATTGCTCAGATGGCGGACTTACGCCGACGCATGACGGTAAATCGTTAGAGATTTCCGAGCGAAAACGCTGTCATTTAACTGTCTTGAAATCCCTTTATGGACAAGGTTCTTTCTGTCACAATCAGAACGTTTAACAGGTTTTTGGTTTTGCCGCGCTTTCTGTCCGAAGACCGGGCCATTGGCGCGGTAATCTCACCTTATCGGGAAGCGCTCTAAAGTTCGGCTTATTTATGGACAAGCGTCAAAGCGTCTGGAAGTTCATTCCACTGGGTACCGTCTTGGGGTGCGCCGTTCTGATTGCGATGGCTTTTTATCCGCCGCTTCATATCTTTCTGGTTTTTGTCGCGCTGCTGATCATTGGCTACACCATGGTCAAATATCTGGTGATGATCGGGGATGCCGAAGAGCGTATAAAGGCGCTGAAGGCGCCGGAAAAGCAGGTTAAGGTCCAGCCCGAAGGGCCCAGTTTTCAGGAAGTGCTGCGCGCCGTCCCCGACCCGGTCATGATCGTTTCAGGCCATGAGCCCGACGATATCGCTGCGCGGCGCGTCATCTTCGCCAATGCCGCCGCCCAGATCGTTTTTCATCTGCGTGCCGATGGTGGGCCGCTGGTCGGCGCCATTCGCGTGCCGGAAGTGTTGGAATGCGTCGATGAGGCGCTGTTCGGAGGCATCAGCGGTTCCGTCGATTTCGAAACCAGCGGCGGTGCCCGTGACCAGTTCTGGCGCGCATTTTCCTCGCCGCTGCCTATGGAAAACGTCACCGATGGCCAACGTCTCGCCCTTCTGGTCATACGCGACGAAACCGATGCACGGCGCATGGAACGTATGCGGGCCGACTTCCTGGCCAACGCCTCGCATGAACTGCGCACACCCTTGGCCTCCATCACCGGCTTCATCGAGACCCTGCGTGGTCCCGCAAAGGACGACGAAAAGGCACGTGACAAATTTTTGACAATCATGAGCGCCCAGGCTGACCGTATGGGGCGGCTGATTCAGGACCTGCTGTCCCTGTCGCGCATCGAAATGAGCGAACATGTGCCGCCGTCGGGTGAAGCGGACCTCGTTTCGGCGGTCAAGGATGTCACAGACAGCCTGTCTTTGATCGCCCAGCAGAAGCATGTCCGTCTGCATGTCGATGCGCCGCGTCCAGGCCTTTATCCCATTATCGGTGATCGCGATCAGATTCTTCAGGTTGTGCAAAACCTGGTCGATAACGCGCTTAAATACGCGCCTAACGAGTCTCAAGTCAGCATATCGGTCTGCTTCGACGTACCCCTGCCGCAGGTCACCTCGCTTAGCGACAAACAGGCGGCGAAGCTGGTGCTGCTGCGCCCGGACCGCAATGTTCACGACCACTATGCCCGCGTTACCGTGCGCGACGAAGGGCCAGGTATCAAGCGTGAATTCCTGCCGCGTCTGGCGGAGCGTTTCTATCGTGTCGAAGGCCAGAAAAGTGGCGACCGCCTGGGCACCGGCCTGGGGCTGGCGATCGTCAAGCACATCATCAACCGTCACCGTGGCGGGTTGGTGGTGGAAAGCCAGGGGCCAGTTTCGGCGAGCCAGGACGATATCCTTGAGCGTGACGGTAAGGTGGCCGCTATTGCGCAGCCGGCCCCCCGTACGTTCACCGCCTTTAGTGCTTACTTCCCCCAGACGCGCGCCTTCGGCGATGCCCCGACGCCGCATCTGATCGTTTCCGAAACCGCTGTCGGGCTTAAGGATGCGGGTTAACCCCCTTTTTCCGCCGCCCATTATAAAACTGTCACAAAAACCGCCTAATGGGCTATAGTTCCTGACAATTCGGGCGCCATGGCGTCAGGCTTCAGATCAGGGAATATCAAGGTGCCGATCAAGATGAACAATCACATCGTCAAGACTTATGGCGACGAACTCGACCAGCTTTCCGCTGAGGTTGTCCTGATGGGTGGCCTGGCCGAGGCTCAGGTTGCCGAAGCTGTCGAAGCCGTCGCCCGCCGCGACGTTGCCCTGGCGCAAAGCGTCGTCAGCCGCGATCACAAGCTCGACGAACTGGAGAAGGACATCGAGCGCAAGTGCATCCGACTGATCGCCCTGCGTCAGCCGTTGGCCGAGGACCTGCGCAAGACCGTCGCCGCCATGAAACTGGCGACCGCGTTGGAGCGCACCGGCGATCTGGCCAAGAACATCGCCAAGCGGTCCTTGGTCATTTCCGAAGCCGAACCGATGACGCCGCTGACGCGTTCCATCGAACGGATGGGTAAGCTGGTGTCGTCACGTCTGCGCGACGTGCTGGACGCCTATAAGGGCGGCAAAGCCGACCTGGCCCAGAGCGTCTGGGCTTCGGATACCGAAGTCGATGAACACTACAATGCCTTGTTCCGCGAACTGCTGACCTACATGATGGGCGATCCGCGCACCATCTCGGCCTGCACGCACCTGCTTTTCATGGCCAAGAACCTGGAACGCATTGGCGATTACGCGACCAACATGGCCGAACATATCAATTACGAGCTGACGGGCGAAGACTATGTCGAAAGCCGCCCGAAGGCCAATACGCTGAGCAATCTGGAATAGATTAGAGTGTTATGAAGCCCTACATCATCATTGCCGAAGACGAAGACGCGCTGGGGACCCTGCTCAGCTACAATCTGGAGAAAGAGGGCTACGAAGTCGGTCTGGCGACGGACGGCGACGAAGCCCTGGTGATGATCAAGGAGCGCGTGCCTGATCTTCTCGTCTGCGATTGGATGATGCCGAAAGTATCCGGCATCGAAGTCTGCCGCCGTGTGCGCCAGCAGACCCAGACCCGCAACCTACCCATCGTCATGCTGACGGCGCGCTCGGAAGAAACCGATCGTATCCGCGGTCTGGATACCGGCGCGGACGACTATGTCGTCAAGCCGTTCTCCATGGTCGAGTTGATGGCGCGTATCCGCGCGGTCCTGCGCCGCATTCGCCCGGCCCTGTCGGAAGACCGGGTCGAATTCGGTGAGATCAGCGTTGATCGCCTGTCCCACCGCGTTCAGCGTGCCGGCCGCGATATCCATCTGGGGCCAACGGAATACAAGCTGCTCGACTACCTGATGCAGTATCCCCGCCGCGTCTTTTCGCGCGAACAATTGCTCGACGCCGTTTGGGGCAATGACGTCTATGTCGAAGCCCGTACAGTTGACGTCCATGTCGGTCGCCTGCGTAAGGCACTGAACAATGGCGCCGATTTCGACCCGATCCGTACCGTTCGCTCAGCTGGTTACTCGCTCGACGTTCAGGGCTAATATCTCCCCTAATTTGTCCCCAGGGCCGTGCGGCGCAGGATCAGGTCTGCCGTCTGTTCCGGCTGGTCCCACATGGGAAAATGCCCGCATCGTTCGAACCAGTGCAGCGTGGCGTCAGGAAAAGCGGCCAGTGCCCGCTCGGCCTGAACGGGCAGGCACAGGCGATCCTGGCATCCCCAGCCAATAGTGACCGGACCCGATGACGCCGCCGATGGTCCCGTTTGCATCGGGCTGTTGTACAGGTCTGTGACCAAGGCGTTGTAGGTTCCGGTGTCGGCGAAGTGCTTCAATTCATCGGCTGCGAAATCGGATGGCAACGACGAAGCGCGCGCCGACAGTTGCAGCAGAAGCAGGCTGCGCAGGAAGGCATTTTTTACCATGGCCGGCAGGCCTGCCTTCAGTCCTCGCAACAAAAGTCCCGACGCTATCAGACTGGCATCAAAATAGTTGCGTTCCCAACCCTGCCAGAAGCCGCCGGGATCGAGCGCCACAGCAGCGCCGACCCGTCCCCGCCGTGACAGTTCCAGCACCATGCGTCCGCCCATCGAACTGCCGGCGACATCAATTCCTTGCCACCCTTCACGGTCTAACAAACGTTCGACCGATTCGGTCAGCCCGTTGAACGTGGTGCCATCGTCGTCAACCGGCGTGTCGCCATGGCCAGGCAGGTCAATGACAATCACCTCTCGCGCAGAGGTCAGCCGGGGCAGAACCAACCGCCAGGATTGCCAAGTCCCGCCCAGTCCATGGATGAGCAGTAGTTTAGGACCGTTGCCTTGACGATATCGGATCATCGATCGGTCTTGTGGCATTTGATACCTGGCCTGGCGTGCGTTTAGACATGAACTGGTTTGGGGCGTTTCGCGGCGGCCCGCCTTTGCGCGAAACTCAGCTGTATGGCCCTACGCGTAAGGTTTCGATATTTCTATCAAGCCGTGCGGTCTATTTTTACGCCGGGCAGGAGTTTGGGCGGCGCGAGGCTGAGATCGAAGCGGATTTCCTTACTGCGGTAGTCGATGGTCACGGCCGAAAATTGCCGCAGGTAATCCATGCCGATCAGCAGGGCAGGGCGTTGCCGCAGCTTCCAAACACTGAAATCCGGCACGTCGGCGATCACCAATGTGCCGTCGGTAAAGGTCAGGTCTTGTAGTCTGATGCGTTTGACCGGCAATATGTCGCCGGTGAATTCGCCGCCCGTAACGCCGGTTAACGTCATCGTGCCACGGGAGACAAGCTGGCGGTTGCGCGCCTTTAATGCGGTCATCAAGGCGACATTGCCGACCGAAACCTCGGCGCCGGTATCGATGAAGGCCGTGGCGGACAGGTTATCGACTAAGCAGTCTATGATACGCAGTCGGCCATCGCTGCCCTTGGTGCGTATGTGTGTCGATTCCACGCCGCGTCCGGGTGCGTTAGGCTTTGATTTCGGCTGTTCTATGCGCATGAGGCGGTGCTGGAAATCGAAGGTGGTACGCGTCCCGTTGATAACGTCCAGTCCAAGATAGCCATCGGCGAACAACGAAGCGCGCGGCAGCACAGGCAGGTCTAGACCGGTACGGTTGAACGGGCCAAAGGATAGGCTGTCTATATGACTGCTCGGTACCTCGATGCGCTTAGATATGCCATCGATCGTCACCGGCCTGCCGGCAGGTAAGGCGAGACGCGCGGCGACATTATCCGCGATGACCGATCTTTCGGCGCCGGTGTCGACCACGAAGTGATACGGGCCTTGGCCATTGATTTGCACGTCGATCGTCAGGTGATTGGCGAGGTCCCTGCCGGCGGCCAGATTGGCCGTGTCGTGGTCGGCATCCGCGCCGGGTGGTGGCGTGGCCGTTATCGTCTGACAGAAGGCGTGGCGCGTGCGCAGAGCACCAGTAATGGCCACAGCGCCTGTACAGGCGATCAGGCCGCGTCGCGACGGACGGCGGAATAGGCTGGTCATGGACGTTTCCCCGGCCGCGTTATATTTTCAGGCCGGGAATTAGCATAACGTTGTTTTTAAGATGTGCAATGCTGGCCCAGGTCAGAGCCCGAGCCCGGCGCGTTGGCGGGCGGCATAGAGGTCAGTGCCCGGTGTGGTATAGGCCTCAAGCACTGCTACGGCATCTAGCCGATGAACGTCGGTTATCACCTCAATGCCTCGCCCCCGGTATGTGTCTGCCCAGTCGCCGCGCTTGTCGCCTTCGTCGAACTGCACGCGGCGGTCGTCGGCGGCGCGGGCGGAGCAGATAAGACGCCGAACCCCCGTCCACGGAATGGTGCCGCCACACATGGCGCAGGGTTCGGAACTGCTGACCAGCTCACAGGCGCTGATCGGCACGTCACCGCCGGCCAGCCGACGTTCGGCCAGGCAGATCGCGACCATTTCGGCATGCAGGATGGACGATTTCTCACGTAGGGCCAGGTTGACGCCAAGCGCGACAAGGCGACCGGTGTCCATTTCGAACACTGCAGCGGAAAAGGGGACACCTGTGCCTTCCATGACCGTGCGTTGCGACATCTCGATCACGAAAGCCGCACGCGCCTCTATGGTCGCGAAAACCGGAGCGGCTTCATTGATCTCATCGACCCAGGCGGGCGTGGAAAAGCTGAAGCCGGCCATGATTTACAACCCGACCAGAAAGGTTTTGGAGCAGTACTCACAGGTGATGTGCACCTTGCCATCGGCTTCGAGCATTTCAGCCTGCTCCTCGGGGCTGAAGGACTGCACCAGTCCTTCGACACGGTCCTGGGAGCAGCGGCATAGCTTATGAATGTGCTTCGGGGCCGATAGCCTTACGCCGTCCTCATGGAACAGGCGATAAAGCAGACGATCGGCGGACAGGTCGAAATCGGTCAGCTCTTCCTCGCCCAGGGTTTCGAACAGGGCGCGGATATGCTGGAAGGACTCTTTGGTTTCGCCACGGGTTTCGTCGGCAGCGATGGCCTGGATCATGGCGCCGGCGGCGCGCCAGTGACGCCCGTCCAATCCGGACGTCTCGCTGACGGCCAGCTTGATCTGGGTAGGGACCTGCTCAGACTGGGCAAAGTAATGTTCGGCGCACAGGGCCAGGCTTTCCCCTTCGATCGGGGTGATGCCCTGATACCGCTCGCCATGATCTTCCGGATCGAGCGTCATAATAAAGGTACCCTTGCCCAGAAGGCTTTGGGCGCCCAGGCTTTGGAACTTGTTTTCGTTGTTGGCGATGAGGGCGTCCAGCTCGGCGCGGTCGAAGCGACAGAAGCCACGCAGGCCGCCGCGCGTATCGTAGTCGGCCACGACATAGCGCACGACGCCATCGCCCTGAGCCTGAAGGATCAGCCGGCCTTCGAATTTCAGCGACGCCCCGACCAGCACGGCCAGCACGCAGGCTTCGCCGAGCAGGTTGGCGATCACCGGCGGATAATCGTGCGCCTTGAGGATCTGATCTATTGTGTCGCCCAGCCGGACCACACGCCCGTGGACAGGGTGCGCCTCGATGACGAAGCGGGCGGAATAGTCTTCGGTGGGGTCGATGGTATCGGGCATGAACTCAGTAGATTTCGTTGCAGAATTTACGGGTTTTGCAGGCTTTTGGGTCATTGGACAACAGTTTTAAAGAATTAAGCCGCCACATGCCATAATAAATGGCGAAGGCGGTTGTGCGGGGGGCACTTTTATCTTATTTGGCGCGCGACTGTAAAAGCCGGGCGAACGGCTCCTGTGAGCCTTTGACGCCCTTAGATAGGCGTGACCGCTATGAATGCAAGCTTCCCCCAACCGACCCTCGCCACCCTGGTGCTCGATTTCGATTCGACCTTCACCTCGGTCGAGGCGCTCGATATCCTGGCGGAATTGCTGTCTGCGGCCGATCCGGCCCGGGCGGCCGACGTCGCCCTTATCAAGAGCCTGACCGATCAGGCCATGTCCGGTGAAATCTCCTTCGCCGAAGCGCTCAACCGCCGTGTCCAGATTCTAAAGCCGACGCGCGATGATATTGCCGCCCTTATAGACGTGCTAAAAACCAAGGTATCGGTGTCCATCGAACGCAACCGGGCGGTTTTCGGGGAAAACCCGGGCAAGTTCCGGATTATTTCCGGCGGTTTTCACGACTTTATCGATGCGGTTGTCGCTGATTACGGTATCGCTGCTGAATATGTGCTGGCCAACCGCCTGATCTGGAATGAAGACGGTGTCGCGACGGGCGTCGATCAGGCTAACCCGCTCAGCCAGGATGGCGGCAAGATTACCGCTGTCGGGCAACTGGGCCTGACCGGTGATATCGTCATGATCGGCGATGGCTGGACTGATTTCGAAGTGTACAAGGGCGGCGCGGCTTCGCGCTTCTACGCCTTCACCGAAAACGTGGCCCGCCCGAAGGTAGTCGCTGCCGTCACGGGCGATACCGCGCATATCGCCGTGTCGTTCGACGAAGTCCTGCATGCCGAAGGGTATCAGGGCCGCTACAGCTTCCCGCGCTCGAAGCTGAAGGTGCTTCTGCTCGAAAACATTCACCCCGAAGCGATACGCGCCTTCCGTGAGGAGGGCTATGACGTGACCACCGTGAAGGGGGCGCTGGATGAGGACGACCTTATCAAAGCGTTGCAGGGCGTGCACATCTTGGGTCTGCGGTCCAAGACCAACCTGACGGCGAAGGCGGTCGAAGCCGCAGACAAGCTGATGGCTGTCGGCGCCTTCTGCATCGGCACCAATCAAATTGACCTTAAGGCCTGTTCGCAAAAGGGTATCGCGGTCTTCAATGCGCCCTATTCCAATACACGTTCGGTGGTGGAAATGGTCATGGGCCTGACGGTCATCCTGACACGGAATATCTACGACAAGTCAGTGCAGATGCACGGTGGCAAGTGGGACAAGTCGGCCACCGGCGCCCATGAAGTGCGCGGCAAGACATTGGGCATCATCGGTTACGGCGCCATCGGCTCGCAATTGTCGATCCTGGCCGAAGCCTTCGGCATGCGCGTTATCTATTTCGATCTGGCGGAAAAGCTGACACTCGGCAATGCGAAACGTTACCGTTCGCTGGACGCATTGCTGGGCGAAGCCGATGTGGTATCGCTCCACGTCGATGGCCGTGCGGAAAACAAGAATATCTTCGGTGCGGCGCAATTCGCCCGCATGAAGGATGGCGCGCTGTTCATCAACCTGTCGCGCGGTCATGTCGTCGACATCGATGCCCTGTCCCAGGCGCTGCAATCGGGCAAGATCTATGGCGCAGCCGTCGATGTGTTCCCGGAAGAGCCGCGCACCAATGACGATCCGTTCGTCAGTTCGCTGATCGGTTTGAAAAACCTCATCCTGACGCCGCATATCGGCGGTTCGACCGAGGAAGCCCAGGAAGCCATCGGACAGTTTGCATCCGAACGCCTGCTGAACTTCCTCAATCGCGGGGACACCACCTTCAGTGTGAACATGCCGCATGTTCAGTTGTCGGAAGTTGAAGGCCGCCACCGTTTGCTGCACCTTCATAAAAACGTGCCGGGTGTACTGGCCGCCATCAACCAGATCATGGCCAAACATGATCTGAACGTTCTGGCGCAGCATTTGAAGACCAACGAAACTCTGGGCTATGTTATCGTGGACGTTGACCGCGGCTATCCGAAGGAAGCCCTGGATGAATTGAAAGCGGTCAATGGGACGCTGAAGTTCCGTTCCCTGCAATAACCCGTTCGCGTCGGCTGTCTGTAATAGCCAGTAGACGGATCGGTCGGCATATCGTCCGCATTCGGACAGGCGCGTATCGTCCACGACGTCAAGTTTAGGCGATGGTTTGGTCGCGCCCCGCCATTTGGGGCGTTGCCGCTAAAGGACTAATCGAAATAGAGCACGTCATCGCCCGGCTCTTCGGGCTTGGGTGCTTCCGGTGTTGCCTGCGCGGGGCCATTCGTCACACGCAGCCATGCATCGTACACTTCCTGAGGCACCTTGGCCGGACGCGCATCGCCCGGCGCCAATTTTTGAATGAAGTTGAACTTCAGACCCATGCGGTTCGCCATCGACCAGGCGGCGGATCCGCGTTTGACCATTTGGCTATTCAGGTCGATTAGCCAGATTTCGGATGGAATATGCGACAGGGCTTCCATGGCGACACGGGCGCCGGTGGCGCTCGAATCCAGGATACGGCAGTTGATGATCTGGTTATCGGAGAGAAACAGCAATACCCCCGTATCGTCGCGTGCCTGACGGGGTTCGGATCGGCGATCGCTGTATTGATCGGGCATGATAACTTCCACGCCATTGCTCGGCTGCGACCGTCCGGGAAAGTTTGGCGCGGTGGATTTAAACGTCGAAGGCTGGCGCGAGGATGTGTTCATGGGCATCAGTCTGAATATGTAAGTATTAGTGCCACGGCATGTGCACGTGGCTGATCGTTAAGCGGACGCATTACAGATACTCAGGAAGGCCAATGGAGTTTGGCCGGGGCCGAACACGCTACGGATATCTTCGCAGTAGGCGCATATAATCGTGCTGTGGTGGAGACTTTAGCGCCGGATAGTTTATAAAAAATGAGTAGGTGCCCAAAAGAGATGCGGCGACCGCAAAATGCCTGTGGATTTAAATCTCCTGGCGACCCTTGACTTTTCAATGAGCAACAGGCATTTACCGGCTCTCGCTTATGCGAAATAACTATTTCGGCGTTTCGCCGTTAATCTGGCCGCGTGAGGTATGCCTTTTAAAGGTACATACCGCCAGTTCCCAAGAACGGTTTACCAGACCTTCTGACCCTGACAAAAATACCGAAGTCCGTGACACGCGAACGCTTCGACCCTCACCTCCCGATCTGTGATGGCACAGATGCGGGTAAGGGCCGTTGTGAAGGCGTGTGCTTTCGCGAAGCCCGAAGCTTTTGAAAGATTTACGTGACCAAAACCTTTTCCGATCTCGGCCTGTCCTCCACTCTGCTGCTGCAACTGGAACGTTCCGGCTATACCACGCCGACGCCGATCCAGGCCCAAGCCATTCCCCACCTGCTGAACGGCCATGACCTTCTGGGCATCGCCCAGACCGGTACCGGCAAGACGGCCGCCTTCGCGCTGCCCATCCTGCAAAAGGTGCTGTCCGAGCGCAAGATGCCGGTGGCACGCCAGACGCGCGTCCTGGTTCTGTCGCCGACGCGCGAACTGGCTTCGCAGATCGCCGACAGCTTCGCGCAATATTCGCGCGGCACCGGCCTGCAGATCGCTACCATCTACGGTGGCGCCAAATACGGCCCGCAATACAAGGCCCTTAACAACGGTCTCGATATCCTGGTGGCCACGCCGGGTCGCTTGATCGACCATATCGAACAAAAGACCGTCGATCTGTCGGCTGTCGAATTCTTCGTTCTCGACGAAGCCGACCAGATGCTCGACCTGGGCTTCGTCAAGCCGATCCGCCAGATCGCTTCGCGCATCAAGGGCGCCCGTCAGAACCTGTTCTTCTCGGCCACCATGCCGAAGGAAATCGGCCTCCTGGCTTCCGAACTGCTGAAAGACCCGAAAAAGGTCGAAGTCACGCCGGAAGCAACGACGGCCGAACGCGTCGAACAAAGCGTCATCTTCATCGAGGCGGTGCGCAAGCGCGCCCTTCTGACCGAATTGTACGCCGAAGACAAGCTGTCGCGTACCCTGGTCTTCACCCGCACCAAGCGGTCGGCTGACAAGGTGGCCGCCTATTTGCAAGCCGGTGGTATCGAAGCCGCTGCGATCCATGGCGACAAGTCGCAAGGTCAGCGCGAACGCGCTCTCCAGGCCTTCAAGGCCGGCAAGGTGCGCGCCCTGGTCGCCACCGATATCGCTGCGCGCGGCATTGATGTCGACAGCGTCTCGCACGTCATCAACTATGAGCTTCCGAACGTGTCGGAAGCCTATGTCCACCGCATCGGCCGTACCGCCCGTGCTGGCAAGACCGGGATCTCGATCAGCTTCTGTTCGGACGATGAACGCAAGATGCTGAAAGATATCGAACGCATGACGCGCCAGCGCATCCCGTCGTTCGACCGCCGTAAGGATCAAGCGTTGAAGCTGCTTGACGAAGCCATGCTGGCGTCCGGCGTTGCTGAAAAGCCGACTACACCCGACCGTATTCCGGCCAAGAAGGAAGCGCGCCACATCGACGGCGATGCCGAATTCGTCCACAAGCGTCAGCGCAACCGTCCGGGCCGTTCGGAACGCACCGACCGTCGCGAGGGCGGTTCGTCCTTTGCCGATCGCAAGTACGGCGCCAAGAAGCGTGATTTTGCTGAACGCCCCGCCAACTATGATCCGATGGCGGCCGAACGTCCGGCGGCTCCGGCCGGCGCGAAGAAGCCCTTCGTCAAGAAGGATTTCTCCGAGCGTCCGGCTTTTGGCGGCCAGAAGGATTTCGCTGACCGCAAGCCCCAGGGCCGGAAGAAGCCATGGGAAGACCGCAACGCTGATGCGCCGCGCGAATTCAAGCCACGTGAAGATAGGCCCCGTGAAGAGAGGGCCGAACGTGGAGCGCATTCGTCGGAACGTCGCACCGAGCGTGGGCCGAAGCCGGAATTCCGTGGCGATCGTCCGGCAAAACCGGCCGATTTCCGTGGCAAGAAGCCGCAGGCCCGCAAGGACAATGCCAGCGGCAAGAATGCCTTTGGCGGAGACCGCAACCACTATAGCGAAGCGCCGCGTCCGAAGTCCGAAGGCGCGCAGTTCAAGCGCCGCAATCGCGGTTAATGCACGTCGCCTATTGAATTTGTAACGCGGGCAAAACGCGTGAGAATTCAATTTGTTCATCGAGAGCCGTCCGGCGGTTGCGCCGGGCGGCTCTTGTGCTATTTTCACGGTTGTGTGATGTATAGTTTTCGCCTTTAATAGACATGTGCGGATACGCCGTACGCAATGCTCTGAGGACATCCGCCACATGACAGCCAAAGCCGCGAAGGCCCTGTTCGCAAGCCTTGCCGTCGTCATGACATTGAGCGCGGCTACCCTGTTGACCTCGTGCGATCGCAAGACCCCGGAAGACAACGCGCCGATGGCGATCGTGGCCAAAACCGTCGATCCGCATTCCTATGCCCGCCCGCAGGAGGCGCGGGTCAGCCATGTCGATCTCGACCTCACGGCTGATTTCCAGACCAAGACCCTGGCGGGCACGGCGACCCTGACCCTGATCACCGAAGCCAATGCCAAACAGGTCATACTCGACACACGCGCGCTCGATATTGAGGCGGTCACCGATGCCTCGGGATCGCCGTTGAAGTTCACGCTGGGCAAGGGCAATGCCATGATGGGCAAGCCGTTGACGATCGAATTACCGCAAGGGGCGCAGAAGATCGTCGTCAAGTACAAGACGACCAAGGACGGCACAGCGCTGCAATGGCTGTCGCCTGAGCAGACCGCCGGCAAGAAATTGCCCTTCCTGTTCAGCCAAGGCGAAGAAATTCACACCCGCACCTGGATCCCGACTCAGGATTCGCCAGCCATCCGCCAGACCTATACTGCGCGCATTGTCGTGCCGCGCGACCTGATGGCGGTCATGAGCGCCGAACGTCTGACGCCCGAGGGTGAAAAAGTACAGGGCCATGTCGGTCAGCGAGCCTACCGCTTCGACATGAAAGAGCCGGTGGCGCCCTACCTGATCGCCCTTGCGGTCGGTGATCTGGGTTTCGAATCCGAAGGCTCGCGCACAGGGGTCTATGCCGAAAAGGCGACGCTGGCGGCCGCGAAAGCCGAATTCACCGATATGCAGGCCATGTTGGAGGCGGCGGAAAAGCTGTACGGGCCTTATAGATGGGGACGCTACGATGTTCTGGTGTTGCCACCGTCCTTCCCATTCGGTGGCATGGAAAACCCGACCCTGACCTTTGCGACGCCAACCATCCTGGCGGGCGACAAGTCGCTGGTGTCGCTGATTGCTCATGAACTGGCGCACAGCTGGTCCGGCAACCTGGTCACCAATGCGACCTGGGAAGACTTCTGGCTCAATGAGGGCTTTACGGTCTATTTCGAAAGCCGCATCATGGAAGAGGTTTACGACAAGGACCGCGCCGATATGCTGCGCGTGCTTGGCTGGCAAGACCTGCAAGCGACGCTCAAGGACCTCAACGACAGCGGTAAATCGGATTTCACACGCCTGCATCCGGACCTGCGCAATATCGATCCGGACGATTATTTCAGCGATGTGCCCTATGAAAAAGGTGCGGCCTTTCTGCGTATGCTGGAGGCCCATTTCGGCCGCAAGAAACTGGATGCCTATCTGAAGGGGTATTTCCAGCGCTTCGCCTTCCAAAGCATGACCACGGACGCTTTCCTGGTCGATCTGCGCACGCACCTGCTGCATAACGACAGTGACCTGGAAAGGCAGCTCAAGATTCGCCAGTGGCTGTACGACAAGGGCATGCCGGACAATGCGGTTGCGCCGACCTCGCAAGCGCTCAACGAAGTATCGGCACAAATACTGGCCTTCATGGAAGGTACGCCGGCGAAATCTCTTAGCGTCCAGGGCTATAGCTCCCCGCAGTGGCAATATTTCCTGACGCATCTGCCGGACAACCTGTCTCCCGACCAGATGGCGGACCTTGACGCGGTCTATGGGTTCAGCAAGTCCCACAATTCGGAAATCCTGTTTGCCTGGCTGCAACAGGCGATCAAGCATCAGTACCAACCCGCTTTGCCGGCGGTGCGTGAGTTCCTTCTGGCGCAAGGCCGCCGGAAGTATGTCGTACCGCTTTACAAGAGCCTGATGGCACAGCCGGGGTGGGGCGTTACTATGGCGAAGTCGGTCTATGCCGACGCCAGGCCTGGCTATCACGACGTTACGCGCGGTACCGTGGACGATATCGTGAAGTAGACGCTCGAGACTGACGTGACGGCCTAGCGCTTTACGTCGAAGCCATCGTCACTCAGGAAGGCGTCCAGGTCGGCCGGGGTCGCCAGGCTGGCGTCACCCGGCTGGGCATGTTTTAGGCAGGCGCAGGCAATACCGTAATCCAAGGCCTTTTCATCCGTCGCACCGGTCAGAAGGCCGTGCATGACACCGGCGGCAAACGCGTCGCCGCCGCCTATGCGATCGACGATGCGCTCAATACTATAGGTGTCGGTTTCCAGCGACCGGTCGCGTAGATACATCAACCCGGTCAGGCGATTGTGATCGACATTGATCTGCTCGCGGCGTGTGCACACCAGACGCTCCAGATGCGGAAAGCTGGCGAAGGCATGATCGGCAGCGGCGCGCTCATCGGCAAAGCGTAGACCCGAAACCAGTTCGATATCGCGATAGCCGCCGAAAATAAGATCGGCCTGGGCCATAAGTTGCATGATATAGGCCGGCGCGTCGCCGCCCCAATCGGCCCACAGTTTTGGGCGATAATTGCAATCGAACGACACCTTGACGCCTAGCGCGCGCGCCTGCTGCATGGCGTTGAGCGCGGCGGTGACGCAGTTTTCCCCCAATGCCGCCGTCACGCCGGATACATGCAGCCAATTGGCGCCTTGCAACAGGGCGGGCCAGTCGAGCTGGCTGAAGTCGGCGACCGCAAAGGCAGAGCCGGCACGGTCGTAAACGATATCTGACGGGCGATGAATCGCGCCGGGCGTCAGGAAGTAGAGCCCCATGCGCTGCGGCCCGCGGGTGATGTCGTGCGTGCCGACGCCCCACCGGCGCAATTCGTTGATTGCGGCTGTGCCCAGGCCATTGTCCGGCACCCGGCTGACCATTCGGGTATCATGTCCCAACCGCGCCAGACCCACGGCGACATTGGCTTCCGCGCCGCCGACAACCGGTTGAAGCGGTGCCAGCGCTTCCAGGACATGCCCGCCGGTAACGCTCAGGCGGATCAGCAGTTCGCCGAAACAAACAAAGCTCTTGGACATGGGTGTTCCTCGATCAGGCGATTTCAGTATGGCGGGCGGTCAAAGGTTCGACGCGCAGGCGGATTTGCGCATCTTTGATACCCGAGAACGTAATAACAGAAGTTTGACCCGCTGCAATGCTGTGCACGCCCGTGGTTTGGCCGGTGGACACCAGTTGCCCCCGTTTGAGCGGACGGCCGCGTTGCGCCAGATGCCCGGCCAGCCAGGCCAGCGCCTGAAACGGTCCACCCGGCATGACGAACAACCCACCTTCGCCAACAATCTGGCCGTCGATTTCGGTCTTCGATTTGAAATTTTTCAGCGCGTCCGGCGACACAGTATCTAGCGTGGTGTCGGAATCGATTTCCAGCAGCTTGGGGCCGAGGATTTCGCCGAAATTATTGCCGAAATCCGACGCGGTGACGGTCGGTCCTAATTCGTTGATCTTGGGGAAGGGGGAACCGGCCACTTCGACGCCAGCGAACAGGGCGTCGCACAGGCGCAGGGCCTCTTCCTCGCTATATTCTGTTTTTTCCGGATCGGCGTCGTGATCGATGCGCAGTACGAATTCGGCCTCGACAGCCGCGAATCCGCCGGTAAATACGGGATAGACCAGTTCTTCGCCGTTATAGTCTTTCAAGGTGTTGGCAAATATGGGACCAGCCATGCGTTCGCCATGCCGGGCCTGAAAATCGGGATGGATGCGGGCGATCTTCCAACCGACGAGCGGTTGGTGCCAGGCATCGAGGGCAGCGTCCTGTATGCGGTACGAATCAGCCATCGCCTCAGGGATATCGCCGGGATATTCGACCAGGGCCGCCGCGGTCTTGCGGGCGGTAACAAAGCGGTGGGCGATATCTGCATGCGTCATCTGGCTTTACCTTACTTTTCTGGTTGGGCGGAACCTATTTGATACCGGTGTCATGATCAACAGCAAAATGCCAGCCAAGGCCTGCATCCGTACCTGATTACAAAAAAGTAGTGGGTGATGTCACAACTCGACAGGCCGGCTCGTCTCTCTTTTACCCACACAGGAGAGACTATCATGAATTTCAATCGTCTGAATGTCGCAGCCCTGGCTGCCGAAGGATATAACGGCATGACCGCCGTCGAAACCTATCTGCACGGCGCCCTCGATGCGAAACTGATGAGCTTGGTCAAGCTGCGCGTATCGCAGATCAATGGCTGCGCCTTCTGCCTGCACATGCATCGCGAAGAGGCGCTGAAGGCTGGCGACACGGATGCCCGCCTCAACATCCTCAATGCCTGGCAGGAATCACGCATGTTCACGGCCAAGGAACGTGCCGCTTTGACATGGGCGGAAGCTCTGGCGCGGATTGCTGAAGATCGCGCCGAAGATGAGACCTATGCCCAGGTAAAGGCGGAGTTCAGCGACAAGGAGATGGCCGACCTGACCCTGTGCATCGCTATGATCAACGCCTGGAATCGGATTGCCATCTCCATGCGCTTCCTGCATGCAGCGGATAAGGCGGCGTGATATCTTTAGCGGAGTCCGCAGCCGGACTCCGGCTTCTTCAGAGAAAGAGTAGCCATGGACGCTGAATGGTTTGAAGGTGAGCGCAGATACCTTCTGGGCGTCGCCTACCGCATGCTGGGCACGATGGCCGAGGCGGAAGACGCCGTGCAGGATACGTTCCTGCGTATCCGTGATACCGACCCGGCCGGGATCGCCTTCAAGCGTGCCTATCTGACTCGTATCGTCACGCGTATCTGCCTGGATGTGCTTAAGTCGGCGCATCGGACACGTGTCGACTATGTCGGTCCGTGGCTGCCTGAGCCCCTGCACGACATAAGTGATTTCACCGGCGCGCCATCGGCCACTGAACTCGCCGATGACCTCTCCATGGGCCTTCTCTACGCCCTTGAACGCCTGACGCCGCTGGAACGCGCCAGCTTTCTGCTCCACGATGTCTTCGATATCGGATTCGCGGATATCGCCGCGACGCTGGACCGGTCCGAGGACAGTTGCCGCCAACTGGCGTCGCGCGCCCGGGCCCACGTGAGGGCGAGCCGTCCCCGTTTCAAGGTGGCGCCGGACGATGAACGGCGCTACCTCGAAGCCTTTGTCACGGCGTCGCAAAACGGAGATGTCGCCGCGCTCGAAGCCATGCTGGCCCAGGACGTGAAACTGTATTCAGACGGGGGTGGCAAGATATCGGCTGCTATAAACATCCTCGAAGGACCGCGTCGCGTCGGCGCCTTCATGGCGGGGATTTATCAGAAATTCCGCAATCATACGACGGCGCGCCTGCGATACGACCGCGTCAACGGCGCGATGTCGTTGCTGACGACGCATGCCGATGGTTACACCGACGTGATGAGCGTCGAAATCCAAGATGGACAGATTCGCGCCGTCTGGTTCCAGCGTAACCCGGATAAGCTGACCCGCTTGAATTAGAGCTTGTAGGCCGCCTTGGGCAGATTGTAGGTCAGGTCCTGAATGACCTCGCCTGCGTCTTCTATCGGCAGACGATGTTCGGTCACCAGGCGTGCCAGGAAGTTGGCGTCGATGCGGCGGGCGACATCGTGGCGCGCCGGGATGGACAGGAAGGCGCGCGTGTCATCATTGAAGCCGACCGTATTGTAGAAACCGGCCGTTTCGGTGACCTGCTCGCGGAAACGCGTCATCCCTTCGGGACTATCGTGGAACCACCAGGAGGGGCCGAGCTTAAGGATCGGGTAGTGACCGGCCAGCGGCGCCAGTTCGCGTGAATAGTTGGTTTCGTCCAGGGTGAACAGGATGACGGTCAGGGCCTTCTCGTTGCCGAAGACATCGAGCAAAGGCTTGAGCGCGTGGACATAGTTGGTCGGCAGAGGGATGTCGCAGCCCTTGTCGCGGCCATAGGCGTCGAAGACCTGCTTGTTGTGGTTACGGAATGAGCCCGGGTGAATTTGCATGGTCAGGCCGTCGTCGAGCGACATGCGCGCCATTTCGGTCAGCATCTGGGCACGGAACAGTTCGGCGTCCTCTGGCGACACATGCTTTTTAAGGATGCGGTGGAACAGGTCCTTAGTATCCGAATGCGACAGATTGGCTGTCTGAGCGGTGGGGTGGCCGTGGTCGGTCGACGTGGCGCCGTAGGTTTTGAACACGTCGCGACGCTTGCGATGTGCGGCCAGATAGCCCTTCCAGCTATGGACATCCTCGCCCGTCAGGTCGGCGAATAGCTTGAGCTTGTCGTGGAAATCCTCGTGCTCGGGATCAATGACCGGGTCCGGACGATAGGCGGTAACGACGCGGCCCTTCCAGCCGGAGTCCTTGATTTTCTGGTGATGTTCCAGAGTATCGGTTGGCCCTTCGGTCGTGGCCAGCAGTTCGATATTGAAACGCTCAAACAGGGCGCGCGGCCGATAGTCGGCCGTGGCCAGCAGTTCGCCGATGCGATCGAAATACAGATCGGCCGTCGTTTCATCGAGCGCAACGTCGAAGCCCATGATTTCAGCGAAGACATAGGACATCCACATATAGGTGGGCGTGCCCCGGAACAAATGCTGGTTGGCCGCGAAGATGTGCCATGCCTTGCGGGGATCGGCGGCGGACGGGCCGGCCTTGGAACCGACGCCGACGGCATCCATGTCGATGCCCTGGCTGTACAGCATGCGGTAGATGTAGTGGTCGGGGCTCAGGAACAGCGCCGTGGCGTTTTCGAACGGCTGATTGTCGGCGAACCATGACGGATCGGTATGGCCGTGCGGCGACAGGATCGGCAGGCTCTTTACGCTGGCATATAACTCGCGCGCAATGGCGCGGTGGGCGGGATCGGACGAGAACAGACGATCGGCATGAAGCGAAAGGGGCTTGGGCATCTGGCAACCTTGGTGGCGTGTTTATGCGGCGTACAGGTAGACGCTGGTGCCGGGTTTGACAACCATTATTCGTATGATGATCTGACCAAATATCAGCGCGACGCCGGTCCGGATGACCCGCGCACGACCAGGGCGGCGTCGATTATCACGGTGGGCTTCACGGTGCCCTCGGTCTGGATCAGGGTCTCCGCGGCAATGCGCGCCATGTCCCGGGTAGGGAGGCGAACCGTGGTCAGCGGCGGATAGATGCGCGTGGCGATGGGCGCATCGTCGAAACCGATGATGGTCAGGTCTTCCGGGATGCGCAGCCCCTTTTCAAAGGCGGCGCGATAGGCAGCGGCGGCCATTTCGTCGTTGGCACAGATCAGGGCTGTCGGCGGATTGGCGTGGCTGAGCAGGGTACGGGCGCCGGCATAGCCGGACTCGAAGCTATAGTCGCCGGGAACTTCAAGATCCGGCGCGATTTTCACGCCGTGCTCAGCCAGGCCAGCGTCGAAGCCGGCGCGGCGTTCATGGGCCGATGGGTAGGCCAGATTGCCGCTGACGTAACCGATGCGCGTGTGGCCCAGTTCGCCGACATGGGCGCCGGCCTGACGGCAGCCTTCACGGTCGCGCGACACGATTTGTTGCGCATGGATGGGCGGGGAGGCGTCTTCGCCCGACCGCGCGGTGATGCGGATATAGGGTATGTCCAGTTGGTCCATCAGCGCCAGCAGGTCGCGATCTTCGGCGATGGGCGGCAGGATGATGACTCCGGCCAGACGTTGCGATTCGACGAAGTTGCGGATGTCTTCCAGGAAGTTCGCGCTGCGCCAGTCGCACGGGTGAACGACCAGTTCCGTACCCGAGCCACGCAGGCCATCGAGCGCCCCCATCTGCATATTGACGATGTATTGCGCATTGGGATTGTCGTAGACGAGCCCAAGCAGGAATGACCGTCGGAACGCCAGGCCGCGCGCCTGCGGGTCCGGACGGAAGCCGACACGGGCGATAATGTCGTTTACGGCGTCACGCGTTTCCTCGCGCACACTGGGCGAATTGTTGATGACGCGCGATACAGTCTTTTTGGAAACCTGCGCCAGATGCGCCACATCGTTGATGGTCGCCTTTTTGCGGCGTTTCAGGAAATCTTCGACGGCGTCCTTCGCGGCGGGCTCGCGCGAGGTTTGGGCGGGGAAGGAAAGTTTTGCCATGATGCGTTTTTTTGATTATGTTGTATGATGAATTTCGAAATGGCGTTGACTATTGTCAATGTACGGGTAAATGAGCGCGGGTAAACGGCTTTTTGTCCGCTGAACAGGCCTTTGACAGGCCTGTGTCGTTTATTTTTGTCATGAGCGTCAAACGTCAGTCTCCTGATGTATATTTGCGTGCTCCGTGACACCGGTATCATAATGTAAGTCGGGCGTGCATGCACGTTCTTTTTGATGGAAGAGTTTTTATGCCAGACGATCAGGCCGGAGGTACGGGTTTGAATGAAGCCGCGCCGTTGCAATGGTTGCGCGTTAGCCCGCGTGATTCCGTTGCGGTCGCGCTGAACGACCTGCCAACCGGAGCGGAGATCGCCGGTGATGGCTATGCGGTCACCTTGCGAGACGATGTCCCCAAGGGGCACAAGATCGCCGTCAGGGATATGGCAGCCGGTGAGACCGTTCTGAAACTTGGCTTCGCCATCGGCAAGGCGTCACGCGACATCGCCGCCGGCGAACATGTTCATGCCCATAACCTGGTCACGGCGCTTAGCGGTGTCGAAGATTACAGCTACCAGCCGGATGCCCCGGCAACCGTGCCCGCCCTGACAGAGGCGACGTTTCAGGGCTATCGGCGCAGTTGGGGCGGGGTCGGCATCCGTAACGAAATTTGGATTCTTTGCACCGTCGGCTGCGTCGCCAAGACGTCCGAACGCCTGGCGCGCATCGCCTCTGACCGCTTTAAAGGTCGGGTCGACGGCGTTTATGCTCTGACCCATCCGCTCGGGTGTTCGCAACTGGGTGACGATCTCGATCACACCCGAAAACTGCTGGCCGGCCTGGCCATGCATCCCAATGCGGGCGGCGTTCTGATCGTCGGTTTGGGCTGTGAAAACAACCAGTTGTCCGCCTTGATCCAGGAGATCGACCGGTCGGCTGACCGGCTGAAATATTTCGCGGCCCAGATGGTCGAAGACGAACATGAAGCCGGTCTGGAAGCCTTGGAAGCCTTGGTCGGCACAATCGAACGGGATCAACGCGAAACCTGCTCGGTCCGGGACCTGGCCATCGGCGTCAAATGCGGTGGATCAGACGGCTTTTCGGGCCTGACGGCCAATCCGTTGGTTGGGTTGGTCGCCGACCGCGTTGCCTTCGCTGGCGGCATGGCCATCATGACCGAAATTCCGGAAATCTTCGGTGCCGAACGCCAATTGATGGCGCGTGCCAAGGACGAGCAGGTGTTTCATCAGGTGGTTGACGTCGTCAACGACTTCAAAAATTACTTCCTTGCGCACAATCAGCCGGTTTTTGAGAATCCGTCGCCGGGTAACAAGGCGGGGGGCATTACGACCCTGGAAGAAAAATCGCTCGGCGCAGTGCAGAAGGGCGGGCACAGTCCCCTGAATTCGGTCCTGCGCTACGGGGAGCGGGCGCGCGAGGCCGGCCTGTCGCTACTGGAGGCGCCCGGCAATGACGCGGTCTCGTCCACGGCCTTGACGGCGGCGGGCGCGGTAATCGTCCTGTTCACAACAGGGCGGGGGACGCCTCTGGGCTTTCCGGCACCGACGCTCAAGATCGCATCCAATACCGCGCTGGCCGAGAAAAAGCCCCATTGGATCGATTTTAATGCTGGACAAGTTCTGGAAGGTCTGACCATTGGTCAGACCGCCGATAAGCTGATGGATCTGATCCTGAAAACCGCATCCGGACAGCCGGCCTGTAACGAAAAGAACGATGAGCGCGAAATCGCCATCTGGAAAAATGGGGTGACCCTCTAATGCGTTTGTCTCTTGCCACGGTATCCGCGACCCGCGCTGCAAAGCCTGCCTACGATCCGACTTCCCTCGACATCGGTGTGGTTCATTTCGGGCCGGGCGCTTTTCACCGCGCCCATCAGGCGGCCTATTTCGACGCCTTGGCCGCTACGGACACACGGTGGGGGATTTGCGGGGTTTCGCTCCATTCGACTGGCGTTCGCGATGCCTTGGCGCCGCAGGATGGCCTTTATACCCTGGCCATTCTTGATGCCGAGATCAGCTATCGCGTGATCGGCGCCATCCGTGAAGTCCTGGTCGGGCCGGAAGATGTCGAAGCCGTGTTTGAGCGCCTCACGCGCCCGTCGGTTGGCATAGTGACGTCGACCGTGACGGAAAAAGGGTATTGCCTCGGACCTGATTTCGCGCTCGATTTTCAGCATGCGGACATTATTTATGACCTCGCGAATCCGCAAACACCAAAATCGTTTATCGGCTATGTTGCCGAAGGGCTACGCCGCCGTAAACAGGCAGGACTGAAGCCGTTCGTTCTCATTCCGTGTGACAATCTACCGAAAAACGGTCATCGCCTGAAGGCGGCGGTCGTGGCCTTCGCGGCGCGGTTCGATGCCGGTCTGGCAGACTGGATCGACGCCGGTCTGGCGTGTCCCTGCACGATGGTGGACTCGATTACTCCGGCGACGGACGATGCCCTGCGCGCCCGAGTTGCCGATGTGACCGGACTGGAAGACGCCTGGCCGATCCAGCGCGAAGCCTTTACGCAATGGGTTATCGAAGATCACGTTCATGACGGGGGTCCGGACTGGACAAGCGTTGGCGTCATTCTGACCGACAATGTGCCGGCCTATGAACGCGCCAAGTTGCGCCTGCTCAATGGACCGCATTCCACCTTGGCCTATGCCGGTTTGCACAAGGGTTATGACAGCGTCTCTCAGGCTATGGACGACGCCGAACTGGCGCAGACCGTCCGGGCCCTGATGATCGAGGATGTCGTGCCGCTTCTGGAGGCGCCGAAAGGTCTCGACCTCGTGGCCTATAGCGAAGATATCCTGACACGTTTCCGCAATCCGGCCATAGTGCACAAGCTGTCCCAGATCGCGTGGGACGGGTCGCAGAAGCTGCCGATACGTATCCTCAGCTCCTTGTCGGAGGCGTTGCAGCGCGGGCATGACATCACGCGCCTTGCCTTGCCGCTGGCGGCGTGGATGCGCTTTGTCCGTCTCAAGGCGGTCAAGGCGGAGGCAATTACCGACCCCTTGGCGACGGACCTGATCGCTGTCGGTTTGACCTGCAAGGATGTAGTATCTGATGTAGGATTGTTCCTGGCCCTGCGTTCCGTCTTTCCGGAAGACCTGGCCAATAATCGCACAGTGATCGCCGCCATTGAAGGGGCCTATACCCGTCTGCTCGCCCAAGAAGGTGTTTTCGCTTGAGGTCATGACGGGCGCGGCCTAAACCGAAAGGATAGGAGACCGCCATGACCGACATCAGCGAGGCCGACACAGCATTTTTGGGTGGCGGCCGTATCCACAATGACCGGCCGTTCAAAGCGGTGGGCATCGCCGTGCTGACCATTTCCGATACGCGGGACGAAGACAGCGACACGTCGGGTGATGTGCTGGCGCGCCGGATCGAGTTCGCCGGCCATATCGTGGCCGATCGCGGCCTTGTGCGGGATGATATCGACGCCATTCGCGCCAAGGTCATGGCGTGGGTGGGATCAGGCCGGATCGACGCCATCATCACCACGGGCGGGACGGGCATAACGGGCCGCGATGTGACGCCTGAGGCCATCGAACCCCTGCTGAATAAGCGGATCGAAGGGTTTTCGACCCTTTTCCATATGCTCAGCTATCAGACGGTCGGCCTATCCACACTGCAATCGCGGGCGCTTGCCGGTATTATAAATGGCGTTTTCATCTTTTGCCTGCCGGGCTCGAACGGCGCGGTCAAGGATGGCTGGGACAAGGTCATTCGCTGGCAGCTCGACAGCCGTCATGGCCCCTGCAATATGGTCGAACTCATGCCACGGTTGACCGAAACATGAAGAACATAACGGTTGATGACGCCATAAACCGGGTTAGGGCTCGGGCCTTGGCGCCTGTCGTGGAAACGGTCGTCCTGGCGAAAGGCCCTGGACGCGTTTTGGCATCCGACGTCGCTGCTACGCGGGATCAGCCGCCATTTAATGCGTCCGCCATGGATGGTTATGCCGTCCGGCGGGACTCGCTTCTGCCGAAGGCGAAAACGCTGACGCTGCATGTGGTGGGCGAAAGTTCTGCCGGGCGGGCTTATCCTGGCGGCGTCGCCGTGGGGGAGGCGGTCCGCATCTTTACCGGTGCGCCGATGCCTGCCGGTTGTGACGCTATAATCATTCAGGAACATGTCACCAGGCGGGATGGTGTGATCGACATCGGGCCTGAGGGGCGTCATCCTCTTCAGGGCCATATCCGCCGGGCCGGACAGGATTTTCGTGCCGGAGATATATTGCTCGAAGCGGGCGTCCGGCTCGATCCGTGGTGGTTGTCCCTGGCGGCGGCGGCGGGCCGCGACAGGCTCGACGTCCATCGCCGACCGAAAATCGTTGTTCTCTGTACCGGCGATGAGTTGGTCCTTCCGGGCGAAAAGCCGAAGGCGGATCAAATATACGAATCGGCCTCGCACGCCCTTATCGCGCTGATTAAACAATGGGGCGGTAAGGCGCGGTATCTCGGTGTTCGCGCCGACGACGCCAAGGCCATTCAGAAGGCGCTGAAAGGGGCTGATGCCGACCTGATCGTCACGGTCGGCGGGGCCAGTGTAGGGGATTACGACCTCGTCAAACCTGCCCTGCAAAAACTCGGACTGAGCCTCGATTTCGAAAGCGTGGCCGTCAGGCCGGGCAAACCAACCAGCTTCGGCGTTCTAACAAATGGTATACGCGTGCTGGGTTTGCCGGGGAATCCGGCATCTGCGTTCGTAACCGCACAATTGTTTCTCAAGCCTTGGATCGAATCCTCATTGGGGATGACGCAGGCGCCCGCCTTCATCACCGCCATCAGCCAGACGCCTCTGCCGGCCGCAGGACCGCGTGAAGCCTATCTGCGCGCGCACCTCAGCTGTTCACAGCAGGGGCAGTTGCAGGTTACGGCCTTTGACGATCAGGATTCGTCCCTGGTTAGCGTGTTCGCACGCGCCGATGTGCTGATCAGACTGCCGGCCAATGCCCCGTCGCAAAAGGCCGGTGCGCGGGTCGATGTGCTGCCGCTCGACCGGCTGTAAAAAAGACACGCTCATTTCCTAATTTTATTCGGTCTTCGCTCGACCTCTGGACGAAGCGGGTTCACGCATGCACACATAGGGCATGACCCTGCAAAGCAATTCCCGGCTCGATATTGCCACTGGCTTCGCCACGGATATCGGCAAGCGCGATGAAAATCAGGACTTCGCCGCCCTGTGCCTGGAGGACGGTCAGCGTCACCACGGCGCAGTTGCGGCGATGGCGGATGGGGTGGGCGGACGCAAAGGGGGCCGCGTCGCGGCGGAATTGTCCGTGCGCACCTTTATCGACGATTACCTTGGTCAGTCGGAGTTGCTGTCGCCGCGCAAGACGGCGGCGCGCGCATTGGAAAGCATAAATTACTGGCTGTTCCGCGAGGGGCAGAAAAACGAAGCGCTGAAAGGGATGTGCGCCGCCTTTACCGGCATCGTCATCAAAGGACGGCGACTGCACAGCTTTCATGTCGGCGATACGCGCCTCTATCGACTGCGCGAAGGCCAATTGGAACTGCTGACACAGGATCATAAGCCCGAGGGGGCGGAAGGCAGCAATTTCATCAGCCGCGCCGTGGGGGCCGAAGAAGCCATACGCATTGATTACGGCGCGCACGATATACTGCCGCATGACCGTTTGATGTTGTGTTCGGACGGCGTGCATGGGTTTGTCAGCCAGGCGCAGATTCAAACCCTGCTGGATGGCCGCGCCTCTCCGGATGAAACGGCGCAGCGGCTGGTATCGACGGCCATCGCGCACGGCGGCGACGACAATGCCACGGCTATGGTGATCGACATTATCGATCTGCCGCCCGCCACCATCGAAGATCTTAATCTCGCCATCGCCAAGCTGCCCATGATCGAGCCGCCCTCTGTCGGCGAAACCATCGACGGCTTCAAGCTGGAACGGCAACTGGCTGACGGCATATATAGTCGTGTGTTTCGCGCGCGCGACCAGCGGGAGTTCCGCGCCGGCATCAGTCCGCACGTTGTGCTGAAATTTCCCAAGCCGCACACCATCGGGTCGGAAACATCGGCGCGTTCAGCCTTCATGCGCGAAGCCTGGGTGGCGTCGCGGGTACAGCATATGTGGATCGGCGCGGTGCTGGACCTGGCGCCCGGTCGCCAGAGCTGCCTGTATGTCGCCCAGCCTTACTATGTCGGGGAAACCCTGGAGCACCGCATCAATCGCGCGCCGAAGCTGCGGCTGGAGGAAGGGGTCGCCATCGGCACCAAGCTGGCCAAGGCGCTGGGGTCGCTGCATCGCGCAGGCATCATCCATCGCGACGTAAAGCCGGAAAATATCATTTTGATGGCCGATGGTGGTTTCAAGCTGGTCGATCTGGGCGTGGCGCGCATTCCCGGCATCGACAAGGATGCGCTCTTCGTGCCCGGTACGCCCAGTTACAAGGCGCCGGAACTGTTCGACGGCAAGCCTGGCGATGAACGATCGGATATATTCGCGGTGGGCGTGACGCTTTATCGTATGTTCACAGGCGGCGACTATCCGTTCGGCGAGATTGAAACCGGCCAGACGCCGCGTTTCAACCGTCCGGAGCGGTTGACCAGCAAGCGCAGCGACCTACCGGCCTGGCTCGACAGCCTGATCCTTCAGTCCTTGGCGCCGAATCCGGCCGACCGTTTCCAGGACGGATTTGAAATGGCGTTTAAGCTGGAAACCGGCACCTATGGCGCTGAACCGGACTTCTTCCGCAAACATTCATGGGTGGGCCGTAACCAGGTGGGCATTTGGCGCGGTATCAGCCTGATTTTGGCGATCTGCCTAGCCGTGTCGATCGCGACCGCGCGGACGGATATTGTGCTACCGGCCTGGACGCATCAGGTTCTGGACAAACTCGCCAAGCCGTTCGGCTGACGGCTATGGCTCGGTGACAACGTCGCGGTGTTGCGGCGCGAGGGCGGCCAGAAGCTGGTTTTGCGCCCGGAACGGAATATGTTTCCGGTCCATGGCAATCTGGAGGTCTTCGACCAGGGCCAGGAAATCCGCTTGGTGAACACCGAGCTTGGCGTGCACCGTTTTCATGTCCTTGCCGGTATAGGTGCAGCCGCCCCCCAGGATCTGGCAGAACTGCGACACCAGTTCCCACTTGACACGTGTCTGATCCACGGCGACGAAAAAGTCCTTGGTGCGCGGATCGGCCAGCAGGATGACCATAAAGTCGTCCATCAGTGCGACCAGACCGTCATGCCCGCCAAAGTCGCCATATAGCTTGCCATCGCTCGAAATGACGGGGGCGGTGGCGGCGCTGGGTGCCGAAGCCGGATAGGTCTGAGCGAAAGCGGGCACCGAACAGAACAGCAGCATGCCGGCCATAACCCCTAAAGAGACGGATTTCATGGTGGCGCGCATCCTTTAAAAGCCGCCCTGCAGGGAGACGTATAGCCCCGACTGCCGGCGCGTGACGATATTGCCGAGATCGGCATAGGCGAGGGTAAGCGACAGGTGCTTGTTCAGGGCGTAAGCCGCGAAGATGTCTACGGCGCCGCCTTCCTTGGCAACGCCGAGATTGTCCGGCTTGGTGCGAAATTCTGCCCCGACCGCCAGATGCCGGTTGAGGAGATATGCCACCGAGCCTTCGGCCTGGAGGTGGTAGGCGTTGTCCTGCCCGCCATACCCCAAAATACCGAACTGGTTGGCCTTGGTGGCGCGTAAGGTGCCGTTGAGCAGTATGCCTTGCGCCAACAACAGCTTTGTCGCACTGATATAATAGTCCGTAGACTGATCATCTCGTGCGCCCAGGGCCTTGACCAGGTCGCCATTCTTATTGGATTTGAATTGCGCCCCGACGGCGATTTGCGGCAACCAGCTGTCCTGCTCCAGGACGGCATCGCCGATCAGCTTGACCTTCACACCGATGGTGTCCTGCGAAATGGTGTAGCCGGCGCCCAGGCCCAGCGCGGCACCGACCTGCTGGGTGTCGAAATCCTGACGGGCATAGGATAGCTCGACGCGGTCATGAATGCCGATCAGCGCGCCATAGGAGGTGATCTTGTAGTCTTGCGTGCCGATAGTGGTGTAATAGGCATTGGCGCCGGTTTGGCCACGGCTACCGTAGCTACCGATAACCGCCCACGGCGTCAGACCGCCACCCGCCGCGCCTTCGACCTGGCTGACGCCGCCGGTCAGAAGCAACTTGCCGCTGGCATAGGTGAAAAAATCTTCGGCGTGAGTGCTCCCTGCATAGACGAAACTGGCACAGACGAAACTGGCGGCGATTGCCATCCGGCTAAATACGGTTTTCAATAGGTGGTCCCATGGTGGCGCATTGGCAAAATACGTGCCTGAACTTGTTTAAGGCTTGCTTTATGGGGTCGGTTTTTCACAGAAATGCTTCGGTTTAGCGAATTCGCGGCGGAAAATCGGCCGATTTTCACCTTACAAAAATGTAATGTTTCCGGCTTGCGGGGCTGTGCTAACCGTGCCAACTGGTTTCTCGTTTAATTATCTGCGCAAGGGCTTCCGGGTCGCCTAACCCGCCTTGCGCGCAACCCGGACACATCATGCGCCCTGCTTTCCTGAAACGCGGCCTGCTCGCCGCTGGCCTGCTTCTGGCTTCTACTGCCCTTACACCCGCCCTGGTCCAGGCCGCGCCTGCCGCCGCTGTTGCCATTGTGCCAGACGCCAATGCGCCCAAGGGCAAGCTGTCCGATGCGGCTCGCCCCCTGTCCTATAAGCTGGACCTGACCATCATCCCGTCCAAGCCGCGTTTTTCCGGACATGTCGAAATCGATGTCAATGTCAAGGCAGAGACCAAGTCGCTGTACCTGCATGGCCGCGATCTGAAGGTGTCAAAGGTCGTCGCCCTGGTCGATGGCAAGACGATAAATGCCAAATACACCCAGGTCGATGACCTGGGCGTCGCCCGTGTCGACTTTGCCAAGGCCGTTCCCGCCGGCAATATCGCCCTCGTGTTCGATTATGATGCACCGTTCGCCAATGATGCCGCCGGTCTGTACCGCGTTCAGGTCGATGGCCAATGGTATGTCTGGTCGCAGTTCGAATCCATCGATGCCCGCGCCGCCTTCCCATCGTTCGATGAGCCGGGTTTCAAGACGCCGTTCCGCGTGTCGATTACGACCGATCCCGATCTGGTCGCCCTGACCAACGCGCCGCAGGACGGCGTGGTCAAGGCCGACAAGCTCCTTCAGCACCTGTACTACAGCACGGAAAAACTGCCGACCTACCTGATGGCCTTTGTCGTGGGCCCGTTCGTCACCGCCGAAGGTGTGGTGCCGCCCAACAAGTATCGCAACCACCCTCTGCCGATCCGTATCGTTGCCACCAAGCCGAATGCCGCCAAGCTGAAATATGCGCTGGATGAAACCCCGGCCATCGTCGAGCACCTGGAAAACTATTTTGGTCAGGCCTTCCCTTATCCCAAGCTCGATCAGGTCGCGTCGCCGATCATGCCGGGGGCCATGGAAAATGCCGGGATCGATATCTATGGCGACAATATCCTGCTCTTGGCAGACGGTGCCCCGACGACCCAGAAGCAGGCGTTCGGCATGGTCGTGGCGCATGAGTTGTCGCATCAGTGGTTCGGCGACTATGTGACGCCGGCTTGGTGGGATGACATCTGGCTCAACGAAAGCTTCGCCAACTGGATGGGCTTCCGCATCGGCAACGAATGGCGGCCGGAACTGAACATCGGCGTCGGTGCGGTCAAGGAAGGCTTCGAAGCCATGACCGACGATGCGCTAAAGGTCGGCCGCCCCATCCATCAACCCATCGCGACGAGTGGCGAAATCGATTCTGCGTTCGATAAGATCACCTATGGCAAGGGTGGACAGGTCGTTTCGATGATTGCCGGCTATCTCGGCGATGAGCGTTTCAAGGCCGGTGTCCGTCTGCACATGTCACGCCATCCCTATGGCAACGCTACGTCGGAAGATTTCTTCGGCGCCTTGGCCGACGCCGCGCAAAATCCGGGCGTCCTGGCGTCCATGAAGAGCTTCGTCGACCAGCAGGGCTTCCCGGTTGTCAGCTTTACCCGTCAAGGCGGTTGGCTGGTCGCTAGCCAGGAACGCTATGCCCGTCTTGGCACGACCCTGACGCCGCAGACCTGGACGATTCCGCTGTGTATCCGCCGCGGTGAAGACGTCGGCTGTGCGCTGCTGAAGGAACCCCACGGCAATCTGGGCCAGGATCAGGCCGGCGCCTTCATGCCCAATGCCGGAGGCACCGGCTATTATCGCTTCAACCTGGCCGTTGAGGACTGGGATCTGTTGCTCGCCACGGGTGATAAGTTGTCTGGCCCTGAAGGGGTCGCCACGGTTGACAGCCTGTGGGGCCAGTTCTACGCGGGCAAGCTGCCGGCGGCCGAGCTGATCAAGGCTGCGCGTCTGCTCAGCACAAACCCGGATTCGAATGTGGCCGTGGTTGGCGGCGAGAATCTGGCTTATCTTCACGAACGCGGTATCGTGCCGGCTTCGGCCGAAACCGACTATCGCCGCGTTATGGGCAGCATTTACGGTCCGCGCCTGACCGCCCTGGGCTTCGATCCGAAGGCGGGTGTCTATAGTGCGGATGCGCCTGACCGGTCCAAGCTGCGGCATAGCCTGGTCGATCTGATGGCTGACGACGCCCGCGATGCGACGGTGCGCAAGCAACTGAGTGACGCTGCGACGGCCTATATGGGCGGCGACCTGACGGCACTGGACCAAGGTTATCGCGGCCTTGCCTACACAGTCTATGTCGATGAAGGTGGCCTGCCTGCGGCCAAGAGCCTGCTGGAGCGTGCCCTGACCGCTAAGGACGAAGGCGATCGATCCGCCGCCCTGCGTGCGGTCACTGCCGGCGCCAAACCGGATACGGCGACCTGGGTGTTTGGGACTTTGAGTGACGCGCGCCTGCGCAACGCGGACAAGCTGGTCCTGATCGGCGGTTTGATGAGCGCCACGGCGACACGGGACATGACCTATGACTGGCTGAAGGCCAACTATGAAAGCTTCTCCGCCGGCGCGGGCATTTTCTCCGCCGGCCGTATCGCGGCTCTGCCGGGCCATTATTGTTCGGCCGCCAAGGCCGATGAGGTCGAGCAGATGATGCGCGCAAAGGTCAAGGCCGCCGGACGTGGTGAACTGTCGTTCGACCGGATGCTGGAAAGCATGCGGACATGCAACGTCTTGCTCGATGCCAAGACCGGTGAAGTCGCCGAGGCCTTCAAAACGGCGCAATAACGCCGGACGGGCCGACCACACAGATAGATAAAAAACCCTCGTCACGCGTGACGAGGGTTTTTTATTGTCGCAACGGCAACCCTGTGCCATGACTTTGCAATAATGAGAGCAACCGCTCAAAGGCGGGACGGTGACGAAGATAAAATTCGCGCCGAATATGGGAAGAGACATCAATGGCTAACGCGCAGGCGGGTGAGCAAAAGCAATCCATGTGGCTGGTGATCGGGGCGTCATCGCTCGGCACCATCTTCGAATGGTTCGATTTTTATATTTTCGGCACTCTGGCGGCCATTATGGGCACGCACTTTTTTGAAGTGAAAGGGATTAACCCGACCACCTCTTTCATCTTCGCGTTGCTGGCTTTGGCCGCCGGCTTCATCGTCCGCCCGTTCGGCGCCATGGTTTTCGGCGGCATGGGCGACAAGGTCGGCCGCAAGCATACCTTCCTGGTCACCATGATCATCATGGGGCTGTCCACCTTCCTGGTCGGTGTCCTGCCGACCTATGCTCAGATCGGCATAGCCGCACCCATCATCCTGATCGGCCTGCGCCTGGTTCAGGGCCTGGCCATGGGCGGTGAATACGGCGGCGCTGCGACCTATGTCGCCGAGCATTCGCCGGACAACAAGCGCGGCCAGATGACGGCGTGGATTCAGACCACGGCGACCCTGGGTCTTTTGCTGGCGCTCGTCTCCATTGGCGTAACGCAACATTACATGTCCGAGGAGGCGTTCAAGGCCTGGGGGTGGCGTCTGCCCTTCCTGTTCTCGATCGTGCTTCTGCTGGTATCGATCTGGATCCGCATGAAGCTCAATGAAAGCCCCGTCTTCCAGGCCATGAAGGACGAGGGGCGCACGTCGAAATCGCCGCTCAGCGAAGCCTTCCTGAAATGGAGCAACCTCAAGATCGTCTTGATCGCTCTGTTCGGCCTGGTAGCGGGTCAGGGTGTCGTCTGGTACACCGGCCAGTTCTATGCCCTGTTCTTCCTGCAGAAAATGCTCCACGTCGAACTGGCGACCTCCTATTGGTTGATCGGCGCGGCCCTGTTGATCGGTACGCCCTTCTTCATCATCTTCGGCTGGTTGTCCGACCGTATCGGCCGCAAGCCGATTATCCTGGCAGGGCTGGTCCTGGCCGCAATCGGTTATTTCCCCTTGTTCCAGATGCTGACCGGCGCGGTCAGCCCGGCGCTGGAACACGCTCAAAAGGCGTCTCCGGTGGTGGTGGTCGCGGATCAGGCGGCGTGCGCCGTGCAGTTCGATCCGGTGGGCAAGGCCAAGTTCCTGCAATCCTGCGACATCGCCAAGTCCTATCTGGCCAAGGGCGGTATCAGCTACAGCAATGAAGCCGCGCCGATCGGTACGGTGGCCAGTGTGCGAATTGGCCAGACGGTTATTCCATCCTTCGAAGGCAAGAGCCTGAGCGGTGACGCGCTGAAAGCCGCCCAGGCCGACTTCGCAAAGGCCGTCGGTGGTGCCCTGAAGACGGCGGGATATCCAGCCAAGGCAGATAATGCCGCCATCGACTATCCGAAAAGCATCGGCATACTAACCTTGCTCGTCATCCTGGTCACCATGGTCTATGCGCCGATGGCCGCGGCCTTGGTCGAGATGTTCCCGGCGCGTATCCGCTACAGCGCCATGTCCTTGCCCTACCATTTCGGCAATGGCTGGTTTGGCGGGCTGCTGCCCTTTATCACCTTCACCATCGTGGCCGCGACCGGCGGGATTTATGACGGCCTATGGTATCCCATCGGCATCGCGGCGGTGACCGCCGTCATCGGCTTGTTGACCGTCAAGGACAACCGCCACGTCGATTTCAAAGAATAGCTTCACGAAAACGTTGAGTTGAAAGGGCCTCCGGTTGATTGACCGGGGGTCTTTTTTTGGCCATCGTCTGGCCTTGGGCACGAAACCATATGTGTTCGTCCCGTTCAGTGCCGCGTATTTCTTTCATTTCAAAGGGCGACACACATGGCTGATGATATTCCCCCCACCGTTCAGGCCCCCGATCCCAATCCTTTTGCCAATCCGAAAAACCCTAACAACTTGATCGAACGTGTCCAGGCGATCCTGCTGAAACCGTTGCCGACCTGGGACGTTATCGAGGGTGAAAATCCAACTGTCCGGCAGCTTTATACCAGCTACATCATTCCGCTGGCCGCGATCGGTCCCATCGCCAGCGCCATAGGGTCTGTGGTGTTCGGCCTTGGCATACCGGGCTTCGTATCGTTCCACGCCTCACCGATTTCGGCCCTGCTCAACGCCATCGTCACCTATGTCCTAAGTCTGGCCCTGGTTTATGTCGTGGCGCTTGTCATCGACGGATTGGCGCCGAGTTTCAATGCGCAGAAGAACTTCATACAGGCGTTGAAGCTGGCGACCTACAGCCTGACCGCCGGGTGGGTCGCGGCGATTTTCCTCATCATTCCCACGCTCGGCCTGCTGGCCATCCTCGGCGGACTCTACGGCATCTATCTCTTCTATCTCGGCCTGCCGAAGTTGATGAAGAACCCGCCGGACAAGACGATTGTCTACATGATCGTCACCGCTGTTGTTTACATCGTCCTGGCCATCGTGATCAAGGCGATCGTCGGTGCCGTTTCCGCCACGGCACTTTTGGCGACGGGCGGTGTCAATCCCCTGGCCGCCAACAGCCACGTTTCGGGCGTCGTGACCGTGCCGGGCGGCACCATCGATCTCGGCAAGGCTCAAGCCGCCGCCGATCAGATGGTCGCCCAGGCCTCCGCCACCCAGAACGGACAAACCACTGTCAAGCTGGCGGACGCGGGCGCTTTGCTGAGCCTGATTCCCGCCAACTACATGGGCGCTGCCCGGACCAACGATAACACCAGCTCTGGCGGCGTTGGCGGTGTGGCGGTTTCGACCGCCGAAGGCACCTATGCCGTCAACGGCGGCACGGTTCGGGTAAAGGTCAGCGATTTGGGCAGCATTTCCGGCTTAGGCGCCATGGCGGCGGCGATTAATGTCAACTCCTCATCGAGCAGCGCCACCGGCTACGAAAAGGTCAGCCATGAGAACGGTAATCTGGTGACCGAGGAATGGGATGGCGGCTCGAAACATGGTTCCTACACCATGGTGACGGAAGGCGGCCGTATTTCGGTCGAGGTCGACGGCGACAATGTCGACATGGCCACGCTCAAATCGTTGGCCAGCGCCATAGATGTCAACCGCGCTGTCGCCCTGACACGCTGATCGAGCTATTTGCTTAAGTGGATTGCCGGATCGACGTCTGTCTCCGGCAATCCCAAGAACCTCCAATAATACGGGTATACGCCGTCGTGGGTCAGGGTATTGTGTTCCGATCCCCGCATCCGGACGAACACTTTTGGACTACGAGCGAGCGCAAACAGATGTTCGCCATCGCTGAATGGCACGACGCTGTCCCTGTCACCATGCGCGATCAGGACGGGCATGTGGACGTGGCCGATCCGTTCGCGGTTGAGGAATTTGTCCTTCATGAGAAACGCGACGGGGATATAGGGGTAGCGTTCCGCACCGACATCGCTGGCGGCGGTGAAGGGGGCTTCGAGGATCAGGGCGCGGGCAGGGCGTTGCGTCGCCAGGTAGGTTGCCGGCCCGGTGCCCAGGGAATGGCCGTGGATCACGATGTCGCTGTCCTTGAACCCCTTTGCCTTCAACCAGTCATAGGCCGCGAGGCTGTCGATTTCGAGCCCGTCTTCGCTCGGCGTGCCGGTCGATTGAGAGAACCCGCGATAGGCCAGCGCCAGATAGCCGACGCCCTGTTTGTGCATCCTGACATAACGCCATTTGCCGTTATGCAGGCTGGCCCCTTGCCCGTGCAGGAACAGGATAACCGGCTGGCCGGGCTTGGGCGCTTCGTACCAGGCTTGCAAGGTCTCGCCGTCCGGCGTTCGGATGCGGACGTCTTCTATGGGGAGGCCGCGAATGTCGGGCGCGTCGATATCGGCCTTGTTGGCATACAAGATCTGACGCTGATTGATGTACAGATATCCGGCGGCGCACAGCCATGCCGCGAAAGCTGTCGCCAGAAGACCCAATAGGGCAACCCATAAAAGTCGAAAGCGCAAAGTCATCAAAATACCCTCGCTACGCTCACCTTCCCTCGTTTTGGCTGATTTTGTTGTGTTGCAATCAACATAGGCACGGCCAGCGCGCTTGACACCAAGCCGACCAGGGACAGCCATCCTATCCAATCCATCGAGACGCCGCCCGTATTGCCGCCTCTTTGCGTCGAACTCATGACAGTTAGTGAGAGGACAATAGACCCGCTCGGGCAGGTCAGCAGACGCGTACACCACCAAGCCAGGATCAGGGGGTGGTTCTTCAGTGGATTGACGGCAAGGATGGGACGCACCGGCAGCCAGTACCCCGCAACCGGTAAGAACCAGCCGATCCAGTCCCATGGCGCGGACACCGGAAATTTGCCAACCCGCCGGGCATTGGCCGAGAGGCGGGCCGTCCAGGCCGACATCAGCCCCAGCATGACCAGGCGGACCAGTGTTTGGGCACTCCAGACGGCCATTGCCATGCCAGATAATTCGTCGAAACCTGGCGGACTATCGTGAAATGCGGGCCAACCGGCATTGATGGAGACTGTCAGGGTGAGAAGGGACAGGAGGAAATCGGTGCCTGTGAGGAACAGCAGGACAGCCCAGGGTCCTGTTCTCGTATCGCCGTACATCTCAATCCCCTTGTTTATCAGCGAGTATCGCGGGCTTATCCGGCTCATGCAAGGCGGTCGTGTTTCAAACTGGTTTACAAAACAAACTTGTTGATATATTTGTTTTTGGTATTGGGGCGGCGCCCCTTCACCTCAGGAGGCGGTCATGGCTGCTGAATATACTTCACCCCGTTTTCACGATCTCGACGCGGTTCGCGGACTGGCCCTGCTGCTGGGCGTCGCCCTGCACGCCAGCATGTCCTTTCTCGAACCGCAGGTCTGGGTTATCAAGGATGCCAGTTCCGAACCCGGTCTTGGTATTCTGTTCTATGTCATCCACATGTTCCGCATGACGACCTTTTTTGTCATGGCCGGATTCTTCGCTCACATGCTTATGGACAAGCGTGGCCTGGGCGGTTTCATCAAAAATCGCCTGATCCGGGTCGGCATACCCTTTATCCTGTTCTGGCCATTGGTTTTCGCGGCGATCGTGACCGTGATGGTGATGGCCTATGCGCCAGCGGCCGGGTCAGCGGGGGCACCGCCACCCCCACCGCCCAGCCTGACGGCCAGTACGGTGCCGCTGACGCATCTGTGGTTTCTCTATGCGTTGTTGTGGTTCTACGCGATTGCGGTCGTTGCAAAGCTGTTAGGGGATATCACGCGCGCAGGCGGGCCGGTGGAACGTATATTCAATGCCGTTCTGCGTCCATTGGTTAGAAGCGACCTCATCGGCGCCGTGTTGATCGTGCCGGCCTTTGCTGCCCTTTATGTCTCGCCGTCCTGGTTGCCCTGGTTCGGCATACCGACCGCCGACACAGGTCTGATTATCAATAGCCCGGCCTTGGCGGGATATCTGACGGCGTTCGGTTTCGGCTGGTTCCTGCATCGCAACGCCGATCTGCTCGGTCATCTGGCTGCCCGCTGGTGGGCCTATCTGCCTACCGCCGTTCTCGGCACCGTCATCTGTCTTACCGTGGTCGGATCGGTCCCTGTCATTGTGCCGGTCAAGGGCAGTGCGCACCCGCTTTATCTGGCGCTTTACCTGCTGACGGGATGGTCATGGGCGCTGGGCCTGATCGGCGCGGCGCATGCCTTCCTGAAGCGGGAAAATCCGGTATTGCGCTATCTGTCGGACGCCTCCTATTGGGTCTATATCATCCATATTCCCGTGGTGATGGGGCTGCAACTGGCCGTCAGGGATCTGCCGGCGCCGGCTGAGCTGAAATTCGCGGGCGTCTTGCTTGTGACGGTGATGATCGGTCTGGCGACCTATCAAACTATGGTACGGTACAGTTTCGTCGGGGCGATTCTCAACGGCCGCCGCCGCAAATCGAAAACACGAGCGCAGGAGGTGACGGCGTGAGCGAGAAGAAAGACACGTTTGAGGCTGATCTCGCCTTTATGCGCAGTCTCGTCAGCGAAGGCAGCCGGGCAGAAATGTCCGGCGGTATCGTGTTTCTGGGGGCGGGCCTCTTCTACGGGCTGCAATGTCTGGTCCAGTGGGCCGATCTGGTCAAGCTGATCCGGTTGAACACGTTCGGACATCTGTCGGCCGCCATTTTGCCAACAGTGGCCTTGTTGGCTCTGGTCGGATGGGTCATGTGGCGCGATCGCAAGCAGGGACCGAAAGGGGTCGCGACACGCGCCTTGAATGCCGCCTTCGGCAGCGCCGGCCTCGCCAATTGCTTTATCGTTGTTGTCTTTGGCTATTGGGCGCTGAACGAAAAGAGTTTCCTGATCTGGGCCCTCTATCCCGTGGTGATCTGCGCCATACAGGGTGCCGTCTGGTATACGGCCTACATGATCCGCAAGAAGATATGGCTGGCCGGTGTGTCTGCTGGCTGGTTCATCACCACGCTGGTGCTAGGTGTCCTGGCAAAAAGTCCGCATTATGTACTGGCTATCGGCATCGCCCTGATCGTTCTCATGTCCGGGTCGGGTTTGACCATGATGAAGCTGGCCAAAAAGTAGAGACATGGCAGGCTTTGACATCAATCGGCTGGACGATGCCATCCACGGGCGCCTGCGCCTGGGGATCATGGCCTATTTGATGGATGCCGAGGCCGCCGATTTCAACGAGCTCAAAAATGTGCTGGAAGCCACGCAGGGTAATCTGTCTGTCCATCTGCGCAAGCTCGAGGAGGCGGGATATGTTGAAATCGTCAAAAGTTTTCAGGGGCGAAAGCCGCTGACGCGGGCGCACATTACGTCCGCCGGCCGCACAGCCTTCGCCCGTTATCTCGATGCGTTAGCGCAACTGGTCGAACGCCGTTAGATCGTTCGTTCTTACACTTCTGGGGGTATCTTCCGGGGCTTTCGGCTTGAAAATGAGTGTGACGGTGACGAAGCTGATAATCAGCAGCAGGCCCCAAGCGCCCATCTTTTGGATCGAAACCATATGCCAGGCGGCGCCCGGATAGCTCCATGTGTGGGTGAGGGTGCCTATATTTTCCGCCAACCACAGGAAGAACGCCGTAAGCGTACCGGCCAGTAGAAACGGCATGCGCCGGATGGCTGTGTCGACGCGGAAATAGATCCATGACCGCCAGAACATCACCGCCGTCACTGCGAAGATCGCATAGCGGAAATCCCAGATAAAATGGTGACTGAAAAAGTTGATATAGATGGCAACGGCCAGGAGATAGGTCTGCGACGCTTTCGGATAATGCGAAAACCGCATGTCGAACACACGGATCGATCGCGCGATAAACGACCCGACACTGCCGTACATGAAGCCGGTGAACAGGGGCACGCCCATGATATGAAAGACCGAACCTTCGGGGTAGGTCCAGGACCCCATGTGGGTCTTGAAGATTTCCATCACCGTGCCGGTCACGTGGTAGAGAAAGATGACCTTGACTTCATCGACGGTCTCAAGCCGCGTCCATAGCAATAAACCCTGGATGACAAGGGCGGCGAACAGCAGAAAATCGTAGCGATAAACCGGCGCATTGGCGGGCCAGACCCAATGGGTCAGGATCATGAGCCCCAGCATCCCCGCGCCGAACAGGCATGACCAGGCCATCTTCAGGCCGAACAGGATGAACTCCGCCAACGGCGCGGGCAGGCGGCGCAATGTGCCACGGATCAGCTGCCGCACCGGTTGCAGAAACGGCGCCAGGGGATGGACGATGGCATCACTCATACTGGGCATGTCGGGGCCACTTCATCTCGATAATGGAGGCGATGTTGACACGGACCATATCAGGTGTCGAGAAAGGCCTTGAAAGCGTCGGCATAGTCGGGATGCCATCGCGACAGGGGCGGGCGATTGTGAATGATATCGCCGGCCGCCCACGCTATACGTTTTTCATCGAGAGCGCGTATCACATCATGGTCGGGACACAGGATATAGAAGTCGCCGCGCCCGATGCCGTCCAGCATGAAATCGACAGTCTCCTCGGGCGTCCATGCACCAGCCGGCTTGTCTGCGCGGTCGCCTTTCGTCAGCCCCGTCCAGACAAAGCCGGGGATGAGCAGGTGCGCAGTCACGGTGGCGTTGGGGCCGTTGCGCAATTCGTGCTGGAGCGCTTCGGTAAACGCCTTCACACCGGCTTTCGAGACATTGTAGGCCGGATTGCCGGGGGGCGTGGTAATGCCCTGCTTGGAGCCGGTATTGATGATCAGGCCGGGCTTTCCGCGGGCGACCATGGCGGGGGCAAAAGCCTGGGTGCCATGGATGACGCCGCCCAGATTGGTGTCGAGCGTGCGTTGCCAGTTGTCGCCGTTCAGCACCGAACTGTCCGGACCGATAGCGGCATTGTTCATCAGAATGTCGATGTCCTGGAAATCACGCGCCAGATCGAAAAGGGTGTCGCGGTCGCTGATATCGGCTTCGATGGCCACCACACCATGCGGCGTTCGGACATCGAAGGCTATGGCTTCGCTGGCGGCTTTTAGGCGGTCCTGGCCCAGATCGACGAGGTGAACGGTCAGGCCCATGGCTGCGAACCGCTTGGCGGCAGCCAGGCCGATGCCGGAAGCGCCGCCGGTGATGAGAGCCCTGTTGCCAGATTTGAAGGAGGGGTGACTCATGCTGTCGCCTTTTGAACAGGCCCGCTATTTTGATCTGGAGCGGGTGAAGGGAATCGAACCCTCGTATTCAGCTTGGGAAGCTGCTGCTCTACCATTGAGCTACACCCGCCTGTCCAGAGTCCGAGGCAGACCTGGCTAATGCCACGACCTGTGCCGCGCCGTCAACAGCGCCGATGCGTTTCTGGCGAGCGGAATACGCTCCGCGAGCCAAGGCCTGTGGTCGCATACAGGTACATCGTCCACCGATTTTTGTATCGCTTGCACCTAGTTTTATACGTTTGTTAATGTTTCTCGCTTTGATTGAGAGGGGGGCGGACACACGGTTTGGGTTGTTGGTGTGTTTGCCATCTTCGACAGATTTGGAGGGGCACCGATGTCCGCAGGGGCGGCGCTGTCTGGCGTCAATTTTGCAGTAGGTCGTAATATTCGCGCCCGTCGGGAAGCCTTGCGGCTATCCCAGATGGAATTGTCGGAAATGACGAACATCGGTCTGACACGGCTCCAGTCTTATGAATCCGGCGTCGAGCCGCTGCTTGTGGCTGAACTGCTCGATATCTGCCGGGGGCTTGATTGTACACCCGAAAGCCTGCTGCCCACTGGCGGTAAACGATCGAGGGAAACGCGTGGTGGGGAATATGTACCGCGGTGGATGGCGGACGCCCGTGCCCTCAACGCTTTGCACCCCAGGCTGTTCGATACCTTGACGCGTCTGCCTGAAAACCGGCTCCGACTGATGCTGATCAGCATGCAGGGCATGTGCCACGCGCAGACAGCACATATATGCGAGTCAGATGCGACGAAAAAGGCATCTGCCTAAAGGCGACACGTTCAGACGTGAAACCTGTGCGCAAGTCGCAGGCGCGGCCTTGTAAAGCGGCCGCCAAGGTCCACCTGTAAGAGTGAACTCCCCCCTTTACAGGATATCTCCATGTTTCGATGCGAAGCCTACGCAGCGCCCGCCCACGACAAGCCGTTGGCGTCTCTTACCATTGACCGCCGGGATGTGACGCCCGAAGACGTACAGATCGATATTCTCTATTGCGGTGTTTGCCATTCCGATCTGCACATGGCACGCAACGAATGGGGATTCAGCAGCTACCCCGTCGTGCCGGGCCATGAAATTGTCGGCCGCGTGTCTAAGGTGGGAGCGGCCGTAACCAAGTTCAAAGAGGGCGATCTCGTCGGCGTCGGCTGCATGGTCGATTCCTGCCGCACCTGTTCCAATTGTCAGGAGGGACTGGAGCAGTATTGTGAAGTCGGCAACATCCAGACATACGGCTCTCCGGACAAGCATCTGGGCGGCACGACCCACGGCGGCTATTCAAAAAGTATCGTGGTATACGAAGGCTTCGTCCTGCGTATTTCCGATAAGCTGGATCTGGCGGCAACCGCGCCGCTGCTGTGCGCCGGTATCACGACGTGGTCGCCGTTGCGCCACTGGAAGGTCGGACCGGGCCAGAAGGTCGGCATCGTCGGTCTGGGTGGCCTGGGCCACATGGGTGTCAAATTCGCCCATGCCCTCGGTGCGCACGTGGTATTGTTCACCACCTCCGCGTCGAAGGTCGAGGATGCGAAACGTCTTGGCGCTAATGAAGTGGTGATTTCGAAAAACGCCGATGAAATGGCGGCGCACGCACAATCCTTCGACTTCATTCTCGATTGCGTTTCGGCTGAGCATGATATGAATGCTTATCTGGAGCTGCTGAAGCGCGATGGCACCCTCTGCCTGGTTGGCGCACCGGAAAAGCCGATGTCGGTCCATGCCTTCCCACTGCTGATGGCGCGCCGTCGCCTGGCGGGGTCGGGTATCGGGGGTATCGCTGAAACACAGGAAATGCTCGATTTCTGCGCCGAGCATGGCATTACCTCGGATGTCGAGGTCATTGATATCAAGGACATCAATGCCGCCTATGAGCGGATGCTGAAGTCGGACGTCAAGTATCGTTTCACGATCGACATGAACAGCTTGTAATTGCTGAAAGATTCCCCATCTAAGTGATATCGGCGGCGGCCCCTGCACAGGGCCGCCGTTTTGATTCCGGCTTACCGTTAAGTGCGCCGGTATCCGCCGGGGCGTTCGCAAGGCGCTCCGCCGCAACCGTTGCTGCAAAAGGCAGTGACGGCGATTGTTCCTCGAAAATGAAATGAATTCGCGGCGACACCGGCTGCGGTTATCCACATATGTGGATTATAAAAACACAACATCTAGATATGTGTGGACAGTCTTAAATTCGCTCCACACCATATATTGCGGTTTTTAACATTTCGTTTACCATCTGTTGATGGCTGGGGATCAGGTCCCTTTGGGCAAATCTATATCTTGTGTTTCGAATGCTTTCGAACCGCAAGTAAGATGGAATAGCATGGGAGAGTGAGAGTATGAGCTGGACCGACGAACGCGTTGAAACCCTGAAGAAGCTTTGGCAGGAAGGCCATTCCGCCAGCCAGATCGCCAAACAGTTGGGTGGCGTCACGCGCAATGCCGTTATCGGCAAGGTGCATCGCCTCGGCCTGTCCGGCCGCGCGGCGCCGTCGCAGCCGACCCGCCCTCTGTACAAACCGGCCCGTCCGCCACGTCCTGCGGCAGCCAGTCCGGCCGTCCATGCGTCGGACCGCCCCGCCGTGCCGTCGAATTTGCGCCGTACCGAACCCGTTGCCACGCGTCCCGTTATCAGCCAGCCGATCGTTCCCTATGTCGAAGAGCCGGGCACCGCGACCGTGCTGACTCTGGGCGCCAAGATGTGCAAGTGGCCGATCGGTGATCCGTCGTCCGACAGCTTCTCCTTCTGTGGCCGCCGGTCCGATGACGGCACGCCGTACTGCGTCGAACACGCCCGCGTCGCCTATCAGCCGTCGCAAAAGGCCAAGAAGCGCGATGGCGGCACCGATTTATCACGGTCTCTGCGCCGTTACCTGTAAAGCGATTTGCAACTGATCATCAAAAACCCCGCAGCTTTGGCTGCGGGGTTTTTTGCTTAGTATAGCTGTCTGGTGTCTCGGAGTTTGGCGTCTCGGAGTTTGGCATCTCGGGCGCTGTCAGTTCAGCGTGCGTCGGGTGTTGGGCAGGTCGAGCGAGAAGGTGGGAATGATTACCTTCAACGGACGTCCGTGTTCGTCTTCGAACATGTAATAGCCGCTCATCGACCCGGATGGGGTGGGCAGCGGGCAACCGGACGAATAGGTGTAGGTCTGGTGTGGCTTCAGAATGGGGGTTTCGCCCACCACGCCCGGGCCGTTTACGTATTCGACATGTCCCCGCGCATCCATTATCGTCCAGTGGCGCGTCTTGAGCTGCACGGTTTCGTCGCCGCCGTTCATCAGGGTGATGTGATAGGCCCAAACATAGCGAGGTGCACCCGTTTCCGCACCGTGGTCTTCGGGCGGCACGTAATCGACTTCGACGCGGATGGTTATGTCGTGACTGGTGTGTTGATAGAACATGGCCGGTGATAATGACTTGCTGAGTCGTGGAAGCTCTCTTAAATGGTCATTCCCTGTAAGAAAAGAGATTTACGCCGCAATGCTCAAGCCTGTTCCCCTGGATGACGCCGAACCCCAGGGCATTTTGCCTATGCAAAGCCTGTCGGCATTGGCCGACTCCTGTGCGGTCATGAGCGCGGATGCCTTTGACGCCGATCAGATACAGCCGGCCAGTATCGATCTGCGCCTCGGTGATCGCGCCTGGCGGGTGCGGGCCTCCTTCCTGCCGCGCGGCCGTAAGGTAGCGGATCGGCTGCGCGACGTTCAGATGCATGAGATGGATCTGACGCGCGGCGCGGTCTTCGAATCCGGCTGCGTCTACATCGCGGAACTCAAGGAAAGCCTGAACCTGCCCCAGGGCATCAGCGCGCGCGCCAATCCGAAATCCTCGACCGGACGCGTCGATGTCTTCGTGCGCCTGCTATCGGATTTCGGCTCGCAATTCGATGATGTTGCCGATGGTTACAGTGGCCCCCTCTATCTCGAAATCGCGCCCCAGACCTTTTCGGTCCTGGCCCGCTCGGGGACGCGCCTCAATCAACTCCGTTTGAAACGCGGTCAATCGCAGGTCTTGCGTACCAGTGACTGCGGCGTGGATCTGACCGGCGATTTGGTCGGGTTCCGTGCGCGGCGCCATGCCGGCATTATCGACCTGGATCACATCGCGGGCCATGATCCGAAGAAATTCTGGGAACCGCTGTATCAGGCCGGCGGCGAACTGCTGCTCGATCCGGGCGAATTCTATATCCTGGCCTCGAAGACCAATGTGGAAATTCCGGTGATGGAGGCGGCCGAGATGTTGCCGATCGATCCCGGCGTCGGCGAATTCCGCGTTCACTATGCCGGTTTCTTCGATCCCGGTTTCGGTACGGAAGAGGCGAACGGCCAGGGGTCGAAAGGGGTGCTGGAAGTGCGCTGCCACGAGACGCCTTTCCTGCTCGAAGATGGCCAGACCGTCGCCCGTCTGGTTTATCAACCCCTTACGGCCAAGCCGGACAAGCTGTACGGTCAGTTAGGCTCCAACTACCAGAAGCAAGGTCTCAAGCTCAGCAAGCATTTCAAGCCCTGGTAGGCGGATATCGCCGGTGGCCGGCTATCCCTTGGCTTCATCCAGATGCAGGTCTTTTTCACCGGCTTCTTCCCCGCCATCCTCGCGTTTCAGGCGGCTGAAGACCAGGGTCGAAACGAGGGTGAAGCCGCCCAGGACAAAAAACGCCTTATGCAGGCCATCGAGCATCAGGCTCGGGTTTGCGGTGGCTTCGGTTGGCAGGAAAAATATCGTCGTCAGGCCCGCCGCGGCCACCCCGAACGATACCGACAATTGCTGTAATGTGCTGGCAATGGTGCTGGCGCCGCTCGACTGATCGCGCGGGACGTCCGCATAAACCAGGGTGTTCATGCTGGTAAATTGCAGCGACGTCAGCCCGCCGTATACCATCGCCTGCGCGACAATTACCCATATCGGTGTGCCGCGCCCGATGGTTCCGAACATCATCAGCATAAGTCCGAGCGCCAGGGTATTAAAAACCAGAACATTGCGATAGCCGAAGCGTTGCAGCACGCGCGGTAGCAGGAATTTGGTGCTCATAGAGGCGATGGCTTGCGGCATGATCAACAGGCCCGATTGTACCGGTGTCAGGCCCAGGCCGACTTGATACAGCATCGGCAGAAGAAACGGCGCACCGCCGATACCCAGCCGGGTAATGAAGCTGCCGCTGACACTGGTGGCAAACGTCCGTATGCGGAATAAGGTCATGTTTAACAGCGGAAAGGCCGTTTTTGTCGCATGCATGCCATAGCCGAACAAAAGTAAGAACGAAATGGCGAGCAGGCCGAATATGCCGCCCAGGCCCAAACGGTGTTCCCCGAAGACCTCCAGAACATAGGAGAGCAGAGCGACACCGGAACTGAACAGAATAAGCCCCAGTACGTCCAGGGGGCGGGGCGTAGTGCCCCGATAGTCAGGCATGTTCAGCCACACGAGTGCTGCGCCCAAGATGCCTACCGGTATATTGACGAAGAAGATGACGCGCCAGTGCAGGTAGTCGACGATCAGGCCACCGATGAGCGGCCCCAGCATTGGTGCAATCAAGGCAGGGACGGCTACGAAGCTCATGGCGCGTACCAGATCGGCGCGGGAAAAGGTTTGTACCATCACCAGCCGCCCGACCGGCGTCATCATTGCACCGCCCATGCCCTGCAACACACGGCAGGCCACCAGGACATGGATGTTGGTCGACAGGCCGCACAGTAGCGACCCAAGGGTAAACAGGCCGATGGCGGCGGCGAAAACGCGACGGGTACCGAAACGATCCGCCATCCAGCCACTGATCGGAATGAAGACGGCGAGGCTGAGCGTATAGCTCGATAACACGGCCTTCATACTGAGCGGCGTGACATCCAGCGACTTGGCTATGACGGGCACACCGGTGTTAAGAATGGTGGTGTCCAGCGCCTCCATGAAGAAGGCGACGGCGACTAGCCAGGGCAAAAGACGCTGGGCCATATCTGGCGCCGGAGAGGGAAGGGCGCTCGACACGTCTGAATCTCCTGGGTTGTTCGAGGCAATGCCTTAAGGCAAAATTCTGTATAGGCAACCGTCCATGTCGATAATAACAAAACAATATCAGAAAAGCGTCATTTGAGGATCGCCACCGCGAAAGCGTGAGAAATCCATCGGACGGCTGGGTTTATCCAGACCGTACCGTTTGACCGCCAGGCTAAACCGCTTGTGGATCATATCGGCATAGACGCCGGTGCCCGTCATACGTTTTCCGAACTCGGCGGTGTACAACTTGCCTCCACGTGTTTGACGGATCAGGTTCAGCACCTTGTCGGCGCGGTCAGGGACGTGGGTGCGCAGCCATTCTTCGAACAGGTCTTTCACTTCATGCGGGAGGCGGACAAGTGTAAAGCCGGCGCGATAGGCGCCGGCTTCGGCGGACGCTTTCAATATGGCTTCCAATTCATGACAGGCCAGGCCGGGAATGACGGGTGCCGCCAGCACACTGACCGGTATGCCGGCTTCGTGCAGGCCTCGTATCGTGTCGAGCCGTTTCGACGGCGTGGCCGCGCGGGGTTCCATGACGCGGGCAAGATCGCGATCGAGCGTGGTGATGGACAGGCAGGCCTTGAACAGGTTTTCCCTGGCCATAGGCGCCAGTATATCGAGATCGCGCAGGATGAGCGCCGACTTGGTGACGATGTTCACCGGATGGCGGAATTCGTACATGACCTCGAGCAAGCTACGCGTCAGACGTTCTGACTTTTCCGTCGGCTGATATGCATCGGTATTGATGCCAAGCATCAGGGGCGCGGGCTTGTAATTGCGCGCGGACAATTCTTCGCGCAGACGGGCGGCAGCATCGGGCTTGCGGAAGATCCGCGTTTCGAAATCCATGCCCGGCGACAGGTCGAGATAGGCATGGGTGGGCCTTGCGAAGCAGTAGATGCAGCCGTGTTCGCACCCCTTGTACGGGTTTATAGAGCGGTCGAAGCCGATATCGGGCGACGTGTTGCGCGTAATGACGTGGCGGGCGGTATCGATGCCAAGGATTGTCGGCCGGCGCTCTCGCGCCCACTCTTCGCGATCATGATCGCTCCAACCGTCATCAATATCGTACCGGTCAGCCGCATCGAACCGCGATGATGGCCGGTTGGATACGGAGCCACGTCCCTTGCGCGGCAAGGCAGGCAGGGCTTCCGGACTGGTCGTGTCATAAAGGACGGACATCCCGCCACTATAGTTGCGGAATGGAACAAATCAAGAACAAATTCGCGCAGCTACGGCCCAGTATTGAAGAACTGGCTGCACATGGCCACCAGCCGGTCGTGCGCGCCGTAGGTGAAACGGAACACGCCGGTCGAATAGATCATGATGAAGAGCCCGCGTGATGTGCGGTCGTTGACAACGTAGAGCTCGGTCGTCAGGTCGTTGGGATCGTTCGAGGCGACATGGGCGGCCCCGATGTCTTCGCGCAGGATGGTATCGACCTCGACGCGGGTCATGCCGAACCGGACCTTGTTGCGCATTTCGATATCACTGGTGACTATGGCATCGCTGGGCGCGTAACCGGTAGCGCGACAGTCGTCGACGGGCGGCGCCATAGGGGCGCCGGCCAGCCAGACCGTAAGCAAAACTCCCGCGCTCACCATAGACATGCCTCCAACCCTGCAGACCCTAGCACAGGCCGCCCCAGGGTCAATTGGCCGATCAAGCCGCCTTTTTTGTGGCCTTTTTCGCAGGCTGCCGCGTGAACGGCTTCACGCCGTCATCATAGATGATGGTGCCCGGACGGGCAGGATCGAGCGAGAAGGCGGGTTTAAGCGGGCTTTTGTGGCCCTTGAACCCGCCGGTTGCCATCTTGTACAGGCGGGCGAATACGACCTTGAACGGTTCCAGGAGTTTCGGAGACGACGCCAGGCTGGGGTTGAGGCCAAACAAGCGGCGCAACAGCCCGTTGGCGTAGATGACGTTGGCGCGCCACAGGGCGCGGGGCGTCATGAACTCGATCGACAGTGACACATTGACCATGTTGCCATTGACGATACGGTGCGGCGCGTTTTGAGGCCAGGTCAGCATTTCGCCGGGCTTCAGATCGTGAATCATCGCCTGGCGGTCGAAGGCGGCCTCATAGGGCAGGTTTTCGTCGCTTTCGCGCAGGGCGATGCCTTCGATCTGGCGATCGGTGAAGAATCCGGCGTCGGCAGGGTAGAGGTAGACGGTCTTCACGCCGCGGATCTGCCACAACATGACCATGGGCATGTCGAGGTGATAGACGACGTGGGCATTGGGTGAGGAGATCAGAAGGCCGAGGTCGGTTTTCAGATTATGCGTGCCGGTTTTTTCCGCCACTTCCTTGAAAATGGCATCACACAGGGCGCCGACGGCGGGATCGGCGTGGTTGACGCGGCGCAGGTTGAGCCACAGGCGCCCGGCCTTCACGGCGTCCATCAGGGCGCGGCCATCCAGCTCGGTTCCATCGCTGGCCGTCTTGCGACCCAGATACCATTCGCCGAAAATGGTCGGTTCATAGCCCATGGTAAAGACTTCTACACTGTCGCGCGGATACCGGTCGATCAGGGCGATAAGGGCCTCTTCGCTGAACAGTTCATTGTCGGCGACGGTCTGGGTGAATACCAGAGGCTCGCGGGTGAAGGCGCGCTGCGTCTCAGGCGTCCAGTTGATGAGGGTCATGATCTAAACCTTTGTCGTTTTCAGACGGCTTTGCGGCAATCTGGCGTTTTTTTAGTAGGCTGGCGCCGTAGAATTTCATCTTGAACGGCGGAAACCACAGGGTCTTGCCCAGCCCGCGCGCCGCCTTGTCGAGGATGAAGGCGCGGCGGGGGTGGCGAATGGCGAAGGCAAACAGGCTGGCCATCCCGAACAGGGCGGCCTGAATCACGCCCTGCGCCATCCAGCCCGCGCAGGCGATAAACCGTCCGTTGGTACCGGTGGAATGGCTTGGCCCCTGACCGTAGGCAAAGCCACGTCTCAGCGTGTAGCTGAAGCCGGCGCGATGCGGCGGCACGTCTTCGAAAACCGGTGCTTCGGCTGCCCAGGCCATGACCTTGCCGTCCGCCTTCATGGCGGTGAACAGGATGTCATCCTCGCCGCCCATTTCGTTTTGAAGAACGCTGAATGGCGTTTTTGAGGGCAGGGCAGCGGTGCGCAGCAAGGCGTTGCCGCAGCCATAGTAGTAAGGCAGCAGGCCTGACTGTTCCGGGCCAAATCGTGAAAAGAAATGGGTGAAATAGGCGGCGTGCGGCGAACCGGCATCCGGCACCCGCGCCGTCACCGGCCCGAACACGACATCGGCGTCGAAGCGGCGCTGGGTGGCGACCATTTCCGCTAGCCAGCCTTCGGGCGCTTCCTCGTCGTCGTCGAGAAAGGCGATGAAGGCGCAGTCGCAGGCGGCCACCGCGGTGTTGCGCGCATTGGCGACGCCGGTCGCCGGCTCATGCAGGAAGGTCACCGGAAAGGGAGCGTCGAAGGCGGCGACCTGTGGCCTTGCGGAGGCTTCCGGGCTGTTGTCGCACACGATGAGGTGGCTGACTCCGGTTTGAACACAGATGGAGCGCATGGCCGTGGCCAGACCCTCCGGCCGGCGGAATGTCGGAATGATGACGCACACGCTGGCCGCGCGGTCGGCGGCCATTGGCGGTTTCAACGGGAAAGCGCCGGTATCCGGCATCAATCGGCTCCTTGCGACGTCCTCAGCCGGCGCGGTGCGGCGGCAAAGGCGTAGGCCACACCCTTGGCGCGGCTGACAAAATCGAGTTCAAGACAGGCGATCTGGTCGAAGCGCCGGTTCAGACGGGTTACGGCATCGGCCACGCGTCCGCCCATGGCGCCCTGGACGCGGGTGGCAACATTTGCCAACCCGGCGCCGAACCGCGCGGAGGAAGACGCGCCGTAGATGCGCGTGTGGCGAACATCATAGGCGGTATTGCTGAAGGAATCCTTGTAGTGGCTCTGACCGGTCGAGAGATCGTAATAACTGACGCCGTTTTCCTTGAGTACAGCCTGGCAATCGGTCAGGAAGATTGAGCCGGGAGAGAAGACGCCGAACGACGGATCGTAGCTGGATACCCATGGATGCATGCGGTCACGCAGCCGCAGGCCATAGTGGAACATGACCGGGGTGCCGCCGATGGTCATGGTCAGCAGGGACCCGTGCAGGCCGGTTTCGGGGGCGTCATACAAACGTTCGAACAGTGCCGTGGCCCAAGGTGGGGCGAGGAAATCGTGCAGGCCGTTCCGCAGGATCTGTTCCCGTTTCAGGCGCATCATCTGGTCATAATGGCCGCGGTCGCGGTCCGTCAGGATGAAGCCTACGTCGCCGTGCATTTCGATCATATTGCGGCGATGGCGATTTATGTTCTTGCGGTGCTTACGCGTGACATTGTTGGTGGTCTCATCAAAGCTCAGGTCGATGCCGTAGGCCGTGTCCGCTTCGCCGCCGGTTTCGCCGAAGACGTTGTGAGGATCGACAAGGCCGATGGCCTGAAAGCGGTCTATGCGGGCCAGCTTGAGTGCCTGACGGCCGTCGATACCTGGATTGGGAAAGGTGATCAGGGCGCTGTAATCGGCGAAGGGCGCGCCGGCGGGACGGGCAAACCGATGCGGCCGGCGATGATGGGGCAGAAACCCAATAACCTTACCCATACGACGAAAAATCGCGACGTAGACGTCGTCGCGCACACTGGCGACGGCCTGCGTCCATTCCGGCGACAGAAGCGGAGACTTGAAAAGGTCCGTTGCCTGACACATGGCCTGCCACAGGCCTAAATCGAGATCGCTTAGCGCGCTCGCCTTAACCACTTCACACGTCAGACGCATTGTTACCTTCGACACAAAAACAACCCCACCATGCCACGTCCTGCAAGCTTTGCGCCACAAACCCTGTGCCAGGAAGGGATTGAAGGGATTTGTCCGCCAAAAGGGGTGGTTTGCGAGGCAGAGGCGACCTGGCGACTCTGTTCGGACTGGCCGTGCCGGCCTTGATCGACGGCGCCGAAACACTGTTCTCGCTGGACACGGGCACCGAAAGCTTGTCTGGTCTGGGCTTCCTACTGATTCCCCCTTTCTATATGGCGCGGCATGTATGCGTGGATCATCGGGCGATGGAGGCATCGCAGCCCGTCATGATAAATCGCGTCAAAAATCCGCGTGCTGAACGCGACTGGTCCAGGGCCGGATGGCTTGGCCTGCGGATCGAAGATATTTTTATGCCATAGCTGTCAAAGGAGTATTCATGCTCAATATCCTCAAGACCGGTGTGTTGTCAGCGACCGCTCTGCTCGGTGCATTCCTGGCGCCGATGGCTCACGCCACAACGACAGAGACCGTGACCTTGGCTGCGTCGCCGCCCACCGACGCGAAACCCGCCTTGTGGGTGATAAAGGATGCCGATTCCACCATTTACTTGTTCGGCAGCATCCACGTCATGAAGCCCGGCACTAACTGGTTCAACCCGCAGGTCCAGACAGCCTTCGACAGCGCCCAGGATGTCTGGTTTGAAGTGCCCAATCTCGACGATCAGGCCGCTGCGGCCGCCATCGCCCAGAAATATATGATAGATCCGTCCGGCAGCCTGACCAGCGGTCTGACCCCGCAGGAAATCACACAGCTTGACGCTCTGCTGAAGCCGATGGGCGGCAGCACCGCCGCATTCAAGAACCTGCGCAAGTGGGCGGTCGGTTTGGTCGTTACCCTCCAGCAGATCAATCAACTCGGCTATTCGCCTAAGGAAGGCGTTGACGTCACCCTGATGGCCAAGGCGCGCCAGGCGAACAAGGGCGTTCGCGGCTTCGAAACCTTGCAGCAACAGATGGAACTGCTGGTGCCGACCAGTGACGAAGAAGAATTGAAGGGATTGCGCACCCTGTTGAAGGACAGCGCCACGGTCGATACCGACATCCGCAACCTGTTCGACGCCTGGACACGCGGCGACGAGACTGACCTGGAAACCTTCCTTGTGGACAAGATCAAGAGTGAAGACGCCAATGTCTACCAACGACTGATCGTTCAGCGCAATGCGGCCTGGGAACCCCAGATCGAGACTATCCTGGCGGGTAAGGGCACGACGTTCATCGCCGTGGGGGCCGGTCACTTGATCGGACCGGACAGCGTGATCAAGATGCTCAAGGCCCACGGTATAAAGGTGGAGCGTGTCCGGTATTGAGACACCTGTATCGATTTGATCCTTAATAAAAGGTTAAAAATCGGCCCGACACTTGCAGGCGAGTGATCCCGGTATGTTTCAACCGGGAGTCAGTCATGCAGAGTGCCAATTTAAGTAAGTCACCTCAGTCACCCAAAACCGGCCAGCTAAGCTGGATGCTCGACAGCGGGCTGGCCATTGTCGCCGCCGTTGCCATAGTTGCCGTCATCGTGCCCGCTGGCATCTGGCTGCACAGGTCGCAAAATCCCGACGTCACGATCAAGGCGTTCACGGCGGAAACCGATCCCGACGTGACGGAATCGCAGGCTGGCCCGACCGGGTCGCCGCTCCTGTGGGTTTTGAAAGAGGCAGATTCGACCGTGTACCTGTTTGGTGCGCCCGATACCGGCGCGGTGAGCAGCGCGGGAATGACCGGCTGGATGGACCGGCGCCTGTTCACCGCTTTCGACAGCGCCAATCGGGTATTTTTTGAAGCCGCGAACTATCCCCAAAGCCGTCCTGGTGAAAAAGCCATGCCTGGCCCGGAAAGCGTGCTCTTCCATCGCGCCCGTCACCTGACGATAAAGACCGAGGCGCTGGGCAGCGGGGTCGGTGGCGTGTCCTTGCCGGCCGCCGCCTGGAGGACAGGTGACGAGAAGGCCATGACCGAGCGGCTTATGCTTGGGGCGCAGTCCAATCCGGATAGATATGCGGCCTTGGTTCACCGCAATACGCTGTTGGTGCCGCGTATGGAGGCGGCGATTTCCGCCGGAGGGGTCAGCTTTGTCACGGTCGGGGCGTCACATTTGATCGGCCCTGACGGCGTGGTGAAGCAATTGCGTAAACGGGGCCATCGTTTGACGCGGCTGGATTCGGTGGCAACTGTCAGGCCTGCCATGTAACCCGTTAGTAAGGTTGGTAGGATATACAATCTGGGGCTTTCGTGGCTCGGATTACTCCCCGGGGGACTACAATGCAGGTCAATGCGCTTCGCCAGTCGCTGAAAACGGCCGTGTCGGCAAAGCCGTCACCGCCAGCGTGGCGATGGCCGGTCCTTATCGGCGCCGTGGCATTGGTTGCGGCGGCTGCCGGGGTTGTCGGCATCAGTCACTGGCATCGGGCGACATCGGCAACTCACATCGCGCGTCCTCTGACACCGGCTGAACGCAATGCCGCCGAAGCTCAGGCAGGCCCGACCGGATCGCCACTGCTGTGGGTCGTCAAGAATGGTGATGCCACTCTCTATCTGTTTGGCAGCATCCACATGCTACGACAGAATTTGAACTGGATGGACCCGCGCCTGTTTCAGGCGTTCGATACCTCCGACGAAGCCTGGTTCGAATTGCCCGATCTGGAGTATAAGCCCACGTTCAAGGGCTTCAAGGCGACGGCCTATGCCAACCGGCCGGTCTTGCTCGATGGCCTGAGCGATCTTGAAAAACATCAGCTTGAAACCATCGTCAATCGGTACAACTACACGCTTGACGACCTTGTGCGGGTAAAGCCGTCCGCCATGGCGGGATTTATATCGCAAATGGATATGGTCGCTGGCGGTTTCAGTGTCGACCGGGGCGTCGACTACAACCTGTTCCGCCGGGCGAAGTCGCTGAAGATGAAGATTGACGGCTTTGAATCCAATTCGGTTCATTACAGCTATCTGTCCGATCGAGAGGCGCCAACCCAGGCGGAAGGCACACAGGCGCTCAAGCAGGCGCTGGCGGCGCATTTCGGCACAGGTGTGGTGCCTGATGACATACACGTGCTTGCGGGACACTGGCGCGCGGGCGATCAAAAGGCCCTGACCGAGTCCGTCGATCGCTTGGCCACGGAAACCCCGGAGATCTATAAAACCCTCCTGGTCAAACGTAACAGTCTGTGGATGCCGCGCATTGAGGCGATACTAAAGGGCAAGCATCGGGTATTTGCCACGGTCGGCGTGGCGCATCTGGTTGGTCCGGATGGTCTGGTGACACAGTTGCGGGCGCGTGGCTATGAGGTGACGCGTCTCGATCCGACCCCAAAATCCTAAGTAGACCAAAATCTTAGGGGCTAAATCAGGCCAATCGCCATAGCGGTCAGCACGCTGTGCTGGAGCTGGCCGCCGCGAATGAAGCGGTCATTGGCTAGAATGTCGGCCTGGCGGCGAGCGTCTTCGGCTGCCGCGGTTTCATCACCCTTTTCCATATCGTAGCGGGCGGTAATCGCGGCCGATAGCGCCGCCAACGCATCAGGAAGCGTGGCGCCAACCCCTTCCAGATCGTCCTGGCGGACGCGAAAGCCGCCGCCGGCAAGCAGGCTGATCGAAGGTGTGGTCATGGCACTTTCTTTCGTATGAAACCTTTATGACACAAAGGGCAGCGCTTGAATATAGCCTGTGAATATCATTGACAACCGGGCGATTTTTCTACAAAAGGCGCGCCTAAGCCCCAAAAGCTTAGATTTGTTTGTCCCTTCCGTAGCCGCGGCGGGGATTTTCTCTTTTGGGATGTTATGACCATGGCTCAATCTGAAGATCATTTGTTCGGTGTGTACGCGCGGGCGCCTATCGAGGTGGAACGCGGCGAAGGAACCCGACTTTATGACCGATCGGGCCGCGAATATCTCGATTTCGTGCAAGGCATTGCCGTCAACGGCCTGGGGCATGCGCCGCAGGTCCTGATCGACGCCATGACCGAGCAGGCGAAGAAGCTGTGGCACGTCTCAAACATCTTCACCATTCCGGGTCAGGAAACACTGGCGGCCAAGCTATGCGACGCGTCTTTCGCCGATCAAGTCTTTTTCACCAATTCCGGCACGGAAGCGGTAGAGTGCGCGCTTAAGCTGGTGCGTAAATATCATACCTCGAAGGGCCATCCGGAACGCATTGACGTCATCGGTTTCGAAGGCGCCTTCCACGGCCGCACCTATGCCGCCGTGACCGCTGCGGGCAATGAAACCTATCTGGCCGGATTCGGTCCGCGCCTGCCGGGCTTCGTCCATCTGTCGCTGGATGACCATGCTGCCATCAAGGCTGCCGCCGAGGCGCCGACCGCTGCCGCCATCATTGTCGAGCCCGTTCAGGGTGAAGGCGGCGCTCGTGCGCTGACCGACGCTGAACTGACCTACCTGCGCCAGCTTTGCGACGACAACGGTCTGCTGCTCATTTTCGATGAAATCCAGTGCGGCATGGGCCGGACCGGACGGATGTGGGCCTATGAGCATTCCGGTGTTACACCGGATGTAATGACGATCGCCAAGGCGCTTGGCGGCGGTTTCCCGATCGGCGCCTGCCTGGCCACGCGCGATGCGGCGTCCGGTATGGTCGTCGGTTCGCACGGCTCGACCTTCGGCGGAAATCCCCTGGCCATGGCTGTCGGCCTGGCAGCATTCGATGAAATTGCCAAGCCGGAGTTGCTCGAGAACGTTCGCAAGCAGGCGGGCTATCTCAAGCAGCAACTGGAAGGCCTCAAGGCAGCCTGGCCGGACATGATCGAGGACGTGCGGGGCAAGGGGCTTCTGGTGGGCATCAAACTCAAGCCGAACAATCGTGAAATCATGGGGTTGGCGCGCGACAATAACCTGCTGATCGCGGGTGGATCCGACAATTGCGTGCGCATGTTGCCGCCGCTCAACCTCACTGAGGCGGATGCCCGCGAGGCCTTGGCGCGACTGGAAAAAACCTTCGCCGCCGCCCGCGCAAAGGCCAGGGAAACGGCCTAAGCCCACTAAAAAGCCCCCTCATTTGCCGTGAGACATACCGTCTGCACAGGGCGGATGCGGGGGGCATTTTCAAAATCCGAGGGAGTCACATATGACCCGCCATTTTCTCGATATCTGCGATCTGACCACTGAAGAGCTGCGCGCCATCGTCGACGATGCGCACGCCCGCAAGCGCCTGCGCAAGGGCTGGCCCAAGGGCAAGCCCGACGCCGACGCACCGGCGCGCGAACGCGTCCTGGCCATGATTTTCCAGAAAAATTCCACCCGCACCCGCTTCTCGTTCGATGCCGCTATCCGCCAACTGGGCGGTCAGGCCATCATTTCGACCGCCAATGACATGCAATTGGGGCGTGGCGAGCCGATTGAGGACACTGCCAAGGTGCTGTCACGTATGGTCGATGCCATCATGATCCGCGCCAACGATCACGATGACGTGCTGCGCCTGGCCAAGGTCTCCGAAGTGCCGGTAATCAACGGCCTGACCAACCAGTCGCATCCGTGCCAAATCCTTGCCGACATCATGACGATCGAAGAGCATCGCGGCGCCATCGAGGGCAAGACCTTGGCCTGGGTCAGTGACGGCAACAATGTCTGCAATAGCTTCATCCATGCGGCGGCGCGTTTCGGCTTTACGCTGAACATCGCCTGTCCGGCAGGTTACAAGCCATCGCAGGAGGCCATGGTCTTTGCCTCGGAATCGCGCGCCAATGTGGTGGTCACCCAAAGCCCGGAAGACGCTGTGCGCGGCGCCGACGTGGTGATGGCCGATACCTGGGTGTCGATGGGCGACCTGGATCACGACGAGCGCCTGGAGGCCTTTCAGTCCTATCAGGTCAACGCCGAGCTGATGAGGCTGGCCAAGCCGGACGCCCTGTTCCTGCATTGCCTACCGGCCCATCGGGGTGAGGAAGTGACCGAGGATGTCATCGACGGTCCGCAATCGGTCATATGGGACGAAGCGGAAAACCGCATACATGCGCAAAAAGCCGTCCTGGCTTGGTGTTTTAGCGCGTCATCCCTGGCAAGCTGATGCGGGGTCTGCGCTTGCGGGCCATTGTTCTGCGTAAGGCCGCTGGTCAAAACAGTTGCGGACCGGGCGAGCCGCTACGCCTTTGGGAACTGCGGCGGCGGGGCGGTTTGGACGCCGAGAAGGTTCAGCACGTGCACGATCAGGAACATAGTGGCCGTGAAGGTCAGTAGCATGAAGAAGGTCCACGGCACCATCCGTGGACCTTTTTTGGGATTCATAGGGCGGGTGCCCATGAAGCCGAAAAAGGTTGTAAAAAGAGCGGCAACGGTCGCCAAAATCGCCGTAACGGGTAAATCGAGTTCCATGACTTCGCATATGTATGTTAAACGCGCGTCAGGCAAGACGCGCCGTATGCGAGGACAGTATTTACCACCGATTGTGGCTTTTCTCGCAATGAGCAATTGCCTTGGAGAAGTTTCCACAGAAGATTAGCGGTCATCCATATATGGTAGTTAACAAAGTGTTTACACTCAACATAATGTTGTCTACGTTTGCTACTTGGAATTAGGGGAATCGCATGAGCGCGAACGCACCTTGGAGTGTGAAGGGTATAGATGCCAAGGCGCGCGAAGTCGCCAAGGATCTGGCGCGTCGCTCAGGCATGACCCTTGGGGAATGGCTGAACCAGATGATTCTCCAGGGGGAGGATGTCGCGGCCTTGATTTCCCGCGAACGCAGTCGCGTTGAAGCGCCTGTTCGCGCGGCGCGGCGCGGCCCCGAGCCTCAAATTCAATACGACGAAGAAGACTACGAAGCCGAAATCGCGCCGCGCGCCCGTCGTGCACCGATCTATCGCGAAGTCGGCTATAACGAACTGTCCGGAGGCCGCATGGCCCGCAATGAAGATCGCAACGACGGCCGCAGGACGGCCGCGCCTTTTTCTTCAGCGGCGCAGCCGCTGTCGTCGCGCGACCTGCGTCGCAAGTCAATCTTCGAGGATCGTCCGCGCTTTGACGACAGTCATCGCGCCGAAGAGGCTGACTACGAAACGGCGTCAACCGATCTGAACCGTGTGGCTCGTGCGCTGGAAACCCTGGGCTCGCGCATTGAAAATTCCGAAACGCGGTCTGCTACGGCTGTCCGGGGCGTGTCGCACGCCGTCGAATCTGTGCTCAGCCGACTGGAGCGCTCAGAAGCCGCCCATGCCGAGACCAAGGATCGCATCGAAGAGCAGACCCAAGGGGTATTGTCGTCTTTCGAACGTATCGCCCGTGCCGAAGAAGATCAGGGCGCCATTGCCCGCCGTCTTGAACAGGCCGAGCGTCTGATAGATGCCCAGGCTGAGCGTCTGGAAGGGCTGTCCGGCCATCTGCGCGAAGAGCGCGATCGTGTCGCCGGGCTTGAAGACCGTTTGAAATCGCCGGAGGCCAGTGAGCCCCTGCGTGCCGTCGAGGGGGCACTTGGTCGCCTGGCGAACCAGCTTTATGAAGGTGAGGCCCGTACACGCGACACGTTGAAGGATGTGCGCGGCGATATGGTTGGCCTGTCGCACCGTCTTGCCCAGGTCGAGTTGCGCGATCCGGATCGGTCAGCGCAAATTCTGATCGATAAGGTGGTTGCGCAGTTGGCGCACCGTCTCGAAGCTGCCGAGGCCCAGACCACGGGCGCCATCAAGACCCTGGAGCAGGCCTTCAAATCTTTGGACGGCCGTCTGAACCGTGTTGAAGATGGCGGCGATGTCTCCGACCCGGAGACCATGCGCTCATTGACCGGCCTGGCAGCAGATCTGTCGCGCCGCGTCGAGGAGTCACGTCAGGACCTGCTCAACGCCTTGCAGACGGGTAAGCAGGAAACCATCGAGCTGGCGGTTAAGGTTGTTGGTGAGCGCATCGAGCAATCGGAAAAGCGGTCGGCGGATGCCATTGAGCGCCTCGGCAAGGACGTGGTCCGCATCGCTGACACCTTCAATCGCCGGGTTTCTACCGTCGAAGCGACGAGCCGTGACGGCTTGTCGCGGTTGGGCGGCGATGTTCAACGCCTGAGCGATTCCATCGACGGCCGTATCGGTCGTAGCGAAAATCAGCACGCTCAAGCGCTTGAGCGCCTTGGCGGCGAAATCGCCCGCATCTCAGAGCGCTTGAACACCAAGCTGGTCGACTCGGAGCGCCGCACGGCGCAGGTGTTGGGGGCTGTCAGTGAGCAACTGGAACAGAACCGCGATCATGTACGCAGCGACCTGTCCGAGCGAATCCGCCAGAGCGAAGCCCGCACGGCCAAGCTTTTGGAAGACACGCGCGCGCGGATCGATGCCCGCTTGGCCAAGGTACAGACTGAAAGCCTTCTGAAGGAAGCCGAGCCGCGTACCGCACGCACCGTGACGCCGGAGCCCGAGCCACGCGTTCTGCCAAATCCGTTTGAAAACGTGGCGGCGGCCTTTGCGCCGGAGCCCAAGGCCGCACCGGTCCCCGAAGCTGCGATCGACGGGTTTGAAGAGCCGGCTCAGGACGTTTACAACGCTCAGTTTGATGCGCCTGAACCGGATAGGGGTGAGACGTCCAAGAATGAGCGCTTCGACCTGACCGGCGAGGTCCTGGGGCCTGTCACGCGCTTCGCAAACAGCGATTTCAAACCCGACTTCGATCCGTTCGAAGAAGACGATTTGGAAGCCGATCTGGTGTCGCCGGAGCCCGCGCCGCTGCATGTCGAAAAGTCACAAGTCCACGCCGTTCCGCCGGTTATCGATGAGGATGACAGCGATCCGTTTGCTGACATCGAAGTCTCACGAAAAACAGCTCCGCGCTCGGTGAGTTTTGCCGAAAGCCATCCGGCTCCGTCGACCAGCAGCCAGAGTCCTTTTGATGATGATGACGATTTGCCGGTTGGTGAAGCGGTGTCCATGTCGACGCGCGACGCCTTGGCCGCGGCCCGGGCAGCAGTGCGCGCCAGCATGGAAGGCGACAGCCTTGGTACATTGAAATCCGGCCCGTCGCGTAGCCGCGGCATAAAACCTGATACGTCGAGCAAGGCCGCCGCCAAGGCAGGTAGCACGTTAAGCAATACGCTGAAGGCGTCGTCTATTGCCATGGGTCTGGTCGCGGTCGGTGCCACGGGGCTGGTCGTCGCCAATAAGCTGTCGGACGATAAGAAGGCGCCCCCCCCCATCGTCGCCTCGGCGTTGACGGTCGGCACGCCGGCCAGCGATACGGCCAATCTGGCCAACCTGAAGACGCGCTACGATCTGGCCGATCAGGCGTTGCGCGCAAAGGATCCAAAGGCGATCGACGCCCTGAAGATGGTCGCAAATCAGGGCTACGCCCCGGCGCAATATCGTCTGGGTCAAATTTACAAGGGTGACGAAAAGATCGTTCCGATAGACTTGAGCGAGGCGCGTGCCTGGTTCAAGCGTGCGGCCGAAGGTGGCGTTCCCAATGCCATGTTTATGCTCGGCGCCATGTATTTTGAAGGTGATGGCGGCGTTCAGGATCGCCCGACTGCCGCTATGTGGTTCCGCGAAGCCGCCAAACGGGGCGTTGTGGACAGTCAGTTTAACCTAGCTAGCCTATATCAGAGCGGCGACGGTGTCGCGCTGAACCTCAGCGAGGCCTATAAGTGGATGCGTATTGCCGCCAATAATGGTGACAAGGATGCGCCGAAATATGTCGACGATCTGGCGGCCAAGCTCAGTGAAAGCGAGCGGACGCGTGCGGATATTGCCGTTGCCAATTTCACTCCGATCACGGATGGAGCTCCCTTGCTGGCCGCTCCGGCGGGGTCGGAAGGCAGATAATTCGCATTTTGTTCCAATGTGACTTGTGCCACGCAGCGGCCACGCGTTAAGATTCCCGCGTGAGTGACGACGTAACCCTGACAGTTTCCGAAGCGCCCGTCTGGTGGGCTGATTACGCCCCGAAGGCGGCGCTGGGCTATTCGCCGGTTCGCGCCTGCATTGCGGGTGACGAAAATAGCGATATTTCGCCGACAGAACTGCGTGAACTGTGGGGACGGCAATCCCTGATCGTCGCCAATGCCGCGCTTTTGCGGACACGCTTGTTCGGTAACCGCAATCATCGGGAAGCGCGTCATTTCGACGTGCTGGAACTGTTCGCCTTCGTCCGTCCCGCGCAATTTTGTGCGCCGTCGGTCGCCGGTCTGGCCTTGGCCTGCGGTTATGCCGAGCCGCAGACGCCGGAGGCGCAGGCGCGCGCTCTGTTCGATGTCATTACCCATTTATGTGAACTATTGAAGTCGTCGCCGCTCGGAGTCCGACTTGTGGCGCAATCCGGTGTGAGGCTCATGGAAAAGCAGGGCTGGGCGTGGGCGCCCATGCTTCAGGCTGTGCTGGACGCCACTGAGATTCCGCCCGACTATATCGCCCCGCCAGCCCTTGACGTTTGGTCATTACTGGAAGAGTGGGAAGATCAGGCGCCCGAAGGCCAACCGCGTACCGTGTCCTTAAGCGAAGAAGAGGTCGGTGCGGCGCTTGACGCCGATTTGGCGCGTGCGGGCCTCGATGAGCGGCGGCCGGAGCAACGTGCGTTCGCCATGCGCGCGCGCGACATCTTTGCGCCGAAGTTCGTCAAGGACCAACCGAACATGTTGCTGGCCGAAGCGGGCACCGGCGTGGGCAAGACCCTTGGTTACCTGGCGCCCGCCCATGCCTGGGCACGCAAGGCGCAAGGTCAGGTTTGGATTTCGACGTTTACAAAAGCGCTGCAAAAACAGATATATAACGACACGCATGCCTTGTTTGAACATCCGTCGGAACGTGCAGAACAGGTGGTGGTACGTAAAGGGCGCGAAAATTACCTCTGTCTTCTCAATTTTCAGGAAAGATTGAATAGTGCCCACAGCCAGCCAGAATTGATAATGGCTGTGCTAATGGCGCGCTGGGTCCTTTATAGTCGCGATGGCGACATATTGAGCGGCGATTTTCCGACTTGGTTGCCGTCCCTTTTGCCGCCGACGTCGCCGGCCCATGTCTTTCAGACCCTTACCCCCTCGGCCCTGGTCGATCGGCGCGGCGAATGCACCTATGCTGCCTGTCCGCATTATCGGGTTTGCTTCATCGAAAAATCGGTGCGTAAGGCCAAATCCGCGTCACTGGTCATCGCCAACCATGCCCTGGTGATGGCCCAGGCAGCTTATGACCTGCGTGACATCGCGCGGGCAGAGATGCAGGCGGAATTGAATGGCGAGGACGTTCAGGACGAGGTGGCTGTGCCCGCCCTGTCACGCCTTATATTCGACGAAGGTCACCATGTTTTCGAGGCCGCCGATTCGGCTTTCGCCACGCGATTGTCCGGTCTGGAGGCCTTCGAACTGCGGCGTTGGATTCGCGGCAATGAAGGTCGATCTCGTCGGGGACGCGGGCTGGAGGCGCGTCTGGGCGATCTGCTGGCCGGCGACGATGCGTCGAAACAGGCCATGCAGGAACTGGTGCGCGCGGCCGCCTTACTGCCTGCGGAAGGCTTTTCCCAACGCATTACCGTGCGAACCCAGGATGGCGGCGGGCTCGACCCCGTGGGCCCTGTCGAAGCGCTTCTGGTCGAAGTTTACAAGCAGATAGACATACGTCTGGGCGAGGTGCGCGTGCGCACCAAGTTTTCACCGGACAATGAGCAGGGCGGCGAATGCGAGGCCCATCCCTGCCTGGAGGGGGTAGCACTGGCAGCCAAGACGGCGGCGCGGGCCCTGGCGGCTATCGAAGCGCCGCTATTGGCCCTGGTACGTGCCCTGGAAGACCGGCTAACGACCGGCGGGACGGAGTTGGAACCGGCGGACCGTATTCGGATCGAAGGCGCCCTGCGCGGGCTTGAGCGGCGCGCGCGTATGCTGCTGCCGGCGTGGCGGTCTTTGTTGCAGCAAATGACCATGGACGAGGACCCGTCAAAGGATCCGTCTTTGCCGGGGCGTAGCCCGGAAGCGGCGCAGACGATCGACTGGTTTTCGACCGAAGTCATTCGCGGACGGGTGGTTGATGTCTGCCTGAACCGGCACTATGTCGATCCGTCTCTGCCTCTGGCCGAATATGTGCTGAAACCGGCGCACGGCGTGCTGATTGCCTCCGCGACGTTGAGCGACGGCACGCGTGAAGCGGCGGACGGCGATATCTTCGGTTTGGCGCGGCAACGGACCGGTGCCAATCATCTTGTGATGGGCACGAAGACGGTCCGCGTCGCATCGCCGTTCGATTATGCCTCCCAGGCGCGCCTGTTCGTGGTTACCGATGTGTCGCGCGACGACGCGCGCGCTGTTGGGGCTGCCATGCAGGCGCTGTTTATCGCCGCCAAAGGGGGAGCGCTCGGCCTGTTCACCGCCATCCGGCGCCTGCGCACCGTCTATGAGCAGATCAACCGGCCGCTGGGCGAACGGGGGCTGTCGCTTTACGCCCAACATGTCGATCCGTTGGATGTCTCCGACCTGATCAGCGTCTTCCGCGCTGAACATCATTCCTGCCTGCTCGGAACTGACGCCGTGCGTGACGGCGTCGATGTGCCGGGGCAGGCGCTGCGCCTAATTGCCTTCGATCGCATTCCCTGGCCGCGGCCGGACACCTTGCACCGCGCCCGGCGCCAGCATTTCGGCATGAAGGTCTATGATGATGCCCTGACCCGCGCCAAGCTGGCCCAGGCCTTCGGCCGCCTGATCCGCCGTCGCGACGATAAGGGGGTGTTCGTCATGCTCGATTCCGCCGCGCCGACACGCCTGTTTTCTGGCCTGCCGGAAGGCGTGCTGATCCAGAGGTGTACCCTGGCCGAAGCCATTGCCGCCATTGAGATGTTCCTCTATCCCAATTGACCTTTGCCAGGCTCTGTGGCTTTTGGTTAATGTACCAATCCGGGGGAGCCACCATGTCTGACACGAACGACATTACCCTGCCGCCGAAGCCGCAGAAAAAGCCCAGCCGCATAGGTCTGTTCGGGCCGTTTGCGGCCTTGCTCCTCGTCTTCGCTGCCTGGTCCGCCTACTGGTTCTATACCGCCAACCAGGTGCAGGCCCGCGTGCTGTCCCACCAGAAAAGCCTGATCAACGCCGGTTATCAGGCCAGTTTTGATCCCGTCCAGGTGCGGGGGTATCCGTATCGGATGTATCTCGACTTCCGCCATGTGACCGTGGTGTCGCCGGTCGGGCGCGGTTTTTCCGCACCTGTCGTTCAGGCCGAGGCCAATGCCTACGCCCTCGACAAATGGATCGCGGAGGTGCCCGAAGGTCTGACCCTGTTTCGTGGTCGCCCGGCGGGTGTCGACCTCGGCAAGCTGGCCATTACCGGCCGCAGCCTCAAGGCCAGCGTTTCCGGGCTCAATCACCCGATGTATAACGTCGCCCTCCAAGGCGTGGGCCTGACACTGACGCCGTCTGACCCGGCACATCCCTTCACCTTTTCGTCGGCGGAAAACTTCGAAGCCTATCTGCGTCCCAACGCGGCCGATACCGATGCCGCCGATATGCTCATCCGTGTCATCGGTGCGCGGGGGCAGCCCAATAGCCTCGTCGGCGATCTGTCGCCGCAAAAGCCGCTGTCCCTCCATGTCGAAGCGACGGTCAACCATATGAAGGCGTTCCAGGGCGAGAACTTCGCTGACAGCCTGAAGACCTGGAGCACCAATGGCGGTGCCATCAAGGCGTATAAGGCCAAGCTGACGGCCGGCGATCTCAACGTCTTCACGACCGCCGATACTCTGACGCTTGATGCGACATCTCACCTTCAGGGCAAGATGAATGTTGAGATGTCAGGTACGTTCAACCCCATTGACGTGCTGGGGGCCTTGCGCCTGATATCGCAGGAAAACATGACTCAGGCCAGGCCGGTATTGAACCTGACCCTGGCGACCCAGGGCACGCAGAGGTTCGCTGTTGAGTTTCATAACGGTGGCGCCTATGTCGGCACTATGAAAGTTTCAGATGCACCTATACTGCCGTAATACTGCAACTATGCGTATTTTGGCCTAAACAAGACTTGAGAAGCCAGATGTAAGCGCTTAGGTTGGCCGCCTGCGCCTAACCCGGAACCTGTGCCTTGAGTAGTTTAGCCGACCTTCGCACCCAGATCGATGCCCTCGATACTGAGCTTTTGCGCCTCATCGATGCGCGCGCCGCCCTGGGGCAAGCCATAGGCGAAGCCAAGGCGAAGGAGGAAGGGACGAACCGGCAAGTCTCACTCCTGCGGCCCGACCGTGAGGCCCTGCTAATCCGCAAGCTGATCGCCATGCCGCGAAAGGCCGCCTCCGAAGCCGTGGTGGTGCGTATCTGGCGGGAGCTGATTTCTGAAAACCTGCGCATTCAGGGCGCGGCGCACGGCGGTCTGCACCTCAATATGAGCGCGGGCGAACATTCCAAGGAAGTCCTTGTGTGGGCGCGCGAACGGTTCGGTTTTGCGCCGTCCTTCGGTTACGTCAACGATGCCACGGCCGCCATTCAGGCGGCGCGCGATGTCCGTCAGATTTCCGTCCTGTCGCTTGATCCCCGTGGCGGCGCGTGGTGGGCGCGCCTGCTGGCCGAACCGAAGGTGCGCATTATCGCCGCCTTACCGGAATTGACGTTGAAAATCGCGGGCGCCCGGCCACATGCCGTGGCGCTCGCTGCCATTCAGCCGGAACCCACAGGCGATGACCTGACATTCTGGGTCAGCGATTCCCGCGAACACGAAAATAAGATCGTCGAACATCTTAGCCTGCGCGGTTTCGCGGCCGAATGGCTTTGCACCGCGCAGGGTTTGAAGCTATTTGGCCTTATCGGCTACGTGCAGGAAAACGACGAGCGCTTGGCGGCGGACAGCCTGGGCAGTCTGTCGGGCATCATCGGCGCGGCGCCTCGTATTTAGAGACTTAAACACATGACCAACAAAATCGCTCCCGCCCCGAAAGCGGGTATATTGGATATCGCCCCCTATGTCGGCGGCAAGTCGAAGATCGACGGCGTGGCCGAGCCGATCAAGCTGTCGTCGAACGAGAACGCGCTGGGGTGTTCGGCGCGCGCCATCGAAGCCTACGAAAAGGCGAAGGAAAAGCTGTTCCGCTATCCAGACGGCCACGCGGCACCTCTGCGCGCCGCCGTCGCCCAATATCACGGGTTGGAACCGGAACGCCTCGTCTTCGGCAACGGATCGGACGAAGTTTTTGCCCTGCTCAACCAGGTCTATCTCGAAGCTGGCGACAATATCGTCACCGGTGAGCACGGTTTCCTGGCCTACCGCATCAGCGCCCTGGCGTGCCAGGCCGAGGTGAAACTGGCTGAAGAACCGGACCAGCGCGTGTCTATAGATGCCCTGCTGGACCTGGTCGATGATCGCACCAAGATTGTCTATATCTCCAACCCGGCCAATCCGACGGGCACGTGGAATACACCGGAAGAACTCGCCGACCTGCGTGCACGTCTTGCCCCGTCGATCCTGCTGGTCATAGACGAAGCCTATGCCGAATTCGTCGATGAACCGACCTGGGCCACCGCTTTCCCGCTGGCGCGCGGCGCCGATAATGTGATCGTGACGCGCACCTTCTCGAAAATTCACGGTCTGGCTGGTCTGCGCATCGGCTTTGGATACTGTCCGGTCGATGTCATCGCCGCCATCGACCGTATCCGCCTGCCGTTCAACGCCAACCTGCCGGCGCAATTTGCCGCCGTGGCGGCGCTTGAGGACACTGTTCACATCGAAGCGTCTCGCCAGCAAATCCTGAACTGGCACCCCCGCTTGCGTCAGGCGATCGCCGGTATGGGCTTCGATATCCGCAAGGGGATTGGCAATTTCGTCCTGATATACTTCCGTGATGCCGAAGAAGCCGCCCGTGCCAACGAATTCCTCATGTCGCAAGGTCTGATCGTGCGTCATGTCGCCAATTACGGCCTGCCGCAGGCCCTGCGCATCACCATTGGGAAGGATGCGGAAAACGAAGCTTTTCTTGAGGCGTTGAGCCGTTTCGCAGCCACGCGCTAACATCGACCGCCGCAAACCCACGTGCGCACAAATGTCGCGGGGTTTGCGGTTTTGCGTTGTGCTATCTATACTGGTCTTTCGCGTCGCAGAAGAGTAGCCATGCCTGATCAAACCGCCCCAGCCCCTACGTTAAAAGTCGCCTTTGGACAGGGCTTTCTGAAGGATTGCTGGTGGTTCGCTGCCCTGTCTGGCGATCTCATCGCAGGCAAACTGCAACGCTATGTCTTTCTGGGTGAACCTGTCCTGCTGGGTCGCGATCTGGACGGTCGGGTTTATGCTATACGCGATATCTGCCCGCACCGCGCCGCGCCTTTGTCGGCGGGGGAAATGGTCCGGGATGGGCGAGGTGGGGCCTGCGTCGTGCAATGCCCGTATCATGGCTGGACCTTCGATACGTCGGGGACTTGCAAATCCGTGCCGTCCCTCACGCCGGACCAGGATATGGACGTGGAGAAGATCCGGGTGCGCAACTACACGGTTCGCGAACAGCAGGGCATTGTATGGATATACATGACCGCCGATGCGCGCCGGCCGACCGAAGCCGATCATGAGCCGCCGCAATTACCAGGCGTCGTCGGCGGCAAGCCGATTATCGTCGAGACCATGGATTTCGATTCCCATATCGATCACGCTGTGGTCGGTCTTATGGACCCGGCGCATGGCCCCTATGTGCATCAGCAATGGTGGTGGCGCTCGGCCAAGAAACAATTGTCCAAGATCAAGGCGTTCGAACCACGGGAGTTCGGATTTTCGATGATCCGCCACAAACCGTCGTCTAACAGCCGTGCATACAAGATTTTGGGCGGTGCACCGGCGACAGAAATCACCTTCCGGCTGCCCGGCATCCGCTATGAGCACATAGAGGTGGGGCCAAAGCAGGTGCTGGGTCTGACCTGCTTAACGCCGCTCGACGATAAGACGACGCGCATCACCCAGATCTTCTGGTCCGATCATGGGCTGTTCCGTTTTATCGCACCGCTGTTCCGCTATGGCGCCAAGGCCTTCCTCAAGCAGGACGGCGATATGGTGAACCTGCAAAACGAGGGTCTGAAATACGACCCGTCGCTGTTGTGGATCGATGACGCGGACACCCAAGCCAAATGGTACCAGCAACTCAAGAAGGAATGGATGGCATCGCGCGCCGAACAGCGCCCCTTCGTCAATCCGGTCAAGGCCACTACCCTGAAGTGGACATCGTAAACCGGCCTTGAGCCGAAATTTACCATTTCCTGCTTTGATGCGGTCCCGTTCCGGAGACCGCCTTGGCCGACGCCTCAAAATTTTCGCAGTTGCGTGACGCCGACTGGCTCGATGCCAAGAGCGTCCGTTTCTGGGCGCTTATGCTGCTGTTGGTCGATCTGTTTCCTATCGTCTTCCGGCTGTTGACCGGAGATGGCCTGATCGACAGGAACGGGATGCCGTTCGGCGGCGACTATATCAGCTTCTTTGCTGCGTCCAGACTGGCCTTGTCCGGCCATGCCGCCGATGCGTGGCGGCCGGAATTGCACCACGTCGCCGAAACCGCCGTGTTCAGCCGCGACCTCGGCTACTGGGCCTTCTTCTATCCGCCGCCCTATCTGTTGCTCTGCCTGCCTTTGGGGCTGGTCTCGTACGGCTGGTCGACGGTCATCGCGCTCGGGACCACCACCGGCCTCATGCTGGCGACGGTTCGCACCTGGCTTGCACGCATGATGGCGGGGGTGAATGCAGGCGACGCCCGGGCGATATGGCTGCCCCTGATTGCTTTCCCTGGCATATGGATGAACATCGCCTGCGGCCAGAACGCCGCCTTGACGACGGCCATTATGGCGGGCGGGTGCCTGCTTCTGCAACGGGCGCCCGTTGCGTCGGGCTTAGTGTTCGGCCTGCTGGTCATAAAGCCGCAACTGGCGCTTGCCTTGCCGTTTCTGCTAGCCGCGTCCGGGCGCTGGAAAACATTTTTCGCTGCGGGCGTAAGCGCGTTCACCTTGTGCCTGGTGGCGTGGCTCGTTTTCGGTACTGAGAGTTATGCGGCGTTTTTTGCCAATAGCGCGCTGGCTCGGGCAACCCTGGATCAAGGGTTCGTCGATGCCGCCAAGATGCAGAGCCTGTTCGGTGCTTTGAAAACCTTGGGTCTGTCTAATGTGGCGGCCTATGCGGCGCAAATCCTGCTGGCCGGGATTGTTTTGGCCCGCGCCGGCTGGATAGCCGTACGGCTAAGGCCAGATGCCCATGCCTTTGGCGCCCTGCTGGTTTCGGCCAGCTTGCTGGTCAGCCCCTTCCTGCTCGATTACGACCTGTTGATGATCGTCCTGCCCTTGGGCTGGCTGATCCTGACTGGCGTGCGAGAAGGGTTCAAGCCCTGGGAAAAGATGCTTTGCATTTGGATATTCCTGCTGCCTGCGGTGGCGCGCGGCTTGGCCGAGATGGCCCACCTGCCGCTGGGGGCACTAAGCGTATGCCTGCTGTTCTGGCTGGTTCAGGGGCGCATAGCAAAAACGGCGGACACGAATATGTCCGCCGTTTGAAACCGTCAAACTGATAGGTATCAGGCCGAAATGCCGGCAATGACGATGCGGATCTGGGCGGTCAGGTTTTCGGCCATTTTGTTCAGGTCGTAGCCGCCAGCATCGTCGCTCGCCTGATAGGCGCGACGCAGATTGGCGAAGCACAGATCCTCAAGCACTTCGGAAGCGCAGTCGATATCGGCGCCCGCGGGTATTTCTTTGCGTTCGCGGGCTTGCGTCAGTGTATTCAGCAAGACCACGCGTACCTGTTCGCTCATCTTGCCCACTTCATTCGGTGTCGACTGATCGTGGCTCCATTTCATGACGAAGGCGGACAAGACGATACGCGCATTGTGTTGCGAGGTTTCATAGGCGCGCATCAATTGCCGATGAAGGCGCACGACCAGGGGCAGGGACTCGTCATGCGCGCTACGCATGGCGCCGATGACCTTCGCGTTTTCTTCCTCAAGCACGGTCATGAAGATTTCGTTCTTGTCGGCGAAGTTGGCGAACAGTGCGCCCGTCGAAAGTCCGGCGGCGCGAGCGATGTCACGCAATGTCGCCGCCTCGAAGCCGCGCTCACGGAAAAGGGTCGCCGCCGATTCCAGAATTTTCAGGCGGTTACGCTCTTTGGATTTCGCGCGATTTCCGGTGGCCATGGTCACGGTCTCTGCGGCAGTTGAGGCCGTCTTGGAGGCGGAAGTTTCATTGGGATCGTACATTACGCTATTACTCACACACAAAAAATGAAGTTTACCTTAGGGGAAGATTTTCCAGAGGCCTCCTCTACTTAGTATGCACGAAGGCCTATTACAATGGAGGCCAATGTTATTTCTGTGCGTTGCAATAGGGGACGCACATCCTTTTAGTTGAACGGTTTGCGTGAGACGTTCCGTCGCGGGGCGGTATAAAAATCTCGACTTTTGGCTATAAAAAGGCGATATGACAACATGATCGATATTCTGCGCATTCTTGCTCTGGTCGCCATGTTCGCCGTTCTGGTGGTCTTGGGCGTCGGCATTTTCAGCTTGCTTCGCGGCGGTAAATTTCGTGAGAACTGGTCGAACAAATTGATGCAGCTTCGTGTGCTGTTGCAAGCGATTGCGATCGGGTTGCTGGTACTTCTTGCCTGGTTCATGAAAAACGGGCATTGACGGGCAATTCGATTACGAGGCCGCATGGTCAAGCTCAACAAGATTTACACCCGCACCGGCGATGACGGTACGACGGGATTGGCCGACGGGTCGCGCCGCTCCAAGGATGATGATCGCCTGAGCGTCATAGGCAGCGTCGATGAGGCCAATGCGGCGATCGGCCTGGTGCGGCTGTATGTCACACAGGACTTGGCCTTGGATGGCTTGCTGGCGCGGGTTCAAAACGACCTGTTCGATCTTGGCGCGGATTTGGCGACGCCATCGGATGACATCTCCTGGACCCCGATCCGCATACAGGCGGCACAGGTAACCGCTCTGGAGATCGCTTTAGACAGCTATAACGCGCCGATGGCACCCCTGACCTCGTTCATACTGCCAGCCGGCTCGCCTCTGAGCGTTCACCTGCATTTGGCGCGCACCATTGTTCGCCGCGCGGAACGCGATTGCGTCACCCTGGCGCGAAGCGATGCGGTCGGTCCCGACGTGCTGAAATATCTTAACCGCCTCTCCGATCTGCTGTTCGTGCTGGCGCGTCATGCCAACGATCAGGGCCGCGCCGACGTGTTGTGGGTGCCTTCGAAATAAAGGATTTCTGATGTCGAAACTGTTTTTCGCCACCGGCGCCGCCGTGTTCCTGTGTCTAACACAATGTAGCCCGTACAAGGCAGATGGCGGGAAGGGTGGCCAGGACTTTGCCCCCAGTCCAGCCCATGCCTTCGACGTGAGTGCGGATATTACACCCGAGGCGGCGGCGAAGCTGAAAGCGCTTGGCGACGGCCTAGTCATCGATGTCAGTTATTACGGTTATCCAACCCCAGCCTCTCAGTCCAAGGCCAACCAACTCCACCAGATTGACCTCGGCCAGGAAAAGGTCGGTGTGGCTACTGAAGCGCCTAAGGCCCATATCGCGGGGCGCCTGAACACCGCGGGTATCGCCGACATCGCCGGTGGCGACGCGATGGTTCTGGTAAATGGCTACAGCGTCACAAAAGTTGGCGCCAAGGACGATCAGATCAAATGCGCCTATTACCGCGATCGCCTGACCATGGCGCAGAAGACCGCGCCGACGCTCAAATGCGACCTCGAAAAAGCCGACTGATTACTTTGATGACGCTGCTGCGCCAGAGGCTGCCTGCTGGGAGGCGGCGCCGTTGACGGCTCTGGCATTGCTGGCTTTCAGCGCGTCGTCGTGGAAATCAATCTTTGCCGGTTCGCCGTTCTTGCGTCCGGTGATCTGGGATATGGCGATCGGCGCGTAGCAGTGACGGTCTTTCCAGGAAAACCAGCCGCCGGCGCCTTCGCATTTGCGGCTGGGGATGCCGTACAGCAGGCTGTAACCGATGACGCTTATGCTCAGCACGCCCAAAAGGATGACGAAGAGGTATTTGAGTTTGCCGATCTGGCTGGGCATGCGGGGCGCTTTCAGAGGACGTTTTCGAAAGTCTAACTTGACGTTCACGTAAAGTTGTGGCTTATCCTGTTATGCGCCAAACGGCTTATAAGGGCAATTGAAAATCACTGCGCGGTCGCTGTCAGGCTACTGGCCGATCGTTGTCAGGTCACTGGCCCCGCCGTCAAAGGCACCACGAAAACGGCTGTGAAGCCCAAACAACAATTGACTTTGCGGGCGTGGATCGTCATTTGATCCGCAACCGAATCTGCCCCTTTAAGGGGCGACAGGAAACGAGCCACAGAGGTTAAATGCCATGAAGATTTTGGTCCCGGTCAAGCGGGTGCTGGATTACAACGTCAAGGTCCGCGTGAAGGCGGATCAGTCGGGTGTCGATCTGGCCAATGTCAAGATGTCGATGAACCCGTTCGACGAAATCGCGGTCGAAGAAGCGACCCGCCTGAAGGAAAAAGGCATCGCCACCGAAATCGTCGCGGTCTCCATTGGGCCAGCGCAGGCCAAGGATACCATCATCACCGCCCTGACCATCGGCGCCGATCGTGGTATCCTGATCCAGACGGACCAGGACGTCGAGCCGCTGGCGGTCGCCAAGCTGCTCAAGGCTGTGGCGAAAGCCGAAAAGCCGGACCTGATCATTATGGGCAAGCAAGCCATCGACGGCGACAACAACGCCACCGGCCAGATGCTGTCCACCCTGCTCGATTGGCCGCAGGCGACTTTCGCGTCCAAGGTTGTCATCGAAAACGGCGAAGCCCAGGTGACACGCGAAGTCGATGGCGGGCTGCAAACGCTCGGTGTCAAGCTGCCGGCCGTCATCACGACCGATCTTCGCCTTAATGAGCCGCGCTACGCCTCCCTGCCCAACATCATGAAGGCCAAGAAGAAGCCGCTGGAAATCAAGACGGTTGCCGATTACGGCGTCGATGTGACGCCGCGCCTCACGGTCGTCAAGGTCACCGAGCCGCCCAAGCGCTCCGCCGGCAAGAAGGTGGCCGATGCCGCCGACCTGGTTGCCAACCTCAAGTCCGCAGGAGTTCTGTAACATGGCATTTCTCGTTATTGCTGATCATGATGGCGCCCACCTGCGCGATACCACGCAGAAGACCGTAACCGCCGCCCTGGCCCTGTCGTCCGACGTGGACGTTCTCGTCTATGGCGAGGGTGTGCAGTCGGTTGCTGATGCCGCCGCCGGGATTGCCGGCGTGCGCAAGGTGCTACTCAGCCAGTCCGCCGATCTGAAGCAGGATATCGCTGAGGACGTTGCAGCCCTGGTCAGTGGCCTCGCCGCCAATTACGACGGTATCGCCATTCCGGCCTCTTCCGCGGGCAAGAATTTCGCACCGCGCGTCGCCGCCCTGCTGGATGTCTCGCTGCTGTCGGATGTTATCGAAGTGGTTGACGCCAATACGTTCGTGCGTCCCATCTATGCCGGGAATGCGCTGGAAACCGTACAGACGTCGGAAGCCAAAAAGGTCATGACGGTGCGCACCACGGCCTTCAAGGCGGCAGGTGACGGCGGAACGGCCGCGATCGAAACCGTTGCGGCCCCGGCGTCGAAGGCCGGCACGCGCTTTATTTCGGAAGAAAAGGTCGTGTCCGACCGTCCGGAACTGGGCGCGGCCAAGATCGTCGTCTCCGGCGGACGGGCGCTCGGTTCGGCCGAAGAATTCAAGGCCGTGCTCGATCCTTTGGCCGATAAGCTCGGCGCTGCCGTCGGTGCGTCGCGCGCCGCCGTCGACGCGGGCTATGCGCCCAACGATTACCAGGTCGGTCAAACCGGCAAGGTGGTCGCTCCTCAGGTCTATATCGCGATCGGCATTTCCGGTGCGATCCAGCACTTGGCCGGTATGAAGGATTCCAAGGTCATTGTGGCCATCAACAAGGATCCGGAAGCCCCGATTTTCAGCGTTGCCGACTACGGCCTGGTCGCCGATTACAAGACCGCCGTGCCCGAGTTGCTGAAGGCGCTGGGCTAAGCTTCCCCACGAAAAACGGCAAAGGGAAGGGCGAATGTCCTTCCCTTTCTTTTTGCGTATTGCGTTGCCGCCGGGTGCGCTTTATCTCCTATCTCCATACAGTTTCGTTACCGGCAGTTCCGTCTCCGGACTTCCGCTTCGGAACGTGCCAAGGACAGTTACATGAATATCAAGACCGTAGGGATTATCGGCGCCGGACAGATGGGCGCGGGCATCGCGCAGGTGTGCGCGCAATCGGGTTACGACGTCATCCTGTTCGACGCCTCCGCCGACGCCGTCAAAGCCGGCATGGCGCGCATTGAAAAGGGCCTGAACCGCCTGGTCGAAAAGGAAGCCATCACGGCTGCTGCTGCATTGGACGCGCTTAAAAAGCTGCTTCCGGCCGCGTCTATATCGGAACTTGCGCCGTGCGATCTGGTGATCGAGGCGGCCACCGAAAAGGAAGAGGTGAAGAACGCCATTTTCCGCTCGGTTTGCGAGCACCTGAAGCCGGAAGCGATGCTGGCCTCGAACACCTCGTCCATCTCCATCACCCGGTTGGCGGCAGCCAGCGATCGGCCGGGCAAGTTCATTGGCCTGCACTTCATGAATCCGGTGCCGGTCATGAAACTGGTCGAAATCATCCGCGGCATCGCCACGGACGCCGACACCTATGAGATCGCGGTCGATTTCGCCAAATCGCTCGGTAAGACGACAGCCAATTCCGAAGATTTTCCGGCCTTTATCGTCAACCGTGTTCTGATCCCGATGATCAACGAGTCGATCTACACCCTGTATGAGGGCGTCGGGACGGTCGAAGCCATCGACACGGCACTGAAGCTGGGGGCCAATCATCCGATGGGGCCGCTGGAGTTGGCGGACTTCATCGGCCTTGATACCGTTCTGGCCGTCATGAACGTGCTCTATGATGGCCTGGCCGACAGCAAGTATCGTCCGTGTCCGCTCCTGACCAAATATGTCGAAGCCGGCTGGCTTGGCCGCAAGACAGGACGCGGTTTCTACGATTATCGCGGCGAAAAGCCGGTGCCAACGCGCTAATGGGCGGCACGGGGCTCAGCTATCGTCAGCCCGAACTGCGCTGGATGTTTATTTCCGGCATCGCCGCCCTATGCCTGCACGGTCTGTGCTGGTTCGTCGCGATGATGTTGCGCGGTCATGACGACGTCGCGGCCGAGGTCCAGCGCCAGATGACGTTGGCCCTGTTCTGGATGATCGGGGTTTTGGTCATCTGGAAGATGGCGCCGTCGCCATCGCGTCTCCACGCTACCTTCACTGTCTTGATCTGTGCCCTGTTCGTGTGTGTGCTGGGCTCGGTCGCGGCGTTGTCCAATCTCGTGTTCGTCCAGCACTATCCGCTGAATGAAACGGTGAAGCCGTTTGTCATTCTGAGCCTGCTTCTGATCCTGATGCAGATGTCGCTGGCTGTGCCGTCGGCCATCCTGTTGCAGGCCCTGGCGCTCAAGCGCGTGCCGCCGCCAAGCCAATGACGCCCCCCGCGCAGGCCCGTGCTCAGTCTCGCATCCAGGCGCTCGACTATATCCGCGGCCTCAGCATATTGGGCATATTGCTGGTCAATGCCATTGCCTTCGCGCAGCCATTCGATGTCTACGGTCTGCCATCCGCATCGCCGGTTGCGCTGACACATGACGATCTGACCACCTGGTGGGTGATCGAGACCTTTTTCAAGGAAAAGTTCATTACCTGCTTTACCCTGTTGTTTGGGGTCAGCATCTACTTGGTTGGACGCGATACTAATCCTAACGATCCGATCTACCGGACGCCGCTTTTCCGGCGGCTGGCGTGGCTCATATTGTTCGGACTGATACACGGCGTGCTGATTTGGCACGGCGATATCCTGTTGTCCTATGCGGTTACAGGTTTTGTCTTCTGGCGCTGGCAGGCAGCGAGTGCTCGTCGCCTGCTGCTGTGGGGAAAGGGCCTGTTTATCCTTGGTACGCTCACCCTGCTGGGTGGCAATATTGCTGAAGATCTCCAAGGCATAGTGCGTGCGCCAAACGTCGCCGAGGTCCCCGCGATTGTGGTCCATATGCGTGGAGGTTTCTGGGACTCGCTGGGTCAGAATGCCGTGACGTGGGGGAAAACGATCGTGCCGGAGCTTCTCGGCTTTATGCCGACCACCCTCGGGCTGATGATGGTGGGACTCGGGCTGTTCAAATCCGGCATATTGGCCGGGGAGGCGAAAGGGCGCACCTATCTCGGCCTGATCGTGGCCGGACTTGTAAGCCTGATCCTGATCGGCTGGCAGGCATCGGTCACGCTGGCAGAATGGTTTCCCTTCCCTAAGACGTTCGGACTCTACGGCCTCGCCAATTCCCTGTTGTGCCTGCCAGTCGCCCTCGGTTATGCCAGCGCGCTTATCCTGGCCGGCCGGACGCGGTTCGGTGCCATATGCCTGTATCCCCTGGCCTGCGCCGGGCGGATGGCCTTTACCAACTATCTGACCCAAAGCCTGATCATGACCGGGCTGTTCTACGGCGGGCGCGGCCTGGGCCTGTTCGGCACGATGAATCATGCCGCCTTGGTGCCGATCGTCATGGCGATCTGGGCCGGACAACTGGTCGTCAGCACGATCTGGATGTCGCTGTTCCGCTACGGGCCGTTCGAATGGGGCTGGCGCTGCCTGACCTATGCGCGGTCGATGCCCCTGACAAAGGGCTAACGCCTATTCGGCAAGAAGCTTGTCAAGCAAGGCCTGGACTTCCGGCGTATCCCATTTGGCCTCTCCGTCAAGCCGGGCAACCATGCGGCCCTGCTTGTCGAGGATCAGGGTGCCGGGCATGCCGGAAATCTTGTATTTCGACGGCGCCTGGAAGTTTTGATCGGCATATACCTCAAGCGGTTGTTGCACATCCATGAAGGATTTGACGTCGGCGAATTGTTGTTCCGTATCGACACTGAGGGGCAGGACCTTGACACCCTTGCCGGTATACAGGGTTTGCAGGTGTGCCAGTGTCGGCATTTCAAAGCGGCACGGGGCGCACCAGGTGGCCCACACATTGAGCACGACGACCTGGCCCTTGAAATCACTCAGGTGCACCGGCTTCTTATCGCGATCGATGAAGGAGATGTCCTCAATGACCTGCGGCGTCTCATAGGTCGCCATCTTGGCAAGCGGTCCCTTGGCGTAGACGGCCAGCGGGCCTTTGGCTTGGGGGATGGCAGCCGTGGGGCCTGCCAACGTAGGCAGGGGCGCCTCAGGCGTTTGCGTGGCAATCATGGGAACGATGAGGCGCCAGGCGACCAGTGCGATGATAATTGCCAGCACGACCGTAACGACAACAACAACGGCAACTGGCACGGCGCGCTTTTTCCGTATGATTCCGGCCTGAATCCCCTTGGGTTGGCGCGTATCGTCGTCTATAGGCTTCACAATCGGCGTCACGGCCGTTTGCCCCTGTACGTCAGTCCCCATGGACGCCGGCTTCTGCGCGTCGTCCCTATTCAATTCAGGTTCCGTCATGACCGATCATTCCGCCGATAAGGGCCCAGCCGTTCAAACCCCGAAGACAGAAGGCGCGGGGCAAAAAATGTGGGGTGGACGTTTCAGTGCCCGACCCGATGAGATTATGCAAGCCATCAATGTCTCCATCGATGTCGATAAACGCCTTTGGCAACAAGACCTTGCCGGTTCGAAGGCGCATGCCGCCATGCTTGCCAGCCAAGGTATCATAGATTCCGAAGATGCCAAAATCATCCTGAATGGGCTGGACACCATAACCGGTGAGATCGAGGCGGGCACATTCCCGTTCCGGGCCGAATTCGAAGACATCCACATGAATGTCGAAGCGCGCCTGCGCGAACTGGTTGGACCGGTCGCCGGTCGCCTGCATACCGCCCGGTCGCGCAACGACCAGGTGGCGACGGATTTCCGCCTGTGGGTCCGCGATCAGGTCGATGACACCATCCGGCAACTGGGTGCGCTTCAGGACGCCCTTTTGATGCGGGCCGAACAATATGCCGATGCCCTCATGCCGGGCTTCACGCACCTGCAACCGGCCCAGCCGGTCACCTTCGGTCATCATCTGATGGCCTATGTCGAAATGTTCGGCCGCGACCGCTCACGCTTTCAGGACGCGCGGGTGCGCATGAACGAAAATCCGCTTGGTTCGGCGGCGCTAGCCGGATCGCCCTTTCCGATCGACCGGCATATGACGGCGCAGGCCTTGGGCTTCGACCGGCCTATGGGCAATTCGCTTGACGGCGTATCGTCCCGCGATTTCGCCTTGGAGTCGCTCAGCCATGCCGCGATTTGCGCCGGCCACCTGTCGCGCCTGGCCGAAGAAATCGTTATCTGGACGACGCCCTATTTCGGTTTCATCCGCCTATCGGACGCGTTCTCGACGGGATCGTCGATCATGCCGCAAAAGCGCAACCCCGATGCCGCTGAACTGGTCCGCGCCAAGACGGGCCGCATCAATGGCGCGCTGATCGCACTGACCACGGTGATGAAGGGCCTGCCTCTGGCCTATTCCAAGGATATGCAGGAAGACAAGCCGCCGGTGTTCGAAGCTTTCGATTCGCTGGATCTGGCCATTCGCGCCATGACCGGCATGGTGCTCGACCTCGAAGCCAATACCGAGCGAATGAAGGTGGCGGCGGGCGCTGGCTTCTCGACGGCAACCGATCTGGCAGACTGGTTGGTCCGTACACTGAATATTCCTTTCCGCGATGCGCACCATATTACCGGTGCCGCCGTAAAGCTTGCTGAATCCAAAGGTGTGGATTTGGCGCAACTGCCCCTCAGCGATCTGCAAAATCTGGAAGCCAGGATCACTGATGACGTGTATAAGGTATTAACCCCCGAGGCTTCGGCCGCCTCCCGCCAGTCCTATGGCGGTACGGCGCCGGACCAGGTTCGGCTGCAAATCCAGCGCTGGAAGGATCAACGCGCATGATGCCCCCCCGTAAGTCCCGTTTCGTCATGCTGGCGGCGCTTGCCGCCATCGCGTCGGTAGCCATTTCCGCCTGCGGCAAGCTCGGCACCTTGGAACAGGCACCGCCGATTATGAACAAGAAGGCGGAGCAGTCCTGGTCCGCGTCGAAGAACGCCGATGGCGGCGTTACCCTGACTACTGACTCGTCGTCGTCACGGGCATCTGAACGCGCCACGCCGGACGCCGATTCGTCGAACAGCATGGAAAATCCGTACACGGTGAATAAGCGCATCGCGGATGCACCGCTCGAAGGTTTCGGCAATAATACGCAAGTCGTCAATTCACCGACGCACTGACAGATTCAAGGGTAGATGAACCATTTCGATTACCAAGACGGCGCGCTGCATTGTGAGCAGGTGTCGCTGACGGAGCTGGCCGAGCGGGTTGGCACGCCGTTGTACGTGTATTCTTCGGCGACCCTGGAGCGGCACTACCGCGTGTTTGCGGACGCCCTGGCGTCCAAGCCGGAATTGCACAGTCCCAAAGGCGAGGCGCCGCTGGTGGCCTTTGCCTGCAAGGCGAACTCCAACCTGTCCGTTCTGGCGACCCTGGCCGCCCAGGGCGCAGGGGCCGATACGGTGTCGGAAGGCGAAATCCGCAAGGCGCTGAAGGCCGGTATTCCGCCGGAAAAGATCGTCTTTTCCGGTGTCGGCAAGACCGATGCCGAAATGGCTTTCGCGCTTCAGGCCGGCATCTACCAACTCAATGTCGAAAGCCGGCCGGAACTGGAACGCCTGGCGCGCGTCGCCGCGGAATTGAACCGCGTCGCGCCGTTCGTCATCCGCATTAATCCGGGTGTCGGTGCCGGTGGTCATGAAAAGATCACCACGGGCGGGGCCAAGGACAAGTTCGGCATCTCGGCTGCCGAGGCGCTGAAACTCTATGCCGATGCCGCCGGCCACCCGAATCTGGCCCCCATGGGCATTGCCTGTCATATCGGTAGCCAAATTCTTGATTTGACGCCGTTGCAAGAGGCCTTCGGTCGCATGCGTGGCTGGGTAGAAGACCTGCGCGCTGGCGGTCTGAGCGTCGAACGCCTCGATCTGGGCGGCGGCCTGGGCGTGCCCTATTTTAATCAGAAGGAACCGGCGACTGTCGCCGACTACGCCGAAATGGCAGCACTTTCGGTCGGCAATCTCGGGGTGCGGTATACATTCGAGCCCGGCCGCCTGATCGCGGCCAATGCCGGCGTGCTGATTTCCAAGGTCGTCCATGTTCATGAACGGGCCGATTCCGGCCAGAAGTTCCTGGTGCTGGACGCTGCCATGAACGACCTGATCCGCCCGGCCCTGTATGATGCCTTCCATGACATCCGTCCGGTTGCGCGCCCAGGTAACGAAACGGCCAGCTATGACGTGGTCGGACCGGTCTGCGAAACCGGCGATACCTTCACGCGCGGCCGCGAAATGCCGGTGATGCAGACCGGAGATCTGGTCGCCTTCATGTCGGCGGGCGCCTATGGTGCTGTCATGGGAAGCGAATATAATTCACGTCCGCTCGCGCCTGAGGTGTTGGTGCGTGACGGCGATTGGTACATAGTACGTCCTAGGCCGAGCTATGATGAGATGATGGCGCGTGAGCCCATGCCTGACTGGTTCGCCGCTGAACCGAAGGCCAGGATCGCGTAACAGAGGTCTGGCAGGCAAAACTTTGGACAAGGTCTTGGGGGACTTATGCAGAGTAACAAATCGCCGTTCGCACCCTTGAACCGGGGGCTTTTCTTTACGCAGATGACCATGATGTGGGAACGCATCTTGCCGGCCCTGTTTCCCTATGTCTTGCTGGTTATCCTGATTTTGGTGGCCGGTCAGTGGGGATTGTTCCGTAACCTGCCCAAGCCTGTGCACCTGGCCGTCCTGGCCGCGGGCTTGGTTATAACTGTTGTTGCATCGGTGCGTGCCGCTTTGCGCTTTCGGATGCCCACCTTTACCGAAATCAATACGCGCCTCGCGGTCGATAACGGTCTGCGGCCTGAACGCTTGCTGGCCATGCGCCATGAGCGGCGCCAGCCGAAGCTGCGTATCGGCAAGGCAAAGGCCGGCATTGCCGCCGCCGATCCGTTTGCCTTGCGTTATGTCGCTCTGGCGGGGGCTATTCTCGGTGTCCTGATCTTGGGGCCTGTGCCGGTCCAGCAGGTGGCCAGCGGCTTTTGCGTCTTCGGCGATATGCCTGAATCGTTTGCCAGCATGCATCTGGCGCTAATCGGCAAATAGGACGGCCGTTAGATCAATCCAACGCACCAATATAGGGCAGGGCGCGATATTTGCCGCCATCATCCAGTCCGTAGCCGACCAAGTACCGCGCCGGGGCTTCCCAGGCGGTGAAGTCGGCCTCCATCTCACGGCGTGCACCGTCCTTCAATGGGTCCGGCTTGCGGGCGAAAACGGCGGTCAGAACCTCCGAGGCGCCGGCTTCGAGGGCGATTTCACGCGCAATCTTGAGGCTGGCGCCTGTGTCCAGCACATCGTCCATAATCAGCACCTGGCGGCCCTGCACGGAGCGTTGCAAGGGCGCACGGATCAACATGGTCCCGCTTTCGTGGCTGTCGGCATAGGAGGACAGCCAAAGGGCATCGAAGGCGATGTCGCGGCCGGCCCGGTTCAGCGCGCGCGACAGGTCGGCGGCGAACCAGATGCCGCCGGTCAACAGCACGACGCCGACGCAATCAGACTTCACATAATCGACCATCAGATCGGCCAGGGCCTGAACCCGGCCCTGAACCTCATCGGCCCCTAACAGGACAGGCGGCAGGACAGGATCTGACATCAATGACCGCCCGCCGCATGGGCCGCCGGTGCCGGTGCGGCGTCATGGCCGGCGTCTTGTTGCGTCAGCCCAGTACGCAGACTCGGTGTCGGCACGTTTGAAACGGCGCCATGGCTGTTTGCCGGAGGGGCATCATGATCCATCGGACCGTCGGCTTGCGCAACCTCTTCATGGTTTTGCGCCGCGGCCTCCTCATGACCGGCCGGTGTCGCTTCATGGCCCGCCGCCTCATGATCTGACGGCGCATGCCCGCCTTTTTTTGGAGTCTTTTCCTGCTTCATGGCGACCAAGTCGAAATCGACGTCGAGTGAAGACGTCAGATTTCTGGGGTCAGCGACATCGAAAACCAGGGTACGCGTGGCGTGGGGACCGACCACCAGTCCGTCAGCCGGCATGAGCAGCGACGAAAATTCCTGAAGCTTGGCGTCCAGCAGCTTTACGCGGACCGGCGGGACCGGCACGGCCTTGCCGCTGGTGTTATTAACCTGCGCTTTTACTGTCACCACGAAACGTCCGCCTTTGAAACCGGCCTGGCCGTCTATGGTGCCAAAGCGCAGGGGCGTGCCCTTGACGTCCATGCCGACCATGGCATAGGCGCCGGCGACGCTGGGGAACATGCGGACGATATCCACGCGCAGGAAATAACCGAGTACCAGAAGCAGAACCAGCACGGCGCCCAGGCCGCCCCAGATCATGCCCTGCGCCGTTAGCGCCTTGACCCGTTTCTGGTCGTTGAGCATGGCGCGGTATTTCAGCGGCAACTTCTTGGCCTTGACCTCATGCAGATCTTCGGCCGGTTCCTTCTGTTTCTTGACGTCGGAGAAGGACAGGTCAATTGGTTTTTCGGGAACTTCGGGAATTTCGGCGTGCCAGGTCGTCTTACAGGCGGCGCAGCGGACGGTGCGTCCGCGTGGCCCCAATTGGGCCTCGTTGAGCGTATATTTCGTCGCGCAATTGGGACAGCTAAGAATCATCGCCAGAACTAGGACACCGAATCAAACTTCCCCATTAACCATCTTGGGGTTTTTTAACCTTTTAGCCGCAAAAGTCTTAACAACTGATCAAGCGAATCCTGTAAGCCATTTTGCATGACGCGACCGCCCGAACGGACCTCCCGCCCGCCTGTGACCGCACCCGACGCAGATGTCGTGGTGGCGTTTCGAGACGTGTCGCTGGGCTATGACCTGGGCATGCCCAAGACCTTGTCGCAGGGCGTCAATGAAGATGACCTGATACTAAAACACCTGAATTTTCAATTGCCTGCGGGATCTTTTCACTTTTTGACCGGACCGTCTGGCTCCGGCAAGACCTCTTTGCTCAAGATGATCTACCTGGCGCAGAAGCCGACATCGGGCACGATTGAACTGTTGGGACAGACCGTCCGACATCACGATCGCGCTCAAAGCGCTGCGCTTCGGCGACGTTTCGGCATCGTTTTCCAGGAATTCCGCCTGCTCGATCATCTTAACGTTTTCGACAACGCGGCCTTGCCGCTTTTCGTACATGGCGAGCACTTCAGAGATTACCGCGATGACGTCACTGAGTTGCTCAACTGGGTCGGTCTGAAAAATCGCCTCGACGCCATGCCTCACGTCTTGTCCGGCGGAGAGAAGCAGCGTCTGGCCATTGCCCGCGCGGTGGTGACGCGGCCGACCCTGATCCTGGCCGACGAACCAACCGGCAATATCGACTACGCCATGGGCCTGCGCATCATGCGCCTGTTTATCGAACTGAACCGGCTGGGCGCCACGGTGCTCATCGCCACCCACGACGAAAGCCTGGTCCGCGCCTCGGGTATGCCGGTGCTGGAGCTAAGGGGGGGGCAGGTTCATAAGCGCGATTTAAGCAAGGCTGCCCCGGTAGAAACGCATGTCGGAGACCGGCGATGATCGGGCCGTTGGTATCGCACCTGCGCGCCTTGCGGGCCGGGCGTCTGCTGCCGCAACAGGATCAGCGCGAAATCGCGCTGCATTACGTTATCGGTGTCTTATGCTTTCTGGCCTGCATGGCCGCTCTTATGGTCATGGCGTCCGACCGCGCCGCGCATGGCTGGTCGCGCGATATTCGCGCGGAGGTGACGGTTCAGGTACGCCCGACGGGTTTGGAAAGTGGCTCCATTGCGGCGGCGAAGGCCGCCGAAGTCTTGGCTGGGGTAAAAGGGGTTGGGCAGGTGACCGCTATTGAGCCGGAAAAGGCCAAGGCGCTTATCAAGCCCTGGCTGGGAGACGCCGTCATCGATGATCTTCCCATTCCAAACCTGGTCGAGGTCAGCCTCGATCCCAAAAATCCGGCGACGCCGCGCGCGCTGATGGATGCGCTGGCTGCCGCAGACATCGATGCTTCGATCGATGATCATTCGACCTGGCTCAAGGATATCGAGCAAAGTGCCTTGACCATCCGCCTGATTTCGCTGGGTATTTTTGTTGTTATTTTTTCTGCAACAGCTGCGGTCGTTGGCTTCGCGACGCGTGCCGGCTTGACCGCACGCGCCAATATCGTCGAAGTCCTCGCCCTGTGCGGTGCCAGCGATACCTTTATCGCTGAACGGTTCCAGTGGCGCTTTGCGCGCATGGCTTTCGAATCGGGCCTGCTGGGGGCGGCCATAGCGGCGGGCGTCATGGCGGTCATAAAAGCCACAGGTTCCTCACAAAGCTTTGCGATAGCTCTTCCCTTTTCGTGGCTGGACCTGTTAATATTAATTCCGTGTCCATTCCTGGTGGCGCTGATTGGCGCTGTCACGGCACGAATGGTCACTTTGCGCCTGCTTGCCATTCATGGCTAAAACAGGCATGGCAAAAGGGACGAGGCGGGCAAGGGCAGGGGACGGGTTAATGAAGCACATGCGTACGCTCATCGCCCTCTTTGTGGCGCTGCTGTTGTGGACGGCGGGCCTCTTCGTCTTCGCTGATCGCGTTATCGATTCCACCCCCGCCCAGGAGCCCGAAGAAGCCGCAGACGCCATTGTCGTGCTGACCGGCGCGTCCGATCTGCGTCTGAAGGAAGGCATGCAGCTTCTGGAACGCCGCAAGGGCCAGCGTATGTTTATTTCCGGCGTGAACCCTGAGGTTAAGCGGCCGGAATTGATGAGCGTCACCGAAGGCTCAAAGCGTCTTTACGAATGTTGCGTCGATCTCGGTTACGAAGCCGAAAACACCGTCGGCAATGCTAAGGAAATTGCCGAATGGGCGCGCGGTCATGACTTTTACACTTTGATCGTCGTGACGTCCGACTATCACATGCCGCGTTCATTGCTGGAACTGAAGGCGGACATGCCGGGGGCCACACTCATTCCATATCCCGTCGCCACGCCCGATGTCGATGCGCGTGGCTGGTGGAAGTCCCGTAAGGGCCAGCGCATTATTGTGCTGGAATATTGCAAATACCTGGCCATTCTCGGACGCGACGCCGTACTCAGCCTGTCGCGCAAGTTCGGCGACAAGGGTAGCGTGCCCGTGCCCAAGGCGGGGTCGGAAGATCATCTGGTCACATCTTCGTCGGCCGACACCGGTGCCTCTTCGAAATCGGGGGCGTCTCAGTCCCATTCTGGCCAGTCTCATTCTGGCAAGTCCAATTCTGGCAAGTCCCATTCCGGCGGATCGGTTGCGGACACAGTGGAAAAAACGAATTGAAATTCAATCTGATAACGCGTTTGCGTTCGCTACTCTTCATGCTGTGGCTGTATGGTTCCATGGCCTTTTTTGCGATTGTCATGTCTCCGCTTCTTCTGTGGCGGCCGGCGGCGTTACAGGTGGTGCGCTGGTGGTCAGGCGCCGTCCTGTTCGGCGCCCGTATTATCGTAGGCATCAAGGTGGAATTCCGCGGACTGGAACATCGTCCCGACGGCCCGGCGCTTATTGCGGGCAAGCATTTGTCCATGCTGGATACGATCGCGCCGTTCGTCGTGCTGAGCCAAACCTGCTACGTGTTGAAAAAAGAGCTGATTTATCTGCCGTTTCTCGGTTGGTTCGCGTGGCGAACCCGCATGGTGGCGGTAAAGCGTGAAGATGCCGCCAAGGCGCTCAAGGGCATGGTGGTCGCCTGCCGGGACCGTCTAAAAGAGGGGCGTCAAATCCTTATCTTTCCCGAAGGCACGCGATCGAATATCGGCGATGACGCGACCTACAAGCCGGGCGTGGCCGCGCTCTATCGTGACCTCGACGTGCCCTGCCATCTGCTGGCCACCAATTCGGGCCAGTTCTGGCCGGGACACGGTATAGATCGCAAACCCGGCACGGTGGTGTTCGAATTCCTGCCGCCCTTGCCAGCGGGTCTGAAGCGTGGCGAACTGATGACACAGATGAAGGCGCAGCTTGAGGCCGCGTCGGCGCGCCTGGTCGAAGAAAACAGATGAGCCGCAATCCGGTAAAGGCGCAGCTTGAGGCTTATAACGCCAAGGACATAGATGCCTTCATGGCGTGCTGGGCGCCGGATGCGGAAATATACGCCCATCCCGACACCTTGCTGGCAAAAGGCCATGTCGGTATCCGCGACCGCCATCTGCTGCGGTTCCAGGAGCCGGACCTGCATGCCCGTCTGGTTAGCCGGCTCATCCTCGGCGAAACGGTCGTCGATACCGAAATCGTGACGCGCAATTTTCCGGACGGATTGGGTGAAATCGATGTCGTCGGAATTTATGACGTCGCAGACGGTCTGATCCGCAAGGCTTGGTTTATTATGGGTGTGCCCCGGTTTTAAACTGCGTTGCCCTCGGCATCGATCGCGCCCATGACCTCCAGCCGGGCGCGTAAAGGCGCCAGACCCGTCGCATATCGCCGCCACACGCCGACGCCTTCGGCATTGATGGGTTTGCGTACCTGGGTGGAACTGGCTGAGGCGACCGCCCCTGCCGTTTCATGAGGGCTGAGGCAGGCGGGTTCGAATGGCAGCCCACAGGCCGCCAGAACGCGGCGAATTTCGGTCTCGGGTGCGGCAATAAGCTCTTCGAGAGACACATCGATCAGGCTGTCGCCCAGGCAGGTTTTCCAATGCTGCATCAGGTCGCGATAATAGGCGTAATGATCGGCCAGGTCGTTCTGGTCAAACGACCACCCCGCAGCGAAATGCAGCTTGTAGGCGCCAAACAGAGCATCCATCGGATTGCGGCGCATATGGACAAATACTGCATCGGGAAAAGCCAGTTTGATAAGGCCAGCATAGTCCGTATTGTTCGGCAGTTTGTCGATCATGACCGGTCGGCCACTATCGAGATATGCGGTTTCTCGGTCATAGAATGCCGCGAAAGCGTGCGGATCCATGCGCGATGCGGCCGTGATGACGGATCCATCGAGCAGTGCCTTGGACTGGCTTTTCGACACCGTCTTTACGGCGGCCGCAAAGGTTTGCAGTTCCCCCGGCGTTTGAACCTGAGAATGGGCGGCCAGGATGCGCTCCATTAGCGTAGTGCCGGACCGCGGCAGACCGATAATGAAGATGCGCCGTGGTGCTGTCGTGGGTTGCGTCCGCGCCGTCGATAGCCGGAACCGCTCGACCGGCAGATGCGTTCGCCAGGCGGTCAGGATTTCGCGCTCCAGATCGGCGGACCAGGCCGGGTTGCGCAGGGTAACGGGCTCTTCGCGAGCGGCTTCAGCGCCAGCCTGCAAGGCACCCCAGGCAGCGCTATAATCGCCGAGGTCGTCCAGTTCCTTGAACAGGGCATATCCTTTGCGCGCCCGGTCGATGGGTGCGGTCACGGGTAGTGCCTTCAAGCGGTCGACATGGTTCGTTTGTGGGGGCCAGCGCCTGAGCCGAGCCAGGGCCAGATGGGCGCCTGTATCGGGCGCCAAGGCGATAGCCGCTTCGAAACTGGCTTCGGCTTCAGCCATCCGGCCCAGGAACTGTTCGGTTTCGCCCCGGCTGAACCAATAGGCGGCAATGCGCGGTTCCAGTGCCGTAACCCGCTGCAAAAGTGGCAAGGCTTCGGTTTCGCATGCGGCTGAGGTCAGGGCGGTGGCCAGGATATACAGGGTTTCGGGATCGTCGACGCCGATTGCCAAGGCTTGGTGAGCCGCCTCTCGGGCCTCTGAATGTCGCCCGAGCGGCGACAGGGCGCGGATGCGTTGGGCCAGGAAACGTGGACGCGCGCCATGATCGGACGGCAGCAGACTGAGGGCTTGGGCCAGCACCTCATCGGCTTCAACGTAGAAATAGCTATCGAGGGCGGCAAGCCCCCACAGCCACCAGGCCTGAAGCTTGCCCGGGTCCAATTCGACGGCCCGCCGCGCCGCCGCTATGACGGCGGGGAGGTCGCGGCGTTGCATGGCCTGACCCGCTTCCTGAACGGCGGCGTCGGCCGGAGGGGTGAGGAAGCCAGTCATGCGTGCGCCTATTTGTGGCTTGTATCCGGACAGCCGGCCTGGCTGCAAACACCGCTGTCCGACCAAGCGATCAGCCGCACCACCATGTCGCCCGGCTCTGTCCGCGGGTCGGTGTTTACAGACAAGACGTGGCCTGCCGTCTTGGCGGTGACCGTTGCGATCGCTTCTCCGAATGGATTGCGGATGATGGCTACGGCCTGACCCGGTTTTACATCGTCGCCCAGCTTGACCTTGATTTCGGCCCAACCGCCGCGCGGGCTGGCGAGATCGGTCACCACATTGCCAACAAATGGCGCGGGATCGCTAAGGTCGGCCTTACCGGCCAACATGCCCTTGCCGATCATAACATTACGGATGCCACGCAGAGCGCGTTCGATCATGGGGGTGTCGAACTTTTCAGGCGCACCCAATTCGTAGGTCACGGCAGGGATGCCTGCCGGATTGAGCATGTTTTCAACTGTCCCTTCGATACCGGCATCCATGCCGATGACATCGGGGCGCAGCCAGTCGGCGATCTGGCGTGCTTCCGCAGTTTGAGCAAAGACATAGCCGGGATAAGCGCCGCCGCGTGATTGCGTATGCAGGTCGATGGCGAAATCGGCATTGCCTACGAAGATATTGCTCCATAACCGCCCGGCGAAGCGGCTGGCCGGACCGCCATTGTCGGCATTGCCTGGCATTATCCGGTTCAGGTTTTCGCCGTTGGTGCCGATTTCGTCAGAGGTGAAGCCGCGTGTCGAATGCATGAGGCCAGGCGTATTCAGGCCCGGAACCGCTACGAGCGTGCCGGACAGGGTCTTGGGGTCGAGGGTCTGGGCCAGGCGCTGTACGACCGAGATACCATTCAGTTCATCGCCATGAATCCCGGAGGTTATCAGCATTTTCGGTCCAGGCTTAGCCCCCTTCACGACGACGACAGGGACGTACCAGCCCTGACCTATGGCGTTATCGGTCACGCGGAACCACAGCTTCGTCACCTGGCCCGCCGGTAGGTCCGCCACATCCAGTTTGTCGATCACCGCCGCGTCGTCGAGCCGGTCGCCGGTATAGACGGTCGCGGCAAGGGTTGGCGTGGCGGTCACCAGAGGCAGTGACGTAAATAGAAGCAGCCCGGCAAGGCCCGTGAAAAAGTGCGATCTCGCCATAGGCAGTTCAATTCCAGTCTTTTGTATCGGATCAGCTTTTTTGCGTCGACAGCCAGGTGACGAAGCGTTCGATAATAGTGGTCGATATGGCTTCCATGTCTGGCTTGACCGTATCGAAGTTAGCGCTACGTTGAAGGAAGTCCAGAATATATTGCTCTTTTTCGACACTATCGAGGAAAGCTGACTCTTCGGCGGTCATGGTTTTGGGATCGGCGACGCGCGACGGGTCTGCGCCGTGAGCGATGGCATCCTGAATATATCTGATTTTCGAAATTTTCAGGATGACCTGAAGCTGCGGCGGTGTCAGGTCGCCTCTGTTCGCGATGGCCAGCTTGTGGAGCAGGGCGGGCCTTTGCTCGTCTATCACTGTCCCGGTAATTTCCACCAGTTTCGCCTTTTGCGCCGAGGTAAAATTGCTCATGGACGGTGCGTTGATCAAGGCCTGTTGCATGCTCAGTTTCATCACATCGACCACACCGAGGTTGGAATAGATCTCCTCGATTGTCGCGATAGACCTGGCCTCCGCCGTAGGGGCCGCGACGGCGGGGTTTGGCAAGGCAGCGGACAACGGCGCTAGACCAAGCCAAATGGCCGCCAGCAGGAGTCGAATGGTCATGGTTTGTCTCTGAAAATTCAAATGGATAGTAAAACGCGTCACCCCGCTTAGCGGGTGGATTCGTAAGCCTTGATGATCTGGTATTGCGCCAGCCGGATATCGAGTTCCGCCGCGCTGTCGACCTTGCCGTCATCATGGAGGCGCATATTTGTCAGCTTGCGCTGAGCGTCCGTGTCGTAGGCCGCCAGCAATTGCAACAAATCCGCCTTGGTCAGGTTTTGCGCCTGAATAAGCGCATTCATGCGGATGATCTTGTCTTCCAGTTCGGTTTGGGCGACGGCGGCAATGGCGGCCAGACGATATTTATCCGTTTCCGACATTTTTGAGAAATCGATATGGCGGGCCACCTCCTGAATAATCAGGCGCATGTGGGTTACGGCGACAAAATGACGGATCAGCGCGTCTGTACCATCGATCTTGTACACTGCCTGAGCCAGGGCGACCCGTTCTTCGACGGCCGGGTCAAGCGCTGGCGTGGCCGCGTAGGTGGCAACGGCATCGGCTGTTTTCCGGTCGGATTTCTGGAATGCGGCCACCACGGCTATGGCGGTATCATGCACGAAGGCGTCGGTCACGGGGACCGACGGTGCCACACCCTGGCCGGCGGCAAGGCCGTAAGTGATTTCGGCAGGGGTCGATTCGGGGGCGCCGACATTAAGAATGGCCAACATGCCTCGGCTGCGCGACGCGGTCGAAGACGGGGGTTCCGACCCGGCGACGGCGAGACTCGGTGCGGGGGTGACGGTCGGTACGGCGCTGGCAGTGACCGGTGCAGGTTCTGCCTGGGTCATGGCCAGCATGACGCCATTGGCTATAGCGGTCTGTACATTGGTCGGTGTCCGCGCCGGCATGGCGGGTGATTGCGCCAGATAGGCCGCAACCTTTTTTGACTGCTCCGGCGTCAGAGGTACGCCCGCAGCCTGAGCAACTGGAATGCCCGTCGCGATCATAGCTGCGGCAATGACGCCCGCAATCAGCGTTTGAAAAGAAATCGACACAGACCCATCCCCCAAAAGTCGTCTATCCGCGCATCTGTTTCCGTGTATTGCCGTTTAACTGGCCTGCGATGCGGTGAATGTCTTGATGATCCTGATGACAGCCTCGATCATATAGTTTTGCACCTGTGCGGCGGAATCATCTTGCGACATGAACTTGCCGGCATTGTATTTGGCGGCGGCAATGGAGGAGTTGGCGGTGATCAATTGCTGAATCTCGTCCACGCTGAAATTGGGCGCCTGAGCTTCGGCAATATGCTCGATCAGGTCGTTTTGAGTCTGAATCAGGATCGCATCAGCAATCTTGTTGTAACGCGCGTCCTGTTCCGGCGTCAGGGCGGTCAAACCGGCCCGATCTATGACGACCAGCCGCGTCGCGACCTTGGTATTGGTAATGACCTGACGGACGTTGCGCGATACGCCGTTCAACTCCATCAGTTGCTTGTACAGCTCGATCTTGTGCTGAACCTTGGCGTCTTCGGCGGTGTCGTTCAGTTGCGCGACGGCAGAGGTCGCTACGTCGCCGGCGGCAATTGCATACTGATTTGACGGCGCAGCGGGCGCGATGTCTTGAGCATTGGCGGATGCGGAAAGCATCGGAAGCGCAAGCGCGCCTGTGACGCCAACGAGCACCAAAGCCTTGAAAACCTGCCTGAACACGGCACCCCTCCGCTTAATCAAAGATTAAGCATCAAGATTAACGCTAAAAGACGCACCGTGGCAATGGGGGAATACCTGAAAGGCGAACGGGCCGGCAATCGCCGGCCCGGTGTGGCTTTAGGGTTGCGCGGGCTAGCCCTTTCCGATCAGACCAGGGTGCCGTGGCAATGCTTGAACTTGCGGCCGGAGCCGCACGGGCACGGACCGTTGCGCGACGTTTGTTCCCAGCCGGTCGGCAGGGCCGACGGCGGCAGGTTGGCGCGCTGTTCTTCGGTCAGGTCGTCGGTCAGTTGGGGGGCGCGTTCGTTCAGGCCGGTGTGCGGATCGAGATGCACTTCCTGGAACTGGCGGCGTTGTTGCGGCAGCGACGGGGCGACTGGCTCCGGTACGAACTCTTCGGCCGGCTGTTCGAAGCGGATTTCCATCGTCATCAGCCAGCGGGTGACCGAATGGCGCAGATTAACCAGCAGGGTTTCGAACAGAGTAAAGGCTTCGGTCTTGTACTCGTTCAGCGGGTCGCGCTGGCCGTAGCCGCGCAGGCCGATGACGGCGCGCAGGTGATCGAGGTGCATCAGGTGTTCACGCCAGTGCATGTCGATCATTTGCAGCAGGAATTGCTTTTCGAGCGCCTTCATCTGCTCTGGACCGAGCAGACGCAGGCGTTCTTCCATCTTTTCTTCGGCCAGCTTCTGGATACGCTCTTCGAATTCCTCGTTGGCGATACCTTCTTCCTGCGCCCACTCTTCCAGCGGCAGGTCGAGGCCGGTCAGGCTGAGGATCTGTTCCTTCAGGCCCGCAATGTCCCATTTTTCGGCATAGGCCTTGGGCGGCATATGACGTTCGACCAGATCGTGGATGGTGTCGGTGCGGAACTCGCCGATCAGTTCCGACAGGTCGTCGGAATCCATGAAATCCTGACGCTGCTCGAAGACGGCCTTGCGTTGGTCATTGACCACGTCGTCGTATTTGAGCAGGTTTTTGCGCATTTCGTAGTTGCGTTGTTCCACGCGCTTTTGCGCGGTGGCGATGGCGCCGTTCAAAAGCTTGTGCGTGATGGCTTCGCCTTCTTCGACCCCTAGCGACTTCATCATCGCATTGAGGCGGTCGCCCGCGAAGATACGCATCAGATCGTCTTCGCACGACAGGAAAAATTTCGACCGGCCGGGGTCGCCCTGACGGCCGGTACGGCCACGCAACTGGTTGTCGATGCGGCGGCTTTCGTGGCGTTCGGTGCCGAGGACGAACAGGCCGCCCAGTTCCAGCGCCTTCTGCTTCAGACCGGCGACCTGGGTTTCGATTTCGGCCTTCTTGGCGAGAATCTGGTCAGGCGAAACTGTATTGCCGGCGGCATCCTGTTCAGACAGCCACCTCTGGACGCGCATATCGACATTACCACCGAGCTGAATGTCGGTGCCGCGACCGGCCATGTTGGTGGCGATGGTGACGGCGCCGGGAATGCCGGCGTCGGCGACGATTTCGGATTCCTGTTCGTGGAAGCGCGCGTTCAGAACATTGTGCGGCACGCCCTTGCCGGACTTCCAGACGATATCATAGGCGTCTTCGCCGGCCTTAAGGACTTCCTTCTTGTCGGCATTGGCGAAGGCGGGCTTCAGCGTGCGCGACTGCTCGACCTTGTAGGTGTAGTTGTTGAGGAAGGTCGAAATCTCTTCCGACTTTTCGATCGACGCGGTGCCGACCAGGATAGGCTGGCCTTTGACATAGCAGTAGGCGACCTGGGCCGCGATGGCGGCGTATTTTTCCTGCTCGGTACGATAGACTTCGTCGTCGTCGTCGATACGCTGGATCGGGCGATTGGTCGGAATTTCAAGCACATCCATCTTGTAGATGTCGCCGAATTCCTGTGCTTCCGTGGCCGCTGTTCCGGTCATGCCGGACAGCTTGCCGTACATGCGGAAATAGTTCTGGATCGTCACCGAGGCCAGGGTCTGGTTTTCCGGCTGGATATCGACGTGCTCCTTGGCTTCGATCGCCTGGTGCAGGCCTTCCGACAGGCGGCGCCCGGTCATCATACGGCCGGTAAATTCGTCGATCAGGATGACTTCGCCGTCCTTGACGATATAGTCTTTGTTCAATGTATAGAGCGTGTTGGCGCGCAGGGCCTGGTTGGCGTGGTGGACCAGCGAGATGTTGATCGGGTCGTAGAGACCAGCCGAATCCTCCGCCAGATGGCCGCCGGCCTGAAGCATTTCTTCGAGACGCTCAGACCCCAGTTCCGACAGCAGCACCTGACGCTGCTTTTCGTCCAGTTCGAAGGTCTCCGGGTCCTTGATGAGGTCCAGGATGGTGGCATTGAGAATCTTGTACAGCTCCGACCGGTCTTCGGTGGGGCCGGAGATGATCAAAGGCGTACGGGCTTCGTCGATCAGGATCGAATCGACTTCGTCGACGATCGCGAAATTGTGGCCGCGCTGAACCATTTCATTGGTCGAATAGGTCAGGTTGTCGCGCAGATAATCGAAACCGAATTCGTTGTTGGTGCCGTAGGTGACGTCGGCGGCGTAGGCCTGCTTGCGTTGGGTCTGGTTAAGGCCCTGAACGATGACGCCCGTGGTCAGGCCGAGGAAGCGGTAGACGCGGCCCATCCAGTCGGCGTCGCGCTTGGCCAGGTAGTCGTTGACCGTGATCAGGTGCACGCCGTTGCCGGTCAGGGCATTGAGGTAGACCGGCGCGGTGGCGACCAGGGTCTTGCCTTCGCCGGTGCGCATTTCGGCGATGCCGCCCTTGTGCAGGATCATGCCGCCGACCAGCTGAACGTCGTAATGCCGCTGGCCGATGGCGCGCCAGGCGGCTTCGCGCACGACCCCAAAGGCTTCATCCATCAGCGAATCAAGCGTGGCGCCCTTAGCCAGGCGTTCGCGGAACAGAACGGTCTGATGTCTCAGTTCCTCATCGCTCATCGCCTTGTACTTCGGCTCGAGCGTAGTAATGCGCGCCGCGCGCGTCATCATCGACTTGACTTTGCGGTCGTTGGACGACCCGAACAGCATTTTGGCAAGAGCCAGCATGAGAAACCTTAACTGATTGTCGTAACAGTCCAGCCGGCCCAATCTGGCCAAATTAGCCTGTCAGCTGTAGAGAGTTGCGAAAAAAGGCGTGAAATCCGTTTTATTTATCTGTTGTATTCGTAACGTGACGGAAACGAGTTACAGGTGAAAATAAGGGCGGACTTGCGCTTTTCAAGCACGGGCACTGACTTAAGCGGCTGGATAGTGTATGTCAATGTGGCTTAAGGTTCGCGGATGGTATGCCGGTCGGGGACCGGTTGTGTGGGGACGATGTCATGATTAAGCCAACGGATCACTTTAAGCGATCGGGTTTAGGGGCGGCGGGGATATTGCCGCTGTTGATCGCCCTGACGGTGATGGTCGCCGCCTGTAACAAAGGGCCGGTGAGCAATGAAAGCCCGCCTGAACCCGGTGACGTCGCCGTGGCGCGAATTGACGGAGAAACCATTTGGACCTCCGATGTACGCGCCGAAGCGATCGCTCAGGGGCAGATCGGTCCGGGCGAACCTTTGGACGTCACGTCGGACCTGTTTTCGCGGACTCTGGAAGAGGTGATCGACCAGCGCCTGCTGGCGGCGGCGGCCACGAGCCGGGGGCTTGAGAAATCAACAACGGCCCAGCGCCGCCTGCGCGCCGCGCATGACCGGATTCTGGGGGACATGCTGGTGGAAAACAGCATCGACCGCGATATCGACGAAAAAACGGTCAAGGAACATTATGACGAGCAGGTGAAGCTATCCAAGCAGTCCGAGGAAATCCGGACGCGGATGATCCTTTTGCGCACCCGCCCGGAAGCCGAAGCGGCGCTGAAGCAGATTCAGGCAGGGTCGTTGTTCGAAGCAATGGCGATGGAAAAATCGATCGACCAGGGCACGCGTTTCAATGGCGGGGACATGGGCTATTTCACCACCGACATCATGCCCCAGGCCTATAAGGGTGTGCTGACGACCGCCAAGGTCGGCGATACGGTCGGTCCGGTTCAAGTGGAGGGCGGCTGGGCGATTCTGCGGGTCGAAGACCGTCGTCCGGAACAGATGCCGACATTGGAAGAAGAGCGCCCGATCATCATGCGTTACCTGATCTACAATCAGGTTGCCGGTATGCTCAATGGGCTGCGCAAAAAGGCCAAGGTGGAACTCCTCATTCCGAAGCCTGTCAAGACCAGTCCGGAACCGGCGACCGCATCGGCGGCCGAAGACGCGGCATCGGCCGCTGCGGCGGAAGCATCACAGTCGGCTTCGGCCAGCGCGTCGGCGTCCGCATCGAGCGCCGCGCCGGCCAAGAAGGGGCAAAAGACCTGAGCGGTCTTTAAGTTATCAGATCAGGGCTTCGGCGCGCGGTTTGACGGAGGCCGGCTTCGCCGGTTCGACCGTGAAGGAATCGGCGGTGGGCAGGGCATGCGCCTTGGCCCAGGCCACGATCAGGCGAACGATAAAGGTCTTTATGGCTGTCATGGACACTACTCCTGTACTTAATTCTTTGCCGCGCCGGGCGCGAAACCAAACGAAACCAGGGCCATCAGCAGGGCCTCGATATATTTGTTCATAGTCTTAAACTCATACAATTCTAAATGACAGCGCTGTCATAACACATTTCGCATCTGCGAAAAAGACGGCGGTCGATCACAATTGAAATTATCGTTTGTAACGGTTTGTGTCGTCGTCAAATGGCCGCTGTTTTAGCTATGGTATCCTGAGGCACACTCTGTTAAGGCCAAAATCTGTACTGCCCGCTATCTGCCCGTATTAAGGAGCCGCGCCCGTGACCCAGCCGCCCGCCTCGAAGACCCCGTCCGCCAGCCGCCTGACTAAGCGCGCCGCCGAAGGTCTTGCCGGTGGTCTTGAACGCGCGCTCGACCCCCTGACCAACGCCGTAAAGCGTGCCGTTCAAACCGGCGCCGATGCTGTTGCCAACCTGACCCAGGCGCCGGCAGCGGAAACCGAACCGTCAACCAAAGCGAAGGTGGCCGCGCCGGGCAAGCCTGGTCTAGCCGTGTCGCCGCTGGCTGTCGCCTTGCCAGACATGCCGCCAGTCGGCGGTGTACAATTATCGACCGCTCAGTCCGGATTCTACAAGCACGACCGCAAGGACACCTTGCTGATGAAGTTTGCCGAGGGCACGACCTGTGCCGGGGTGTTTACACGCCACACCATCGGGTCGGCCCCGGTTGACTGGTGCAAGAAGCAGCTTGAAGCCAATGAGGGCCAGGATGTTCGCGCCCTTATCTGCAATGCAGGTTGCGCCAACGCCTTTACGGGCAAGCTGGGCGCCGACGCGGCACGCCGCACGGCTTCGGCGCTTAGCCGCCGCATCGATTGCCGGCAACGCGACATCATGCTGGCCTCGACCGGCGTGATCGGCGTGGTCCTTGATGATGCCAAGATCGCCGCCCGCCTGTTCGACCTGGAAAAGGACCTGCGCGCCGATGCCTGGGCCGACGCGGCCGCCACCATCATGACGACCGATACCTTCCCCAAGGGGGCTCATGAAACGGCGGTGATTGACGGCGTGACTGTGCGCATCAACGGCATCGCCAAGGGATCGGGCATGATCGCGCCGGACATGGCGACTATGCTGGCCTTTATTGCCACCGATGCCACCCTGTCGCCGGGCGTGCTGCAAAGCCTGCTGGCCCTTTTTACGCGTACCACGTTCAACTCGGTGACGGTCGATGGCGACACCTCGACCAACGATACTTGCCTGCTGTTTGCCACTGGCGCCGCCGGTGCGCCCAAGATCAGCCGGGCGGGCGACAAGCGCCTGGCCGATTTTAAGGCCAAGCTGGAAAAGGTCATGCACAGCCTGGCGACGCAACTGATCCGCGACGGCGAAGGCGCGACCAAGTTCGTCAAGGTCAATGTCACCGGCGCGTCTTCACCGGCGTCGGCGCGCAAGATCGCCAAGTCGATTGCGGAAAGCCCCCTAGTCAAGACGGCCTTTGCCGGCGAAGACGCCAACTGGGGCCGGATCGTCATGGCGGTGGGCAAGACCGAGGAACCGGTGGACCGGGACCGGCTCAGCATCCGGTTCGGTGACCTGGTGGCGGCAGAAAATGGCGCGGTGTCGCGGACCTATGACGAAGCGGCGATGAGCGCCTATATGAAGAATGCCGAGCTTGAAGTCAGCGTCGATGTCGGCGTCGGGCGCGCTCTGGCGCACGTCTATACCTGCGACCTGACGCACGGCTATATCAGCATCAACGGTGACTATCGGAGCTAGAGACCAATAGTGTTTCATCGGCCGCCAATCGGCGGCCGCCCATTTTCTTCGCGGATATCCTTATGAAAACCGTTCTTGTCGTTGCCGCCGCGCTTGTCGATTCCGATGGTCGGGTGCTGATCGCCCAGCGGCCGGAAGGCAAGCAACTAGCGGGTTTGTGGGAATTCCCCGGCGGCAAGGTCGAACCGGGGGAAACACCGGAAAACGCCCTGATCCGCGAATTGGAAGAAGAGCTGGGCATTGTCGTGAAAAAGGCCTGCCTGGCGCCGTTTGTCTTCGCCTCGCATACCTATGACGATTTCCACCTCCTTATGCCCCTTTACCTGATCCGCCGCTGGGAGGGTGAGCCGGAGGCGAAGGAGCACAAGGCGATCAAGTGGGTACGCCCTAACGATATGCGCGCCTATCCCATGCCGCCCGCCGATGATCCCCTGGTCGCATGGCTCTGTGACTTTATTTGACTGTTAAGCGTTTTTGAAAACCCACTCTTAGGGGTGTTGGCGTAACCTCGTTATCGGGAGGGCGCGCGCAATGACGCATGGGCCGCAATACGGACGAAGATCTTCGGATCATGACGCGGAATTTCTGCGCCATCGGATCGGTCTGGCGTCGGAGCGCCTTCACCAGCACAGCGAGATATCGGATCGCCTGAAAGTCATCACCATGACCATTCTGACGGCGCTTGCGATTTACCTGGCCATCAGCGTCTTCGGTCCCTGGCGTTTCGGTGACACGGTTCGGCACCTGGCCAGCTTTGCCGGCTGCGAGGTTACGCGTCAGGTGGGGCTGGCGGGCGCCCACCGTGGCCAGCCGGGGTACTGGCGCCAGCACGACACAAATCAGGATGGGATCGCCTGCGGTGCAGGCGACGCGGGAGATTAGTATGAAAACCAGCCGCAAACAGAAGACATCATGGTTGCAGGTGATGACGCTGGTAAGCGTCATGGCGGTGGGCGTCATCGCCTATACCGGTCTGGCCCTAATTGATACGGCACAATCGCCGCCGTCGGCCAAACCATGAGTTTTGCCCTACAACCCAACGGCTAGATCTTGCCTTCCTGGACGCCCAGGGCGTCGGCCAGGCGCATCCGGGCAGAGCCAGGACGCAACGGCTTTTGCTGGCTGTCGTGCGCTTTCCAGCCCGATAAAGTGATCAGCTCAAAGGTTGCCGGAATACGGCCCTCCGCGTCGGCGAAACGCTCAAAATAGAGGGTGGACGCTTTTTCAAGAATGGCGCGGTTCAATCCCTTGCGTGGCCGTTGATGCAGGATATTGCTTTCGCCCATGGCGCGCAGGTCGGCCATCAAACGCAGAGGATGTTCGTAGGTCACCACGACGCGGTCGGAATCGACAACGGGCATGTTAAATCCCGTACGCTTTAATAACTCTATGAGATCAGGGCTTTCCGCGTACGGAGCAATGCGTGGACCGTAGCCGCCGCGCACCTCGATCTCGGCATCCATCAGGCAGCCGCGCAGTTCCTTCAGGGTCTCACCGCCGAACAGCGAGCCGATGAACAGGCCATCGGGTTTAAGCGCCCGGCGCACCTGAACCAGAACGCCGGGCAGATCGTTGACGCTATGCAGGCCCAGGGCATTGACGACCAGATTGAGGGTGTCGTCGCCGAAAGGCAGGGCCTCTTCATCCATAACAAGGCGGGCCGTACCGCCTTGCCGGGCAGATAGGCGCGGTGACAACTCCCCTTCGATCAGCAAGCCGATCTTGCCCTCAACCGGTGTGCCCGTCAGGGCGCGTCCGAAACTGCCGTCGCGCGCCCCCATGTCGAGCGCCAGGTCGAATTGCCGGTTGATGGCGGAAAGGGTGTCGATCAGGTCTTCGACCGACCGGTCGCGCAAAAATTGGGCTTGCGCGAAACCATCGGCCGCGCGATCAAGACGACGGGCGAGGAGCTGACGATCAAACAGGGCGGGGGGAGCGGACATTGCGGGACTCGATATGCGACTGACCTCCCGTTTAGGCCAAATCCGGTCGGAGGTTAAGGCCTTTATCATCGATCGCATTTCGCTGTCGCATGTCAGGGCATCGGCAGCGCACCTGCTGGACATGGTGTTCCCGCCGCACCGGCTGGATGCACCCGATGAAATGACGTCGCCCGAGGCGCTGATGGGCGCGGGCCTGTCCGCCGCCGCCTGGTCGGGCATTCGCTTCCTCGACCGCGATGGCTGCGCCATGTGCGCCCGTCCCTTCGAAGGCGGGCTGTTCCTCGGTTCGGGCGCCCTGTGCAGCGAGTGTACGGAAAAACCCTTTCCGTTTCGCCAGACCCGTGCCGCCTGCCTCTATGACGAGGCATCGAAAGGGGTGATTCTCGGTTTCAAACATGCCGACCGGCTGGATATGGCGCCCATGCTGACCCGCTGGCTGGAGCGCGCCGGTGCGGACCTGATCCGCGAGGCCGATATCGTCATGCCAGTGCCTTTGCACCCGTTCCGCCTCATTCAGCGGCGCTATAACCAGGCGGCGGAACTGGCCCGTCCGGTGGCGCGCCGCCTGAACCGAACCTATCTCGGCGACGTTCTGAAACGCACGCGCCATACCAACCAGGTTGGGAAAGGCGCGCAGGCACGATGGGATAGCGTCCGCGGCGCCTTCCGGGTATCGGCGCGTGGCCACAAACATATCGCCGGCAAGTCGGTCGTGTTGATCGACGATGTTTTCACCACGGGGGCGACCTTGCGCGCCTGCACGGAGGCGGTCCTGGCGGCCGGCGCGATACGCGTCGACGTCTGCGTGCTGGCCAGAGCCGTCCGTCATTGAGACGGATCGGGGAGACGCAGCCGGCAAATCGCTTTAAATTCTTACGTGCTTCCCTATATTCTATAGGAAGGTTTCATAGTACTGAGCAAAATCATGGCCAAAATCGATATCTATACCAAACCCTATTGTCCCTATTGCGAGCGCGCCAAGGCATTGCTGGAAACCAAGGGGGTAGAATACAACGAAATCATCGCGTCGCACGATCCGGTATTACGCACGGAAATGAACGAGCGATCAGGCCGATATACCTATCCGCAGATATTTATTGATGATCGTCATATCGGTGGATGCGACGACCTGATGGCGCTCGATTCGCGCGGCGGCCTCGATCCGCTTCTGGCCGCCTGACATGTCCGAGGGCGTGCTGAACATCGCCTTGATCCAGATGCGTTCGCCGGGCACACCCTCAGCGGCGTTCGAACAGGTGCGTCCTCTGCTGATGCAGGCGGCGGCCAGCGGTGCGCAACTTATCCTCCTGCCGGAATGCGCCAACCTCATGGAGGCGCGCAAGGATCACAAGGCGTTGGTGGTGACCTCCGAGGGCGAGGACATCTTCGTTCAGGGCGTACGCGACCTGGCGCGCCAGCTTAAGGTCGAGGTGCTCATCGGCTCCGCCATCGTCGGGTCGGGCGTAGATGATCGCGCCGTCAACCGGTCGCTGCTGGTGGACGCCCATGGCGATATTGTCGCCCGCTATGACAAGATCCACCTGTTCGATGCCGATACGCCCGATGGCAAAACCTACCGGGAAAGCGCGTCTGTCAAACCCGGCGTGCAGGCGGTGGTGGCGGAAACGCCATGGGGCGGGCTGGGCCTCAGCATCTGCTACGATGTGCGTTTTGCCTATCTGTACCGCGCCCTGGCCAAGGGCGGCGCGCACATGATCGCCGTGCCGGCTGCCTTTACTGTGCCGACCGGTCAGGCCCATTGGGAAGTCTTGTTGCGCACCCGTGCCATTGAAACCGGCTGTTTCGTCCTGGCCGTGGCCCAGGGCGGCTCGCACGAGGATGGCCGCGTTACCTATGGCCACTCCATGGTCATCAATCCTTGGGGCGAAGTGATCGCCCGCCTCGATCACGACCGTCCGGCCGTGCTTGAGGCCAGCATAGATTTCAGTGAGGTCACGCGCGCCCGGCAAGCCTTGCCGTCGCTTCAGCATGACAGAGAGTTTTCCGTATGATCCGGTACGCGTTGCGTTGCATCGTCGCCCATGAGTTCGAGGCGTGGTTTTCTTCATCCGATGGCTTTGATGAACAGGTCGCCAAGGGGTTGGTGGAGTGTCCCATGTGCGGATCCACGGCGGTCAGCAAGGCGATTATGGCGCCGGCTGTTCGCACCAAAAGCGCCTCGACCCAGGGCGCGGAAACGTTGGCCGAAGCGCAGCGAGCCGTCGCCGAGGCCATGTTCCGCCTGCGCCAGCACGTCGAGAAAACGCATGACTATGTTGGCGACACCTTTGCCAATGAAGCCCGCGATATCCATGAAGGCTTGGCGCCAGACCGCCCTATATACGGCGAAGCGACGCCGGAAGAGGTAAAGGGGCTGGTTGAAGACGGCGTGCCGGTAGCGGCCTTGCCGGTATTCAAACCCGCCGCAGAGATGGAACCCAAGGCGCCGCTTCCGCTGCCGGGAGCGCCGGTGAGTGTCGACAAGAAACTGAATTGATTTTCGGCCAAGCCATAACAGGCAGCCAAAAAATACCGCATATAGAAAAAGCCTCCGATGATCCATCGGAGGCTTTTGTGTTTCAGGGAGTGGCCTTACGCCTCTTCGGCGGCGGCATCTTCCTTGCGCTTGCGCGTCCGCTTTGGCTTGACGTCTTCCACAGCCGCCGGAGCGTCGGCCTCGACGGAAACGGGCGTCGGCCGGGACAGGAAGGCGGGCAGGTGTGACTGATCCGCCGCCGGGATGTCCCGGACGCGTTCCTTGCGCGGGGCGCGAGTCTTTACAACCGGGGCTTCGGCGGCCGGAGCTTCGAAGCCGAGTTCCGACTGCGGCGGCGCATCTTGAACCGGGCGAGGTACACCAAGTGGCTGAGTGGAGGCGATGAAGGCCGGCGCGATATAGGGCGTTTCGCCGTCACTCGTCGCCGGTGCAGGCTGGCCGTTCAGATTGGCTTCCTGTTCGGCGAAGCGTTGCTGGCGGCGACGTTCATAGCGTTCCCGGCGGGTCTCGCGGCGTTCACCGTTCAACCGGTTGCCGTTTTCATCAGCCTGGGCGTCACGATCGGCATTCCGATTATCAACGTTACGATTGTCTGGACGATTATCCGGGCGGGCCTCGCTGTTGCGATTTTCGCCGTTCGCGTTACGGGGTTCGAAACGCGGCTGACGGTCGTCGCGATTGCGGTCGTTATTCGATCGATCACGGTCACGATTGCCATTCGAACGGTCACGGTCACGATTGCCGCCCATGCGGTTGCCGTTGTCACGGTCACGGTTGTCGTAGCGCGGCTGATCGTCGTAACCGGATTGCGAGTCTTCGTTGGCGGACGCAGCCTCTTCGGCCTCGGCGGCTTCGGCTTCCATTTCGTCGTCGAAATCGTCGAAGCCGTTGGAAAATGGATCGCGCTGGACGAATTCCGAAACCGGACGCGTCGGCTGCATCTGACGGATCATGCGGAAATAGTGCTCGGCATGCTGCAGATGGTTTTCAGCCAGCACGCGGTCGCCCGCGGAGTTGGCGTCGCGGGCAAGCTGCTGGTACTTTTCGTAAATGGTCTGGGCGTTACCGCGAACCTTGGTGCCTTCCGGGCCGTTCGATTCGTAGGCGCGGTTGGGATTGTTCTGATTGCCCGAGGGTTTGCGGTTACGGCTGCGTTGCCGTTTCATGCCCCTGAAGTCTTTCATCTTAACTTACGTCTCTCTTACACTCCGCCCCGATACGTTAGGTACGGGCGGCGAATATGTGTATAAAAAATCAAGGAGACCGCTTGGCTTACTCGTGTTGGGGCGGCCGTCAACCTTGCTATTGTCCTGCTTAGAGGATGGCGCGGGGGTCGTTTTTGACCCGAGAAAACCTCGCGCTCTCACAGTCCTCTGCCGCGACGAGTCCGCCCATTGTGTGGGCAACATGTTCGCGATGTGAGGAAGACGGTTATGTCTAACCTCTCCGTTGCTTTCTGCCAAGCGGAATTTATGCTTCCGGCAACTTATTCGGTTTCTGGCCCGTTACAACCCGCGGGAGGTTGGACAGGTCCAGATAGGTGGTCACATCATCGAAACCGGCATCTTTCATAAGTTTTTCAACATCTTGCGACTGATCAAAGCCGATTTCCAGATAAGCCATTCCACCGGGTTTCAGCAGGCGGAAAATCTCAGGTGCCAGCTCGATATAGGCCTCCAGACCGCTTTTTCCGCCGTCGAGCGCCAGAATCGGGTCGTGATGCTTGACTTCCGGGTCCAGGGTTTCAATGACATCGGTGCGTATATAGGGGGGGTTGGAGGCGACGATATCGAAGGTGCCATCGTGGAGACCGCTGCCCCACGACGTGCGCAGGAAGGCCGTCTGATGGCTGAGGCCGAGATTGGCGGAATTGTCGCGCGCCACGGCCAGGGCGTCCTCGGAAATATCGGTGCCGATCCCGCGCGCCGCCGGGCGTTCCGACAGAACGGACAACAGAATGGCGCCAGACCCGGTGCCGAGGTCGGCCAATTGAAAGGCGTCGCCCGGTTGCGACCGTTTCAGGATCATATCGACGATGACCTCGGTTTCCGGGCGCGGGATCAGGACGTGCTCCGACAGGTTAAGCAGTAGTTTCCAAAAGCCCTTGCGCCCCAGGATACGCGCCACCGGCACACGCTTTTCGCGGCGGGCCAGGAATTCTTCCAGCGTATTGATCTCGTTGTCAGTGAGCTCTCGATACGGGTCGGTCAGGATATCGGCGCGCGTGGCGCCTGTCGCGGCTTCGAGCAGCAGGCGGGCGTCGATTGCCGGGGAATCGATAAAGGCAGCCTTGAGGCGCTGTTGCGCGCCGGTCCAGGCCTTAACTAGGGTCAGGGTCATATCGGTCTCGGGGTTCGGCTGTGGCCTTCGGGCTGGCGGCGGTAGCCAGGGCTGGCCAGACTAGAAAGCGTTTTCGACAGGAAATTTCGCGACGATCATATAGTTGACGTCTACATCGTCCGACAAGACCCATTGTCCGGTTAGCGGTTTATAACTGACCCCGATGGGTGCGTCGGGCCGCAACGGCGTGCCATCTAGAAAGCCCGCGATCTCACCTGGCGTCAAAAACTTGTTCCAGTCGTGTGTCCCGCGGGGTACCCATTGCAGTATGTATTCCGCGCCGATTACGGCCAGAGCGCGCGCCTTTAGCGTGCGGTTTAGCGTCGCGATGAAGAGGAGGCCGCCTGGCTTGACCAGGGAAGCGCAGGTTTTCAGGAAAGCTTCCGGATCGCTGACATGTTCGATGACTTCCATCGTCAGTACGACGTCATACAACACCTCTCCGGCCTCGGCGAGTTGTTCGACCGTCTGGTTGAGATAGCGGATGTCCAGGCCACCCTGTTCGGCATGGACCTTGGCCGTGCCGATATTCTTTTCAGACGCATCGAGACCGGTCGTGGTGAACCCCATCCGGGACATCGGTTCGCTAAGCAGACCGCCGCCGCAGCCGACGTCCAGCAGCCGAAGCCCTGCGAACGGGGCGCGCTGGCGATAATCGAGGCCGAAGTGCGGCAGGCAGGTTTCGCGAATGAAGCGGACGCGTGTCGGATTGAATTTGTGCAAAGGGGCAAATTCCCCTTTCACGTCCCACCACTTGGCAGCCAGCGCGGAAAAGCGCGAGACTTCGGCCTCATCTATGGAAAAGCCGGTGGCGGCGCCGGCGTCCGAACGTCCGGTCATGTCAAGCGCCTCCCAATCCGGGCAGGCGCCAAATTGTTTAGCATTTCAATCATTTTGTACGCCTATTTCTTACCTTTTGTTGCCGGAATCAGCCTTGCGGCACAGGGGCTTACCCGCTAATTAGGCCGCGCAATTGTTCCGGGACAGGATAGAACCCTGTCCGACAGAAAGAAAGTGGCGAAATGACGCGTTTAGTGATGAAGTTCGGCGGCACCTCGATGGCCGACCTCGAACGCATCCGCAGGGCGGCGCGGCTGGTGGCGGCGGAAGTCGATGCTGGGCACAAGGTGGCGGTGGTCGTGTCGGCCATGGCGGGCAAGACGAACGAGTTGGTCGCCTGGACAGATGGCGCCGGTCAGCCGACCGGGCGCGCTGCCGAAATTCATAACAACAGTGACGATGAATACGATGTCGTGGTCGCGTCTGGTGAACAGGTGACTGCTGGCCTGTTGGCCATGACCCTGCGCAATCTGGGCTATCCGGCGCGGTCCATGCTGGGCTGGCAGATGCCGATCCGCACGACCGATATTCACGGCAAGGCGCGCATCGCCGACATACCCGCCGACAACCTGATCAACGCCATGGACAGCGGCCAGATCGTTGTCGTCCCTGGTTTCCAGGGCGTGACCGACGACAGCCGGGTGACCACGCTGGGGCGCGGCGGTTCGGACACCTCGGCTGTCGCTGTGGCCATTGCCGCGCAGGCCATACGCTGCGATATCTATACCGACGTCGATGGCGTATACACCACCGATCCGCGCATCGAATCCAAGGCCAAGCGCCTCGACAAGATTTCGTTCGAAGAAATGCTCGAAATGGCGTCTCTGGGCGCCAAGGTGCTCCAGACCCGTTCGGTCGAACTGGCTATGGCCTACCGCATGCCGGTGCGCGTGCTCTCATCCTTCGTCGAACCCGGCGAAAATACTGACCAAGGCACCCTAGTGTGCGACGAGGAAGAAATCGTGGAAAAGCATATCGTTTCCGGCGTGGCCTACAGCCGTGATGAGGCCAAGATCACCCTCCTGGGCCTGCCCAATAAGATCGGCGTGTCCGCTGCCGTATTCGGCCGCCTGTCCGCCGCCAACATCAATGTCGACATGATTGTTCAGTCGGAAAAGCGTTCTGGCGATTACGCCAACCAGCTCTTCACCGTCGGTCGCCGTGACGCGCAACTGGCTGCCCAGATCATGAACGAGGCCAAGGGCGAAATCGGCTTCGACGACATCAAGGTCGATGAGGGCGTATCCAAGATCTCCATCGTCGGCGTCGGCATGCGGTCGCACACCGGCGTGGCCGAAACCATGTTCCGTGCTCTCTCGGAAAAGGGCATCAATATTCAGGTCATCTCGACCTCGGAAATCAAGATTTCGGTCCTGATTGATGAAGCCTACACCGAACTCGCGGTTCGCGCCCTTCATGCGGCGTACGGCTTGGACAAGATCGGCGCGCAATCGCCGGCCTAAGCCCCCGACGGACCTATTAGCACGCGAATGCAACTTTATTAACGCGCCCTTCAACTTAAGGCCGCGTTAATTGTATTGGCGCTAGATTCCCTCAATCAGGCCGACAGTGACGAGACCGAAATTCGAGCGAACGCAGGCGCTCTTTTCGCGGCTTGTGTGCTTGCGGTCCTTGTTGTGTATGAGGGGTATCCGGTGTCGTTCAAGAATATGCCCATGTTGGGCAAGGCTTCCGTCCTGCTCCTTCTTCTTACCGGTGTCGTGATCGCCGCCGTTGCGTTCACCACGACGAAAATGGCCGCCATTGGCGCGGATTACGGTCGTGTTATTGCGGGACCGGGCGTGGCCTCCGTCGACATAGAGCGGGCCAGTCAGCAGATAAGGCGCTCCGAAACAGACCTGTACAAGGCCGTGTCCGCCCTGACGCCGCAACAGCGCGCCGATGCCGAAACCGACCTAAAGGCGGCGCGGGGTGCCTTCGATCAGCAAACCGGCGAGGCAATAAAGGCTCTACCCAAGGAGGCGCAGCGCATCGCAGGCATCCAGTCGAGTTTCGCGTCCGCCATGGATCAGGCCTGCGTGCCGACGCTCAGGCTAACCGATGGCAACGATCATGCCGATGCGCTTGCGCAACTGGAGGATCATTGCGATCCTGCCATCGGCGCTGTGACAAAATCCATGACGCAGGTGGTTGATGAGACGCTAGAGTCCAATGTCGCTGCATCGGCGGCGGCCGGAGAGGACACGCGCCACACCATCGCGACATCGTGGACAGGTGTTGGCGCGGCTCTTGTCATTGTTATGATCCTGGCCTTGTGGGGTGTGGTCCGCTTCGTGGTACGTCCGCTTAAGGGCCTGACCGGGACCATGACCGCCATGTCTACGGGCAATTTGGCGGTCAATGTGCCGGGTCAGGACCGTCAGGATGAGGTTGGCGCCATGGCGCGTGCTGCCGATATCTTTCGCCAGGGCCTTCAGGAAACCGAAACCCTGCGTGCGCAAGCCGTCGATACCGAACGCTTCAACGCCGTCCGCCTGCGTGAAGAGCGTGAACGCATAGCGGACGACTTTCAGTCGAAGATGGGCGCCCTTGCGGATGCCTTCGTCCGGTCGTCGTACGAAGTCTCAGAAGCGGCGCAAAGCCTGGCGGCTACGGCCGAGGAAACATCCCGTCAGGCCCAGGTCGTTTCAGGCGCTGCCGAAGCGGCCTCGACCAATGTTCAGACCGTTGCGGCCGCCACGGAGGAAATGACGGCCTCAATCCGCGACATCAACGGCCAGGTGACATCTGCGGCCCACGTGACGGCGGAAGCGGCCGACGAGGCAACGCGGTCGGAAAGTGAAATCCGCGATCTGGCCGAAGCCGCGCAAAGCATTGGCGAGGTTCTCAGCCTGATCAGCGACATTGCCTCGCAAACCAACCTCCTGGCGCTCAACGCCACCATCGAGGCCGCGCGTGCCGGAGAGGCCGGCAAGGGCTTTGCCGTGGTGGCGTCAGAGGTCAAGCAACTGGCGACACAGACCTCCCGGGCCACGGGCGATATCGGCGCCAAGGTCGGTCAGATACAGGCGGCAACGCGGCGCACGGTCGACTCTATAGGTCGCATCGTCGCTACAATAGGCGATGTACGTTCCATTTCGACGGCCATAGCATCGGCCGTCGAACAGCAGGGGATGGCGACGCAGGAAATCGCCGGCAATACGGTGCGCGCGTCGGACGGCACGCGCCAGGTGACCGAAAATATCTTCGGGGTGGGCCGGGCGGCGGAAATGACCGGTGCGGCATCGACGCAGTTGATGGCCCTGTCCGGTAACCTGTCCGCTCAGGCAGGTGACCTGCAAAAGGAAGTCCAGGCATTCGTGCGGCAACTGCGTGCGGCTTGACGGCCTGAGTGGCGTTAATGAAAACAACCTAAAAAAGATAATTTGAGCAATATTTTTATCGCCTAAGCCGAAGGGTTCTTAAAAAAATTCATAAAAATAAGGTGGTTATATTTTTTTCAATATTCAGCAGCAAGTCGCGTAAGACAACTTCAACGAGTTTTTAATCATTTCTTTTAAATACTCCTTGCATTGTCCGGGGTGGGCCGGGGCAGTATCGGAGTACCATTATGTCATTCAATAACCTGCCTATGTTAGGTAAGATACTGACGCTTTTCTCTATTTTAGCTTTGGTATCGATTTCGGCCACGGGTTTTGCCTCGTGGCAAATTAGCACGATCTCTCGTGATTACGACGCCGCCCTGGTCGGACCGGCGCGCGCCAACGTGGCTTTGTCGCGCGCTGGCCGCCATGCCGTCTGGACCTCACGCTCCATTCTCAAGCTGGTCACTGCCGCGACGCCAGATGCCATCGCCAAGGCGGAAAGTGATGTCAGCGAAGGCTCTCAGTCTTTTGAAAGCGAAATGAAGCTGGCCAAGACGCTGATGCCGGAAAAGCGCGCGGAACTCGACGCGCTGCACCAAGCCTATACCGGCATTTTGACCAGCACCTGTAACCAGACGATCAGCCTCGGCAAGGGGGGTGCGCGAGAGGCGGCCATAGAGCATATGAATAGTCAGTGCGGGCCCCAGCTTCTTAACGTCATCAAGAGTATTTCGGCGGTGGTCGACAGTACGATCGTCTCCAACGAAGCCCTTGTCGGCCGCTTGAACAAGGAGGCAAATGACACCGTCCTGATCACCTTGGTGTCGATCCTGGGCGGCATGGCTGCCGTGACGGGCATCTCCGTCTGGTTGACCCGTGTCGGGATCGTGCGGCCGATGAAACGCTTGACCGACGTCATGGCGGCCATGGCGGGCGGCAAGCTAACGCTGGAAGTGCCTGGACAGGAGCGTCGCGACGAACTGGGAGCCATGGCCAAGACCACCGAAATCTTCCGTCAGGGACTGGAGGAGACCGAGCGCCTGCGTCTCGCCGCCGCTCAAACCGAGGAGGCCAATGCGCGCCGTCTGCGTGAGGAGCGCCACGCCATAGCCGACGATTTTCAGTCCAAGATGGGGGCTTTAGCCGACTCGTTTGTCCGCTCGTCCGGTGAGGTCTCTAACGCCGCTCAAAGCTTGTCGGCGACGGCTGAGGAGACCTCGCGTCAGGCTCAGGTCGTTACGGGTGCCGCCGAAGAAGCGGCGGTTAACGTCCAGACCGCCGCTGCCGCGACGGAAGAGATGGCGGCATCTGTTCTCGAAATCGGCAGCCAGGTGAGCCGCGCGGCGACGGTGGCAAGCGAAGCCGCCCAGGAAGCCATCAGTACGGAGGGCGAAATTCGTGCCCTTTCAGATGCGGCACAAAGCATCGGCGCGGTTGTAAATCTGATTAGCGAGATTGCCTCGCAGACCAACCTTCTGGCGCTGAATGCCACGATCGAAGCCGCCCGCGCCGGTGAAGCGGGCAAGGGGTTTGCTGTCGTCGCATCAGAAGTCAAGACGCTGGCGACCCAGACCGCGCGGGCTACCAAGGACATCGGCGACAAGGTGGCCGAGATTCAGACGGCGACCCAACGTACGGTTGGATCCATCGAAAAGATTGTTTCGACCATTACCGACATGCGTAACATCTCGTCCAATATCGCCGCTTCCGTGGAGCAGCAAGGGGCAGCCACGCAGGAAATCGCCGGCAATACGGCGCGTGCATCCGACGGTACGCAGCAGGTGACCGAGAATATCTTCGGCGTCGGCCGCGCCGCCGAAATGACGGGTGCCGCTTCAACGCAACTGATGTCTCTCTCAGGTAATCTGAGCGAGCAGGCCGCAGCCTTGCAAGGCGAGGTTAAAGCCTTTGTCAGCCAGTTGCGCGCGGCTTGAGCCGCAAGGTTAAGGGGTGTTGGGAGCCGGCTTAACGGGCCGGCTCCTTTCCTCTGTACGGCGCAGTGCCGCAGGGGATTTCCCCCAATTGTATCAAACTGTTAAATCAATGTGATTGTAACCGGTTCGTGACTTGCCTTGGTGCGCGCGCAACCGCTAGACAGCGCGCCAAAAGGGCCGCAGAATGCTGAACGGTCGCGTATGGCGCGCCGACTCGTGCGCCAAAGGGGACTAACGTGGTGAAATTGGGCCCATTCGAGGGGATTCCGAAAGTGATGAGTGGCGCCATTCGCGGTCAACGCGGTCTGTTACGTCAGATACGCGAGACGATGGAGGAGGGGCAGTCCGCCCAGTCACGCCTCGACACGGTTGTGCGCATCATTGCCTCGTCCATGGTGGCAGAAGTCTGCTCGATCTATCTGCGCCGCACTTCTGAAGAACTGGAACTGTTCGCCACAGAAGGCCTGAACGCTGACGCTGTGCACAAGACGCGGATGCGTCTGTCCGAAGGTCTGGTCGGTGAGGTCGCGCGTGCGGGGACGCCCCTCAACCTGATGGATGCGCCATCGCATCCCAGCTTCTCTTATCGACCGGAAACCGGCGAAGATCCGTATAAGTCCTTTCTCGGCGTGCCCCTGCTGCGCGGTGGTCGCACCATTGGCGTGCTGGTTGTCCAGAACATGGCGGCGCGCAAATACGAGGAAGAGGAGGTCGAAGACCTTCAGATCATTGCCATGGTGCTGGCAGAAATCGTCACGGCGGGCGATCTGGTCGGTATCGAGGAACTGAAGGATATCGAACTCGCGCCCCAAAAGCCCGAGCGGCTGAAGGGCTCGATATTCGCCGATGGCATCAGCCTGGGTACCGTCATCCTGCACGAGGTTCCGGTGACCTCGGATCATCTGCTGAGCGACGATTCCGTTGCCGAAGAAGTGCGCCTGCTGGCCGCCATTGATACCTTGCGCGAACAGATCGACCAGATGTTCGAAGGTACGCACGGCCTGGCCGGGCCGACCTTCGACGTGCTGGAAACCTATCGCATGTTTGCCCACTCCACCAGTTGGGTGCGCAACCTGGTTGAGGCGGTGCGAAACGGTCTGACGGCGGAAGCGGCTGTGGATCGCGTGCGAAATGAACAGCGCGCCAAGCTCAACAATGCCCGCGATGCCTATATGCGCGAACGCCTCCACGATCTGGAAGATTTGGCAAACCGCCTTTTGCGCGTTCTGGCCGGCAAGATCACCACGGCGCGCGAAATCCCCGAGGATTCTATCCTGGTGGCGCGCGATCTTGGGCCAGCCGACCTGCTGGAATACGACCGGACCCGGCTCAAGGGCATATTGCTTGAGGAAGGGTCGGCCTCCAACCACGCGGCCATCGTGGCCCGCGCCTTGCAAATTCCTTGCGTCGGACGCCTGCAATCCTTGCGTGACCGTGTGTCACAGGGGGATCTGGTCATTGTCGACGGCGAAACGGGCGAAGCCTATCTGCGTCCACGACCGGATATCATTGAGGCCGCGACGGCGCGTATTGAAGTGCGCACCCAACGTCGCGCCGAATTCAGCAAGATCAAGGACGTCGAGGCAGTGACTCGCGACGGCCAGCGCATCACGCTCCTGATGAATGCCGGTCTGGAATTCGATATCGACATCATGAACGAAACCGGCGCCGAAGGCATCGGTCTGTTCCGCACCGAATTTCAGTTCATGGTGTCCGACGATTTGCCGCGCCTGAAGCGCCAAACAGAGTTGTACGAGCGTATCATGGACGGCGCCGGCGATCGCCCCGTCACCTTCCGCACACTCGATCTCGGTGGCGACAAGATCCTGCCCTATATGGAAATGGAGCGCGAAGAAAACCCGGCGCTGGGCTGGCGTGCCATCCGCATGGGGCTGGATCGCCCGGCTCTGCTGCGCATGCAGTTGCGGGCCCTGATCACCGCGGCGCGCGGGCGTGAGCTGCGCATCATGTTCCCCATGGTGGCCTCGATCGATGAATTCCGCCAGGCGCGCGAGATGGTCGACATCGAGTGTGCCTGGGCCAAGCGGCGGGGCCGCCCCTTGCCGGCCTTGCTGCGCGTTGGTGCGATGATCGAATGTCCGTCGCTGTTGTTCCATCTCGACGCGTTGTTGCCGCTGGTCGATTTTGCCAGCGTCGGGACAAATGATCTTCAGCAATATCTGTTCGCTGCTGATCGCACCAACCCGAAGATGTCGGATCGCTATGATGCCCTGTCGCCGCCGCTTCTGCGCGCCCTGGCCTCGATTCAGAAGGCGGCGGAGGAATCAGGCACACCCGTATCAGTGTGTGGTGAAATCGCCGGTCGTCCGCTCGAGGCTTTCGTGCTGATCGCGCTGGGCTTCAACCGCCTGTCCATGCCGCCGGCCGGTTTGGGGCAGGTCAAGCGCATGATCCTGTCGTGCGACCGTGAAGCGGCCAGCAAGGCGATTAGCAAGCTGATGACCAGTTCCGGCGGATCTGTGCGCAACGAAATCCTGTCGCTGGCGCGCAAGCTTAATCTCGATATGTGACGCTGTCGTCTTCGGACGATAATTAAATGACCGACCAATAAATTTGTGTCACGAAACGGCTGTGTCCGTCGTATAAGCCATGGAACAAGCTGATAGGTGATATGTGCGTTCATACATGTGTTCTGAGGACCCATTATTCGCGTTTTCCAGAAGGTATTGTCTCCCGGCCGTAATGGTCGTTCTGCTGACGATTCTGGCAATCGTGGCGGCACCGGCGCGTGCCGCCGACGGAAAATCGGCCCATATAACCGCGCGACTGGTCGCCGAGTCCGGAACCGTTGCGCGGAATGGCGACGTCATGGTGGGGCTGGATTATACCACAGCGCCCGGCTGGCACACCTATTGGGTCAATCCCGGCGATACGGGATTGCCGACGCGGTTCGAGTGGAATCTGCCTGACGGTTTCACCGCCGGTCCAGTGCGCTGGCCCACCCCGGAATTGCTGCCGTCCTTTGGCCTCATGAGCTATGGCTACGACAAGGAAGCCGTGCTGCTTGTTCCCATGCACAATGGTTCGCATCTGTCGCGTGGAGACATTCTGCCTATAAAGGCCAAGGTCAGTTTTCTGGTCTGTTCGGACGTCTGTATTCCGGAAAGCCTGGAGGTCAGCCTGAACCTGAAGGTCGGCCCCCCAAACGTGACCGGACCGGACGCGGCCACCATTGCCCGGGCGCAAAAGCGCCTGCCGAAACCGTCCGACGTCGCGGCTACCGTCGACATCGTCAATGGGATGACAGAGCTCGGCTTTCCACTCACCGGTATCAGCCCCCAAGGCGCAGTCTTCTTTCCGGCCGAGGCGGGCATATTGAGCGCACCGGCACCGCAGGCCGTCGATATGGGCGCCAAGGGCTTTACCCTGCGTGTAAAGGCCGCGAATCCGGCCTTGCCGGACGGCGATCTGTCCGGCGTCCTGAAACTGGCCAATGGCACGGCTTTCGACATCAAGCTCAATCGCGCCCCCTTGTCGCCGGACGTTCACGGCCTCGGGGACGCATCACAGGCCAAGGCCGATACCTCCCTGACCGGCGTCATGCTGGCCATGCTCGGCGCTTTTGTCGGGGGTCTGATTTTGAACCTGATGCCCTGTGTCTTCCCCGTTCTGTCGATGAAGCTGCTCAGCTTGGCGCGGTCGGGGCATGACAAAAAGCTGGCTCAGTCCGAATCGCTGTTCTACGGCGGCGGTACGATCGTCACCTTCGTCGGACTGGCGATGATTCTCCTATTGGCACGCACCTTGGGTCAGTCGATCGGTTGGGGCTTTCAGTTGCAAAGTCCCTACGTCACGGCCTCCTTGGCTCTGGTCATGTTGCTGGTGGCGCTCAACATGTCCGGTGTATTCGACGTCGGATCGTCCCTGCAGTCGGCGGGGAACCTCCAAATCAGCGCGCGCCGTCCGCGTCTCGCTGCCTTCATGACCGGCGTCTTGGCTGTGGTCGTTGCCGCCCCTTGCACCGCGCCGTTCATGGCCACAGCGATCGGGGTCGCTTTGGCGCAGGGCGGGTGGGTATCCTTTGCGATATTTGTCGCCTTAGGTCTTGGCTTCGCCCTGCCGTTCGTCCTGCTTACCTTTTTGATTACCCTGATGCCGGGCATTGCCAAGGTCTTGCCCAAGCCCGGAAAATGGATGGACGGGTTAAAGATAGCCTTGTCGCTCCTGATGTATGCCGCCGCTGCCTGGCTGATTTGGGTGTTTGCCCAGCAGGTGCAAATCCTGGGCGTGCTGTTGCTCGGTCTGGCGCTGGTTCTTGTCGCGCTGGCTGTAATGAAGATCCGGGTGCCCAAGGGGATTAAAGCGGTCGTGCTGATCGGGGGTATCGTGCTGACTGCTGTGTCGGCCACGTTGCCGCGGACCACCAAGATGGAATCCCTGCCGTCGGACCTGCTGCCGCACCGCGAGTTCAGTGTGGAGACCCTGACCGCATTGCGTGCCAGCCATACGCCGGTCTTTGTCGACCTGACGGCGGCGTGGTGCGTGACCTGCAAGGTCAATGAGCGTTTGGTCCTGACCGGCACGGAATTCGAAAAGGCGCTGAAGGATACAGGCACGGTCTACATGGTCGGCGACTGGACCAATCAGGATGCGGAAATATCGCACTATCTGGGACTTTACGGCCGGTCGGGCGTTCCGCTCTACGTTTATTACGGTCCCAACAATGCCGAACCCGTCGTCCTGCCGCAAATCCTGAACACCGCTGACGTGGTGAAGCTTATCCGAAGAAAGTGATGCAGAAGTCAGTCTAGTGGCTGGCCAGCGCCGACAGCCGGACACCGAAGGGGCCGAAATAGTAGAGGCAGTCGGCGTCATTGTTGGCGTGGGTGAAGCGCCCCGTAACGGTTATCGGTGTGCCGAGTGTCAGGCCGCTAAGCGAGCCATAGACCGGGTCCGTTTTCGGGATTATCGCTTCGAGCCGGATGGATCGTCCAATATCAATTTCCAGATCGGCCGTGCCGTCAATCGTCGAGATGCGCAAGTCCTTTACGGTGCCGCGCCAGCCGCTAAAAGTGTCGTACTTTTTGAATTGGGCGCAGAACTGGTCGGTCTGCTGACCGGGGTCGCTGACCTTCGCCTTGATCTCGTGAGGCAGGGCGATCAATGCCGCCTGATCGGGCGGCAGGCCGGCAGATACGTCGGCTGGGGAGGCCGGTGTCGGCGCCCGTGAGCAGGCGGCCAGGCACAAAAGCAGAAGGGCGGGATATAGGGCGGGGCGGATCATGACTGATCTCCTTTGGCCCTTAGGTATTGCCGAATTCGATCACGCAGTCGAGGCCTGAATCGGCGGTGGCCGGTGTGACGATGACGTCGATATTGTCGCTGAGCAGGGCCGCCATATTGCCGAGCGCCCGCCCGAAATCGGCATCGCTCTTGGCTGCCAAGATGGCGTCCATCTTGATGTTCAGGTCGAGGGACAGCCCCTTCATTATGCATTTCAGATCGTTGTCGGTGCCTCGCTTCTTAAGGGTCAGATGCCCTTGCAGATCGCCGTCGGATAGTGCGCGAATTTGCTGTGTGTAGGTTTTGAAGACAGGCTGTTCCCGCAGGGACAAGACAGGGCTCGTGCCGAACCTTTCGGTCTGCGCCTTCAGTTTTCCGGCGCGATCGACCAGATCCGCGAAATAGGGCTCATGCGAAATGGCGCTGGTCGCGGGGACAGCTGCCTGACCGGTTGCGGGCAAGGTCACACCGACCATCAGGCCGACCATCAAGGCGAAGATCACGGGTCGCAGCATGACGCGCTCCATTCCAATACATACGGAGCGTGACTATGCAAAAGCCTGGCCAAGAAAGCGTTAATGCGCGCGGATCAGGCACGAACATGCGATGAGTAGCGCCCCTCACCGCCGGCCCGGCACCTACTGGACCGACGGTGAGGGTCACGCTCTGGCCAAACATCAGCTATAGCGCGGTTGGTACTGCGCTTGCCTGATTAGGCCCGCTTCTATTAATGCCGTAGCCTTGAGCGACGTCAGTAACTGACTGTAGTGGGCTGCTGTTCACCCTTGTGACACGGTATGCCTACGGCGCACTTATTGGCGTCCATGGCGGAAACGAACCAAGCAATCCCTGTGATCATGACGGCCACGAAGACCAGGGCTATTACAAAACGCGAAAAGTTCTCAGCGGTATGCGACTTAGCCATTGTTATACCCTCCTTAGGGAAGTCATATTTATAACACGGTTCCGCCATATTTAGAAGACCTTAACCCAATTTTTTTGACAAAAGTGTCAAAATACCGTTTCCGGCGTAATTTCTCCTTTAAGGCGAGCGGGTTGGGGTTTTGCCAGAAAATAAGTAGACGATATGGTCAATGCCTCTCAACCGCGCGACGCCGGGAATGAGCCTGGCGGCGGGGCGGCAATTTTATTGGCAATTCGGCGGGTTCGCCTCATTTCGGTTGTCTCTGTGCGTTCGATGCTTTAATTCGCGCGCATGACCGAAAAGCCAAACACCGAAAAATCCGATATCGAAGCATCAGGCGCGGGCTTCCGCCCTGACGCGCGCAGCCCGCGCGGCTTTATAGACAAGCGCGCCGGACAGATCGCCATTGAGCGCCATCTGATCGCCACCGTGTCGAAGGTCTATGAAGACTTCGGCTTTGAAGCGTTGCAAACACCCGCGTTCGAATATGCCGACGCGCTGGGGAAGTTTCTGCCCGATTCTGACCGTCCGAACGTCGGCGTCTTCGCCCAGCAGGACGATGATGAGCAATGGATGGCGCTGCGCTATGATCTGACAGCGCCATTGGCGCGGTTTGCGGCGCAAAACTGGGAGACCTTGCCCAAGCCGTTCCGGCGCTATGCCTTCGGTCCCGTTTGGCGCAATGAAAAGCCGGGGCCCGGTCGTCTGCGTGAATTCATGCAATGCGACGCCGATATTGTCGGTTCCGACCGTCCCGAAGCGGATGCCGAAATGATCGCCCTGGCGGTCGCTGGGTATAAGGCGCTTGATGTGCCGGTGCGCCTGCGCATCAATAACCGCAAGCTTTTGAACGGTCTTCTGGCCAGTCTCGGCGTCGTCGATTCGGTGCAGCAGCTCGGCGTTCTGAGGGCTATCGACAAGTTGGACCGCTTTGGGCTGGAAGGGGTCGCCTTACTGCTTGGCGCCGGGCGTAAGGACGACAGTGGTGACTTTACCAAGGGGGCGCAACTGCCCGCTGCGGCCATCCAGCCCGTGCTCGATTTTGTCAGCGCCGGCGGTGCGTCGACACGCGCTGAGGTTCTGGAAAAACTGGCGGCGGTACTGGTCAATTCGGCTGAAGGCCAGGCTGGCCTCGAAGACCTTGCGCGCATTAATACCGCTGTGACGGCGATGGGCGTGGCCGAAGACGCCGCTATTTTCGATCCGGGCATTGTCCGCGGTCTGGAATACTATACCGGCCCGGTGTTTGAAGCGGAACTGCTGCTGCAAACCCGGGATGAAAAGGGCAATTTGGTCCAAATGGGCAGCGTCGGGGGCGGTGGGCGTTACGATGACCTTGTGGCGCGCTTCACCGGACAGCCCGTGCCGGCAACCGGTTTTTCCTTTGGCGTTTCACGTCTGGCGGCTGCCTTGGCGCTCACCGGCATGGCGAAGACAGCGGCGCGTGGCCCGATTGTCATCATCGCCTTTTCGGAAGCGGATATGGGGGAGTATTTCAAGCTCGCCGCTGAAATCCGGGCCGCAGGCCTGCCGGCCGAAGTCTATCTCGGTCGTTCGGGTATGAAGGCGCAAATGAAGTACGCCGATCGGCGAGTCAGCCCGGCCGCCGTCATGATTGGTGAGGATGAGTTGAAATCTGGTAGCGTTACCATAAAAGATCTCGACCTGGGCCGGGATTTGGCCACGCAAATTAGTGACAACAAGGCCTGGCGCGAAGGTCGTCCGGGGCAGGTGACCTTGCCCCGCGCCGAAGCGATCAAGCATTTGAAATCCATAGTGGAATCCAATTGACACCGATGTCGTAAAAACGTTGTTTTTGTGGCATATTAATAAAAAATCAATAAGGGTTCCCTTGGGTAAGAAATATTTTTGACATAATGTTATAAAAGCAGTTGACAGCCTTGGCGAAAAAATGGTTTTGTCCGCCTCAAGAGAACGGAACTTCTCCCGTAGAGAGAAGTCAGTTCCGGCGTTTCGGGGAGGAAACGCTCGTTAATTACAAATAAAAAAGCTCGCCGGGTCTTATCCCCCCTGTGCGGGCTTTTTTTTGTCTTAAATCCATAAAAATTGACGATGTGGTCAAAAATGGTCAGGCGGGCGGTGGTGCGTGGCGTTTTGTTTGTATCGCCAAGCTCTGTTTGTATCGCCAATCTGTTTGTATCGATTGTGACCACATTACGAAATGTTCATGAGACGAAACCGTTAAACTGTACCAATGTGCGCCTCTGTTTTCGGCGCCATCTTTCGGCGGCGTCTGTTCCTGGGAGCGCTGCATGCGTAATACGACACTCACCTCAGTCCTGGCCTTGTCTGCGGCGCTTATTTCCGCGGCGTTTTTGACCGCGTTACCAGCAGCCGCGGAGATGGCGGGGCCACCGTCCGCCGACTTTTTGTTCGCCCAGACGCCGGCTGCCGGTGGTGGTGGCGAAAGCACGGTCGCCAAGCGGTACGGCAAATGGGGGTTCGATACCACCGGCATGGACAAGACCGTCAAGCCGGGCAATGACTTTTTCCAATATGCCAACGGGACCGCACTGAAAAACATGGTCATTCCCGGTGACCAACCCGGCTATGGCTCTTTCAACGCCCTGTATGATCTGTCGGAACTGCGTCTAAAGGCCCTGGTTACCGGCCTGGCGGCGCGAACCGACCTGACCGGCGAAGACCTCAAGATTGCCGACCTGTATCGCTCGGCCATGAACGCCGACCTGAAGAACCAGCTTGATGTGAAGCCCCTGCAGCCGGAACTGGCCAAGATCGCGGCGATTTCCAGCAAGGACGATATGGCGGCCTTCATGGGATCGACCTCGGCTACCTTCGGCAGCGCCATTTTCAATATCTTCGTTTATGACGATGCCAAGAAGCCCGGGTATCGCGCCCTCCAGATGGGCCAAGCCGGTCTCGGCCTCCCTGACCGCGATTACTATTTGTCGGCGACCTATGCCGACAAGAAGGCCGCCTATGAGGTCTATATCAAGGACATGCTGACCATGGTCGGCTACGCCAACCCGGACCAGGCGGCCAAGGATATTGTTGCCTTTGAGACGCACATTGCTCAGGTGTCGTGGACCAAGATCGAGAGTCGCGACGACACCAAGACCTATAACCCGATGGCGCTAAAAGACCTGAATGCCTTCGCGCCGGGCTTCAACTGGGACGGCTTCTTCGCAGCCGCTGGCGTGAGCCAGGCCCAGAAGGTTATCGTGGCGCAAAATACCGCCATGCCGAAGATCGCCAAGATTTTTGCCGATACACCGCTGGAAACGATCAAGGCGTGGGAAGCCTTCCAGGCGACTGACCAGGCATCGGCCTATCTGTCAGACCGCTTCTACAGCCGTCGTTTCGATTTCCGGTCCAAGGCGCTTTATGGCGTCGCTGAGCAGCGCCCGCTGTGGAAGCGCGCCATCGGCACGACCGACGACAAGATGGGTGAGGCCTTGGGTCGCGCCTATGTCCGCGATTACTTCCCGCCGGAATCCAAGGCAAAAATGGAAGCCCTGGTCAGCGATCTTTTGGCGGCGATGAAAATCCGCATCGAGAACCTGACCTGGATGAGCGCGCCGACCAAGGCCAAGGCGCTCGAAAAGCTGTCCACCTTCGGCGTAAAGATCGGCTACCCCAACAAGTGGCGCGACTATTCGGCCCTGGCTATCAAGGCTGACGACCTGTACGGCAATGTCGAGCGGTCGTCGGCGTTTGAATGGGCTTACAATGTCTCGCATATCGACAAGCCTATCGATCCGCAAGACTGGGAAATGACGCCGCAAACGGTCAATGCCTATTATTCGCCGACCAAGAACGAAATCGTCTTCCCCGCCGCTATCCTGCAACCGCCCTTCTTCGATCCGAATGCTGATCCGGCGGTCAACTACGGCGCCATTGGTGGCGTTATCGGCCATGAAATCACCCATGGCTTTGACGATCAGGGCCGCCATTATGATTCGACGGGGGCTCTGGTCGAATGGTGGACGCCGGAAGACGCCGCCAAGTTCGATGCACAGACCAAGGCGCTCGGTGCCCAGTACGATGGTTATGAACCCGTTCCCGGCGTTCACATTCAGGGTGGTCTGACCATGGGCGAAAACATCGCCGACATGGGTGGCATTCTGCTGGGGCTGGACGCCTATCATCTGTCGCTTAAGGGCAAGCCTGCGCCGGTCATCGATGGCTTTACCGGCGATCAGCGGGTCTTCCTGGGCTTTGCCCAGGTCTGGCAATCCAAGTACCAGCCTGACTTCCTCAAGTTCCTAGTGTCGTCCGATCCGCATTCGCCGGACAAATTCCGCGCGATCGGCAGTGTTCGCAACGTCGATGCCTGGTATACCGCGTTCGGCGTCAAGCCGGGCGACGCCTATTATGTGAAGCCGGCCGATCGTGTGAAGATCTGGTAGGCCGCGACCTGGTCTCAGAAACAAAAGCCCGCCTCGGTCGAGGCGGGCTTTTGCATTTATGGCTGGATGTTCGACGGATCCATCGATTTGCGGATCTTGCCTTCATATCGGGCGCCGTCTGTCGGGTTGTATTTCAAAAAGGTCGGCAGGTCGTTACCCATCAACGCCATTTCGCGTTTCCAATCGCGTTGTGGCAAATTGTGTGCGGCGACCTGGCAGGACATGACGGCGCCAGCCAGGGCAAAGGCGGCAAGGCAGGCGTAGAAAAAGCGCTTCATGGCTTTAAAATCCGAACGTGAGACCGGCGGAACCCGCCGGCGGGCAGGCGGGTGGAGACAGGTTGCCCCCACCCGGTACGCTTCACTGTGCAATCCCCCCTCAGATCCCCCCAAAGGGTGTGAACTCCGCTCTTTCTCATGGGGGCGAACCATGATATGAACGTCGTTCACAATTTCTGTATAGCGCAGATGTGAACCGTGTTCAATAAGAAAATGAACATCGTTCAAATTCATTTCAGAGACTGCCATGGCCACGAAAACTGCCCTTACTCCACCAAAGGCCGCTATATCGGCGACCACCGCAGACCGACGTCAGGCCCAGCTGGAGGCGCTTATCGCGGCCGCAGAAAAGCGTATCTGCGAATCGGGAACCCTGAGCCTTAAGGCGCGCGATCTGGCTGCCGACATCGGCGTGGCCCTGGGGGGGCTATATAATATCGTGCAGGACATGGACGCCCTGCTTCTGCTCGTATCGTCACGCACCCTGGCGCGGTTGGGTGAAGCGGCACAGACGGCCACCGGTCACCTGCCTATGACGACGCGCGCCGAGGCCATAGAGCGTCTCGTGGCTGTGGCGCACACCTATCTTGCCTTTGCGCGCGAGAACCTGCCGCTCTGGCGGATGATCTTCGAATTGCGACTGGACAGCCCCTTGCCCGACTGGGCGGCGCAGGACCAGTTGCGTCTGTTCCGTCATATTGGCGAGCCGTTACATGTCATCATGCCGGACCTGGATACGCTTGCGCTCACGGTGCGGGCGCGGACCTTGTTCGCCGCCGTACACGGCATCATCAGTATCGGCCTGGAAGAGCGCCTGATCGCCGTACCGCCGCAAAAGCTGGCCGACGAAATTGCCTGGCTGACGCGCGCGGCGTGCCAATAATGGCTGGGTAAGGGGCAGGCAAAGAAAAACCCCGCCGATCAATGATCGGCGGGGCAACGTACTCTATCGCGACTCCAGGTTCAGGATCCGCGACCCTGCTTACCAGATGCGGACGCGGTCTTCTGGCTTCAGGTAATACTTGTCGCCTTCCTTGACGCCAAAGGCTTCATACCAGGCATCGATATTGCGAACGGGGCCGATGACACGGAAGACGGCCGGCGAATGCGGGTCGGTGGCGACCTGCTGCTTGATGGCGTCGTCGCGATATTTGGAGCGCCAGACCTGGGCGAAGCCCATGAAGACGCGCTGGTCGCCGGTGAAGCCGTCCAGGACGGGCGAGGGCTGCCCCTTCAATGACAGTCGATAGGCATCGAGGCCGAGCAGGTTGCCGCCCAGGTCAGCGATGTTTTCACCCATGGTCAGGCCGCCCTGAACATGGACGCCGGGCAGGGGTTGGAAGGCGTCATATTGCTCGCCATACTTCTTGGCCTGGGCGTTGAACTTGGCGGAATCGGCATCGGTCCACCAGCTACGCAGATAGCCTTCGCCGTCGTAATTGCGGCCCTGGTCATCGAAGCCGTGGGTGATTTCGTGACCGATGACGCCGCCGATGCCGCCGTAATTGACCGCCGCGTCGGCTTCCGGATCGAAGAAGGGCGGTTGCAGGATGGCGGCGGGGAAGACGATTTCGTTGCGCGTCGGGGAATAGTAGGCGTTGACGGTCTGCGGCGTCATACCCCATTCCAGCGGATCGACCGGATTGTCGATCTTGGCGACTTGCCAAGCCCAATCGAAGGCAGATGACCGCTCGATATTGCCGAACAGGTCGTCCGCCTTGACGTCCAGCTTGGAATAGTCGCGCCATTTGTCCGGATAGCCGATCTTGACGCCGAATTTCGACAACTTTTCCAAGGCCTTGGTTTTGGTCTCAGGCGACATCCAGGTCAGATTTTCAATGCGGATCTTGAGCGCGGCGCGCAGGTCGGCGACCAGCCCTTCCATCTTCGTCTTGGAGGAGGCGGGGAAATACTGGTCGACATAGGTGCGGCCGATGGCTTCGCCCATGGCGTCGTCGGCGACGCCAATGGCGCGCTTCCAGCGCGGACGCTGGGCCTGGGCGCCGGACAGGTCGCGGGAACGGAATTCCCACTGTGCTGTGGCGAAGCGGTTGGAGAGGTAAGGCGCGGCCTGATCTACCGTGCGGAAGGTCTCCCAGGCCTTCAGCGTTTCAAGCGGTGTATCGGCGAAAATCTTGGCGATCTTCGGGAAGGCGGTATTTTCCGAGACAATGACCTTCTTCGCCTTGTTCAAGCCGGCGGCGGTGAAATAGGCGTTGAAGTCGAATCCGGGCGCCAGCTTGACCACGTCGGCGCGGGTCATCGGGTTATAGGTCTTGGTGTCATCGCGGCGCTCGATACGCGTCCAGGAGGCTTCGGCAATGTGGGTTTCCATCGCCACGATGTCCTTGGCGGCCTGGGTGGCGTTCGGATAGCCGACCATGGTCAGCATGCGAGCAACATAGGCTTCGTACTTGGTCTTTTTGTCGGCATAGGTCGCCGACAAATAGTAATCACGGTCGGGCAGGCCAAGGCCGGCTTGACCCATGTACAAGACGTTGATCTGCGGGTTCTTGGCGTCGCCGTCAACATAGGCGCTGAAAAAGGCCGAGCCGAAGCTGGATGCGCTCTTGCCCATATAGGCGGCCATCTGCGGCTTGGTCTTGATGTTACGGATGGAGGCCAGTGCGGGGGCCAGCGGTGCGATGTCAAGGCGCTGGGTCGTCGCTTCGTCCATCATGGACTTGTAGAGATCGGCGATCTTGGCATCGTCGCCGCTCAGGCCCTGCTTCGTGGCCAGGCCCGTGATCAGCACCTTCATACGGTTTTCCGACAGTTCGCGTAGGGCGAGGAAGGAGCCGTAGGAGGTACGGTCGGCCGGAATGACCATGTTCTTGACGGCGGTGCCGTTGACGTAGTCGAAGAAGCTGTCGCCAGGCTTCACCGCAGTGTCCATACCGGCGGTGTCTATGCCCCAGGTACCGAACTTCTTGGCCACGGTATTGGGGGCGGCGTCGTCGCTACCGGACGAAGCATCAGCCGACAGGATGGCGTCGAGACTTTCCAGTGACTGCATGCGGCAATAGGTGTCAAGGCATGTGTCGGTTTTGGCGCCTGCATGGGCCGGCGCACCGGTCAGGACGAGGCCAGCCAATGCGGTGGTGGCGGTCAGAAGCTTCAGAATTTTCATTGGAGGGTTACCTCATGGTCGGACCGGCGCTTATTGTTTGGCGGCGTGTCCGATGGATAAAAATGATACTATCTTCACCTTATCGGTTTTTTACAGGACGGAACATGAATTTTTATTAATGTTCATGAAAACGTGCAATGAAGGGTTACAATTCGGATGGACATGCCTTTATAGTTAAGTCTGGCTCCTCAAGAGGATAAGTACCCGAAGATGAATGCATCTCCAGCATCGCAAATGACGACGATTGCAAAAGAAACCTTGGCGCCCGTATTAAATGTGGAGTCCCAAGGTTATTATATATTTATCATCGTCTTTCTTCTCGCGTCAGCTGTTGTTGTGCCTATCTTCCAGCGATACAAGGTGTCGAGCGTCCTCGGATTTCTGTTGATCGGCGTCCTGTTTGGACCGGATGTCATGGGACGAGCCGCGGACGTCTGGCCGGTGCTGGACGCCTTTGATGTCATCCGTTCGCATACGGTTCATCAGTTGGCGGAGCTCGGCGTCGTCTTCCTGTTATTTTCCATCGGCCTGGAACTGACGTTTGAGCGCCTGAAATCCATGCGTCGTTTGGTGTTCGGGCTGGGTGCACTCCAGGTTCTCCTGTCGTCTGTCGCTCTGACCGCCATGTTCCTGCTGCTGGGGCAGCCGGTGGTGGCGTCTATCGCGCTTGGCATGGCCATCGCCCTGTCCTCGACCGCCGTTGTCATTCCCGTCCTGGCCGACCGCAAGGCGCTCAAGACGACCTCGGGCCGAAGCGTCTTTGCTGTGCTGCTGGCGCAAGACCTCGCCGTGGCGCCGATTATGATCACGGTCGTCATGCTGGCGGGCGGGGCTGCGACCGTCAATGGCGGCGGCGGGCTGAGCGGCCTTTTAACCCTTATCCCGGCCCTGATCGGTATCGGTGCGCTGGTTGTGCTTGGCCGCTGGTTGTTGCGCCCCTTGTTCAATACGGTGGCGTTCTCGCGGTCGCGCGAGCTATTCATGGCGGCGTGTTTGTTGTGCGTGCTGGTGGCGGGCCAGATTTCGGTCATGGCCGGATTGTCCATGGGGCTAGGCGCGTTTGTCGCCGGGGTGTTGCTGGCGGAAACTGAGTACCGCCGCGAGATCGAAATGATGGTCGATCCGTTCAAGGGGCTTTTACTGGGGCTGTTCTTCGTAACCGTCGGCGCGCGCCTGGAAATCGGCGCAGTGCTGGAAAATCCGGTCCTGGTGCTCGGGTTGGCTGCCGGGCTCATCCTGGTAAAGGCGGCCGTCATCTATCCGATCGCCCGGTATTTCGGCCTGAACAACCGTAGCGCCATCGAAACGGCGGCGGTGCTGGGGCCAGCGGGTGAATTCGCCTTCGTGATCATCGATGAAGCTATCGGGCATAAGGTCATGTCGGCCGACATCGGTCAGTCGGTCATATTGGCCGCCATCATCTCATTGTTCTGCATCCCGTTCCTGGCCGCGATCGCCGGCAAGCTCGCCAAGGCGGTGACCCCCGAAACGAAAACCCCGGTGGCGCCGGAAATAATCAGTGAAAAGACCAGCGTGCTGGTTGTTGGTTTTGGCCGCGTCGGCGAACTGGTCACCGATATGCTCAAGCTGCACGGCATAGATTATACGGTGATCGACATAAATCCGCAGGTGACGCAGCGCGCCCGTGGACTGGGCATTGAAACCTGGTACGGCGACGCCTCCAATCCGGAGTTCCTGCTCAGCGTCGGCCTTGAACGCGTCCGCGCCGTGGTGGTGACGGCCTCAAATCCAGCCTTCACCGATCAGGTCGTCAAGACCGTGCGGGGCTTGCGTGAAGATGTTCATATTATCGCCCGGGCGCGTGACGCATCCCATGCCCAGCGTCTGTATCAGATGGGCGCGACGGATGCCGTTCCGGAAACGATCGAAGCGTCTTTGCAACTGGCTGAAAATACCCTGATCGACCTGGGCGTGCCAATGGGATTGGTTTTGGCCAGTGTCCACGAGCGCCGCGACGTGTTCCGCAAAATGTTCGGTATCCGCAAGCCGACCTCGGAAGTCCGCAAGGATCGATCACTGGATGCGCTGGCTATAGCAGAGCAGAAGGCGGTCGAAAACAAGGCCGACGCAGCGACCTGACTTGGCTACTTTCCGGCCCCGGCATCGTGGCTTTCCAGCCGATTGCGCAGGGCGTCGATTTCGACGAAGAAGCGGCGGCGAACCTCAGCCGCAAATGGGTTGTCGCGTTCGATTGACAGGAACAGTTCGTCGGAATCGCCGGACACTAGGCCTACGCCTTGCATCATCAGGTCGTAGGATCGCGTGGTGTGGACGGTAGGTAGCGGCTCCAGGCCACTCAGCACCTTGGCGATAAGATGGGTCAGGCCCTGTACAGCGGCCAAGGCTTTGTCATGCTGTTCAGGCGTGGCAAGCGACACCTTGAGATCGAGCGTATTTTCGAAGAAGCGTACGATGGGGGCGAGGCGGCGCAGGCGGACGGGGCAGACCACGATTTCCAGGTCGTGGATACCTTTGCGCGCCGATTGAGGCCCGAACAACGGGTGGGTACACACAATGTAGACGCTGGGCGGCAGGGCATCGAGCAGCCACTTGGCCGGCTTCATCTTTACCGAGCCAACGTCTATGATCAAGGCGCGTGGATGGACGTAGGGCGCAATCGCCTCAGCAACGGTTTTCAGCACGCGGACGGGCGTGGCCAGCACGACAATGCGGCAGGCGGCGACCTCTTCCAGGCTGGCCAAGGTGACATTATGCCGTTTGGCGAAGGCGCGGGCTTCGGGGGAGGGGTCGCAGGCATAGATGTCGAAATAGGGCGACAGATGCTTCACGATCAGGCGCCCAAACGCGCCCAGCCCAAACAATCCGAGTTTAAAAACCTTTTTAGCCACGCGCAGATATCTTTGAATTGCCGCGCCGTTACGGCGCCCGAAATGAAACAGCGCCAGTAACATAATTGGCTGGACGTGGCGAGATGAAACTTCGTTATAGCGAAGTCCCAAGACCGTTTTTTACGCGCATTGCACGCATTTTGAAACGATTATGCTGCGTTTTTAGAAAAGACCGGAACGTTTTTTCTTAGGGCCCTTGCCGCCCTTTTCCCCCGGTGGCGGGGCTTCCGCGGACAGTTGGGCCGGCGTTTTGGGCAGTTCATCAAGGGTTATGAAGCCGTCGCCATTACGGTCCAGAATAGTAAAGCGCTGCTGCGCCGTATCGAGCCACTCTTCGCGCGATACCTTGAAATCGAAATTGGCATCGGCGGCTCGAACCGGTTGTGGTTCGTCGATCAGGCTGTATTGCGACGCGCCGACGATGCTTTTGCGATAGCGACCGGCGTTCGGATCAGTGCCCGTGCTCATTTCGGGATCAAACTGACGGCTACTTTGCTTCGGCTGGGCAATGCGCGGGTCTATGCTCTGGATTTCCGGCGCGATCTGGTTTTCGTAGCGGGTGTTTTCCGGGCTGCTTATATAGTTGTCGTGGTTGACGTCCAGCTTGTCGAAAAAGGCCATGGCGTCGGCGACGAATTCGTCGTGGCTGATCTTGCCATCCTTATTGGTGTCGGCCTGATTAAACCACTTCACCAAGGGGTAGGGCTGGCCAGCCGGTGCGCGAAACGGTTCGCCGGACGGCGAAAAAAAGATGGTCTGACCAAAGCCATTGGTTATGGGGTCTTGCGCGAACGCAGCGCCGGATATCAGGCTGGCGCCCAGGAGGCAGAAAGCGATGAGGGAGGTGTGGCGCATGATGTTTACTCGGCAGGGAGGGGCGTTATCGGTGATACGATTGGTTTCGGCCGTTACTGGTAAGCTGGTAGATTAACAGGCAGTCGATGGGATAGGCAAGCGGTCTTTATAGGGAGGAAAAACTTGCCGAGACGTTTTTTCCTACAGTAAATTATGCTTGCTTTTGTGTTTTCTGCGTTATAATTATCTTCTATTGTTTATTTAATTTAGTCTATAGTTTGTCTTTTTTGTTTCGAATTTGAAATATGCATTAAAATAATATCTTGTTAACTTGAGTCTTTATTCTTCTTGTATTGGCTGGTGCTTAAAGCCAGCTTTTGCGGGAGTTTTCTCATGAACATAGGCAGCACGGCAGGCACATCGCTTAGCCAGTTATTGTCGCAACTCAAGGCCAGTACCACCGCCGGTTCCAGCACGACATCATCGGCAACAACCCAGGTGGCGACCAGTTCGGCATCCACGACCACCAGCGTCGCTGAAAGCAGCGATTTCTTTCTCAGTCAATTGTCGGCCAGCATTATGGAAAGTTTGCTGTCCGGACAGTCTCAGGCATCGCAAACGTCTCAGTCGTTCCTGACGTCAGATACGTCGGAGACATCGCTGACATCACATGCGCGTAAGCATGGCGGACACCATAAGCCACCGTCATTGGAGGATATGGACAGCGATGGTGACGGCAGTCTGAGCAAGACCGAGATGGAAAGCTACAGCCAGTCGACAACTGGTGACAGCAGTACCTCCAAGGCGGACGCCTTGTTCTCCAAAATGGACACTAACGGTGACGGTTCGGTGTCGTCGGCTGAGAAGTCGGCCTTCGATCAGCAAATGGCCGCCAACAGGCCGGATGGTCCGCCGCCAGGAGATGGACAGGGCCAGCCCCCATCTGACGGGACGAGCCAGGCCTCAGACAGCAGTGGAACGGGAACCAGCTCTAACGATCTGGCTTCGCTGATGCATGAGTTGTTGTCGGCGCTTCAATCCTACAACGCCTCGCAAGGCGCGACGACTTCGGCTGCGTCCTCGACGCTTTCGATTGCTGCCTGATACCGAGAGCCCCACCGCCAGAGGCGTGTGGGGTTCCTTCTGGAAGTATTATGGGCAGGAGGTTAGCGCAGGTTTGGAAAAAATTCACGCTTTACTGAGGCCCAGATATATTCCAGCACAACGAAGTAAAAGACAGTCTTGACCAGCTTTACCGTTTCAATACCTGTAAAATACTGCAGGCCGATGGCAAGCCATAAGGCAGCGATCATGACCCAACCAGCGATTTCAAGCCGTCTGGGCATTATGAGCTTTTCGACGATAGACATAAACGCGTCTCGCTAAAAATAAGAAAGTCATAAAGGCTAGCGTATAGCGCGTTTCCAAACCCTTAACAATCTGGTGATGAAGGTTAACGGTCAAGTGAAAGTGAAAAGCGAGTCCGAAGCCTCGCTTTTCAAATATTCCTTTTATGCTCCATCGCGGTAGCGAAGTCCGGTTATTCGAAGGTGTTGGCAATTTGGGTCATGAACGGACCGGCGCCGTATTTGTTGGGGCCGGAGGTTCCTGGCAAGCACAAAAATACCAGAATAGCTATCCCGCCAAAGGGAACAAAGGACAGGAGCAACCACCAGGCGCTGCGGTTCGTGTCGTGGAGTCGGCGGAAGGCTAGGCCCAGGCCGGGCAACAGAAAAGCCAGGACCAAAATGTAATAGAGAGTTGTGCCCAATCCAGCTGAGCCACTTGTTATCTCGCCCATCATCAAGCTAGCCGGAATAATAAGGCACAGGATGTAAAAGAGCTGGAACCACCAGTATTCGGATCGCGAGGCACGACCTGTGAATTTCACGTAATTTTTGAAACCGCTTTTAATCGCTTCGGCAAAAGTCATATGGATTGTCCTCTAGAAGATAATACGGTGAAATGCTGTGCGTATTCAATTGTCGCCGCCTATAGGACGCGGCCGCCTCAGGACTTTGACATGCCTCTGTCCGATTGAGAAGACCAAAATCGGTATTATGCGGCCGTAATTGGTGTGGGCTTGCAGCTTTAGACTACGACTTAGCGGCTATGGTTGACAGTCGCCAAGTCCAGGATATGCCAATGCTCTTGACAAGGCCATTCGCGACCTAGGTCCGCATCAAGCGGGGTAGCCGAGGCGCCGCCTAAAACCGTTCCTCTCAGCATTGGTCACGCCTGTCCGAGCGTTAACGGGCGCGGCTGTCGTCCAGAATGGCCATAAGTGTCTCTATAACAAATGGCTTGGCGATGTAGTGGTGGAAGCCGGCGTCCGCGGCGCGATGGCGGAAGGTGTCCCCTGCCCAACCTGTCTGGGCGACGAATACGGTCCGTTCGAAGCCGGGTAGGGCGCGTAACGCCTGGCACAGGTCAAAACCGTTAAGACCGGGTAGGCTGATATCCAATAAGGCAATGTCGGGCGCGTAGCTGGCAGCCTCTTCAAGGGCTTGTTCGGCGCTGTGCACCATATGGTAATCGTGGCCCAGTTCCTCGATCATCCATCCCGTCGTCTGGGCCGCCGCCAGATTATCTTCCACGATCAGGACGCGTAGGGCCGCTCTGTTTTCGTTACCGTCAGTCGTCGACACTCTGTAAATACCCGATCCAAAAATACGCGATGCAAGCCTAAGCTTATGCTGGCGCGATGTGCTCCGCATTGATGCTTTATGGCTTTTTCAAGAAAACGGCTTTTATCCGGCGCCTGCCCGTCTATGTGTGCGAGTAACACTTGTTCGCTCCGGCGTCTGTTCACTAGTGCACATAGTTCGCCCTTTTTGAGAATTTCCATGACGACCGCCACGCCAGATCAGCTTCGTCAAAACGCCCTGTTGTCAATTCTGCACGACGAAGACCGCTTTCACCTTGAGCCCCATATTGTCGCTGTTTACAAGACCGCAGGCGACGTCCTGCTCGAGGCGGGCGACGACGTTATCGACACGTGGTTTCCGTGCGGTGGCGCCTTGGCCGCCTTTTGCCTGACGACACAGGACGGCGTGTCGGTCGATGTCGGTTTTGTCGGTCGTGAAGGCGCCATTGGCGGGATTGTATCGAATGGTCATGTGCCCGCCTATTCGACGGCCGTGGTGCGCGTCCCCGGACTGTTTCTGCGCATAAAAACATCCGCCCTGGAGCAGGCGAAGCAAGAATCCTTGGCTTTGCGGCATTGGTTCGCGCGCTATTCTGACTGCCTTCTGGCGCAGGTGTTTCAAACCGCGGCGTGCAACGCCACCCATACAATCCGCCAGCGGCTGGCCAAGCTGATCCTGGCTGGCCTCGCCCGGACGGGCGATATGGAATACCCGATGACGCAGGAGCAATTGGCCAGTATGCTCGGGGTCGGTCGCTCATTCGTCAGCCGCGTGATTGGTGCTATGCGTCAGGAAGGCACGATCGAGTCACGGCGGGGACAAATCATCCTCAAGGACCTGGCTGCCCTGCGCCATCAGTCCTGTGGATGCGATCAACTGGTTGATGACCACTTTGACGTCGTTTTGCACGGAATCTATCCGAAGATTTGAGTTGCACGCCGTCAGTCATGGCGCTGCCCGTCTTAAACGGTCTCCTGACTGCTTTATTGGTCTTGCCAGACCGGCGGTTATATCCTTACATTTGCAACCGGGGTTTTGGGGGACGGTCATGACACATTACGCCGGCGCTACGGCTATTGGATGGGCGCTTGCCGCCGCTATCGGCGTTGCGGTTCCGGCTGTCGCCTCTGAAAAACTGGAATTTGCCCCCGCCGCTACATGGGTACGGCCAATCCTTGCTCCGGCGCCGGCAGACCGCGATCAGGCGCACGACATATACGCCGTGCTAAACCGCTCCCTGCAGGTACGGTTGGGTGACGACGGGGACAGTACCTATTGGGAAACGCTTGTTCAGATCCAGACGCCGCGGGGTTTAGGAATTGCCCGGCCAACAGTGCAGTGGGATCCCATAAACGCCACCATTATCATCAATAAGGCGCATCTGATCCGTAACGGCCAGGTTATAGACCTTCTGGCCCGTGGTCAGACTTTCACGGTCATGCGTCGTGAAACTCAACTCGAAAAAGCGATCATGGATGGCGAACTGACGGCTGTTCTTCAGCCTGACGGAGTGGAGGTCGGGGATATCATCGATTTCGCCTATACCCGCGTTCGTCGTATCGCCGCTCTGGGCGGCAAATCGGAGAGTCTGTGGTCGAATATCGGTGTCGGACCGGCTGCGAAGCGCGATACGCGATTTACCTGGCAGGCAAAAAAGCCGGTGCGCTGGCGCTTGAGCGACGACATGCCGGTGCCATCCATCATCAGAACCGGTGATGAGGTCGAGATGTCGCTAAATCTAGACGCTTACAAACGGCCCGATTCCCAAGATATGGCACCTGACCGGTTCAACCGGTTCGGTGAGGTTCAACTCAGCGAGTTCGCGTCATGGTCACAGGTGTCTGCCCTGATCGCGCCCTATTATGATCAGGCCGCCCGATTGACCGAGGCATCGCCTCTGAAGGCCGAGGTGGCGAAAATACGTGCCCTGAGTTCCGATCCGAAGGTTCAGGCGGCCGCAGCGTTGCATCTCGTGCAACAGAAAATTCGCTATACCTATGTCGAGCTCGGCGAGGGTGGCTTCGTGCCGCCGAGCGCGGACTTGACCTGGTTGCGGCGCTGGGGAGATTGCAAGGCCAAGAGCGCATTATTGACCGCCTTGCTGCGTGAATTAGGCATTTCCGCCGATCCGGCCCTGGTAAATACCGTCAACGGCAACGGTCTGAATGAGCGCCTGCCGGCACTTGTGCTATTCGATCACGTCATCGTTCGGAGCGTCATTGACGGTAAGCCCTATTGGCTGGACGGTACGCTTGCCGCCGACGGCGGTCTTGACGACCTGTCGCCGCCGGATGAGGAATGGGCCTTGCCCATGACGGCTCAGGGCGAAGAGCTGCAGTCTCTGGTCGGGCCGCCGCTCACCCGGCCGCAGGTTGAGCTTCATGTCGCTCTCGATGCCTCAAAAGGACTGGACGGGCCGGTCGGCATACACATAGACGTCGCTTCGCATGGCAGCGCGGCGGTGACGCAAGATCAGCGTTGGCAAACCGTCAGGCCTGACGACGTGGATGCCGCCATACGCAAGTATTGGAAGGGCATGTACCCCGGGGCGGAGATAGGTGCTCATACTGAATATTTCGACCCGGCAGCGATGGAAATGCACTATGTCATGGACGGAACGACACGATTGAAAAGCATCGCGTTGGCAGGGAGTGATCGCCGCGTTTATTCCGTGCCGAACGTTGAAGTCGCCTATGGTTCCGATGTGCCTGAACGCACGCCAGGTCTGCATGCCGACGCGCCGGTCAGTTTGGACTTCCCCGTCTTTAACCGCACGACAGTCACGCTCCGCCTACCTGACGCAGGGCGGGGCTACGAGGCGGCGGGGCAGCAAATCGACCGTATTCTGGCGGGGCTGGAGATGAAGCGCCGCTTCGGGATCGTTGATGGCGTGTTCACCGCCGAGATAAGCCGGCGTACGCTCGCGCCGGAAATTTCACTGACGGAGGTCAAGGCTTCGGCCGATGAAATAGATGCCTTGAGTGAAAGTGGTATCCTTGTCCTCACGCCGGGCGCGGTCTCCGGTGCGCCGGTGGTGAATGGATCGCCAGCTTCGGCGGAGTCGGATGACTCCCATACAGAAATTGTTCCCGCGCGAGCAAGGTCTCCAATCGAAGGCGCGCCAGAACAGATCGACCCGGCCGGGATGAGTATCGTCGATCTGGGTGATTTTTATGCCGGTGGCCGCAAGTGACGGACGCGCTGATCAACCTGAGAAAATAGACGATTGCCTGGGTTTTCGCTTTCTGCCTGATATCGGCCATCAGGTCAGAATTAACCGGCGTGTCAGTCCAATCGCCTCCAGAAAGGTTTCATCGTGGCTGACGACGATCAAAGCGCCATCATAGGCGCGCAGTCCGGCTTCGACGGCGGCGATGGAATCGATGTCGAGGTGGTTGGTGGGTTCGTCAAGAACTAGCAGAGAGGGCGCAGAGGTACCCCCGGTCACGCAGGCAAGCCCGGCGCGCAACAATTGCCCGCCGCTGAGAGTTCCCGTGTTCTGAAGCGCGGCATCGGCGCGGAACATGAAGCGGGCAAGCGCCGCGCGACAGGCGTTTTCGTCGGTGTCTGGATGCAGGCGATGGAAGTTTTCGCGGATCGAGACGGTCGGATCCAGCAGGCTGACCGACTGATCGAGCAGGGCCCGGTCTGGCGTTACCCGCACCGCGCCCGACCAAGGAATCAGGCGGCCACTGATAACAGAGAGCAAGGTCGTCTTGCCGGTACCGTTGGCGCCGGTAATCGCGACGCGTTCCGGTCCGGTGACGGCAAATGACAGGTCGCGGATAATCGGACGATTCGGAGCGTAGCCGACGATGACCGAGTCGAGCTTTACGACGGAGCGGCCTGGGGGCAGTCGCGTCGGCGGCAAGGTAACCGATAGGGGCTGGAGAATTTCGATGCGACGGCGCGCTTCGGCCGCCGCCTCAAGCGCTTCGGTGCGCTGGCGTTCGGCCAGGCGAGCGGCATCCCCGCCCGTATTTTCGCTACGATTCTTCAAACCGCCCAATAGGATTTTCGGTGCGTCGCCGCGCGCGGCCTTGCGTTGGCCGGCGCCGTCTTTTCGCGCCTTACGTTCGGCGGTGGTTTGGGCATTACGCACCACATCGGCGGCGCGTTTTTCGGCATCGGCCAGATCAGCCTGGGCGGCGGCTAGATCCTGCGCCTTTCGGGCGCGGTATTGGCTCCAATTGCCCCCGTATCGGGTGGCGCCTAATGCCGTTAATTCGACGATACTGTCCATGATTTCAAGTAGTTCACGGTCGTGACTGACGACGACGGCGCCCTTTTTCCAGCTTGTCAGGAGATCGAAGACTGCCTGTCGTCCATCACGGTCCAGCGTGTTGGTCGGTTCGTCGAGCAGAAGAAAATCTGGCGCCTGAAAAACAAGCGCCGCCAAGCCGGCGCGTGTTCTTTGTCCACCCGATAGTGCGGCCAGGCGCGTATCCGCGTCGGTATCGAGACCCAGATAGGCTAGGGCTTCGATCATGCGTGTTTCCAGGGTCCAGTCAGCGTCCGCCAGATCATCGAGCGTGGCTTCGCCGGCTTCGGCGCGACGCAAAATGGCGCGGGCCGCACCGACGCCGAACAGGTCGGCCACGGTTTCGTTAGGGTCAACCTGGACCGTCTGGCGCAGGACGCCGAGCGTGCCAGAGCATGAAACGTAACCGGCGGCGGCCGTTAGATCGCCGGATATGAGCCGCAAGAGGGTGGATTTCCCGACACCGTTTCGGCCGACAATGCCCGTACGTTCTGGGCCGAAGGTGAGGTTGAGAGAGGAGAACAGCGCACGGCCGTCAGGGGCCGACCATGACAGGTCGGATAGGATGATCGCAGACATGGAATTTCCTTGGAGAGATAACAAAGGGGCGTTTCTCTGGTGGAAAATTACATGTGGCGGCCGTCCTGCATTTTTGTGGCGAATACGAACCTGATCTAGGCACTGCCCGCGAGAATTGCAAGTCGCAAGGCGGCACAAACAAAAAGAGCGGGCCTTGCGACCCGCTCTTTCCGTATCATCATGTGAGATATAAGACTTAGAAGTCCATACCACCCATGCCGCCCATGCCGCCGCCAGGCATGGCGGGAGCAGCGGCTTCTTTCTTAGGGGCTTCCGTCACGGCGGCTTCCGTCGTGATCAGGATACCAGCGACCGATGCAGCGTCTTGCAGCGCGGTGCGGACAACCTTGGCCGGATCGATGACGCCATCGGCAACCAGGTCGACATACTTTTCGGTCTGGGCGTTGAAGCCATAACCTGTGCTGTCATTGCCGAGGACGGCATTAACAACCACCGAGCCTTCGACGCCGGCGTTTTCGGCGATCTGGCGCAGCGGCGCTTGCAGGGCGCGGCGGACGATGGCGATACCGGCGGTTTGGTCGGCATTGATGCCTTCCAGACCGGCGAGGGCCTTGGACGCCTTCAGCAGAGCCGTGCCGCCGCCCGGAACGATGCCTTCTTCGACGGCAGCGCGGGTGGCGTTGAGCGCGTCGTCAACGCGGTCCTTCTTTTCCTTGACTTCGATTTCGGTCGAGCCGCCGACGCGGATGACGGCAACACCGCCGGCCAGCTTGGCCAGACGTTCTTGCAGCTTTTCCTTGTCGTAGTCCGAAGTGGTTTCTTCGATCTGCTTCTTGATCTGACCGATACGGGCTTCGATGTCAGCCTTTTCACCCACACCATCGACGATGGTGGTGTTTTCCTTGGTGATGGTGACCTTCTTGGCGCGGCCCAGCAGGTCGAGCGTGACAGTTTCGAGCTTGATGCCGAGGTCTTCGGAGATCACTTCACCCTTGGTCAGGACAGCGATGTCTTCCAGCATAGCCTTACGGCGATCGCCGAAGCCAGGCGCCTTGACGGCGGCGACGCGCAGGCCGCCACGCAGACGGTTGACAACGAGGGTGGCCAGGGCTTCGCCTTCGACGTCTTCGGCGATGATCAGCAGCGGACGGCCCGATTGCACGACGGCTTCGAGGATCGGCAGCATGGGTTGCAGGCTGGAGATCTTCTTGTCGAACACCAGGATGTACGGGTCTTCGAGGACCACTTCCATCTTGTCCGGGTTGGTGATGAAGTAGGGCGACAGATAGCCGCGGTCGAACTGCATGCCTTCGACGACGTCCAACTCGGTTTCGGCGGTCTTGGCTTCTTCAACCGTGATGACGCCTTCGTTGCCGACCTTTTCCATCGCCTTGGCGATCATTTCGCCGACTTCGGTGTCGCCGTTGGCAGAGATGGTGCCGACCTGAGCGATTTCCGAGTTGTTGGCGACCTTCTTCGACGACTTCTTGATCTCTTCAACGACGATGGCGACAGCCTTGTCGATGCCGCGCTTCAGGTCCATCGGGTTCATGCCGGCGGCGACTGACTTCATACCTTCGACGACGATGGCTTGCGCCAGAACGGTGGCGGTGGTGGTGCCGTCACCGGCCTTGTCGTTGGTCTTGGAGGCGACTTCGCGGATCATCTGCGCGCCCATGTTTTCGAACTTGTCTTCCAGTTCGATTTCCTTGGCGACGGAGACGCCGTCCTTGGTCGAGCGCGGGGCGCCGAAGGACTTGTCGAGCACGACGTTACGGCCCTTGGGGCCCAGGGTCACCTTCACGGCGTTGGCGAGAATGTTCACGCCGCGCAGCATACGATCGCGCGCGTCGGAACCGAAGAGAACTTGTTTGGCAGCCATGGATATAACTTCCTATTGAATTAAAAAGTGAGCGTTTGATGCGGCGCGATTAGCGCTCGAGAACGCCCAGGATGTCGGATTCCTTGAGGATCAGCAGGTCTTCACCGTCGATCTTCACTTCGGTGCCGCCCCACTTGCCGAACAGGATGCGGTCGCCGGCCTTCACGTCGAGGGCGACGAATTCGCCTTCATGACGCGTGCCGGGTCCAACGGCGACGACTTCGCCTTCTTGTGGCTTTTCCTTGGCGGTGTCCGGAATGATGATGCCGCCCTTGGTCTTGGCTTCTTCTTCGACGCGCTTGACCAGGACTCGGTCGCCTAATGGGCGAAGGCTCATGGTTATTCCTCCAATTGGGATGTGAAAACAGGAGTGTTAGCACTCACGGTGAGTGAGTGCTAACAGCGCGTTGGATTTAGGTGCGAGGGACCTCAGAGTCAAGGGCGGGCGGAGCAATTTTTGCCCGAGACCTTGTTTTCACCAACCTCATCGGAAAATTACAAATTGGGCGGCAAAACGCTCTGTATTATCATTTCCGCGACACTATCTTATGTCATAACACCCGAGCAACTGAGGAGCTTCATCATGTTATCCGCCAAAGCCAAGGCCGCCGCCGAAAAGATCAAGTCGTTCGACGAAAATGACGTCCAGTCGATTTCCGAAATGGTTCGTCACGAAGTCGAGCATGCCACGCATGTCTTGGCGGAACGCGCCAAGGAGGCCGAAGCCCGTCTTCGCCATTTTGCCGATCATGCCGGTGACGATGTGAAGCGTTATTCGGGCCAGGCCAAGCAAAAGATCGAGGAAAACCCGGTTCCCGCCACCCTCATCGCTCTCGGCGTGGGTTTCGTACTCGGCGCTCTTCTGATCCGTGGCCGCGACTAACACCAAGCGTTAAAATGAAACGCCCCGTTGCCAGCGCAATGGGGCGTTTTTTTTTATTCTTTAATTCCAGACATATTGAATTTATTTCGGCGGTTCTATTTCGTCCTTGGTCTATGTCCCTTACAGATAAGGGCTTTGTACGTTTGTGCCAACAGTGCCTACGGCAGTATGACATCCGCAATAATCGGGAAATGATCCGAAATAACCTTGCCGTTAAATCCTTCGGTCAGAACGGTAAAGCGGCTAACCTTAAGGGCGCGATCGACAAAAATATGGTCAATGGCTGGGCCATCCGTCTTGTTGAGGTCGAAATTGTTGAACGTTCCCGTGGGCCCGTGATCTTCAGCGGCGCCGATCCGGGCGTCTTTCAGGTTCAGGCCGTCATTATCGCTCAGTAGCTTGTATGGCGCACTGTCGGGACCGCTGTTGAAATCCCCCATCACGATGACGACGGCGGGGCGGTGGCCCACCTCGGCACGCGCCGTACCTTGCAATTGCCGTGCGCAGTTTTCGCGCGCCACGACGCCGACATTGTCGAAATGGGTATTGCGCACATCTAGCGGCGTCCCGGTCTTCCGGTCGCGGAGGACGGCGCGGGTGATGGTGCGCGGGTAGGCCGCGTCGGCATCCTTGCCAGGCTTATTGGGTGTCGCCGAACACCATTGTGTCGACACGTCTACGGCCTCGAAGCGGGCCCGCTTGTAGAAAATGGTTGTGGTTTCGCCCGTCTTCCCGTCATCCCGCCCGAGGCCGTAATGGTCGTAGTCAGGCAGGGCGGCAGCCAAATCGGCGACCGCGGATTGCGCCGCTTCCTGAACGCCGAAAATGTCGGGAGACACGCGCTTTATCTGGTCGGCCATGGGGCCGCGTCGTTCGGCCCAACGCGGGATATCCGAGGCGACATCGACCCGGACATTGTAGCTCATCACCCGAACCGTATCCGCCGCCATTGCCGGTGTCGTTATAAATGCTGCCGCGCAGATCAGGGCTGGTATTCGCATATGTCATCCTCACTGTCGGTTTGTTATCTACCCACTATACGCGATAGTGATGGCGGAGCGACAGGCGAAATCAAATGGTCGTGCCCAGGCGCCAGTCTATGCAGGTATCAGTCGATGCTGGCGTGATACCAGTCGCCACGGGGCTGAACATTGACAGGCATGCCGAACAGTTCGGTCAGGTGCGCGCCAGTCAGCAACTCCGCCTTGTCGCCTTCGCGCAGCACCCGGCCATCGCGCAGCATGACGATGTGCCCCATTTCCGGCAGGATTTCTTCGATGTGGTGCGTTACCATGAGCAGGGTGGTAGCCGTCGCCAAGTCGCGCAGTCCTTCCAGAAAAAGGCGCCGCGCTGCGGGGTCCAGTCCGGCGCAGGGTTCATCGAGTAGCAGCGCCTTGGGGCGGTGTACCAGGGCCCGCGCGATCAGCACACGGCGCGCTTCGCCGGTTGACAGGGTAGACACGTTGCGGCCGATCAGGTGGGCTGCGCCCGCCTGCACCAAGGCCTCGTGGCTGCAGGTTTTCATGTCGTCTGTCACGGCGTGTTTCCACAGCCCGCGTGCGGCGAAAAAGCCGGAGATAACGCAATCGAACACTTCCAACGGCGGATCGGCGTCGAAATCGAGTTGCATGGCCGATGACACAATGCCCATCAGGCCACGCAGTTCGGTGACGTTCCAGCGTTCATGACCGAAGATGGAGACATGTGCGCCGGCCAAAGGGTAAAGTTGGCGCGTGATCAGTTTGACGAGGGTGGACTTTCCCGACCCATTGGGCCCGAGGATGGCGGTGTGCTGGCCTGCTCGCACGGTAAGGCTGAGGCCGTCAAGCAGATGGCGTTTGCCGCGCACCACGGATGCGTCACGGATATCAAGAAGGGGAGTGGCAGGCATGTTTCAGCGGCAGATCCAGGACAGTTTGCTATGACAGGATCATGGACCCTGGTGGTGGTTGGAGGCGGGATCGAACCGCCGACCTGTGGGTTATGAATCCACCGCTCTAACCATCTGAGCTACCCAACCGTACCAGTGCCTGACAAGAACGGATGGTTCACGTTCTCGGAGGGAGGGCCTATAGCCAATAAGCCTGACGGGTTCAAGCCCGTCAGGGGCGATTTTGCGCAATTTGTTTGAGGGCGTCGATCAAACGGGCCTGGCCGGCCTCCAGGCTGTAGTGCGATAGGGCGTGGTCTTGCGCGGCACGAGCCTTGGCGAGCGTGGTTTTCCAGTCGCCGATCGCCCGTTTGATGGCTTCGGCCAAGGCATGGGGATCGTCAGGAGGGCATAGATAGCCAAGCGCGCCGTCTTTAAGGATCTCCTTGGGGCCGTCGATATCCGTGGCGACGACCGGCACACCGGCAGCCATGCTTTCCGCAACCACCAGGCCAAAGGGCTCGATACGCGACGGCAGGATGAAGAGGTCCAGGCCATGCAGATAGTCGGCGGCGGGCGACACCCAGCCGCGAAAATCCGTCTGGCGCTCGACGCCCTGCTCATGGGCCAGGGCGTGAAGCTGCGCGCTGAGCGGGCCGTCGCCGGCAATGCGGAGCGGAAGGATGATGTTTTCCTTTTGCAGCAGGGCCAGGGCGCGAATCATCACGTCTATGCCCTTTTGCGCGTGCAGACGGCCGAGCGTGCCGAGGATGGGCGTATGCGATGGTGCGGGCTTTACGTCGCGGGCATCCAGAGGGCCGAAGTTGGCGACATCATAGAGCGGAAGTTCGGGGTGGGCGGCTTTCAGGCTATCGTGCACGGAGGATGAGACACAGATGGCGGCCAGCAGACGGCTGCCCTGGCCCTTATGGCGGAAATTATGCACGACCTGGACCGTCTTGTTCGCGGTACCTATGAAGGGCAGAAGGGCGATGCCCGTCGCGCGGTTGCCATGGGTCAGGATCAGGTCTGGCTTGAAGGTTTTTGCAATGCCGCGTAGGGCCAGGGCAACAAAAGGGTCGTGGTTGACAAGGGCATGCGCCGCGCGGAATTCGGCTGCCGGCAGATTTTGTCCCAGAACGCCATCCTTGTGACCCAGGCTTAGGACGGTGAATCCAGCGGCCTTCATCGCCTGGTGGTAACGCAGGGACATGGTTTCTACGCCGCCGCGCACTTCCGCCAGCATGATATTCAGGATACGCATGATCGTCCTTGCCCAACCGCCAGGTACCTTAAGCGTAACTCGGCAAATTTAAAACACTTGTGACAATTTTTCGGTGCGGGGTAGAAATTTTCATAAAGGACAGCAATAGTCATGTTAGTGCTGTTGATTGTGGCGTCCCGGGGGTAAATTTTGTCTGATCTGATTGATGAGCTTGACGCGCGTATTCTGGACCTGATTCAGGCAGACGCCTCATTGTCGGTGGCTGATCTGGCTGAACGCGTCGGTCTGTCTCCTTCGCCATGCTGGCGTCGCATCAAACGACTCGAAGATCTGGGCGTGATCACCAAGCGCGTCACGGTGCTCGATGCCGAAAAATTGGGGCTTGGATTCGAAGTTTATGTCTCGGTGAAACTATCCCTTCCGTCGCGTGCCAATCTGGAAGCCTTCGAAGGGCGGCTGGAACACTGGCCGGAAGTCGTCAGTTGCCAGACGGTTACTGGCCATGAGGACTATATGTTGCGGGTTATGACGCGTGACATGCATGCCTATGATGATTTTTTACGCGACAAGTTGCTGGCCTCTGATCTGGTTTCTGGCGTAGAAAGCCGCATCATCATGCGCAGCGTCCGTCAGACCACGGCGGTACCGATCAGTCTGGTGGTAGAAAACCATACGACGACCCCCTTGCCGAAGGTCGTCGGCAAGTAAGGAATCTCGTATGCGCCGTCGTCTGACTTCGTCGATTGCTGCCTTGTGTTTTGCGCTGGAGGCGATGGCCACCGTAGGGAGCGCGCAGACAGTCGACCCTGCATCCGATCTCGGCCATTTTCGCGCTTTGCGCGCTGCCGGCATGTGGGCCCTGGAACGCGGCGATACTGCTACGGCGTTGGATCAATTCGGGCAGGCCCAGGCTCTGATGCCTGATTCGCCGTCGATTGCCCTGCTCAAGGCTCAGGTGTATCTCCAGCAGAAGCGCAAGGCCGACGCAAAGGCGGCCCTGGCTGACTATCTTCGCCGCGGTAATGTGCTCGATCTCGCCAAGAATGCCGAGTTCAATGCGGTTTGGGACAGCGAACTGGAAAACCAACTGCAACTGAATGTCCTGCCGGTGGGTAAGATGCGGGTGGCGGCGCAAATCAGCGATTTCAGTATCGCCGAGGCCCTGGCCTTCAATCCGGATGGAGAGCAATCATTCGTCAGCGCCGTGCGTTCCGGTCAAATCCTTTCCTTGTCGCCCGAAGGGGTGCGCAGCGTCATCACCTTCCGTCCGGGGGTGGCCGCCTATGGCCTGGGCATGCGGGAGGGCAAGTTGTGGGCGACGACGGCGCAAAGCCGTCAGACAGTAACCTATGATCCGAAAAAGCCCGCCACGTCCAAGATCGTAACGATCGACCCCGCCGATGGTTCGGTGTTAGCCAGTGTCGATACGACAGCCGATCGTCGTCTCGGCCATTTGCTGATGGGGCGTGACGATCTGTATGTCATCGATTCCAACCATGGGTCCGTGCTGCGCCTCACCGGCTACGGCAAGACCCTGGAGGAGCTGGTACCGGAAGGGTACATGGATACGCCGACGGGTCTGGCTGAAAACGAGAGCGCATCCGTGCTGATCGTCAACGATTTCGTATCCGGCCTGTATCGCGTCGACCTGTCCACGGGCGGCATGAGCCGCCTGCTGGCGCCGCGTGACGGCAATCTGCTGGGTATCACCTCGATTGCTCGATACGGGAATGATCTTATTGCCATTCAGAGCGGGGTAGAGCCCAATCGCCTGTTGCGCGTGCATATGACGCCGGATTGGACCGCGGTCCAATCGGTCGATGTGCTTTTGAGGTCGAAAGACATGCTGTCCCAGCCTTCGCAGGGTGTGGTGTCGGACAATGCCTTTGTCTTCGTGGCGCGCAGCCAGTGGGACAATCTCGACAACCAGGGTAATTCGAAGACGCCTACGCCGCCACCGGGTGTTGTCGGCGTGATCGATCTCGCACAGTAAGCAAAAACACTAAAATGTGACCAGACGGCGCTTGCCATTTTGTGTGTGCGAATTATTCTCAATTGCATAATTGGGAGTCGCTGTCATGCTGTTGCTGAGTTTGGGAACTACCGGCCTTGTGGCTCTGCTGCGGAGTGGAGAGCGTGGAATTGTAGGCGATCCGGTGCCATTGATGACCGACCAATGGGCAGAAATGATCCCCGACCCCCCAACCTATTATGATGAGCGTGCGGCATTTCCCGCACGTTTTCAAACGGCTAAATAGTTAATAAAATATTATTGTCCGTTAATCGTATTTATGCCAAAGCTGGCACCAGCCTTGCGGAAGATATCCGCGAAGGGTGATGCTCTGTTCTGAAAAGACACATCGCCCGGAGGCATAAAGGTGCGATGATGGGTTTGCGGACGATTGTTCTAGGTGTGATTCTGACCTCGATGGTGGTCGGCGGCGTGGCGATAACGACGCTGGCGAAGGCGTCTACCTTGACACCTGATTTCAATGCCCTGTCTCGTCACGATACGACGGCGTTGCGCGACGGTGATTTCGACGGTGACGGCCGGGTTGACGAATTGTATCTGGTGTCCGAAGCCGATACCGGCCGTGTGGCAATTCATGTCCGTCTTAACAAATTCGACGGCGCCCAGGACGTCCGGGTCACGAGTCTTGATACCGGCAATGCCGCGCCTAATATCCATGTCGTAGGCGCCGGCGTCTATGCCGCAGACTGCGGCACCTACACCACCGAATGCGCCAGCGCCGGCGTTCGCACCACGCATGATAGTTTTATTGTCAGTCTTGACAGTGACACCAGTGTCCTGCTGCATTGGCAGACCGATCATTTTGAGACGGATTTCGTGCGCAACGATGAAGCCCGCATGGCCCATGCCCTGTCCGCGCTTTATGCGCTGAATCCGTAACTTTCGATCACGATTGCGGTGTAAGGGCCTAGAGTGCAAATCGGCGCTTGCCTATGCGTGCGGTTTTTTGCAATATTTTGCAGCGTCCATATCTTGTTAAAAGATTTTTGGTTGGGTGACTGCGGCTGGGTTTGGCTAACCGATAGATTTCGGTAAACAATAAAGTACGAGTTCAAAACTGACATGGGTCGATCTGCAGATTATTCCAAACAAAGGTGCGCCATCGCGGCGAGCCTCGACATCATTGGCGAACCGTGGACCCTTTTGATCATCCGCGATGCCTTTGCCGGCCTGTGCCGGTTTGAGCAATGGCAGGAAGCGCTCGGCCTGGCGCGCAATGTGCTGGCCGCCCGCCTGAAGCATCTCGTCGCGCATGGTATTTTTGAACAACGCCTATATTGCGAACGTCCGCGCCGCTACGAATATGTCCTGACCGAAAAGGGCCATGAACTGCGCCCGATGATCGTCTTCATGCAGGACTGGGGTCAGCGTCACGTTTACGGCACTGAAAAGTCGATAAGCGACATGATTCATAGTTCGTGCGGGCATGCGCTTAGCCCCGTGGCCCATTGCGCCCATTGCGAGCAACGCGTTCAGATGACTGAACTGGACATTCAGACCAATTCCGATGCCAAGTCGCTGGCGGAACTGAGCCGCAAACGGTTTATCGCGGAAGAAGTCTGATCTTAAAGCGATGCCGGCACACCGAAGTGTGCGCTAAAAGGCTGCGCGTGTCGCCGCGATGAAGCCGCCGCCTAGAACCCGCCCATCGTCGGTCGGGTCGTATAGGACGCAGGCCTGGCCGGGGGCGACGCCTTCTTCGGCACCATCGAATTCCACCTCTATACGATTATCGCTATCGGCCAGCAGACGTGCGGGTACCGGCGGGCGGGTCGAGCGTACGCGCGCCAGAACCGGCTTTTGCGCCCGCGCCGCTGCCAGAAGGTCGCTTTCGTCGCCTAGCCAGTTGGTTTCTTTCAAGGTCAAGGCGCGGGTCAGAAGGGCTTCGCGCGGCCCGACGATGATGGCCTTTTCGTCCGGGTCGATACGGGTGACGAACAGCGGCTCGCCCACCGCGATATTCAGCCCGCGGCGTTGTCCGATCGTATAGCCCGTAATGCCGTCATGACGCCCAAGAACGCGGCCGTCGATATGGCGAATATCGCCCTTTTCGCGACCTTGTGGGCGCAACTTGTCGATCAGGGTGGTGTACTTGCCTTCCGGGACGAAGCAGATGTCCTGGCTGTCTGGCTTGTGCGCGATTTTCAGGCCGAGTTGGACGGCGATGTCACGCACCTGCGGCTTGGGAATGCCGGCCAGGGGGAAGCGCAGGAAGTCCAGTTGATCCCGTGTTGTGGCGAACAAGAAGTAGCTCTGGTCGCGCGACGTATCGGCCGCGCGGCGCAATTGTCCGTCTACGGATCGTTCTACGTAATGGCCGGTGGCCATGGCTTCCGCACCGAGATCGCGCGCCACATCCAACAGGTCATGAAACTTGACGCTTTGATTGCAGCGGATGCAAGGCACAGGGGTTTCGCCGCGCAGGTAGCTGTCGGCGAACTCTTCGATCACGCTGTCGCGGAAACGGCTTTCGTAATCGAGGACATAGTGGGCGATGCCTATCTTTTCTGCCGCCATGCGGGCGTCATGTATATCCTGTCCGGCGCAGCAGGCGCCGGTCTTTTTCAACGCCGCGCCATGGTCGTATAGCTGAAGGGTGACGCCTATGACCTCGTAACCGGCCTGGTGCAGCAGAGCCGCGACGACGGTTGAATCGACACCGCCCGACATGGCGGCGACCACGCGCGCGCCTTCGGGCAAGCCGACGCTGGCGCGCGTGGCCTGAATGGCGGCATCAAAATCTGCCGACTGGATAAGGGGAATGGCGCAGGTGTTCATGGGACAGGGTACGAAATGGAGTATCACCACACAGGCCGATCCAGGCCACGGTGGTGAGCTCGCTAGATAGGGCAAAACCAACTAAATTGCTAGGGTATGAGGGCGAAAAAGCACTTGCGGTTTGTAATGCTATAATATAACAAAATGTGGATGTGCCAGGAGTTATCATGCGCGCCATCAAAACCCGTTACTTCGACATCATGGCCATTGGCCTGTCCGCCGTATGTGTCGTGCATTGTCTTGCCCTGCCGGTGATTTTTGCCATCTTGCCGTTTCTGGGCGCCTTTAACGAAAACCCGGTCGTGCATCGGGTGCTTGTGTCCTTAGCTGGTCCTCTCTGCGTCTTCGCCTTGGTAAGGTCGGGCGGTTGGCAACACTGGCGTCTGGTTGGTCTGGCCATCGCCGGCCTGGGGCTGCTTGGCGCGGCGGCGTTCTTTCCGGTGTTTGTCGTTTACGAAGTGCCTATGAGTGTTGCGGGGGCGTCACTGCTGGCTGTGCTTCACCTCATCAATGCCCGAACGCCTCATCACAAGGAAGCGTGCGCGCCGTAATGATGGCCGGGCCGTAGGAGTTCTAAGTCGCAGTACCCATGGCGCCCAAAGCAAACCGCGTATAGATTCAAATCGATTCCTGATGCCCCCTGCCTTAGGTCTCAATGTATGAGGCGATGGTGGGTAATCAGGAGGCTATGATGATCGATGACCATCCGTCAGCCGGCCCCCCTCGCGTTGGCAAAGGCATTCGTCGGGGCGTCAGTCGGCAAAAAGCGAAAACCGCCGTCGATCCCGCCGAAGCGTCTGCCCCGGTCGCGGAGCCGCCTCAGGGCGGCGCGGAAGAGGCGGCCCCCATGCCGACCTCGACGCCCGACGCCTCTATCAAGGCGGCGATCCTGCTTTGGCTGCGTAAAGGCCGTGACTGGCTGAAAGCTTTTTGGCTGAGTGTGTGGATGGGTTTGCGTCGTCTTCCGGCGTGGGGGCAAGGCGTCCTGGCCTTGGCTGTGTTGGTGGTCGGCGCTATCCTGATTTTTCTGGCGCAGCCAAACTGGGACTGGGCGCGGCCGACTGTGGCGTCGATGGCCTCAGGTCGCCTACATCGTCCGGTTCGTATCGACGGGCATTTGCGGGTCCATGTGTTCAGCTTTACGCCCAGCGCTACGATCAGCGGTCTGAAAATCGGACAACCGGACTGGGCGCGTGCCAGCACTCAGGGCAAAAATCTGGCGGAGATCGACACAATTGCCGTAACGGCGGAACTGATGCCGATATTCATCGGACGACTTGTCCTGCCGCGACTTCAGATCGATCGACCCACCGTTCTGATGTTCCAGGACAAGGATGGCCGCGCCAATTGGGATTTCAGCGATGGCGCCGACAAAGCCAAGCCGACCAAGCTACCGCCTATCAAGAACTTTATCATAAACGACGGCAACCTGACGATTACCAGCCTTCAACGGGGGCTGACGTTCACGGGCAGCGTCTATGCCCATGAACGTGCCGGCTCAGGCCGACAGGCCTTTGGTCTGACAGGGGGAGGCAGTCTAAACGATCGCGTGTTCCAGATGGATGCCACCGGCGGGCCTTTGCTCAATGTACGCACCAGCGTACCATACCCATTCGACATGAATGTGCGCGCCGGCGACACGGAGCTTACGGCCAAGGGACGCGTCATCCATCCGTTCAATCTGGGTCAGGTCGATGGGGTCGTATCCGTCAAGGGGGGCAATCTGGCCGACCTTTACTACCTGACGGGGCTGACCCTGCCCGATACCCCGGCGTATCGGGTGATCGCTCGGGTGACGCGTAATGACCGCGTTTATACGATCGACCGCATCAAGGGCCGCATCGGCGGTAGCGACCTGGAAGGCGCGCTAAAGGTCGATACCCGCAATGAGGGGCGTCCTTACCTGACTGGTGACCTACGGTCGCGGCTGCTGGATATCAAGGACCTGGGTTCGCTGTTCGGGGCGACCGCCGCCAATAGGCCGCAACGGCCGGAACTGGCGGTATCGCCGCAGGCGACAAAAGGCCGGCGACTGCTCCCCGATGCTAAATTGGACATTGAGCGGGTGCGCGGGATGGACGCCAAGGTGCACTATCGCGCCATGTCGGTGAAGGCCATTCGCAACATGCCGCTGCGTCAGGTGAGTTTAGGCATCAATCTGGACCACGGTCTTCTTGTGCTTGATCCCATTGATTTCAGCTTCCCGCAAGGGCGCCTGCAAGGCACTGCACGCATCGATGCGCGTACGGCGACTCAGAAAAACAGCGTCGATATGAAGCTGACAGGCGCGCGTCTTCAGGATTTCATTCCGAAAGTCGGCGGTTCCGAACCGCTGGAAGGTGTGTTGAATGCGCGGTTGCGCGCCACGGGTACGGGCAATTCCGTACACATGGCGGCGTCGACGGCGAATGGCGATTTCACCCTGGTGGTACCGGGCGGCAAGATCCGGCAAAGTCTGGCTGAACTGATGGGTGTCAACGCGACGAAGGGACTGTTTCTACTCCTATCCAAGGACCGCCACGAAACAGATGTGCGTTGCGCCCTCGCGGATTTTCAGATCGCCAACGGTGTGATGCAGGCCCAGAATATCGTTTTTGATACCGATGTTGTACGGGTTGACGGACGCGGCAGCGTCAACTTAAACGATGAAAGCATGAAACTGATCTTGAAGGGCAAGCCGAAGAAATTCCGCTTGGTGCGCATTAATGCGCCGATCGTTATCGGTGGTCACATGTCAGCGCCAAAATTCGGTATCGATCCCAATTCGGCCCTTGCGCAGGGCGGACTGGCAGTCGCCTTCAACACTGTCCTGCCCTTTATCAATATCGATTACGCCAAGGATGCCAATTGCGCGGCCGTGATGGCGGAAGCCAAAGCGCAAGGTGCGCCTACCGCCACGCATGCTCCGGTCGCCAAGGCAATTCCCGCCCGGCGGCATTAAAAGTGGATCTGAAAAAGCTTATTTCAACAGGTTGAGCAGAGTATTGTTATTCAAGCTGGACAAAACCTGTGCAGACGCCTGAACCGCGACCTGCGCCTGTTGAAGATCCGTATAGGCCTTGGCCAGGTCGGCCGAGGTCTTATTGCTGACCAGTTGTTCGAGCGATGAGGCCTGTCCCTTCAACGAGGTCTGCGTATTCTCCACCCGTTTTTGCAAAGTGCCGTTCAGCGAGCCCTGTTCCAGGACCTGATTATAGACCGTGGCGAACTCTTGCGACTTGGTTGTCAGGAACGTTTTTTGGGCATCCGTCAATGCGGCGCCGAACGGTCCAGTGGTGGGATCGTCGTTATAGTTTTGAATTTCTTTGTAGATGCCCATCAACTGAGTGCCGAGGTCGGAAGCCAGCATACCGGTCTGGAGCGTCGTATTGGCGTCGATCTGCGAGCTTTTCTTGATCGTACCATTGGTGAAGACACTGGCAGCTGAGGTCGCCGCGCCAAGTTGGGACAGGGTGGAGACATTTACGGGCACCGCATCATTGCCCCCGGCGAACAGATACTGGCCGTTGTGCTGATAGTTCAGGCCAGATAGCGCTGAGGAAAATGTGCCCTGCAAATCGACCATTATGGTCGAGCCGCTGCCATTGGCCAATGCGCTCATGATGCCGTCCTTGGCAGCGGTAACGGAGTCGCCAAGCGTGGTAATCGCGGTATCCTGGCTGCTGAGGCGGTCAGACACCGTCTGGGCCACATCCAGGTAGCTGTTGGTTCGCGACAGGGACGACTGGTAGGAGGCGATGACTTCGGAGCCCCGGCCATATCCCATAAGATCGGTGGCGACTTTCTGAGTGGACAACTGACTATTGGCGCTGGCCTGGCGGTCCTGCGCTAAGGACAGATTGTTCAGGGCATTGGCCCAGCTTGCGGCGGTGGAAATACGCATGGTGATTATTTAACCATGTTGAGAAGGGTGTCATACATGTCCTTGGCCGCCTGAATAAGACGACCGGAGGCGCTGTATGCTTGTTGAAAGGTGGTGAGATTGACGAGTTCCTCGTCGAGATTGACGCCTTGTGCGCTATCCAGTCGGTTTGAGGCTTCGCTGAGCAGGGCGGCGTTGCTTTCTTTCGACGATTTCGCGGTGGCGGCCAGATTACCGACCTGACCGGCCAGGTCCGAACCGTATCTTTGCAGAGTCGACGCGCCGCCGGAATTCAGCCCGGCCTTGTTGAAGGTTACTGATTTGCTGGCGACGGCCGCTATCGACAGCCCACCGGCGCCATCGGCTTTGTTCAGCGCGCCCGTTCCCCCCGCGGCGGACAGGTTGACATGCGCCAAGGCCAGCGTGTCCGGATTGTTTAGGACAGTCTGCGAGACCCCGAGGTGGGAAGCGAGTGTGCCGGCAGTATCGCTCAGACCGAAAAACTGGCTTAGAGAGGCACCCGTTCCATAGCGCTTGGTATCGTCACCGCTCACTGACAAGGTCGTGGCGGGACTGCCGTAGCCTTTAAAGGACAGAGTGCCGCTGGAATCCAATGAGAAGACGCCATACTTGCCCATACCGGTGGTGGTGTCGTTGAGGCCGTCGAGCAGATTCTGCATCGTGCCGCCGGCGGGCACCTGGAAATTCACCGTCGCCAGGGTGGAGCCCGCGCCAGACCTCACGGCGAAATTGACGACGCTTCCGGGCGTGAAGCCATGGTTGTCGCTGCCGCCCAGGCCAGTTTTGTAACTGGTCGGAATGTCAGATTTTACAAGGTCGTTCAGGCCGAAGAATTGTGAAAAGCCTTGACCCTGCTTGCTCGATGGCGTGGTGGCGTCGTCTACTATGGCGACGCCGTCATTGCCGCCCGAACCGGCCGCCGTGACCGACATCACGCCATTGCTGAAGTTCAAGGTTGCGGCGCCGCCGAGCGCCCCGTTGATGTCATTGACAAAATTGGTCGGGTCAAAGCCGGCCGGGGCGCCGCCGTCATAGGTGTACTGATTGGTGCTGAAATCGATTTGTAGCGTGTGGGTGATATTGCCGCTTGAGCTCAGCGTGGTGATCGTGGTCTTGCCGGTGAAGCCGGCTATGGCTTCCTGTTGCGACAGGCTGGTATTTTTACCGGTCAGGCTGGCGGGTGCCGGTGCCGACGATGAGGCATTGTGCGCCGCGTTCAACTGGGTGGAGAACTGGTTGACATACTCGTTGAGCTGGCTGTTGACGGCGGGCGCCGTATTATCGCGGACGTCCAGCAGGCCTTTGATTTCGCCGGACGTCAGATTATCGGCCAGGTCGCGCGTCTCGCCGTTGATACCATTGACTGTGATGGGGCCAAAACTGGTGGTCGCATCGACATTGGTTGCCGGCGTATAGCTCAAGGTGGCGTAGGACCCGCCATCTGCCAGGAGCATGCCTGTCTGGGTGCGCAAGGTGACGCCGCCATTGGCGTTCTGGCTCACCTTGACGTCCATCAGCTTTGACAACTGGGTAATATAGCCGGCCTGGGTCGTCTGGGCGCCGGTAGCGTCGCCACCGACGACGGTCGTTGAGGAAATGGTCGCATTCAACTGGCTGATGTTTTTCAGCAGGTCGTTCACCGAACTGACATCGGTGCCGATACGTGTATCCGCGTCGCCGCGTATGGTCTGTATCTTGGTTGAGATTCGGTTGGCTTCCGACAGGAAGCTAGACAGATTGCTCAGCGCCTGCTGCCGCCCCGCCGCCGAGGTGGGATCTTCCCCCAGTGACGCAAAGGAGGAGAGCGTGGAACTGCCCTGATTGAACAGGTTGTTGGTATCGGTTATGTCGCCGAACTGGGACTGGATCTGGTCGAGCAGTTCGTAGCTCGCGTCCGATTGGGAGGAGGCTGAGGTGGCCTTCAACGCTGCTGCCTGCAGGAACTGGTCTGCGGCCAGCGTCACCTTGCCTGAGGTGACGCCCATGCCGACGCCGCCAGTGACCAGGCTCTGCTGCTGTGATATCTTGCGGATGTAGCCCGGCGTGTTGACGTTGGCCATGTTGTCGGAAACGATCCGCAACTGGTCCTGAGCCGTCATCAAGCCCGACACGCCGATGTTCATGATCGAATTCAGTGACATGGTGACACCTCTATACGGCCCGAAATACCCTCGCGCTTAGGCAAAGCCTGCACATGACCCGGCAAATTTGACCGGGTATTGTCACAGTTGGATTTTAAAAAAGCTATTCTTTTCATACGCTTAATTTTTTTCCAAACTCAGGTGGGCGGATGTTCGCGTTTACAGTTTCAATTCGCGTGCCACCAACGGTTCGCGCGCGGGCGCGGAGGCTTTACGCCGCACGGGTGCAGGCGCGGCGCGTGTTCATTAAGCGCCCCAAGAAAAGCGCCCCAAGAAGCGCCCCCCCGGGGGAGGCGCCGCTATCGTCGATATGGCGGCTAAAGATCCGGCAGAGGGCACGCTTGATGCGCACCCGGCCAAAAAATGCCGGGGATATAGGCAAATTTGACCATAAGACTGGGCAGGAGTGTCGCTGTACGCGGAACAATTTTTTTGGAAAAATATATAAAAATCAATTCTCTAACTTGTGGCCCGCCATTTGCAAGACGCTCTGCGACGAAATGCGCAAAATGCGTTGACTGTGTTGGATATGGCCCGCCGCAATAGGCGTCGGGCGGATCAGCCTGCTTTGCGCGGATAGCCCATGTCGTTTGACACCAGAGCCCTACCTGCCTCCGTGCCGAGTGCGCCCGTGGCGGAGCCGCGCGCACTGCCTGACACTGGTTACACAACGGCTAGATCTTCAACATTCGAAACCATGATGGCCGCAGCAAATAATGTGGCAGCAAATCAGGCCGATGCGGAAACGGACGAAGCGACGCAGTCAGGCGCAACGTCGTCACCAAATGCATCGGATGTGCCGGGGACGGAGACCGGCGCTGGTACGGCATCTACGCTCGTGACAGTGCAGACGGCTGCCGAATCCGGCGCATCAGACGTAGCGAACGCCGCCGCCGATCCAAACAAAACCGTCAATCTAAAAGACAACGCGAATACCGGCAAGGATGGAAAGTCCAGTCCGGCAATGGCGACGAATGGCAATGCCCCCAATGCGGCGACAGTGGATACGTCGGGCAAGGTGATTGCCCCGCTTGTTTCGCCTGTCATCACCGCTGCGTTGTTGGCCAGCCAAATGCCGCCGACAGAGAGCCAGACGGACGGCAAGCCCGTTGGCGGAGACGGTAAGGCCAAGACAGACACGGATGGCAAGAACACCGCTGCGGCAGCGGATGCCGCTGCCGCGCAGTCACCGCTTTCTGGTGTGTCGGACAGCGTGATCGTTCTGGTCACGCCACCGCAAACCTCAGTTGTGAGTACGGCCGTGCAGCCGTCCACAAGCGACAAGACCGGCGATAAGACAGGCGATGCGACAACCGATCGCACGAAATCCGCAGCGTCACAACTGCCTTTGGCCAATGCGGGTCAAAGCGCTATGCCGCCTGAAAAGACCCCAGAAAAGAACCCTGAAAAGAACAATGCCGGATTTGCCGGGCTGCTTGATGGTGGTGTTACCGACAAGAGCCAGACCGATAAGGCCGACCGTACGCTGGAAGCCTTGAGCGCGTCGATGCCCAAGACAGACACGGCAGCCGTTGCATCCGGTTTTTCCCTCACCACCGCTACGCCGACGAGTAGCCAGGCGGGTTACGCGACGACCCAGGCTGATCCGGCCGGATCACTGCTGTCGCAAAACGCCGTCGACAATCTGAATGCCCTCAGCGTGCAGATCAATAAGCGTCTGAGCGAAGGCAACACCAAGTTCGCGATGGAACTGCATCCCGCCGATCTTGGTCGTGTCGATGTTGCCCTGACCATCGCCAAGGACGGCCAGATGACGGCGCACCTCAGCTTCGACACAGCCGTTACCGCCGAAGTCTTCAGCCAGCATGAGGCAGACCTGCGTCATCAACTGGCGCAAACTGGCCTGCAACTGGCCGACGACGCCCTGACCTTTTCGTCACGGGTAAAGCCAGTCGAGATGTCCGCTGTTACCCACACCAATACGGAAAACCGCTCTCAGGACAGCCTGTCTCAGGGTGGTTCGCAGCAAAACGGATCCAGTGCGCAGCAACAGGCCATGCTCAATGATCAGCAAGGCCGTCAGCAACCGAACGCGCAACATCTCGCGCGCGCCCTGGCCAATGCCCGTCAGGTTGCTGATGCGGCGGATATCGATGCGTCCATTGATGCAGCCCTTGCCAACCCGTCCCGTTTCACCTCCTCGCGCCTCGCGCTCAACCTTATCGTCTAGGACTTCACCATGGTCACCGGCGTTTCCACCTCCACGACTACCGCCAATGCAGCGACGTCCAAGGACACAGCGTCCCTGGCGGGGAACTACAGCACTTTCCTGAACCTGCTTACAGCCCAGATCAAAAACCAGGATCCGCTGTCACCGATGGACACCACACAGTGGACCAACCAGTTGGTCCAGTACTCGTCGGTCGAGCAGCAGATTAAGTCCAACGGCTATCTGGCTACGCTCGCCAGTCAGAATACACAGGGCAACATGAATGCGGCCGTCGGTTATATCGGCAAGACCGTTGTCGCCGATCAAGATCAGGCCATGCTGAAAGACGGCAGTGCATCCTGGCAATATGCCCTGGGCGCGAGTGCTAACACGGCGGCTCTGACGATCAGCGATTCCGACGGCAATGTCGTCTGGAAAGGCAACGCCGACAGCTCACAACTGGCGTCCGGTGTTCATGATTTCACCTGGAGTGGCAAGAACACAGCCGGCCAGACGGTAAAGGACGGTGTATATACCTTGTCTGTCACGGCCACGAATACCGCCGGGACGGTCGATGCGGCCGTCGGCATCAAGGGAGTCGTCAATTCGGCGGCCAATGCTGATGGCACCATTCTGCTCAAGATTGGCAACACATCCGTCCCCCTGACTAGCATCACCAGCGTTTCCTGATTTCCTCGCTTACCGGAGCTTAATCCATGAGTATCAATGCCGCCATGCAGTCGGGCGTTACCGCCCTTGCCGCCAACGCAACCGCGCTGGCCACGATTTCCAACAACATCGCCAATTCGAACACAGCCGGTTTCAAGCGCGTCCTGACCAACTTCACGGACCTGGTGTCGGGCACCGGTTCGAACAAGAACGCCTTTTCCTCGGGCGGCGTCGTCGCCGTCAACCGCCAGGCCGTCACCAATCAAGGTGAATTGAACAGCAATACCGCAGGCTATTCACTCGGCATTGACGGACAGGGATTTTTCGTCGTGTCAGACGGTACGCAGACTCTGAGTTCGGGCAGTTCCCTTCTGTTTTCACGCGACGGTTCCTTCACGCCGGATACCGAAGGCAATTTGGTCAATGCCGGTGGTTTCTATCTGGAAGGCTGGCCCGCCGATACCAGCGGCAATATAACGACCTCGGCCACGGACGTCAGTCTGCTCGCGCCGATCAATGTCACCAACGTCAACCGCAAGCCCGAAGCCTCGACGGCGATGCAGTTCAAGGCCAATCTGAACGCTGCGACACCGGTTTCGACGGGAGCGGCCACCTATAATGCCTCTACATCGCCGATGTCGACCTATGCCACGTCGCCGCTTACCTCGACCAAGCCGGATTCGACCATCTCAGCCTCCATCTCTGACTCGCTGGGCCAGGAACACTCCATTACCATATCGCTGATCAAGATGCCGACCAGCACAGTCGCCGGTCAGACGCAATGGAGTTACGAAATTTCGTCGCCCGACGTTACCTCAGGCGGTACGCCCGACTTGCACCAAATTGGCACCGGCAGCCTGTTTTTCGACTCGAATGGCAACATGAATTTCACCGACTCGACGGGTCCACTGTTCAGCGGTTACACCATCGCCGCGTCGGGCGCCACGGGGGCGGTCGGTACGCCGGCGTGGAACAGCAGCGTCGGCGCCGGGGCGCAGACGATCAGCATGGGCTTTAATCAGACGACCCCGGCAAGTTCGACCAGCGTGCTGACCCAGACCACGGGTGATTCCACCACGACGTCGATCAAGGCCAATGGCACCGAATTCGGCACCCTGTCCAAGGTTGAAATTGGCAAGAACGGGCTGGTCACCGCCATTTACAATAATGGCAACACGCGTGTCCTGGCTCAGGTCGCCGTCGCAACCTTCCTCAATGCCAACGGCCTGACATCGGTCACGGGCAATGCCTATCAGGTGTCGACCGACTCGGGCGCATTTTCGTTGAAGACGCCGGGCAGCGGTGGTTCTGGCACCATCGAGGCCAACACGCTTGAAGCCTCGACTGTTGACCTCGCTCAGGAGTTCACCGGCCTCATCACCACTCAGCGTGCCTATTCGGCAGCGTCGAAGATTGTCACCACAGCAGATGAAATGTTGCAGGAACTGCTCAGCATCAAGCGCTAAACACGTCAACCAGGGTGATTAAGCAAGTCTTTATTGCCCTGTTCCAATCTCTACTGGCATATAATATCAAATACTAACAGGTGTTGAACTAGAAGCTGTTATCTTAACGCATAATAAACAGAGTATTAACGATATCTTTCCGATAAATTTACGCCATATTTACTATGGCAATTAAGCGGATGTTTAAGGAGGTCGTGTAGATTGCTCTCATGTGATGGTAACAAAGGCAAAACGCCATGCTTCAAGAGCAACGCCGCGATAATAAAGGCGAAAAATACGTGATTGGTCCTACCGGGGCAAAATTGACTCTAGCCGACCTGCCGCCTGCCGGCACGGAACGTTGGGTAATCCGCCGCAAGGCTGAGGTCGTGGCTGCCGTTCGTGGTGGTCTGTTGACCTTCGACGAGGCGTGCGAACGCTATAATATTACCTCGGAAGAGTTCCTGGGTTGGCAAAAGGCCATTGAAAATCATGGCATGGCCGGTCTGCGTACCACCCGAATCCAGAGCTACCGCTAAATCAAGCGGAAGCGTGAAGAGATTTAGCAGCCACGCGTGGATTCCGCGCGTGGCTGTCATCGTTTTAGGCCGCCGCTTAAGCTCGAAGCCGTCGTTCCTGGATCGATCCGGATGCGACAGGGGCGGCGGTATTTGCAAATCTTAACGATTTGTGGTAACCTCAAACCCAAGCCAATTAAGCGTTTTTGTCCACGCGCCTGATTAAATTCATAAAATTAACCCCTCCAATTAACCCGCAATTAACCCAGCACTGGGAAATTACTGCCTAGTTCTAAGGCAGCGTGTGTTTGTGACGCCTGCCATACTGGTGATGGGGCGTATAACGCGTGGATTCGTTTTTCGCAGGTTTACAGAGGTTCGGTGTCGGACGGCTGACGGCGATCCTCGGAGCGGCGGGTGGAGCTGCGGCTGTTCTGGCTGCCATCTTTCTGCATTTGACCGCGCAACCCCAGGCGCTGCTCTATTCCAATCTCGACCTGAAGGAAGCCTCCCAGATCACCACCAATCTGGATCAGGCGGGTATCAAATACACCGCCCAGGGCGACGGTTCGACCATCATGGTCAATCGGGATGAAGTGGCGCGCGCGCGTATGCTTCTGGCCGGCAAGGGGCTGCCAACGGCGGCTTCGGTCGGATATGAAATCTTCGACAATGCGCCCGCACTTGGCCAGACCGAGGCGGTGCAGAACCTCAACAACAAGCGCGCCCTGGAAGGCGAACTGGCACGCACGATCACGACGCTGAAAGGCATCTCTTCGACGCGCGTCCATCTGGTCATGCCCAACCGCGAACTTTTCAGCGAAGTGGCACAGTCCCCGACCGCCTCGGTCGTTGTGGGGCTGTCGGGCGCTGACCTCGGGGCCGATCAGGTCCGCGCCATCCGCAATCTGGTGGCGGGCGCGGTGCCCAACCTGAAGCCTGAAAACGTCACCCTGGTCGATGACCGCAACCATCTTTTGGCGGCGGGCGGCGAAGGCGAGGACAGCCTTGGCGGCACGGGGGCGATGCGCAAAACCCAGATCGAGGATTCCTACCGCAAACGTATCACAGACATTGTCGAGGGTGTTGTCGGCCCTGGCGCCGCGCGGGTTACGGTGACGGCGGATCTCGATCAGACCTCAACGACCAAGGAGCAGGTCGAATACAATCCGGATGGACAGGTTGTCCGCTCGACTCGGACGGAGGAGTCGAAGGACAAGACGGCAGATCCCAATTCCAATGGCGCCGTGACGGCCTCCGCGAACATCCCCGGTGGTCAGCAGACGCCCGGCGGGTCGAATTCGACGAACGAAAGCGGCACGACGTCCGAGCTTACCAATTATGAAATTTCGACCACCAAGACGACATCGGTCAAAGCGCCGGGAGACATCAAAAAACTGGCCGTTGCCGTTGTCGTTGACGGCACCCTGACCCCGTCCAAGGACGGCAAGGCGCCGCCGGCCTACGCCGCACGGTCAGCGGAAGACATGAAAAAGATCGAAGAGTTGGTGCGCAATGCCGTGGGTATCGACGCCAATCGCGGCGACCAGATCATGGTGACCAATCTGCGTTTCAATCACGGGGAAATCGACAGCGGTGCCGGCACATTGGCCAAGAAGTCGATGTTCGATTTCGACAAGAACGACATCATGCGGGCCGCCGAAGTCGCCGTGCTCTTCATTGTCGCACTGCTGACCATCTTCCTGGTTGCCCGCCCCTTGCTCAAATACATCGGCTCCTCTCCGACCAGCTACCTGGCCGCCGCCAATTCCGGCGGTGCGCTGGCCGGCCCGGGTGGTCTGGCCATGGCGGGCGCGGAAAATGGGCCGGGTATCTCCGGCCAATCGGGCGGTGCGCTGGACTTCAAGCCGGGCCCCGGCGGGGTGGTGCCCGTCGCTGCCGAATCCAGCGGCATCGACATCGCGCGCATCGAAGGACAGGTGAAGGCGTCGTCGGTCAAGAAGGTTTCTGAATTCGTCGATCGTCACCCGGAGGAATCGGTATCGATCCTGCGGTCGTGGCTGCACGATAGTTAGGGGCCGGTCGCGTGAGTCGTAAAAACACCATTGATGATCCTAAGCGTCTTTCCGGCGTCGAAAAGGCGGCGGTCGTCCTGCTGGCGCTGGGTGAAGACCACCTCCAGCTCTGGCAGGCGCTCGACGAGGAAGAGATCAAGGAAATCTCTCAGGCCATGTCGTCGCTAGGTACGGTGGCCTCGCACGTGGTCGAAGACCTGCTGGTCGAATTCGTCTCGGGCATGAGCAATTCCGGCACCATCATGGGCTCGTTCGAGCAAACGCAGCGTCTGCTCGGCAACTTCCTGCCGCCGGAAAAAGTCGAAGCCCTGATGGAAGAAATCCGGGGCCCGGCTGGACGGACCATGTGGGACAAGCTTGGCAACGTCAACGAAGCCGTGCTCGCCAACTATCTCAAGAACGAATATCCGCAAACCGTCGCGGTCGTGCTGTCCAAGATCAAGGCCGATCACGCCGCCCGCGTGCTGTCATCCCTGCCTGAAGACTTCGCGCTCGAATGCGTGCAGCGGATGTTGCGCATGGAGCCGGTGCAGCGCGAAATCCTCGACAAGATCGAGCAGACTTTGCGCGTCGAATTCATGTCGAATCTGGCGCGGACATCGAAGCGCGACAGTCACGAACTGATGGCGGAAATCTTCAACAATTTCGACCGCCAGACCGAAAGCCGCTTTGTCGCCGCTCTGGAAGAGCGTAACCGCGAGTCCGCCGAACGGATTCGCGCGCTCATGTTCGTCTTCGAAGACCTGTCGAAACTCGATCCCGGTGGCGTCCAGACCCTGCTGCGCGCCGTTGAAAAGGATCAACTGGGGCTGGCGCTCAAGGGCGCATCGGACAGTCTGCGCGATATGTTCATGTCCAACATGTCCGAACGCGCGGCCAAGATCATGCGCGACGATATGGAAAGCATGGGGCCTGTGCGTCTGAAGGACGTCGACTCGGCGCAGATGGCTATGGTTCAGGTCGCCAAGGATCTTGCCGCCAAGGGTGAAATCATGCTGGCCGGTCAGGGAGGCGATGATGAACTTATTTATTGATTTGTGTTCACATCACCCCCGCCCTAACCGCTTCGTCCCGGCAGTTGCCGGGCGGGCGTGGGCGAAGGGAAAGCGCGCATGACCCATCCTGTTCACAAGAAATTCGAGTTCGGCACTGTTTTCGGCGACAGCGGCGACGTTGTGGCGCGTGCGGCCCCGCCGCCCAAGAAATTCTTCACGCCTGAAGAGGTTGAGGACATCCGCAGGACAGCCTACGCCGCCGGTGAAAGCTCGGCGACAGCGCGTGCCCAGATGGCTCAGGCGGCCGCTTTGCAAACCCTGTCCGATGCGGCACAGCAAGGATTGGGAGGACTGACCGAAGCCATCCGCGAACATAAGGCGGCGGCGGTGCGCCTGGCGCTTGTCTGCGCGCAGAAAATCGCGGCCGAGGCGCTCGATCGTTTTCCCGGCGCGCCCCTCAAGGCGGCGCTCGACGCCCTGGGTCAGGAAATAGAGCCGGCGACGCGCCTGGTGCTATTTACCAGCAATGCCTCCGACGAGGTGAAGGTCGCCGCCGAGGAGGCCGCCATGATGGCGGGCTATCAGAACGGCGTCCAGTTCCGCGACAACCCCGCCCTGCCCAAGGGTGCCTTCGAGGTGGTGTGGAGCGATGGCCGCGCCGAATACAATCCGCAATCCGTGTTCGAGGTTCTCGAACGCGCGCTCACCGAAGCCCTGGAAGCCGAGTCCTATCACCAATCCCGCGCGCAAGCCGCGCATGAGTAAGGAATAACAGCCATGGCCGATTTAGGTCTGGAAGATTTTGGCGACGGTACCGGTCCGGTCGCCGATGAAGAAGGCGAAAAGTCCGCCGCCGATCTGGCGCCCGTCTTTGATGTGCCGGTGAATATCTCGGCTGTGCTGGGTAAATCCTACATGTCGGTGTCGCAGTTGCTGAAACTGGGGCAGGGCAGTGTGCTGGAACTTGACCGCAAGGTCGGTGAGGCGATCGATATTTACGTAAACAACCGCCTGGTGGCGCGCGGTGAAGTGGTCGTGGTGGACGACCGACTGGGCGTAACCATGACGGAAATCATTAAATCGGAAGATGCGGGTAACTAAGCCATGAGACTTCTCGTTGTTGGAAAACTGAGCGGCCAGCTCTCCGCCGCGGTCAAGATGGCCATGGAAACCGGCGCCAAGGTCGCGCACGTCGAAACCCCTAGCCAGGCGACGGAAGCCTTGCGAAAAGGGCAGGGCGCGGATCTGTTGATGGTCGATTATGAACTCGACATCAAGACACTGATCGAGGCGAACGAACGTGAACACATCTTCGTCACGGTCGTCGCTTGCGGCGTCAATCCCGACCCGCGCAAGGCCGCCTACGCTATCTCTCAGGGCGCCAAGGAATTTATTCCCCTCCCGCCCGACGCCGAGCTGATCGCGGCCGTGCTGGCCGCCGTTTCAGATGATTCCCGCCCGCTCGTCACCAATGATCCGGCGATGCAGGCGGTGATAAAGCTGGCCGATCAGGTCGCCGCCTCGGATGCGTCGATCCTTATTACCGGCGAAAGCGGCGTCGGTAAGGAAGTCATGGCGCGCTACCTGCACGAAAAGTCGAAGCGGTCGTCGCGGCCGTTCATTTCTGTCAACTGCGCCGCCATTCCGGATAATCTGCTGGAATCGGAGCTGTTCGGGCACGAAAAGGGCGCCTTCACCGGCGCCATGGCGCGGCGGATCGGCAAGTTTGAAGAGGCCGACGGCGGTACATTGCTGCTCGACGAAATCTCTGAAATGGATACGCGTCTACAGGCGAAGCTCCTGCGCGCGCTTCAGGAACGGGTTATCGACCGCGTCGGCGGGGCACGTCCGGTGCCGGTCAATATCCGCGTGCTGGCGACGTCGAACCGCAATCTGGCCCAGGCGGTCAAGGAAGGTACGTTCCGGGAAGACCTGCTTTATCGTCTCAATGTTATCAATCTGGCTCTCCCGCCGCTGCGGGAACGCCCGGCTGATATACTGGCCCTATCGGAATATTTCTCCAAGAAGTATGCGGAAGCCAACGCCATACCGCTCAAGCCGATCTCGCTCGAGGCCAAGCGCCGGTTGCAGGCCCATCCGTGGCCGGGCAATGTGCGTGAGCTGGAAAACGCCATGCATCGCGCCGTTCTATTGTCCGTTGGTACGGAAATCGATGCCGAAGCCATCCGTTTGCCGGACGGCCAGCCGTTGAATCCAGTCGCGCCCATTGGGTCAGATTATGTCGGCCGTGTCGCGCTGGCGGCGGAATCGGCAGCGCGATCCTTTGTGGGGTCTACGGTTGCGGAAGTCGAACAGAAGTTGATACTGGATACATTGAGCCATTGTTTCGGCAACCGGACTCATGCTGCCAATATTCTAGGAATCTCGATTCGTACGCTGCGTAACAAGCTGAATGAGTATTCGGCCGCCGGCGTATCTGTACCGGCACCGCAATCGGGTGCCAGCGCTGCTTAAGACTAAGCCTGTTACATAAATCGGGGTTTGCGGGCGGATTCGGCGATGATTAAGCCGAGCCCGCCTACGGCATAGGCGACAAGGTCCTTTGGATCGAAGCCTGTGCCAAGCACGACACGGGCCAGGGCATTGTCACCCAAACCAAGTACGCCGACCAGATTGTAAAACTGGCCGACTTCCACCGCCACGGCGATGATCAAGGTCAGGGCTACGGCAGGGATGACCGGCATTGGCATGATCGCCCGGATTGTCAGGTAGATCAGCACGACGACCAGGCTATCGCCGACATACGGACGCACCAGGGCGTCATGCATGAAAACGGCGATCAATACCTCGATGAGGAAAACGGCCACGGCCGCGCCGGCATATCCCGGCTGAAATCTGAGCATGGCCTGATTTAACCCGCACCGGTGGCGAAATCCAGTCCTGTGAGCGAAAAGCGCGGCCAGTGTTTGATTCCGGTCTTTGATTATGACGCAGACGAAAAAGGGGTGTCCCTTTCTCCAGCGGATGCGCTAAAAACCGGATATGCCGCACGTCTTCAAATGTATGGATACGCCCGTCGGGCGCCTTAAACTGGTGGCCAGTCCCAAAGGCCTGGCTGCGGTCCTGTGGCCCGACGACTCCCCGCGTCGTGTGCCCTTGGGCGAGATGACCGAAGTGGCGGATCATCCGGTCCTCGTTCATGCCGAGCAGGAACTGGCCGACTATTTCGCCGGACGCCGAACCGTCTTTTCCGTACCGCTCGATTTCGCCGGCACCCCCTTTCAGACCTCGGTGTGGCGGGCATTGCTTACCATTCCGTTCGGTGAGACACGCAGCTATGGTCAGTTGGCAGCGCAACTGGGCAAGCCGTCGGCCAGTCGGGCGGTCGGCGCGGCCAATGGCAAAAACCCAATCTCAATTATCGCGCCGTGCCACCGTGTCATAGGCGCGTCGGGGCACCTGACCGGCTTTGCGGGCGGGCTGGAAACAAAGGCCTATTTGTTGCGTATGGAGGGTGTGGTTTAGCTCCGCCTTAACGACTTGTTCACCATGGATCGGGTAATTTTTGCCTAGTCCGGATACCGGGCGTAAGCGCAATCCGAAGGAGCGGCCAGCCGTTGTCCGACAGATTACGCGCCCAATCCAAGTGCCCGGAGACCGCTTTTGGCTAACGCTGCGACGATACCTTTCAAGGCCTCCGAAATCGGTGGCTGGCTGAAGCGCGGCGAAGTCATCATGGCGGTCGGCGTGATCTCGATCATCGTGATCCTGATCGTGCCGATGCCGAGTTTTGTCCTTGACATCCTGCTATCGCTGTCGATCACCTCGGCCATTCTGATCCTGATGACGGGCCTCTTTATCAAGAAGCCGCTGGAATTTTCGTCCTTCCCGACGGTGCTTCTGGTAACGACCCTGTTCCGCCTGGCGCTCAACATCACCTCGATGCGTATTATCCTGACCCATGGTCAGGATGGCGGCGAGGCGGCGGGCGCGGTCATCCATGCCTTCGGCATGTTGATGACCCAGGGCAATTTTATCATCGGGGCGATCCTGTTCGCCATCCTGGTTCTCGTCAATTTCGTGGTCATCACCAAGGGCTCGGGCCGTATCGCCGAAGTGGCGGCGCGGTTCACCTTGGACTCGATGCCCGGTAAGCAGATGGCCATTGACGCCGACCTGTCGTCGGGCCTGATCGACCAGGAAGAAGCCAAGCTACGGCGCAAGGAAGTCGAACAGGAATCCGGGTTCTTCGGCGCTATGGACGGTGCGTCTAAATTCGTCCGCGGCGACGCCATCGCCGGGATCGTCATCACTCTGGTGAACATTGTCGGCGGTATCCTGATCGGCATCCTGCAGCATGGCATGGATGCCGGCGAAGCTGCCAAGACCTACATGCTGCTGACTATCGGCGACGGTCTGGTGACGCAGATTCCGGCCCTGATCATCTCGATCGCCGCCGGTTTCCTTGTGTCCAAGGCGGGCGTTGACGGGTCGGCCGACAAGGCCATCGTCCTGCAATTGGCCACCAATCCGGTGGCCCTGGGCGTCGTGTCGGCGGCATCGGGTGTCATGGGCCTGATCCCCGGCATGCCGATCCTGTTTTTCGGCGCCATCGCATTGGGCACCGGCGCATTGGCCTGGCGGATCGGCCGCAAGCTGCCACCGCCGACCAAGGCCGAGCTCGCCGCTGCGGCTCAGAGCGCCGCACCGCCGGAAGAAGAGCCGATATCGGCGGCCCTGGCTATAGACGACGTGAAGATCGAGCTGGGCCTTGGCCTGCTTGGTCTCATCAATGATCTCGATGGGCGCAAGCTGACCGACCAGATCAAGGCCCTGCGCCGTACTTTGGCGCAGGAATACGGCTTCGTCATGCCGTCCGTGCGCATTCTCGACAATATGCGCCTACCCAACCAAGGCTACACAGTACGTATCAAGGAAATGGAAGCGGGCTCCGGCGAAGTGCGTATCGGATCGCTTATGGCCATGGACCCAAGCGGGCGTCAGGTCGAATTGCCGGGTGAGCACATGAAAGAACCCGCCTTTGGACTTCCGGCGACGTGGATTGATGGCGCGCTGCGCGAAGAAGCCACCTTCCTCGGCTACACGATTGTCGATCCGGCCACGGTGATCACGACCCACCTGACCGAAATTCTCAAGGACAACATGGCTGACCTGTTGTCCTATGCGGAGCTGACGAAGCTGCTGCGCGACTTGCCGGCGGATGAAAAGAAGCTGGTCGAAGACCTGATCCCCGGCGTGGTGTCGACGGCGACCCTGCAACGGGTCCTCCAGGCCCTGCTCAAGGAGCGTGTATCGATCCGCGATCTGCCGGCTATCCTGGAAGCCTTGGGGGAGGCGGCGTCGCATACCAAGTCGATTACCCAGATGGTCGAACATGTCCGTTCGCGTCTGGCGCGGCAGCTGTGCTGGGCCAATCGCTCCGACGATGGGTCCCTGCCGATCGTTACCCTGTCGCATGATTGGGAAAATGCCTTTTCGTCGTCTCTGGTCGGTCAAGGTGAGGATCGCCAGCTGACTATGGCGCCATCCGCGCTTCAAGACTTCATCCGTGCGGTGCGTGACACGTTCGAACGGGTGTCGATGAGCGGCGAAGTCGCCGTGCTCCTGACGTCGCCGGCCATTCGGCCCTTCGTGCGCTCAATCGTGGAACGGTTCCGGGCCAATACGGTGGTGATGAGCCAGAACGAAATCCACCCGAAGGTGAAGTTGAAAACGGTCGGACAGGTATAGGGGGCCTAACTGTTCACGCTTGAAGGATGCGATCACCGGCTTTACATCGGAAGGCAATGACCAGTTAGAGATATGGCAGCCCGTCAATGACTTCCAATTCCAGGCGTGTGATGTGGACAGCGCTCGATGCCGATGACCGGGAATTTACCCCGGCGGCGCGTGACTTTGTCGGTGCCATCCGCGCCCATGGCTGGACCGGCCATGATGATCATGACTGTAGCTATTCAATTGGGTTTCAACGGGCCTTGGGCATGCCGGAAATCGCCATTACCGGACTTGATGCCGGCACGGCGCGCGTTGTACTGCGTGACGCCTGGCGGCTGATGGGGGCGGGAAAGCGCTATAAGATCGGTGTGCCCTATGGTGATTTCCTGCACGATTGCCGTGTTGTTTTTCAGCCGGTCGCCAGGCGCCATTACGAAAGCCAGCTTGGCTGGGCGCGCTGGTTTTATGCCGGTGACGACTTCGATTGCTGGCAGATGGTGCTTCCGGACGGTGACGGACGCTTCCCCTGGGAAGGCGGCTATGACGACAGCGAGACGCAGGCCGATCTGTCGGATGGCGGGTGGAGTGGGCGGGTCCTTTAACCATACGCACCGACAGAACCACTTGACAACTCAGGGGTAAACGCCTTTTAGCTAGGGCGCGGACGACAAAATTCGCCTTTTCGGCGTTTTGTCGAATGAGTTTTTTTGGGGAAGTCGTATGCAGCGTACCATCAGACAGGTGTTCGGCACCACGCGCCCCCGGGACATCTGGAACGATCTCCTGACCTTTGATCGGCTTGTGTCAAAGCCTATTGTGCACATCGTCTATTGGTGTGGTCTGGGCCTATTGTTTATCTGCGCGCTCGGCTGGCTCGGCATCATGATCGGCACGGGTATAAAGGATGCCTCCCTCATGGGCTGGCTTTTGTCCTTTGGCCTGACCGTTGTTGGATTTCTCGGCTCTCTGATCGGCGTCCTGGCCTGGCGGTCCGTATGCGAATTTTACCTGGCCGTCATGAACATTTCTGAAGATTTGCGCTACCTGCGCCAATTTCAGGAAAAGCTGACCCAGCCCGGTGCCAGTCCCACGCCAACGCCGGAGCCGGCGCGTGACGCGACAGCAGCGGCAATGGATGTCGCTGAGGCCGCCCCGGTGACGCCCGCGGCGCCGACCGATCCGGAAAAGAACCTGCTCGAAGATCCGTTCTTCCGTCCCCGCTTCGAAAAGCGCGAATTTTAAATCCTCATGCCGAAAAGTGGACCCCACTTTTCGGAAAAACATGAGGCGTTACAAAAAATGAGAGCCATGAGGCGGCTCAACTGAGCCGACGAATGCTCTAGTCCCCATCTGACGGCGTCAGATCGGCGCTTTAATGCCTTACGGATTTGGCGAATATCTGGGCGAGTGGCTTTGGCCGGCCTTGCCGGTCGAACAGCACCGGCTCATCCGGAAGCAGATGCTTGCCGCGTTGCGGTGTATTCAGCCAGGAATCGGAATCACGCAGCGCCCATAGTGTCACGCCGTAGCGCTGGGTTGCGGGTATGTCGCCATAGGCGGTCAGGAGTTCTTCCAGCAGCCGCGCCTGTTTCAACCGAGGTTCGGCAATATTGGCGGTCGGATCGCCACGGACAGAAATATCCAGTTCGGACACGTGTACGATCAAGCCCAACGATGCGATATCACGCAAGGCCTGGGTGATCAGACCTGGCTGAAGATCTGCGTCGATGTGGGTCTGTGTCCCAATGCCGTGCAAGGGCGCGCCGTCCTTCAACAGGCGTTCGCATAGCTTAAGGAAGGTCGTACGCTTCTTTGGCGTGAATTCGAGATTGTAGTCGTTAAGGAACAGGATGGCCGCTGGATCGGCGCGGTGGGCGGCTTCGAAAGCCAGGCCGATATAGTCGTCGCCCAGCGCCTTGCGCCACAGGCAGTCGCGCAGGCCGCGACCGTCGTCCCATATGGGCTCGTTGACAACGTCCCAGCCGCGTATCCGCCCTTTGTAGCGTCCCATGACGTCGGAAATATAGGCCGCATAGGCATTAAGAAAGGCGTCGGGATTGCCGGCCAGCGCCTGGAAATGGGCGCCGTCCTGAGCGTACCAGATCAGGGTGTGGCCGTGCACATCCATACGGTTTTTGGCGGCAAAGGCCATCAATGCATCGGCACGGTCGAATTTAAGGCTGCCATCGGGCTGGAGAATATACTCCATCTTCATTTCCCATTCGGCGCTCAGCCGAGAGAAATGGGTTGTGGCGAGGTCCGCCCAGGCCGGATCGGCCATGCGGCGCGCGGTCGTGGCGACGCCGAGCGGATAGGGTGTGATAGACCTAAGCGGTGGCACCTGACCATAGGGCGCATCGGCGCAGGCGGTCATAGGCAAAACAGAGAGCGCGGCCGCGCCGGTTAACACGCCGCGACGATGCATACTCAGGCACGCTTCATACGCAGGGCCGCTTCGTCGAGCGCGGCGTTTTCAATGCGCTTGTCGTTAGCGATGCGCTTGAGGTGGCTGAGTTCGGCAACATGCTCGAATTTCTTGAGATCTTCGAACGCCATGCCGAGTGAATCGCGCACCCCTTCTTCTTCTCGCACGATCAGCTCGAGATCGGCGCTGACGGCATCGCGGCGATGCTTGAAGCCCATCTTATAGGCCGTCAGGCCGTGGCTGAGGCTGGCGTCCTGTGAGGCGCGGACACATTCCAGCTCATATTCAGCGTCGAGCGTGGCGATTTTCATTTCCGCATGAGTGCGGCGGGTAACAACTTCGGCCAGACGTTTTTGTAGAGTTTCGACCTCAAATGTGGACAGGCGGATAAGAGACTTGGCCCACTTGGTCATAGGTAAACTCCGTTACATGTGTCTGGCGTTCAAGGCCGGTAAGGCCTTGCCGAAAGCGCGCTTCCGGCGGGTCGAAATTAACCCTTGCTAAGAATATCGGCCAAAAGAGTAAAGGACTCGTCAAGAGGTGTGTACTCTTCCTTACCTTGACGCAGAAATTGTTCGATGTCCGGATTGAGAATAATGGCGCGATCGACGTCTGGATCGGCACCCGACCGGTAGGCCCCGATGCGGATCAACTCTTCCATATTGGCGTAGCTGGACATGACCTTGCGCGCCTGACGCACAACCTCCCGCTCCGGTATCGATTGGCAGTCGGGCATGGTCCGGGAGATCGATTTAAGAACGTCGATCGCCGGAAAGCGACCGCGTTCGGCAATGGTGCGGCTCATGACGATGTGACCGTCCAGAATACCGCGTACGGCATCCGCGATGGGTTCGTTGTGGTCGTCACCATCCACCAGAACGGTGAACAGGCCGGTAATGGGGCCGGTTTGAGTGCCGTCCTCGAGGACCGGGCCGGGGCCGGCGCGTTCGAGCAGCTTGGGCAATTCAGCAAAACAGGTTGGGGTGTACCCCTTCGTTGTCGGCGGCTCACCGGTCGCCAGGCCGATTTCGCGCTGGGCCATGGCAAAGCGGGTTACTGAGTCCATAAGGCACAGGACTTCCAGACCCTGGTCGCGCAGGAATTCCGACAGGGCAAGGGTCATGTAGGCGGCCTGGCGCCGTTTTAACGCCGGTTCATCGGAGGTGGCGACCACGACTATGGCGCGTTTCAGCCCTTCGGGGCCTAAGGTTTCTTCGATGAATTCGCGCACTTCACGGCCCCGTTCACCGATCAGGCCGACGACGACGGCGTCGCAGGTCGCTTCGCGTGCCAGCATGGACAACAGGACGGACTTGCCGACGCCTGAGCCTGCGAAGACGCCGAGGCGCTGGCCGCGGCAACAGGTGGTGAAGACATCCATGGCGCGGACGCCCAGATTGAGGCGCTCGCCGACCCGCGCCCGCTTATGGGCGGATGGCGGCGCGGCCTTTAGCAAGTAGCCTTCTTTGCCCTGTGGCAGGGGCCCCAAGCTGTCGATCGGATCGCCGAAGCTGTCGACGATGCGGCCAAGCCAGGCGGCGGTCGGATAGACCTTGGCGCCTTCGGAGGAGATGCGGATTTCCGCGCCGGGCGTGACGCCTTCGACCGGGCCGAAGGGCATCATCAGGGCGCGGTCTTCGCGGAAGCCGACCACTTCGACGGGCAGGGGCGTGTCGTGACGGCGGATAATCTCGCAACGGGCACCGACCTGCATGTAGCTCAAACCGCCACGCGCCTCGATCAGTAGGCCGTTGACCACGGCGACGCGTCCATAGACGCGCATGGGATCGATATTTTTCACCAGTTCGACCAGATCTTGCATGGGATCGATTATGGTGAATGACGCCTTAAGAAAGGTTAACGCCACCGGCCAGAAGAGGGGTGGCTTGTCTAAGCCAAGCTAGGAATTTAATTGTCCAACGCGCCGTGTGAATCGGCAGCACGGTCAGTCATTCAGAATGAATATCCCGACCCGGTGCTCACAGCTTTGCCGTTGGGGCGCATCCTGAGGGGTTTGAGGATCGGAAAAGGCAGTGTGAAAGCAGGTTTGCAAGCCGGTCCTTCGCCCATCCTTGAAATACTGAAAGACCTTGAAAGCCAGAACCTCCTTTGTTGTCATGGCTGGATAATAATACCAGGCCTGTTGGTCACTGTGGCGTAGGGACAGTTGGTTGGTATCTTTGCCGGTCGGGCTGAAACCGACCAGTGCCGCCGGAACGAGGTCTTCCGCGGCGACCGAAGCGGGATCGCAGACCGCGAGCGGCATATGTTGCAAGGGGGCGTCCATATAAACGGTGCGCCAGAAATTAACCACAACGAAGCCCGCCACCTCCGGCCGGTCGAACCGCTGGCGCCATGACTGCCCGACCTCAGGCGAAGAGAAGGCTTCCAGGCTTTCCTGGTAATCATCAGGCGTCAGGCCGTAGTCTTGGTGAACGCCCAGGGCATATGGGTTGTGGGTGCCCGGGCCGCGCCGCACCAGCCCTGGGGATTGCACGATTTCCAGTTTGAGGTCTGGTAATAGGCTATGCCGGATCAGGGCATCGATTTCCGGCATATAGATGCGCGCAATCTCGTTCTTATCCAGAGTGTCGGCTGCACCGGAATCCCAGTCCCTGACCTGGCTGTCATGATCAAGCAAGGCGAATCCGTGTCGGTCAAGGCAGGTTTTGGGCGACTGCGTGGCCTGTAAGGTTCGGGCATTACGGATAGCAATGGGCGCCGCCGCCGCCCACGGCATTACGCCGTCTGCGGGCCCGTTTATCCTAATCTTGACCCGTCCATCAAACACCAGATCGCGACGAATGAAACCGTTCAGCGTTGCCTCTGTCATATGGTCCTCGCGCGCGCTTGAAATATGCCCGTTATCTGAAAATAGGTGACGCTTATGTGTTGACAAGACTTGAGGGCGCGTTTGATCGTCTGAGGGACACGGGGGAATGGTATAATGCGCGCCTACTATGCGGCCGATCGCGATAAATTTGTCGGTGATACGGATGACCATATTCTTGGTGAACTGGCGCGCGGTCACAATTTCGCGCTGGAACTCGCGCAGCGCGACGCTTGGCGCCAGCAGATCAATATTCTGCGCGGCGCGTTGAAGGATCTGGACAGCTATACTCTATATTTTGAATTTTCCATTCCACGCATGGGCAAACGCGCCGACGCGGTACTGCTCATCGGCGATTGCCTGTTCGTGGTGGAATTCAAGGTGGGGAGTGCCGTTTTCGACCGCAGTGCCATAGACCAGGTTGAAGACTATGCGCTTGATCTGAAAAACTTCCATCAGGGCAGCCATGATTTGCCGATCGTGCCAATTTTGGTGGCGACGCAGGCCGCGGCATCGCGTGATATTCAGCTTGAGTTGGCGCTCGATCAGGTTGCCGCACCTTTGTGCGTAGCGGTAACCGATCTTGGCGCGGTCATTCGCCTGATCGCGTCGCGTCATCGAACGGTGCTGGACGCCAGCCTCTGGGCGGCCAGCGGGTATCGGCCAACCCCGACCATCGTCGAGGCGGCCCGCGCCCTCTATGCCCGTCATGATGTGAAGGATATTGCGCGTTCGGATGCGGACGCCATTAATCTCGGACGGACGCAGGATTTTATTGGCCAGGTCATAGACGGATCAAAGGCGAGGGGAAGGAAATCCATCTGTTTCATCACCGGTGTACCGGGCGCGGGTAAGACCCTGGCGGGTCTTAACATCGCCACACAACGCAGCAGCGCCCATGCCGACGAACATGCGGTCTTCCTGTCCGGTAATGGTCCCCTGGTCGATGTTTTGCGCGAGGCGCTGACGCGTGATCAAGCCGACCGAACCGGCCAGCCGAAAGCCCATGTCCAGCGCAAGGTGCGCACCTTTATTCAGAATATTCACGTCTTTCGCGACGAATATGTTCGCACCCTCGATGTGCCCGTCGAACATGTGGTTGTCTTCGACGAAGCTCAGCGTGCGTGGACCAAGACGCAGGCGTCGAAATTCATGCAGCAAAAGCGCAGCGTCGCCGATTTCAACATGTCCGAGCCGGAATTTCTGCTCAGCGTCATGGATCGTCACGCCGATTGGTGCACGGTGATTTGTCTGATCGGCGGTGGCCAGGAAATCAATACCGGTGAAGCTGGGCTTTCGGAATGGATGTCGGCGATCCGTGGCCGCTTCCCGCACTGGGAGGTTCACGCCTCGGCCCAGATCGTTCAGCCGGACTACGACCTGAACCACGACGCCCGCGCCTTTATAGCCAAAGACCAGGTTACGCTAAGCGAAGACCTGCATCTGGGTGTCTCCATGCGGTCGTTCCGCGCGGAAACCTTGTCCGATTTCATTTCTCATCTGCTTAATGGCGATGCCGTGGCCGCCCGCGCCGCCCATGCCAAGCTCGACAAGTATCCCATATATCTGACGCGCGATCTCAATCAGGCCCGGCACTGGTTGCGGAGTACGGCGCGCGGGTCCGAGCGGTACGGCCTTATCGCCTCATCAGGTGCGCTGCGGTTAAGGCCAGAAGGGGTGCATATTAAGGCGGCCATCGATCCGGCCAACTGGTTTCTCAATGATCGCTCCGACGTGCGTGCCTCGTTCTACCTGGAGGAGGTCGCCAGCGAATTCGATGTTCAGGGGTTGGAGCTGGATTGGACCGGCGTGTGCTGGGATGCCGACCTGCGCTATGTCGACGGCAATTGGCACGCCTACGCGTTCAAAGGGACGAAATGGCAGTCGGTCAATGACCGGTTTCGCCGGCTGTATCTGAAAAACGCTTATCGCGTCATCCTGACCCGGGCGCGGCAGGGCATGATCCTGTTCGTACCGCATGGCGACGACGCCGATGAGACGCGGCCATGCCGGTTTTATGATGAAACCTATAGCTTCCTTCAGGACTGCGGGCTTCGTCCTTTGATCCCAGATAGTTGATTATGGGGGTAAAAGCACCAGTGATAGAATGGCGCCCTGGGGTGGGCCTTGAACAGGAGTCCTGCCATGTTCTTTATGAAAGATGCCGCTCAACAGGCGCTTGATATCAATATCGGTCGCGTTCTTGAGATGCTCCGATCAGGTGTTCTCAGCCGTGATGCGGCGCGCGACGGGCTGCTGCGCTTTTTTGAAGGCGCCATTCGCCATGACGCCGGTGACCTTAATGCCTATCTGACGCGCATTCTGGAGCGGGTCGATACCGGTAGTTTGGATGTCAAGGACGCGCGCACCCAGTTGGTCAAGGCCGCACTGGCGTCTGAAAAGAACGACCTGCGCTGCACCGATATTCTGCATCGCATGGTGGAAGAGGTTTAGACGCGTCCTGCCGAAAATTGTTCGCGTTCATTTTTTTGTTCGCAAGATGGCGTGCAAACGACATAACGCGGGTGTGTGATTCAAATGACTCACGGTCAAAAAATGGCGGTAAAAATCCTGTGTATAAAGAGAATCGTTGACTCTCGACTCTTGCCCCCGATTCGCAAATCACCTTACGCCCTTACACTGAGTTTTCGAAACTGAGTTGTTAAGCTTAACGAATCTTAAGGGATTTCCTGTTTAGCATGAAGGTTAACGGCGTAGGCATGTGGCCTTCGCATCCTCGTTACCCACAAGCCGGGAGGGGCTTTTATGCGCGTACTACTGATTGAAGACGATAGCGCGACAGCGCAAAGCATCGAGTTGATGCTTAAGTCGGAAGGCTTTAACGTCTATACGACCGACCTCGGTGAAGAAGGCGTCGACCTGGGCAAGATCTATGATTACGATCTGATCCTGCTTGACCTGTCCCTGCCTGACATGTCGGGCCTGGAAGTTCTGCGCCAACTGCGCGTCGGAAAGGTCAATACTCCGGTCATGATCCTTTCGGGTACGTCCGAAATCGACACCAAGGTCAAGACCCTCGGCGGCGGCGCCGACGACTATATGACCAAGCCTTTCCATAAGGATGAACTGATTGCCCGTATTCACGCGGTCGTCCGTCGGTCCAAGGGCCACGCCCAATCCGTCATCCGCACCGGCGATATCGTCGTCAATCTGGATGCCAAGACGGTCGAAGTGTCCGGTAACCGTGTTCACCTGACCGGCAAGGAATACGAAATGCTTGAGCTGTTGTCCCTGCGCAAGGGCACGACGCTTACCAAGGAAATGTTCCTCAACCACCTGTATGGCGGTATGGACGAGCCCGAACTGAAGATCATCGACGTGTTTATCTGCAAGCTGCGCAAGAAGCTGGCTGTCGCCGCCGATGGCAATCACTACATCGAAACCGTGTGGGGCCGTGGCTATGTTTTGCGCGATCCGCATGAACAAGGGTCGATTGTCGCCGCTTAATCGCGACACCGAATGTATCAAGGAAGCCTGCCGACCTCTCTCGGCAGGCTTTTTTGTTGCCTGGTAACAGTAAATGGCGAACGTTGTTCTTTCATTCACCTAATTCATAAATTCTAGAATAATTAATCCGTAGTAGGGTCGGTAAACGGCCGGTTGTAAGGCCGCTTCAGTTACTGGGTGGCATGCACATGACGACGGCTTTTCGGGTTTATAACGTTCTTTTTCTTGGCGTACACAATACGGCCAGATCCATTCTGGCGGAGGCGCTGCTCAATCGCCTGGGGGCTGGGCGCTTCGAAGCGCGATCCGCAGGTTTTGATCCCGCGCCGGCCATCAGTCCTTACGCCCTCGCCCTGCTGGAAAAAATAAATTACAAGACCGACCGCCTGGCCACCAAATCGATGGTGGCCGTGATGGGCGCCAATGATCCCGGCTATGACTTCATTATTCGCCTGTCACCCGATCGCCGCGCCAACAGCATAGGCCGCGCGCCACAGTTTGTCGGTACGCCTATCGTCGTGGACTGGCATCTGCCAGACCCGTTAGACGCCTTGGGATCTTCCGGTGCGATTGCTGCCGCCTATTCCGATCTTTTCAACCACCTGGCAGCCCGACTCGATGCCTTTGCCAACTTGCCCGCAAGCGTGTTGGAGGGGGGTGACATACAGGCGCGCCTCGAACATATGGGCGGCGAGTCTCTACGCTTCGCGGCCTGAAACCTACGCTACCGCCACTCGGCGGCCGTTTCGACGCCGCTACGTTTCAAATGAAAACCATACTGGTTTTTTGCAAAATCCACCAACGCCGCCTTTATGTTTCCATAGTTTTGTAATAGTAGAACCCCGTCGATAATCAGTCGCTTACAAAGGCCCGAATATGATCAGTGATGACGCGGTGGTTAATCTGTTTGCTTTGGCGCACCCCGGTCGTCTCGCTGTTTTTCGCACCATTGTGAAGGCCGGGCCGGACGGCATGGCGGCCGGCAAGATTGCTTCGGCCAATGGCATTCCGGCCAATACGGCCTCCACCCATCTGTCTATCCTGACGGGTGCGGGCTTGCTCAGCGCCTATCGCGACGGCCGCTCGATCATTTATCGCGTAAACTTCTCGCACTATGCCGACCTGATGGGCTTCCTTCTGGAAGACTGCACCGAAAATAACGCCGAGGCAGGGGCGGCGCTTCATGAGTATTTCAAGGGTCATCCGGCAAGCGTGGCGCCGGCGCGTGCCGCGAAGGCGTAATGGCCGTTACCATATATCACAGGCCGCAATGTTCAACGTCGCGGGCTGCGCTTGAATTGATCTGTAGTCGCGGCATCGAGCCTACCATTGTTTTGTACGCCAAAACGGGTTGGACACAGACGCAGCTCGCATCCCTGTTCGAGGCCATGAAGGTCACGCCGCGTGACATGCTGCGCGTCAAGGGTACGCCGGCACAAGATCTGGGACTGACCGATCCCGCCGTCAGCGACGCGCGCATCCTGGCCGCAATGGTGGAGAATCCGATTCTGGTAGAACGCCCGATCGTGACAAGTTCAAAAGGGGCCGTCTTGGCGCGCCCCGTAGAGCGGGTGCTGGATATCTTATAGGCGTTGTGAGTTTAGAAGAAGACGGATAGACATAAAGCCGCCTCGACCGCGCCGTTTTTAAAACAAACTTAGATTAATTTTCTTCAATCCAGATTAAATCCTTATTTTTTGAGCAATATCAACACCCACTCTCTTATCTAAATAGACACTTTTTGGCCGTTGCGTGTCATTATTGTCATCCTTCTCGGATCGCACAGTTTCCCCCTGTGCTCTTACTAAAGAAGGATGCTTATCATGAAGAAATTGTCTTATAAGATCACGGGTGTTGTCGCCGCTATCGCTGCCGCCACGGCGCTCAGTGCCGCCGCCCAGGATACCCAGGCCACCATGCCTCAGGACGCAACGCCTCCGGCCGCCACTCCGCAAACGGCACCCGCCACACCGGATGCAGCACCCCAGGCAACCGCGCCGACTGCAGCAGCGCCCGTTGCCAGCACGGCGGCTGATGGGAATGCCGCGAAGGATTTCATGAAGGAAGCCTTCATGGCCAATGAATTCACCATCGCTGCATCGCAGCTTGCCGCCAGCCAGGGTGGCAGCGCCGAAGTCAAGGCGGCTGCCAAGACAGTCTTGGACAACGGGATGAAGACACGTGAAAGCATGATCGCCGCTATCCAGGGTTCGACCTCTGATATGCATTTCGACCAAGCCTATACGCCGGAATATACCCAAAAGTTGGGCGAACTCAAAGCCGCCAAGGGGCCTGATTTCGACAGCAAATATGTCGCTGCCCAAGGCGAAGTGAATGACAAGGCTGAGACCGTTTTCAAGGCCTATGCGGCTTCGGGTACGGATGAGTCGGTTAAGACCTTTGCCGCCAACACCTTGCCGACACTGGATGCCAGCGGCAACGCGCTGGATCAGGTTGCCCAAGGGGGTCAATAAAATTCCCTAGCCCCAACCGGTCAGGTTTAGCCCTCCACCTGACTGCGGGTGAAAAAATCCCCCGGGAGTGATCCTGGGGGATTTTTTATGGCGTTTACCGGTTTACCATTGCCAGGCTGGCCGGTGCATAGCGATCTCCAGCAAACCCGGTCTTCGCAATCACGTCTTCAATGTCCCGCAGATCGGCGGGTGTGAGATCAACCTCGGCCGAAGCGATATTTTCCTTCAACCTGTCGAGGTGTCGCGTGCCAGGAATGGGAACGATCCACGGCTTTTGCGCGAGAAGCCATGCTAGCGCCAACTGGGCGGGCGTAACGCCCTTGGATTTGGCGAGTGCCTTAAGGGCATCGACGGCGCGGACATTTTGCGCCTTAGCGTCGCCCGTAAAGCGTGGATTTTGCGCGCGGAAGTCGTTGCCCGCCAATTCGCCCAGCGTGCCGGTCAGGAAACCACGACCGAGCGGCGAATAGGGGACGAAGCCAATGCCCAGGTCTTCCAGCGTGGGCAGGATGTCCGCCTCCGGATCGCGTGTCCACAACGAATATTCGCTTTGCAGGGCCGTGACCTTTTGCACGGCATGGGCCTTGCGAATGGTGGCCGCGGACGCTTCGGATAGGCCGAAATGCTTCACCTTACCCGCCGTGATCAGGTCACCTACTGTGCCGGCCACATCTTCGATAGGGACGTCGGGGTCGACGCGATGCTGATACAACAGATCGATCTCATCGATCTTCAACCGCTTCAAGGAGGCGTCGACGACTTCGCGGATATGGTCTGGACGGGAATTGACGCCGGTCAGATGGCCGGGTTCGCCCAGTTTGAAGCCGAATTTGGTAGCGATGACCACTTGATCGCGTACCGGTTTCAGGGCTTCGCCGACCAGTTCTTCATTGGTAAAGGGGCCATAGACTTCGGCTGTATCGAAGAAGGTGACGCCCAAATCCACGGCGTCGCGCAGCAACTTTAGACATTGATCACGGTCGGAGGGGCCGTAAGCCCAGCTCATGCCCATGCAGCCGAGGCCGAGGGCGGAGACTTCGAGGCCGGACTGGCCGAGTGTACGTTTTTTCATTGGGGAGGAGCCTTTCGCGGATCGCCCCTATGTATGCCCCGAACGTGGCGCGCAAAAGGGGCACGTTTTCACATTCCGCGTGATATGGCCCGGTGATATGGTCCGGGGGTACGGTAAGTTGGCAGAGTGTCTCGGGAAAATGACAAAACCCGCCAGCGATAGCCGGCGGGTTAAGATTTTTGACCGGGAAGAGCGCCTTAGGCGGTCTTGCGAACCGGCGCCTGAGCGCTGGCGGCATTTTTGATGTACAGGCCGCGCATACCGGGCATGGGCTTGAAGACGTCGGTGATACCAAGCACGGTCTCGGCGGCGCCCAGGAAGAGGCATCCGTCGTCGGCCAGCAGGTTTGCCATCTGCTCCAGAACGCGCTTCTTGGTTTCCAGGTCGAAGTAGATCAGCACGTTACGGCAATAGATGACATCTTGCTTGCCGACCATGCGCAGGTCGTCGAGGAGGTTCATCTTCTTGTAGCGGACGGACGAGCGAATTTTTGGCGAAATACGCCACATTTCGTCGACCTTTTCGAAGTGCTTGACCATCATGGTTATCGGCAGGCCGCGTTGCACTTCAAACTGGGTGTAGAGCCCAGCTTGCGCCTTTTCTAGGCAGCGATCGGAAATGTCGGTGGCCAGGATGTCGAGCTTGATGCGTGGGAATAACATCTGCATCTCATCCATCAGCATGACGAGGGAGTAGGGCTCCTGACCGGTCGAGCAGGCGGCGCACCATACCTTGATGTCACCTGAAATGCGCGTTTTCGCCAGTGCGGGCAGGATATCGCTCTTGAACTGATCGAACGGCACCTTATCGCGGAAGAAGAAGGTTTCGTTGGTGGTCATGGCGTCGGTAACCGATGCCATCAGCTTTTCGTCGCGCTTCGTGCGCAAGGCGGTCAGCAGGGCCGCCACATTAGCGAAACCCTCGCGGCGAGCGACGGGTGCCAGTCTCGATTCGATGAGATAGGTCTTGTCGGAGCCCAGGATCAGGCCCGAGCGGGTTTTGAGCGTGGCGGCAAGATGTTCGATGTCTTCAGGTGTCATTAGTTTGGACGCTCCCCGCGCGCAAAAGCTTTACAGGCCGCGGACAGCCCTTCAATAGGTTTAATGAGTTCGGCCAGGCCCGCTTCGGCGACCGCGCCGGGCATGCCCCATACCACGCTGGAGGCTTCGTCTTGGACCAGTACGGAGCCATTGACGGCCACGAGCGCAGCCGCGCCGTCTCGGCCGTCATGGCCCATGCCGGTCAGCACCACCGCCAGGGCGTGGTTGCCGTAGATATCGGCAGCAGATTTGAACAGGGGATCGACCGCCGGACGGCACCAATTGACCTGCGGACCCTGGTCGAGCTTGATCTGCTTGACGATCGGGTCGTTCTTGATGGTCATGTGCCAATCGCCGGGGGCGATGTAGATGTTGCGGCTTTCGATAAGCATGCCATCCTTGGCTTCCTGCACCTTTTGCGGCAGCGCCTTGTCGAGGTGCTCGGCCAGGATGGTGGTGAAGGTGGCGGGCATGTGCTGCACGATCAGCACGGGGATCTTCCAATCGGGCCCAAGCGCCATGAGGAAATTACGCAGAGCCGGTGGGCCGCCGGTGGAGGCGCCGACGACAAGACAGTCAATGCGCTTCGGTCCTGTGCCACCTGGGCGTAGGGTCGGTGCGGTTGGGCCATTGCCCGGCTTGGGCATGGGCCTGAAGCCGGTCGACGTTGTCGGCGGAGGAGATGGGGTGCGCGCCGTGGCGGCGGGGCGTGCCAAAGTTGATGCGGGCGCGGTGCTGGTCGGCGAGGGCGGAGCGGGCCATTGGCGAGTCCGGCCGCACAGGGCGCGAATCTTGGTCAGGAGTTCGGTGCGGAAACCGTCTGCGCCGCCGATGCGTGTTGAATCCGGTTTCGGGATGTAGTCCGCCGCGCCCAGTTCGAGAGCACGGAGGGTGACATTGGCGCCCCGGGTCGTCAGGGTTGACGCCATCAGCACCTTGAGACCGGGCTTGGCGGCGAGCAGCTTCGGGAGCGCTTCGAGGCCGCCCATATTGGGCATTTCAATGTCGAGGATGAGAACGTCCGGCTGGATTTCACGGACTTTTTCGATGCCCTTGGCGCCATCAATCGCCAGTCCGGCCAGGACCATATCCGGTTCCGGCTCCAGCCAACGCGAAATCAAACCCCGCACGACCGCCGAATCGTCGACGATCATGATCTTCAGGGGCCGCAAGGATGCGGCGGTGGGGAGGTTCAATGACATAAAAAAACAGCCGAAAAAGGGAATACGCGATACTTTTTGTTGTGCGCCTCTCGGCCGGGAAAGTCAGAGTGCGAGACAAGCCTCCCCGGAAAGCACGGTCGTTTTTACAGCAGGCCGACTTCCGAGAACTTGGCTTCAAGGATCTCGCCGTCGAACGGCTTCATGATGTATTCCGATGCACCCTCGGTCAGGGCTTCGGTGATATGCGCCAGATCGTTTTCGGTGGTGCAGAAAATGACGACCGGCGCCTTGCCGCCCTCTTCCTTACGCAATTGACGCAGGAAGGAGATGCCGTCCATAACGGGCATGTTCCAGTCAAGCAGCACAGCTGACGGCATTTTGTCTTTGCAGGCTTTCAACGCTTCCAGCCCGTCATTGGCCTCGGTCACTTCGAAGGACAGGTTCTCGAGGATGCGTCGGGCTACTTTTCGAATAACGCGGCTATCATCAACGACGAGACAGGTTTTCATACTGAAATTCCTATATTGGAGAAAAGGTTATGCGGCTTTGAGGTGCGCCGCATCCAATAGTGTGTGTGGATCCAACACTATCAGAAGTTCCTTTTCCAATTGATAAACGCCGACGATTATTTCTGCCCAACGGGGCGGTAAATTGCCCGGCGCAGCATGGAATTTCTCATCGTCCAGCTTCAGGACTTCATCGACCGAGTCGATGACCAGGCCGTAGCTATCGCCATGGACTTCCAGGCCGATAGCCAGGGGTTCGGGCGAGCCTTCCGGGCGCGGCGGCAAGCCAAGGCGGCGGCGGGCGCAAACGGCGGTAACGATCCGGCCGCGCAGGTTGAGGACGCCAGCGATTTCAGACCGCGAGAGGGGCACGGGCGTCAGGCCGCGCGGATGGAAGACATCGTGGACGCGGGCGGCATCGACGCCGAACAATTGGCCGCCGACTCGCAGGGTTACATAATCACGCAGGCTCATGCGACGGCCTTCTCTTGAGTTTGAGTGGCTGGGCGACGCTGGTGTTCAGCCAGGCCGCGCAGGTGGTAATGGTCAACATCGAGGATTTCGCAGGCGCGGCCGGCGATGATCGCGGTGCCGCGAACACCCGGACGATCCGGAGACAATTCTATAGTCATGCGGTCTTCGACTACATCGACGATTTCGTCGACGGCGAGACCCATGGCGTAGCCTTCGCCGGTAAAGACCAGGAGTGGCTGGATATGTACGTCTTGCGTGTTCGACAGCAGCAGACCGGAATAGTCGCCATTGACGGTCAGGATCGGCATGAGTTTGCCGCGGTATTGCAGGGCCGCGCGTCCTTCCATGACTTCGATCTGCGAGGATTCGACATGTTCCAGACGCGTGATATGTTCCAGTTCGACCGCTTTGGGCGCGCCGTTGCCGGCCTTGAAGAGCAGCATGGCGACCTTTTCGGAAGCGGCCTGATCGACGATTTCCTCTGCGTCGGTTGCTTCTTTTTCTTCAAGCATGTTGCCGGCGCGTTCGCTCATGGCGTTCGGGTCAAGGATGAGCACCACCGAGCCGTCACCCAGAATGGTGGCGCCAGAGAAGACATCGACATCACGCAGGATAGAGGCCAGCGGCTTGACGACGATTTCCTCGGTATCGAGCACGTCATTGACGACGAGGCCGTAGCGACGTTCGCCGACCTGTATGACCATGACGAAGGTGGCGTCTTCATCCTTGGCGGCTTCGAGCAGGAGCGTCGGGCCGAGCTGGACGAGCGGGAGCAGCTTGTTGCGCAGACGCAGGACGAGCGCGTCATTGATCTTTTCGATGCGATGTTCGGCATTGGCGCCTGTACGCACCAGTTCCATCACCGCCGTTTGCGGGACAGCGAATTTCTGGCCTCCGGCACCGACGATCAGTGCGGACACAATGGCCAGGGTGAGCGGAATCTTGATCGTGAAGGTCGTGCCTTGACCCGGTATCGAGTTAAGATCGATTTGGCCGCCGATCTGTTCGATGTTGGTGCGCACAACGTCCATGCCGACGCCGCGGCCGGACAGGTTGGTGACCTTGGCAGCCGTGGAGAAGCCCGGCGCGAAGATATAGCGGTGAATCTGTTGGTCGCTTAGGCTCTCGACTTCGGTTCGCGACGCAAGACCTTTTTCAATGATCTTTTCGCGGATGCGGGCGGTATTCAGACCGCGACCGTTGTCGGCGATGCGGATAACAATATAGCCGCCTTCGTGGAAGGCCGACAGCTTGACCGTGCCGTTGGCCGGCTTGCCGAGCTGGATGCGTTCTTCGGTCGATTCCAGGCCATGGTCGGCCGAGTTGCGCACCATGTGGGTGAGCGGGTCACGGATAAGCTCAAGCACTTGGCGATCGAGTTCGGTGCCTTCGCCATCCATGACGAGGTCGATCTTCTTGCCCAGTTCGTAGGACAGGTCGCGCACCAGACGAGGCAGCTTCTTCCAGGCCGCGCCGATGGGCTGCATGCGAGTCTTCATCACGCTGTCCTGCAATTCCCCGGTCAGGGTGGACAGGCGCTGAAGCGGGGTTGCAAAGGCGGAATCTTCGCGATTTCGGCTGATCTGAAGGAGCTGGTTGCGCGTCAGCACCATCTCGGAGACCAATGTCATAAGGCCTTCGAGCACATCGACCGATACGCGGATGGACTGGGTGGTGGTGATGCCTTGGCCGTCTTCGCCGCCAAGTCCAGCCAATGGTTCAGGGGCAGCCGCCGGGGCTTTTACCGCCACTGCCTTTTCTGTCACCTTTTCCGGTACTGGGGCCGCGACGGGCGCGGGTGCTTCGATAGCTGCCGGGGCGGGCTCGTCATTCATCCAGTCCGGCGCTTCGGCAGCGGCGAACGCCGCTTCCAAGTCGGCTTCGGAGACTTCGCCGGGACGCAGAACACGGCCGGTGCTCGGATCGACATCGCCGGTTTGAAGGCCAGTGGCGGGGATGGAGGTGTCGATGGCGGCAGCCGACGGTGCGGGGATATTGATTTCGGCGGGGTCGATTTCCGACCCGATCGGACGCGCGGGGACTTCCATCGTCTGGACCGCGCTGAGGTCAACTTCCTGGCCCTCGGCCATGGCTTCAAGCTGGAGGATCAGATCGTGATCGTCACCATCGGGTTCGTTGCCGGTGGCTTCCAGGCTGGCCAGGATCACCTTGATACGATCGATCGAGTGCAGGACGAGGGTCACGGCCAGCGGCGTGACTTCCAGTTTGCCGTCGCGGAAGCGGCCCAGCAGGGTTTCACCGGCGTGCGCCACAGCTTCGAGGCGCGACAGGCCCAGGAAGCCACAGGTGCCCTTCACCGTATGGACGAGGCGGAAAATATTGTCGAGCGTCTTCCGTTCTGTCGGATTGGCTTCGAATTTGACCAGTTCGCTATCGACAACTTCAAGGCTCTCGGCGGTCTCGGTCAGGAATTCAGCAATTAAGTCGTCCACAGCTTACCCCGTTGTACTTTGCGGCCATGCCCAGCGTCGTTTTGACGGATTTCGAGCAGACCCTATCGAGGTGATACTGAACAGCTTTGGTTAAGGGGCCGTTGCCAAAAGCTTACCAAAGTCTGAATTTTCGCGAATTTTCGTGAGAAAGTTGTTTTTGTGGACTATTTAATCTTATCTTTGCCGCGTCCACGGCGATTTGATTGAGCCCCAAACCTAAAACGGGCGCCGTCACGCGGCGCCCGTTTCAACTTTTTTGTCTATGCAAATGGTTCAGGCAGGAAGGGTAATCTTAAACGACAGGGCGTCCGTTTCGTTATGGAAGTCGAGTGTCCCGCCGGCGTCCTGAACAACGCTATATAGCCAGTGCGGCTGTATCCATTGACCGTTCAGGCCATCGCCAAGCGGCAGGCCTTTCAGGCCTTCTATGGCTTCGGGCTTCAGTCGGGCGCGTGGACCGCGGGCTTCGGCGGTCAGGACCAGTCCGTCATCGGTGACTGTGGCTTCGAGCGTCGCCTTGCCGCCTGTCGGCAATGAGTTGCCGGCGAGAAGTCCCAGATTTAGCAGCGCGCGCGCGGCCGGCTTCTGAAACAACATGTTGGCCGGAATGGCGAAATCGAGTTCGGCGCGCATGGTTGTGTACATATCCGACAGGATTTTTTCCAGTTGGCCGCCATTGAAGGCTTCGGATGTCGTCGCGGCGCCGAAGGCGACGCGGGCGAAGTGGACCAGCGTCACCATCTTGGTAGCCGACGCCTTTATGAGGTTAAGCGCCTCCTGGCGCATATCCTGGGCGGACGGGTCTTCCAGCAGATCCAGGCCCGACATGATGGCGCCAGCAGGTGAAATGAAATCGTGACACAGCTTACCCACAAGTTGGGTGGCCAGGTCGTGCGCACGCAGTTCCAGACCCTCCGGAGATGCAGGGGACGGAGCGGCGTCAGCCGTCGCGGTATCCATATGCGTTTCCGCATTGGAAAGGTTAGGCGTTGACAGATCGTCCATGCTCATCTTGATATCCGGGGCTGTTTAGAAGGGCTGACCTTATGTGTGAGGCGATTTGCCTTAACGGGGAAGCCCGGAGCGGCTAAAATCGGCGTCAAAGTAACGTCAAGATGTTTTAACAAGTCTTAACGAGGGGTTTACATAACCGCACGCGCGCAAGGCTACCCGCTCACTCCCTTTCAAAACAACAGATACAACAGACCAAATCCCGGAGACACCCTATGGCCGATTCCGCCTCCCGTTACGCCCGCAAAGGCCGCGGCAAGATTTTTGATTCGATTCTCGACACCATGGGCGATACGCCGCTGGTTCGCCTGCCGCGCTTGTCGGCTGAATTCGGCGCCAAGGCAAATGTGTTGGCCAAGCTGGAATTTTTTAACCCGATGGCGTCCGTAAAGGATCGCATCGGCATTTCCATGATTGAAGCCCTTGAGATTTCGGGAAAGCTGAAGCCTGGCGGCACTATCATAGAACCGACGTCCGGCAATACCGGCATCGCACTGGCCTTTGTGGCCGCGGCCAAGGGATACAAGATCACCCTGGTCATGCCGGAATCGATGTCGATCGAGCGCCGCAAGATGCTTTTGCTGCTCGGCGCCAAGTTGGAACTGACGCCAGCGGAAAAGGGTATGCGTGGGGCGGTAAACCGTGCCCAGGAACTGCAGGCCGAAACGCCGGGCGCCGTCATTCCCCAGCAGTTCGAAAACGAAGCCAACCCGCATATTCATGAAATTTCGACCGCCGAAGAAATCTGGAACGACAGCGAGGGCGCGGTTGATGTGGTGGTCTCCGGCGTCGGTACGGGCGGTTCGATCACCGGTATTGGTCATGCGCTCAAGCAGAAGAAGCCGTCGGTGAAGATGATCGCCATCGAGCCGGAAGCCTCGCCCATCCTTTCGGGTGGCGAGCCCGGTCCGCATAAGATTCAAGGTATTGGCGCTGGTTTTGTGCCGGGCATCCTTGACCGCGGCGTCATTGACGGTATCGAAACGGTGTCTAACGATGCCGCCTTCGCCATGGCGCGCAAATCGGCGCAGTTGGAAGGCCTACCTGTCGGCATTTCGTCGGGCGCAGCGCTGGAAGTCGCCTTCCGACTGGCCGCGCGCGATGAATATGCAGGCAAGACGATCGTAGCGATTATTCCGTCCTTCGCGGAACGCTATCTGTCGACGGCGTTGTTCGAAGGCCTGTAAGCCTCTTCTTAACCAAGCGGAGTTTTGACGCCTGCCGTGACTTTTGTCCCGGCAGGCGTTGCTGCTTTCAGCCTATACAAAAGATTAACGGATACGGGCCATTATGGCCCCCATGTCGACCGCCAGCCAGCCCGCCCACTCGCACAACGACGCCATGGCCATTGCCGAAAACGGCGCGGAGGGCAAAACTGTGCAGCCGGCCGACGCAAGCAGTCTGGACGAAGTGTTCGATGACATGATTGTCCAGCCGCCGGCGCCAAAGTATCAGGCGCGGCATATTCTCCTTAAGCGTCTGGCCGACGTGGTCTGCCTGCCTGAATCGCGGGTCAATGCCTTCGAACGTGCCGTGACCGCTGACCTGCTGGTCGAAATGTTGCGCGAATCCAGCTTGCCCGATCGCATACGCGTCGCCAAACGTCTCACCATACTGGCCGAAATCCCCAATTCGCTCATTCGCGCCCTAATTACCGACGATGCAGATGTCGCCCGGCCGTTGATTGAGGATTGCGAAAGCCTGACGGACGCGGATCTGCATTATTGCGCTAGGCTTGGTACTTATCACCACCACATGCTTCTGGCCGGCCGCAAGGACCTGCCGGGCGTCCTATGTGAGCTCCTGGTCGATACCGAAGATGTTCGTGTTGTCGAAGCTTTGCTGAAAAATCAGCGCGCCCGCATCACTCAACCGGCGATTGAAGCCGCCGTGGCGATGAGCCAGACGCATGTTCAGTTCATTCCGCTCATTCTGAAACGTGTCGAATTGCGCCCGTCATCGGCCTACGTGCTCTTCTGGTGGGCAGATACTGAAACGCGGCGCCAGATATTGACCCGCTTTGGCGTTAACCGCGAAATCATGCAGGACATGGCAGGCGATGTCTTCGCCATGATGGCCGCCGAAAAATGGCAGGATCCGCTGGCCCGCAAGGCCTTGCAGTTTATCGAGCGGCGCCAGCGGAACCGCGAAGCCCTTGAGCGCAGCGAATACACCTCTCTGGAAGCAGCCATCGCCGATGCGGCGCGTAATGGTATGACCCGCCATATGGCCGAAGAAATCTCTTATATGTCCGGTATCAAGCCGGCTACCGGGGCCAAGTTGATGCGCGATCAGGGCGGAGAGGGGCTGGCCGTGCTATGCAAGGCCACAGGCCTGTCCAAGAAGGCCCTGCGCGCCCTATGGAAGGCCTTGCGCCGTCCGTTGCGCAATGAACAGGGGCAGATGCATCCCCATCTGGCGGACGTGCTGGTCACCTATGACATTCTGGCCGTCGATCGTGCGCAAACCGTACTGCGCTACTGGAACTGGTCTCTGTCTTCGGCGCTGACCCATGTCATGCTGCGGGCCATATCGAGCGGCGAAGACGTCGATCTCGAATCGCTAACCGTTCCCCAGCGCGCGGCCATGCTGGCCTTTGCCGCCGATTTGAAGAGCTGACGCAGCGTATAGTAGATTAAGCTCACTGAAAACTTGGGTGAAAACATTCTAAATTCGCTTACAGGCAAGTATTTGCACTATCATAATTTGGGCGCAGTGCATTTTTTTAGTGAATGAGGCTTGAATATTGCAAAGTCCTGGCTTAGGTAAAGCTCACAGTTTTCAGAGGACAATGTAATGGAAAGCAAGACGGATACCCTGGACATGACGGCAGATATCGTTTCTGCCTTTGTCGGCAATAATTCGGTACCTGCCAGTGAACTGCCGGCTCTAATTCAAAATGTCTATGCTGCATTGAACTCGATTTCTTCGGGTGAAGAGACGAAGGTTGAAGCGCCTAAGGAACCGGCTGTTTCGGTTAAGAAGTCTATTTCTTCCGATTACATTGTCTGTCTGGAAGATGGTCGCAAGTTCAAGTCGCTCAAGCGCCACCTGCGTACCAAATACGGCATGAGCCCGGAAGATTACCGCGCCAAGTGGAACCTGCCCAAGGATTATCCGATGGTCGCGCCGAACTATGCCAAGGCACGCTCCGATCTGGCCAAGCAAATGGGTCTCGGGCAAGGTGGTCGTCAGGTGACGCGCAAGACGCGCGTTAAGGCCTGATCTTGAGGCTAGATATTGAAGCCTGATCTATATACAATCTCTTCAAAGAAACCCCGGTTTTTGACCGGGGTTTTTTATTGCCACAATTGAATTGGTTCGCGGAATTGAAGCGAACATCGAAAATAGTATTAAACCCGCTCGATTTTTTACACCGACGCACGGCAATATTTTCCTGTGGCCAATTTGACTCAATTTGGTCTTATTTGATTACTTTTTCAGCCTGGGCTGCACCAGCTAACCCTTATTCATCCCCATGAATCAACGGATTAGACAGTTATGGATAAAGTCTGCGTTAACCCTTTTTTGCTTGCCAAGGATTCACCAGTTAAGAGAAGGTGAATTCAGGTGATTCGCGAGCGCCTAAGATTTAATACCAGACTTAATTTAAGTGTTCGCGTCTTGTTCTCATTTTGATTTGTGTATGCGTGGCGCGGTTGCCTTGGACTTCCAAAACAATCGTGAGGCCGCAAAGGGGCAAACGAACTTTTACTTATGGCTGGTTTAGCTTCCGAAATGTTGGCGGCCCTGCGCTCGCATGAGGACATTTTCCGTTACTGGAAAAGTTTGCGTAAACGTGGCCGCCTGCCATCCCGGCAGGATCTGGACCCGGCAGCCCTCAAGCTCCGCCTGCCGACCATCAGCCTTATAGACGTTCTGGAAGGGCATCCGGCCAACAATCCGGGCTGCTTCCGTCAGCGCCTGGCGGGAACTGAGTTGTTCAATGCTTACGGCGAAGAAATTACCGGCAAGATACTCGATAATATCTACACGCCGCCGGAAGCGCTATACTGGGCCGAACACCTGACCTTAGTCGTCGAAACCGGCAAACCGAATGTCGGACTGCATTCCATGGCCTGGCGAGGTGCCAAGGGGCTCAGCCTGTTCTGGCTGCGCCTGCCTTTGGCGTCGGATGGCAGGAATGTCGACATGATTCTGGGCCATGATGCCCTGATAGGCAAGGTTGATCTGTTGCAGAGCGGTATCCGCTCGGCTTCCTAAACCTTTGTTCCAGAAAAGGCTTGACCCTCAGGGAAATTTAACGGGGAAAAAGGTTGTAAATCTCGGCCTCCATCTCGCCGACCCGGGTGCGACCGGTGCACATTTGTTGCTGATCGAAAAGGCGCAGAATTTTTCCTTGATGGATCAGTATGCCTTGATCACAGCGCGTTACAAAGGTTTCTACGTCATGCAAGGTTGTTACGATGCAGCGAGCCCCATCGATATAGGCGCGCAACTCGCGCTTCAGGTCATAGGCCGCGACAGGATCGAGCCAATTGAAAGGCTCATCAAGCAAAACGACTTCTGGCGTGCCCAAGAATGCGCAAAACAGGCTAACCCGCTGGCGCATCCCTGAAGACATAGCACCAATAAGTTTGTCATCGATGTGCGACAGGCCAAGTATGGTATAAAGGGCGCTGGGTTCAAATGGCGAGACTTGCTTGAGGTCGGCCAACAATAAAATCAGCTCTTTTGCGGTAAGATTCGGCGGCAGGGAGTGAATATCCGGCGCAAAGCTGAAAATTTTCGCCCGATTAGCCTCATTGTCTGTGATATCTTTGCCTTTATACCTAATTTCGCCGCCAGAGATCGGCAGACGGGCGCACAGGGCCTTTAACAGGGTTGTCTTTCCGCTGCCATTGACGCCCAGGATGCCAAACCAACCGGGGGCAATGGTAAAGCTGAGGTCTTTCAGGATCGACCGCTTTTTTAGATCGAGTTTCAGGCCGAACACCTCGAGTCGCGTCGTCATCCAGGCTCTCTCCAACGGCGTCGATCGAGCTTAAGGTAGTTAAATAGTATTATTCCGCCTATCCACGCTAAGGCGAGACCGCTGGAGAGAAACGCGGTTTTTACTAATATGCCTAGAACCACATCGCGGATCGCGAATCCTACAGCGCCACCTTCTGATTTCGTCAGGCCGTAAGCGTGCAAAAGCGCCAGCCATATGAGCAAGGTGGTGAATACGAAACAGAACGACAGGAGTGCCGGGACTGCGGATAGGCCGGCGATGACTCCTGCCAAGAGGCTCATCACCCCGGCCAAGCAGATGCGTAATGCCGTCAGAGCAACAAGTATACGTGATGCCTTCGCTGGCTGAAATGCGAGAAAGCGTAGCAAGCCCAGATCGGGCCATGTCAAGGCTATGCCGCAGAGCAGACCGGCGATGTTGACTCCGATGATGCTGATACGATTATCATTATTGTTGCTTGCCGACAGGCCGCAGGCGAGAGCGGACAGGCACCAGAAAAGTAGGATGGCGTATAAAGCGGGTATAGGGCCGATTTTGCGGCGCATGGCCACCGTGCCGCCAATCCATAGGGATACTGGTATGATCGTTGGGCGGGTCAGTCGAACCGTCGGAAGACGGAATGGCAGCCTACCGCGCGTACCACCGTCTAGAAAAGGTAAGCAGATATAACGGACTATAGCGCCGAGCCCCGCCATGACGAGTAACGCTGGGACATGCCAGATATGCGCCATCCCGACGGGGACAGAAATCAGGGCAAGACTGGCCATGGTTAGCGTCAGTGCGCGTAGTCGGCACCAGTTTTCAAGGTCTGGACCAAAGCCAGCCCACGGATACAGCGGTCCCGAAATCAGGTTTGCGCGTTGATGGCCATTCGGTGCGTAGTAGAACATGCCATACAGGCCGAATCCGATGACTATCGCGCAAATCGTTGCCACAATGGGGCGGCTGACTAGCCATCCATCCAACTGATAGATGCTCACGGCCGCAGCCAAAATTACAGTCAGAACAGAGAGCCCGAACCAAAGATCGCTACGTGTCGCCAAAGCGATATTGCGCCAGGTCAACAATTCATAACGCGTTAGCGCATCTCCCAAGCCTGTACGCCAAGGTTGACATGCTTGCTGCAAGTGGAAGACTTTCAGAAAGGATTATACCAAAGATCGAAAGCGCCGTGATCAACGCGTCCGCAGTCTACTTGGCTTCGGTTGGGAAGGCATTTGGCGGCTTTGGGCAAATGTCACCATACCCACCTGCAAATATCAAGTCTTCTGTTGCGCGCTGGCGTCCGCCAGGCTCAGCTCTTCGGCGGGCGAATAACGAAATCGCTGAACTGGTTCAGACTCTCGGGCACCTGCGTAATGTCTTCCAACGGATTGTGAAGAGGATTGAGCGCGGCGCGCGCAAAGGCTTCCAGCGACTGCACCACGCCTTGGGGTTCCGTCTGGACCGGCACAGGCATGGGCAATTCCGGCTGTTCGACCGATTGCACCACCGGCAGGCGTACCGTCACGGTCGTGCCTTCACCCAACTGGCTGGCCAGGGTCATACTGCCGCCCAGCAGATGCGCCATGGCCTTGACGATCGACAGGCCAAGGCCCGTACCCATGGCACGTTGTTCCGCAGGCCCGGACTGTTCGTAGGGCTGGCCGATGCGGTTGAGGTCGTCCGGGGCTATGCCTATGCCTGTATCGGTAATAACGATATCGACCATTTCCTCGGATTGGCTGAGATTTAGCGTGACCGTGCCGCCCTGTGGCGTGAATTTGACAGCGTTGGATAGGAGGTTGAGGCAGATCTGCTTGATGGCGCGCTTGTCCGCCGTCACCGTCATGGCCGTCTGGGGCATGTGGCTGACGATGTCGATGGCCTTTTCGTGCGCCTGGCCCCGGATCAGCCGCAATGCGGCCGACACCGGTTCGCGCATGTCGAAACCTTCAAGCGTCAGTTCGTAGCGTTGGGCCTCGATCTTGGACATGTCGAGCACGTCGTTGATCATGTCCAGGACGTGCTGGCCCGACTCCCAGATCAGTTGCGCATATTCGGCATATTTCGGCGGCATCTCGCCGAACAACTGCAACCGCATGATGTCGGAGAAACCTATGACCGCGTTCAAGGGCGTACGCAGCTCGTGGCTCATGCTGGCCAGGAACTGGGTCTTGCCCTGATTGGCGCTTTCGGCGTCGGCGCGGGCAGCCTCCAGGGCCGTTTCGTGCGCGTGGGCGAGGGAGCCGTCGCTCATGACCCCGTAAAGACGATTGTCGGCGCCTTTGCGCAGGCTGAGGAGGACATAATGGTCCATGGCAGCATGCGGGGTGAAGCCGAAGTCAGCGCGGCCGTCCATCATGGCCTGTTCCAATGCGGCCTTGACCCTCAGGCGGTCAGGCACGTGGGCCGATGCGGACAGCCCCAGTTGCAGCAGGCTTTTCAGATCCAGTCCGGGAGGGGCTTCGCCATAGGCGGAAACGACGCGCCCGTCTTCTTCCAGGCAGACCAGAAGGCTCGGTTGTTCCGTCAACATGCGCAACAAACGCGCGCGGGCGTCTTCGGCCGCATCCACCCGTTCCACGCGCACCCGCAGCGCCGGCAGCACGGCCAGGCCGAAGCCGGCAACCATGGAAATGTTGGCGATAATCGACAGCCAGAAGGATTCCTGTTCGTCAGGGAGGCGGATGCCGTGCCAGACGCTGATCAGAATGGCGAACAGGGCAACGCCGAAGGAAAGAGTCGCGCCAAGGGAAATCAGGACGCGCTGGTTAAGGACGACGGCGGCCAGCAGCGGCAGGGCGCACCAGGCCGCCAACGGTCCGGATATACCGCCTGTCAGTCCCACGGCGATCAGGGCGCATAGGCCCCAGACCCACATGAGCAACTGGCGCGTGGCTGCACTGTCGCGGCTCAGGAGAAGGACGCACGCCGCGCCCGGCACGGTGATGGCCACCATGGCGGACAGCACGAACAGGCTGGCGGACAGAAATATAAGACCCAGGAGGCCGGCCAATGTGAAGCTGGCCCAGCATAGATGCCAGACCATCACGCTTAACCGCAGACTCCTGACGCCATCTTGGGCGGAAGGGGCTTCGTCCTGGAAGTAGGCTTTAAGCGGCACGCGGTTTCCCTGATTAGCAAGCCCTTGGATTTTAGACATAAACGGCGAAATAGCGAATGTCCTCACCCTGAGAGCGAAGAATCATATCCATCATGTCACAAAAGCGGCATTTTTTAACTATCACGCCACCTGTAACCGATACTTAACGGCGGCTGTATAGAGTTAGTTGGAAGGTTAGGTGTTCATGTCTTTGCCGCTCTCTCAAACGGAAATAAAAGCGGTCAGCGAAACGCCGGCCTGGAACCTGGAGTCCGCGCAACAGACGGCGGACCCGGGCGTTGCCAAGCGCGCCTTTTTACGCATGGTCAGCCATGAACTGCGCACGCCGCTCAATTCCATTATCGGCTTTTCGGAAATCCTGCGTCAGGAATTGTATGGCCCGCTGGGGTCGCCGCAATATGTCGAATACGCCAATATCATCAAGGACAGTGGTTCCAAGCTTCTGGCCCTGTTCAACAATTTCATAGAAATCGTACGGCTGGAGGGCGGCGGTGACTTAAAGTCCGCGCCGGAACCCGTGCTGCATGCCTTGGAAGACGCGGTCGCCAAGGTACGTCCGCTGGCGTCCGCGCGGGGAGTCCGGATTGAAATCCGCCTGCTGAACGACGAGCTTCAGGCTATGTTCGACCCGCGCGGCCTGGCCTCTTGCCTGGATCAATTGCTGAAAAACGCCATCGATTTTACAGCAGATAATGGCACGATCGAAGTCAATGCCCGTCCAGTCAATGACAAGGTCGATATCAGCGTCTTCAATCGTGGCAACGCACCGGATCAGGGCGACGTGGAACGGCTGATGAAGCCGTTCGAGCAGGGCGATAATTCCGTCAATCGCAGCCATGAAGGCGCAGGCCTGGGCTGGGCGATTGTCCGGCTGAACGCGGAAGCCATGGGTGGCGCCTTTGGGGTCATTTCCCACCGTGGAGAGGCGCTGAAGGCCATCATACGTTTGGCCAGGGCCTAGCCGTGTTCTGAAGCGGGCTTGAACCTGTGGGCCCAATCGACATATAGAGCGCATCCAACCGAAAGCGCGCCCATGTCCGAATTCCAGTCCCGCCTGACCGACCTGCTCGATGAATTCGAGCTGTTCGACGACTGGGAAGACCGTTATCGCTACATTATCGATTTGGGCAAAGACCTTACGCCGCTTGCACCGGAGGAAAAGACCGACCGCAATAAGGTGCTCGGCTGCGCCTCCCAGGTCTGGCTGGTCATGGATCCGGCGCCGGAAGGCGTATTGCGTTTCCGCGGCGATTCGGATGCCTTTATCGTCAAGGGTCTTATCGCCCTGCTGGTGCGACTTTTGGACGGTTTGCCGTACAGTGAGATACAGACCTTCTCCATTCGCGATACCTTGGCGAAGCTCGGTCTTAACGAGGCCTTGTCGTCACAGAGAACCAACGGTCTGATGTCGATGGTCGAGCGTCTGAAAAAAGCGACGGCTTAACCCGCGGTATTGACGTGATTATTGGTGTAGGCCGACGGCAGGGCGACATAGGTCAGCCCGGTCACGAAATCGCCGACCTCGAAACGGCCATAGACGGGACCATCATCTGTACTGAATTCGACGACGATGTCTTCGCGCGGGTCCAACTTGGCTATGGCGATCCAGGCGCGGCTGGGGAAGTCGAATCGGATCGCGTCTTCGGCGGGGCGCGTGCCGGCATATTGGCCCGTGACGGTGAAGCCAGCCAGATTTGTTTTCACACCCGGATGCAGGTCGGCCTGGAGATCGCTCATGCCGCTGGCCATAAAGCTTAGACTGCCGACGTCGGAAAAGCCGCGCGGCATCTGGCGGGTCAGGTCGTAGGGCGTACGGTCGATGAGCCCTGTCGGCATCATGTCGGTGTTGCGGACCATGAGCCGGGCGGCATAGGGGTGCGTTCCGTCCTTGAAATGCGCCATCAGGCTAAAACTATTGGTATGCAGGCTGCCGAATACGCCCAAAGCCATGTCGACCTTATCGGTGTTCTGGTACTGGACGAGCCGCCAAACGACATCGTCGCCATAGGCCCGGTTGGCGGCCCAGTCGGCACGGCCACTGTTCAGGTCAAGGTGCGGGACGGCCATGTAGCGGCGAAAGCCGTTTTTCGCCGTTTCGACTTCGGTGGTCAGTTGCGGAGAATCGCAAGCCGTGCGGGCCGCCGCGTCGCGCGCTCGCGCTAGCCAGGGCGACAGATAGGACATGCTCAAACCGGCGCGTAAGGCGTCGTTGCGCGCCTGAAGGTAGCCGGCCTTGAGTGCGCGACTGGTGGCCTCATCGAGAAGATGGCAGCGGGCATCGGCCTGCACCATGAAATAGCGCTTCACCACAGGTAAGGTGTAATCGTCGGCCGTTTGCGCCACCAGCGGCCCCGCCAGCGCGGTCAGCCATACGGCCGCGCCCAGAGTGGCGCGACGAACCAGAGTGGCGCGACGAACCAGAGTGGCGCGACGAACCAGGGTGGCGCGACGAAGAAGAGGGGCGGCGGGACGCATTTTGGCGTTCATAAATCTGCTTTACGGGTGGTCTACAACAGCACTTTCAGGCAAGGTTATAGGCCAAAGCGCTTTAAACGGCGTTGCCAAGCAAGGTTAGCCAAATGTTACTTTCGGCGGATATCTGGGTCAGCGCCTTGTTGCGGCGCGTCGAACAGGCTGGCAGTTTCGCCTATATCGCCCGACGCGGTGACCGTAATTACGGCTCAGTGCTGGTCAAGGTGCTTAACCTGCGGTCCCGAGATGTCTATGTCCTGCGTGAGGCGCAAAAAGGGGACACCACCGTATGGATGCGTCCCGTCGAAACCGTGACTGAGGCCGATCTCGATGACTGGATCGCGCGCCAGGTCAGGTATGACTCCGACCTGTGGGTAGTGGAAATCGAGGACGCGGAGGGGCGGCATTTCCTGACCGAACCCGTCGAGCGTTAAAGCCGCCACGCCGAAATCATATGGTGAATCAGAGATTTACCTTATTCTTCAACGGAAAGACAAAACCTTTGGACTAGTCTCCATCGCTTACCACTCTGACTAAAGGTAGCGTTTTGTATTTTCTTTTGAACGACATCATCCTTGATATCGAACCCGCGCGCATGATGCAGCCGCTGGACGCTGAACGGTTTTCGGCGCTCAGCATCGATTACATCGCGCAACTGGGTAAGGAGATGTTCGCCGAAGATTCCCACGCGCATCGCCGTAATCCGGAACGCGCCCGTCGTCTGTGCTACCTTATTCATCTGAAGATGCCGCGCGTCAATGCCGCCCAGTTCTTCGCCACCATGCCAAACGGCCCGGTCGAAAGCATCGATGCGTCTTTTAAGTCGCTCAATGAAATGGCCATGGGCCTGATGTACCAGCAACAGATGGCCGGCCAATTGGACGCCGCCAAGGTTGATTACGAGGTCTGGCACCGCATGGCGGCTTAATCGCCGTTTAGTCCGCAAATAGAGATCAAGCTCTTTTCTGTCAGAGGTTTCGCGCAAACGTGGGCGGCACTGTTCGGCGAATCTATCGCTGAAATGTTATAATGTTAAATATTTCAGTTATTTATTTTTCAAACAGCCTCTAGCCGTATCTTCTAAAAACGCCTAGGTTCCGGCCATGGCACACGATCACGGCTCACATAGTCACGGACATTCGCATGGTGATGACCATGGTCATGGTCAGGGCCACAATCATGCCCACGCGGGCGGTCATGGCCATTCGCATGCGCCAACCGATTTTGGGGCGCGTTTCCTGTGGGCGGCCGCGCTCAACACGGCCTTCATCATAGCCGAAGTCATTTTCGGGCTTAAGGCCAATTCGCTGGCTCTGCTGGCCGACGCCGGTCACAATTTCAGCGACGCCATCTCTCTGGTCCTGTCCTGGGCCGCGTGGTGGCTGGCGAAACGCAAACCGGGCGGTAATTTCACCTACGGCTATCGCGGCGCCTCCATTATGGCGGCTTTGTTCAATGCGCTCCTGCTGATGGTGGCGGTCGGCGGCATTGTCTGGGAAGCCGTTCAGCGCTTCAATTCGGTACAGCCGGTGCAGGGCGACCTTGTCATGTGGGTGGCCGGCGCGGGCATTCTGGTCAATGGCTTTACCGCCTGGCTATTCGCGCAAGGACAATCCGACCTCAACATCAAGGCGGCTTTTGCCCATCTGGCCGCCGACGCGGTCGTGTCCGCCGCCGTGGTTGTCGCCGGTCTGGCCATGATTTTTACCGGCTGGGCCTGGCTCGATCCGGCGCTCAGCATAGTGGTGTCGCTGGTCATCGTCTGGGGCACCTGGGGCTTGCTGCGCGATAGCGTCCGCTTGTCCCTGCAAGGCGTGCCGCCGCATATAGACGCCGCCAAGGTCAAGGCGTTCCTGGCGGGACTGGAGGGCGTGTCTGGCGTCCATGACCTGCATATCTGGGGCATGAGCACGACTGAGGTGGCGCTGACCGTTCATCTGATCATGCCGGCGGGACATCCGGGTGACGATTTCCTGCGGCATCTGGCTGAGGAGTTGTCTCACCATCACGGCATCATCCACGCCACGGTTCAGATCGAAACCGGCGCCCACGCCTGCGTCCTTGAATCAGAAGAAATGGTCTAGGCCGTCATCCGCGCCGGGGGCTGAGCGCGAACACCGCGAGTGCCAGCAAGGGAGCACCCCCGCCAGCCAGGGCGATCCAGGCCCATCCGCCATTTTCATACAGCAGGCTGGCGACACTGGAGCCAATCGCACCGCCGGTGAATATACCGGCCATGTAGATGCCGTTGATGCGCCCGCGGCTGAGGGGATCGAGGGCGTAAATCGCGCGTTGCCCCTGCACCATGTTCATCTGGACGCAGAAATCGAGCACGACGCCGAGCATGGCCAGGGTGATGATGCCGCGCAGGCCAGGGAATAGCGTGATCAGCATGGCGGCGGCTGCCACGGCCAGGGCCGCGAAGGTGGCTTTGGTGGTGTGGCCCGCGTCGGCCAGGCGACCACTGAGCGGAGCGGCAAGGGCGCCCGTCGCACCCACCAGGGCGAACAGGGCAATCTGGCTCTGGCTCAGGTGAAAGCGTTGCGCCAGTTCCAGCGGCGCCACCGTCCAGAACAGGGAGAAGGCGCAGAACATGCAGCCTTGCAGCAGGGTACGCAGGCGAAGGGTCGGATATGAGCGCCACAAAACGGCCAGGGACTGGATCAGGGCCAGATAGGTCGTCTTGTGATCGGGCTGCCGCGACGGCAAAAGCCACGCCAGCAATCCGCCCATGACGATCATGAATGTCGCGCCGGTCCAGAACACGGCCCGCCAGCCGAAATGGTCGGCGATCAGGCTGGACAGGGGGCGAGACAGCAGTATGCCCAGAACGAGGCCCGCCATGATGTTGCCGACAACAAGGCCGCGCGTTTCGTCGGGCGCCATGTGCGCCGCCAGCGGGATCAATACCTGGACGGCGACGGTGGCTATGCCGATCAGCAGGGAAACGATCAGGAAGACAGCGCCGTTTGTCGCTGTGGCCGCAAGGACCAGGCTCAGGCAGGCAGCCGCCAGCAGTATCAGGATGAGGCGGCGGTTTTCTATCCGGTCGCCTAGCGGCACGATGAAGAGCAACCCCAGCCCGTAACCAATCTGGGTCAGGGATACGATGAGTGAGGCGGCGTGGTCGTTTAGACCGATGTCCGGCGCGATAAGCGCGATGACCGGCTGCCCATAGTAGAGATTGGCGACGATGACGCCGCAGGCGAAGGCGAACAGCCCGACAAGCGCGGGCGTCAATGACTTGGAAGAGGGCATGGATATATCCGACGGCGGGGAGGCCACCATCGATATATAACCGCGATGGTTACAGACGCAAGCTATTGGCGTTATTGGCGCAAGTTATTGGTGATCGCCGGCGACAGCGAGGACTTTACTTTCGCCATATTTTCCGCTTACGTAAACGTCACACACTCCGGCTTCGCAAACGCAGAAATGTGATTGGGAAGGCTTGCGCCAAACTCGTAAAATGCACCCATGACCATCGAACAACTGACAGAAAAACTGGCCCACTACCCGACCCGCTGGGCACGCCACGCCGATCTTATCGTCCATATCGTGGCGCTCGCCTTTGCCTTGTTCGGGGGGGGCGTAGCCTTGGGGCTGGCCGTCAGCCATGGCTTGGTCGGGCGTATCGCCGCCATCACCATCTACGCGCTGGGTATGATCGCCATGCTCGCCTTTTCGTTGGCTTATAATTTCGCCCATCCCAACTGGCAGCCTTTCCTGCGCCGGCTCGACCATGCGGGCATTTTCCTGATGATCGCCGCCAGCTACACACCCTTCACTACCCAGGCCCTTCAGGGGGGCTGGGCGTTGTGGATGAGCGTTTCGGTTTGGTCGCTTGCGGCCCTGGGTATCCTGGCGAAGCTGTTCCTGCCTGGCCTGGGCAAGGGATATTGGGTGTTTCTCTATCTCGTCTTGGGTTGGCTGGTCGTCATTGCCATCAAGCCGATGGTGCGCGAAGTACCCGCCCCCGCCATGATCCTGCTGGCGCTCGGTGGCGTCGCCTATTCGGTCGGGACGATTTTTTACGCCATGAAGAGACTGAAATTCCGTCGCGCCATCTGGCATGGTCACGTGCTGACCGGCGCCGTATTGCATTATGTCGCCGTCCTGGTTGGTGTTGTGCTGGTCGGACACGCCTGAGCGCTAGCGTCACCTCCAATGGCGTACTCTCCATCTGTCTTTGACTTTTCCCGGCCAAACGGCTAACGCCTGCGCCATGTCAAACACCCCCGAAACCGAAGCGCCGCGCCGGCGCACCTTCGCCATCATCTCGCACCCGGACGCCGGTAAGACGACTCTGACCGAACATCTGCTGCTGGCCGGTGGATCGATCCGCGCCGCCGGTCAGGTGCGCGCCCGGGGTGAAAACCGCCGGACCCGTTCCGACTGGATGAAGATCGAAAAGGAACGCGGCATCTCGGTCTCGTCTTCGGTCATGACCTTCGAACACGACGGCAAGGTGTTTAACCTGCTCGATACGCCGGGCCACGAAGACTTTTCGGAAGATACCTACCGTACCCTGACCGCCGCCGACGCCGCCGTCATGGTGCTTGATGCCGCCAAGGGGATCGAGCCGCAGACGCTCAAGCTGTTTGAGGTCTGCCGCCTGCGCGACATCCCGATCATAACCTTCATCAACAAGATGGACCGTGAGGCAGAAGACGCCTTGGCGCTGCTCGACGAAGTGGCGGCGAAACTGCAACTGGATCCGAGCCCGCTCTATTGGCCGGCCGGGTCAGGCAATCGCTTCCGCGGTATGGTCGAATTGCAGACGGGTCTGTTTTACCCTTTCACCCGGCGCGACTCCGGCGCCGAATACGACCAAGGTCACGACGCCGCCGCGCCGTTGGACGCGGCGGTGGCCAAGGGGTGGCTTGACGCCACCGAGCTGTCCGAATTGCAAGACACCGCCGAACTGATCGAAGGCGGCTTCAAACCGTTCGACGAGGCAGCCTTTCTGGAAGGCCACATGACGCCGGTTATCTTCGGTTCCGCCTTGCGCCATTATGGTGTCAATCAGTTGCTCCAGGCCATCGGTGGGTTTGCGCCTCCGCCCAAGGTGGTCAAGGCCTCTAAGGCCGGTGTCGATACCGTGGTCGAGCCGACAGACAAGGAAGTCACCGGCTTCGTCTTCAAGGTCCAGGCCAATATGGACCCCAATCACCGCGACCGCATCGCCATGCTGAAGCTGACGTCTGGCCGGTTCCAGCGCGGTATGAAGCTGAAGGTGCAGAACACGGGCAAGCAGTTGTCGGTCAATGCGCCGATCATGTTCTTCGCCTCTGATCGTGAACTGGCCGAAGACGCCTTCGGCGGCGACGTCATCGGCATTCCGAACCATGGCGTGTTGCGTGTTGGCGACAGCCTGTCGGAGTCCGGTGCCATCCGATTTGCCGGCTTGCCCAACTTCGCGCCGGAAATTCTGCAACGCGTACGCGTCAAGGACCCCCTCAAGGCCAAGCACCTCAAGAAGGCGCTGGAATCCCTGGCTGAAGAGGGTGTGACCCAGTTGTTCCGGCCGTCGATCGGTTCCGATTTTATCGTCGGCGCGGTTGGGCAGTTGCAGTTTGAAGTCATGGCCGACCGGCTGGCCAACGAATACGGCCTGGATGTCGTTTTCGAGCCGTCACCCTACGCCGAAGCGCGCTGGCTAGGTGGCGATGTAGCCAAGATCGAAGACTTCGCCGGTAAATACCGGTCCCAGATGGGCAGCGATATCGACGAAGCGCCGGTTTTTCTGGGCAAGTCGGGCTGGGAAATCAATTACGTGGCGGAACGCTTCCCGGACGTATCGTTCCAGCGCACCAAGGAACGCGGTTGATAGCAAGAAGCGCGCGATAAAAAGACCCGGCAGGACGGACCTGCCGGGCCAGTTGACGCCCGCTAAGGGTAACGGACGCTAAAGTCAAAGGCTGGCGGCGCCCTAAATCAGCAGCCAGGCGCTGCGGGCGATCATGACCCCGAGCACCAGCCATGAGGCGCCGAACAAGACCACGCGCACCGCAATGATATTGATCAGGGCCTGCCATAGCGAATGTGCGATGCGCAGCAGGACGTAGGTCCAGGCCAGCCCGACAAACACCCCGTCTGCCTGACCGAGCAGGACGATGGCCAGGGTGACGGCGTAGAACAGCGGTGGCGCTTCGGTCAGGTTGTTGTAGTTGGCGGCTGGGTTAAGTGCCCAATTGGGCAGCTTGCGCATCGCCGCCCAGGTCGCGTTGTCAAAGGTTATGCCCGCCCTTTTCATGGCGGTCAGGCGCGATACATAGAGCCAGACCATCATGACGAAGTGCAGGCCACCCATGGCGAGAATGGACGAGAGCAGGGCAGTTGCCGGCGTCATTTGGCGCGCGTATTGCAGGTGGCGAGTTCGGCATCCGACAGGGTTTTGCCGCGCCAGGTGAAGGCCGTCACCGCGCCGGTCACGGACACGACACGCTGGCAGGATCGGGCGGCTGGCATGTCGGCCACCACGGACGCGTGACAGGCGCTGTCGCGGCACGTCCATACAGCGCCGTCGATAATGAATTCAGCCTGGCGAGCGGGCGTGGACAATGTCAGTTCTGCGGATTGTACCTGAGGCGCGCGGGCGTCTGCATGTGTGCCTACAAAAGCAGACGCAACAGCTAACAGGATAAAGATGGGCTTCATGAACGGCTCTCTTGTAATTTTGTACTGACTTGCATAAATTAAAATCAAGGGGCGTCTGTCAAGAATTTTATGCAAAATGGTACAAAATAATTCGAGTCCGGTCGATCCGGGGCCGCGTCAGAAGGCTCGGGGCCGTCCAAAGGCCTACGACCGTCCGACCGCGTTGAAGTCTATGCGCGACCTGTTCTGGGAGCAGGGCTATGCGGGAACGTCGCTTGACGACATGAGTGCGGCCACGGCCATGAACCGCCCCAGCCTCTATAACGCCTTCGGCGACAAGGCGTCCGCCTTCAAGGCTGTGCTGGACGACTATGTCGATGACGTACGCCAGATGTATGTGGCCGCTTTCGCGCCGGATGTGCCTGTGCGCGATGGCCTGACCCGTGTCTACGAAACGGCGATACGTATCTATAACCGCGAAGATGGCATCGGGCGGGGGTGTTTCATGATCAGCGCGGCCCTGATTGACAGCATCCGCGATAGGGACATTGCGGCCAAGGTGCTCGAAGCCCTGCACGAAATGGATCGGGCCTTCCGTTGGCGTCTCAAGGTGGCGCAGCAGGCGGGTGAATTATCGCCCAATGCCGATATAGATGCTTTGGGTATGGTGGCGTCGGCGGCCCATAACGCGGTGGCGGTACGCATGCGTGCCGGTGAGGACCCAGCACTCATCCGCCGGTTTGTCGCTCAGACGGTCGGATTGATCTGCGGGTAGTCCGCAAGCGGACGATCTGCGTAAATCCGATTGTTGCGAACAAAATCGATGAAGGTCCGCAAGCCCGCGCGCATTTGGCGATGCGGCGGATAATAGAGGCGAAGGCCGGGATAGGCAGGCGTATAGTCGCTCAAGACGCGCACGAGCCGGCCTTCGCGGACCAGACTGGCGACTGAATGGTCGATGACATAGGCCAGGCCGTGTCCGGCCAGAGCCGCTTCGATCATCAGGTGGTCGCTGTTCAGAGTCAGACGGCCCGGCACGTCGACGCTGATTTCCTCCCCGCGCACTTCGAATTCCCAACGGTACATGACCCCGCTCGGCAAACGGCGGCGAATGCAGGCATGTGCGGTCAGGTCATGCGGCGCGGCGGGGGGCTGATGAGCGGCGAAATAGGCCGGCGACGCCACGACCGCCCAACTGTTTTCCGGCCCGAACGGTATGGCAATCATGTCCTGAGGGATAAGTTCGGCCAGGCGCACACCGATGTCGAAGCCTTCGGCGACGATGTCGATCGTTCGGCCCTCGACCACCAGATCGATGGCCATGTCGGGATATTGCTCCAGATAGGCCAGGACCAATGGCGCCAGCCGCCGTGCCGCCCGCTCTGAGGCGTTTATCCGTAACAGGCCGGAGGGCGTGTCGCGCAGGGCGTTGACATCTTCCATCGCGCCGGAAATTTCATGCAGGGCCGGCCGTATCCGCGCCAGGAATTGTTCACCGGCCTGGCTGAGCGAGACGCTGCGGGTCGTGCGATGAAACAGCCTGACGCCGAGCCTCTGTTCAAGAGCGGAAATGGCATGGCTGAGGGCCGACGGAGACAGGTTCAACTCAGCCGCGGCGCGGCGAAAATTGTTGTGCGTCGCCAAGGTGACGACGGCATGCAGCTCAAACAGACCGGAATTGCGAAATGCCATTATGCGAAATCCTGCATCAGACTGTGTACGATAGTACGTCTTATTCCATCAATATGCCGGCCCTATCTATGCGTCCAACTGATATTTAAGAGACAAGAGGGTAATCATGCGCAAACTCATCCTGATCACAGGCGTATCCACGGGTTTTGGCCGCGCGATAGCGCAGGCGGCGATCACCGCCGGCCATACGGTCGTCGGCACGGTGCGCAAGCCGCAGGACGCGGTGGATTTCGAGGCCTTGGATACGGCGGCGGTGGCGCGTCAGCTCGATGTGACGGATACGGCGGCGATTGCGCCCATGGTCGCCGATATCGAGGCCTCAGTCGGTCCCATCGATGTGCTGATCAACAACGCCGGTTACGGCAGTGAGGGCATATTGGAAGAATCCGCGCTTGATGAAGTGCGGCGCCAGTTCGACGTCAATGTCTTCGGGCCCGTCGCTATGATCCAGGCTGTCCTGCCCTACATGCGTGCGCGCCGCTCCGGCCGGATACTGAATATTACCTCCATGGGCGGCTTGACGACCTTTCCTGGCATCAGTCTCTATCACGGCAGCAAGTTCGCCCTGGAGGGTATAGGCGAGTCGTTCGGTAAGGAGGTCGCACCGCTGGGCATCCGGGTAACCAATGTCGAGCCGGGCGGCTTCCGCACCGACTGGGCCGGCCGGTCGATGACGCGGACGCCACGCTCCATTGCCGATTATGACGGGGTAATGGATGCGATCCGCGAACGTCGCCAGGCCTATCACGGTCATCAGGTCGGCGATCCGGCCAAGCTTGGCCAAGCGATTGTCGATCTTATTGCCAATCCCGATCCGCCGGCGCATCTTCTGTTGGGCAGCGATGCGCTGCGGCTGGTGCGCGAAAAATTGCACGGCTTGCTGACGGAAATCGAAGCCAATGAACCGATTACCCTGTCCACCGACTACGAGGATTAAAATGAACGCGACCTTCAAGATTGGCGGCGATTTAGAGATCAACCGCCTGGGGTTTGGCGCCATGCGCATCGTCGGAAAAGGCGTTTGGGGCGAGCCCGAAGACCGTGCCGAAGCGGTGCGTACCTTGAGGCGACTGCCGGAGTTAGGCATCAACTTCATCGATACCGCCGATTCCTACGGCCCGGACGTCTCGGAGCGCCTGATCCGCGAGGTGCTTCATCCCTATGACGGTCTGGTCATCGCCACCAAGGCAGGCTTTCAACGGTCCGGCCCCGACCGGTGGACGATGAATGGCCGGCCGGAATACCTGACGGCTCAGGCGCGCAAAAGCCGCGAGCAGCTGGGAGTCGATGTCATCGATCTTTGGCAACTGCATCGCATCGACCCCCGCGTGCCGGCGCGTGAACAGTTCGACGCCGTCAAATCGCTGATCGACGATGGCGTTATTCGCCATGCGGGACTGAGCGAAGTGTCCGTGGCCGACATCGAGGCGGCGCGGCGGGTGTTTCCGGTGGCAACCGTGCAAAACCGCTACAATCTGGCGGACCGGGTGCATGAAGATGTGCTGACCTATTGCGAAGCGAACGGGATAGGGTTCATTCCCTGGTATCCGCTGGCGGCGGGCGATCTGGCAAAGCCCGGCGGTGTGCTGGACACCATCGCGAAAGCCCACAACGCCACGCCGTCGCAGATTGCTCTGGCGTGGACTTTGCGACGGTCGCCCGTCATCCTGCCCATCCCCGGCACGGGTAAGGTAAAGCACCTGGAAGAAAACGTTGCCGCGCGCGACATTCTATTGTCCGACGAAGAATTTGCCTCGCTGGACCGCGCCGGCCGGTAACGCCGGCCGGGAAATGGTGGATAAGGCGAAGAAGGATTTAAGCGCGGCCCCGGGCTTGCAAATGTCCGTTCACCCCCGAACCGGGCGTATCGTCCTGATACGTTTTGAGGCGTCGGGGCTGATGGACTCGCTATGTTTGAATTCGGCCGTGAACTGAGGCGTATCTTCCGTAACCAGGGGCGGATGGACGCCGACCCCAGCCTCTATGAACTGCTGAACCTGCAAATGCTGATCGCGCAGGGGCGTGAACTCGATATCGAGGGCGGGCGGGTGTCGACCAAGAACCGCTTCTCGCCGTACCTCGAAGCCTCTCAGGTGTGGCGCGAATATGCTCGGCGCACCGGTGATCCCGTTGCCCTGCGCCGCGCCGCCACGGCGGCTGAAAACGCTGGCAAGGAAGCACGCAATACGGTTGATGCCGCCATTGCCGCGCTTGAACAGGCCCAGACCTGCATCCTCAGCTATGATTTGTTCGAAACCGCTGAATTGCTGCCGTCCGCCGAGGACCTCTTGGCCGGTGGCCGCGCCGCCATCCAGGATGACGAGGCCTTGCGGGCCCGCTTCAACCGCGTCGAATCACAACTGGCGGCCCGTCTTGCGGTGAAACAGGGCATTAGCGAAGACCTTGAACTGGCCATGCTGGCCATGTCCCATATTGATCGTGCCGTTGAGCGCGCGGATAAACGCGTTCAGCGCAGCCATTCCAATGCCGATAAGATCGAAGCCGCCCAGGCGCGCTTTGAACGGGGAGACCTGCTCATGATGGTCGGCCTCGACCGATGCGACTCCACTCTGATGCTGGCGGTAATCAAGGACTTTCAGGCGTTGAAGGACCGTCTCGATGCGGCGTATGAGCCGGTTACCTATTCGCGCGTGTTGTTGCGATTGGCCATGGCCCATGTCTGGAAGGGCGAAATCGAAGGTCGCCCGGAAGTCATCAGCGAAGGCATTGCTCTCTTGTCCAGCGACGACGAGCCTGTCGATTTCGAACATTCACCGCTCGATTGGGTGGCGCACAAGCAGGCCCTGGCCATGGGGCTTCAGGCCTTGGGCGAGCTGACGCTCAGTGAAGAGGTATACGAAAAGGCAATGCAGATCTATGATCTGGCGCTGAAACGTCCGTTGCAAAAAGGCTTGGCCCTGCGTGGTCAGCTGATCAATAATCGCGCCGGGTGCCTGGCCAAACATGCTGAGATCAAGGGCGATATGCGCACGCTTGACAAGGCTGAGGCCGATTTCAAGGCGGAATTGCGTGTCTGCAAACCGGACGCCGACCCCGTGGGGTGGGCCATACTGCAAACCAATCTGGCGCGGCTTTATGTGGCGCGCGGTGATATTTCCGGCTTCATGATGGAACGGACCGAAGCGGCCTATGCGTTGGAAGCCGCCGTGGAAATCTTTGAAGAGCAGGGCGTAAAATCCCTGGCGCGGGCGGCCAAGGTTCAGCTTGACCGGGTTCGCGAAAAGGCATGAGGCACCGACCGTAAGATCGGTGCGGGGTGAATCTGGTCGGTGACGTTTAAACCGCATTGTCTCTTGATGTCATCCTGCGCGACCGTGCGCGGCATCTTCATCTGGAGTGACCTCATGGCCGATAATATAAAAGCGGGCGTTCAGCTGTCTACGACCGGATCGCCGTATGCAGTCGATACCCTGGTGGTGACCCCCGACGATATTGATCTGTCCAGATCGCCGCTTGCCGGGCAACTCGGCGTGGAAACTTACGTACTTGGCGCTTTCAATCCCGGCATGACGCGACTGCCCAATGGCAATCTCATTTTATTCGTCCGTGTCGCCGAAGCGTTGAAGACGCCGATCTTCGACGGACATGTTCATGCGATTCGGTGGGACGATTCCGGGCGTTATGTGCTGGATGCCTGGCCGCTGGAACTGGCCAATACGGCGGACCCGCGTAAATTCCTTTTGAATGGTGGCGGCTGGAAGGTTATGGCGCTTACCTCCCTGTCGTGGATATTGCCGGTCGAATTGACGCCAGACGGCCTGCATCGCGTGGCCATGCATTATGACAAGGTCATCGCGCCGCAGAACAGTCTGCAATGCTACGGCGTGGAGGATCCGCGCGTGTCGAAGGTCGGCGACCGATGGCTGATGACCACCTGTTCGGTATCTCCGGAGCGTCATTCCACCACGCTTTACAGTTCGGACAACGGGCTGGACTGGACTTTCGAGGACATCGTCCTGGATCATCAGAACAAGGACATGCTGATCTTTGAAGGGATTGTTGGCGGCGAATATTGGGCACAGACCCGGCCCTTGGGCGATCTGTATTTTGCCTATCCGCCGGGCAGTGAATGGCGTGCCGGTCCGTCGATAAATCTCGCCACGTCTCGCGATGGTCTATATTGGAAACCCTATCGCAAACCCGGTATTCGGCCTCATTCAGGCACGGTTGCCACAGCCCGCATCGGCGGCGGTACGCCTCCGATATTGACCGAGGACGGATGGCTCAGTCTGTGGCACGGCGTTGAACCGAAAGAGATTGTCGGTATCTACCGGACCTATTTTTCGATCATGGATAAAGACGACCCCAGCCATGTCATCCGTACACGGCATATACCGCTCCTTGAGGCCAATCCTGAACTAACGCGCCCGATTGAACATCAGATGTATATCCGCGACGTTGTCTTCACGACGGGCATAGCCGACGGTGGTGACCACTATGTCGTGGCTTCGGGTGAAGCAGACCTGGCGTGTCGGATTACCCATATCCCGAAATCGGTGTTTACCGACGAGGGCGCCCAGATAGCCTGAATGCACCGGTCAGGTCTGAGGTTTCAAGAGGTAGTGACCGACGCCCCATTCGCGCCCGCCGTCATGGCCCCAAAGCCCCGCTGTGGCCATGAAAAACAGCCGCCAGCGGCGACGCCATAGGCCGGCATCTTTGCCGTAGACGTTTTTCAGAATGGGTTCGATCTGGGCCTGATGATCATCGAAGTTTTCAAGCCAGTCCATGGCGGTGCGACGATAGTTTTCCCCTGACCAGCGCCATTCGTTTTCGACCGTAAACAAGTCCGGGAAGCGATGAGGCAGGTCGTGCGCCGGCATGATGCCGCCGGTAAAGAAATATTGCGCGATCCAGTCATTCTTATCCGTATGGTCGAAGCGATACGAATGGCTCTTATGGGTAAAGACATGCAAAAACAGTCGTCCGTCTGCCTCCAGCCAGCTGCGTGCCCGGCTGAGCAATTCGCGCCAGTTTGACATGTGTTCGAACATTTCGACACTAACAATACGGTCGAAATGTTCCGGTGTCGAAAAGATGTTCATGTCGGCGGTGATGACGGTCAGGTTCTTCAGCCCCCGCCGTTTGGCTTCAGCCGTAATATATTCGCGCTGGGAATGGGAGTTCGACACCGATGTGATGCGTGACCGCGGATAGGTCTTCGCCATATGCAGGGACAAGGAGCCCCATCCGCACCCCAGTTCCAAAACGGACTGGCCGTCATGCAGATCGGCGTGGCGACAGGTTTCGATAAGGGCCAGGGTTTCAGCTTCGTCCAAGGTCGTTGAATCATCCGTATACAGACAGCAGGAGTATTTCCGTTGCGCCCCCAGGATGTAGCCGAAAAATTCGTCAGGAATTTCATAATGTTGGGCGTTTGCCGCATCGGTTTGCACCGCTATAGGGTATTGGCTCATGCTGTCTGCGAACGCCGCCTCTTCCATGGCGCTGCCACGCATGTGACGTTTCGATCTGCCCACCAGGAAATCGATGGCCGCCAGGGTCAGGCCATCGGGCAGGGGGGCGCGTTCGGCAAGGGCAGTGGCGAGCTGGCTCATAACTTTTCCTTTTTGGGGGGTAACGGAAAGAAGGCGGAGGTGCGGGCCTGATAGGCGCGGAAAGCATCGCCGCGGGTCTGCAGCATGTGCGTTTCCAGCGGTGGAATGCCTGAGACGTGGACGAGCAGCCAGTACATCTGAAGCGGCGCCAGGCAGGCGACCAAACCCCATGGCAGATGCCACGCGACGATCGCCCAGCCAACCCAGCCCAGCCACTCGAAAAAATAGTTGGGATGGCGCGACCAGCGCCACAGGCCGATATCGGCCACGCCTCCCTTGTGCGTCTTGCCAAACGTCTTCAACTGGGCGTCGGCAACGGCTTCGCCGATCAGCGCAATCAAGACAACGGCCACGCCTATTATGTCGGTCACGCTCGGAAAAGGCGACGGGTTGAGGACGGCGAACCGGACGGCGACGACCAGGACATAGGCGCACAGAGCCTGCATCTGGAGCATCCAGAACAGGTACCACGGCCAGTCGCGCGGGTGGTCGCGCTTAATGGCGGCGTAACGCGGATCGTCTTCGCCCGAGTGGGTGCGTTGGGCGATGTGCACGCCTAGACGAATGGCCCACAGAGCGACGAGACCGGCCATAACGAGGCGGCGTGTCTCATTGGCGCCGTCGGCAGGTAGCAGCGCGGCGGCGATTCCCCCGAGCCCGACGGCGGCGGTCCAGATGGTATCGATCCAACCGCTTTTCTTGGTGACCAGCTGCACGGCCGTCGCAAACATCATGACGACGCTAACGCCGATGGCGAGACTGATCAGAACGAGGATGTTGGTCGATAGCTGCATGTCTCAGATACGGCAGCGGCCGTAATCTGGTTCACCGGTTGGCCCAATTGATCCGAAAATGGGTGGTCTGCGTACACCGAAGACATAGCCATTAGAGCATTCGTCGGCTCAGTTGAGCCGCCTCATAGCTCTAATTTTTTGTAACGCCTCATGTTTTCCCGAAAAGTGGGGTCCACCTTTCGGCATGAGGCTCTAGGAGAGTCCTATGAAGACGATAATTGTGATGGCCATCGCGGCCGTGGGGGTGGTATCGGCGCCTTTGGCTCAGGCGGACCGGGTAGAGCAAACCAATGCGGCATCCTCGCCGGAAGGCAACTGGTCACGTGGCGATGGCAAGGCCAAGGTCCGTATCGCGCCGTGCGGCGATGATTTGTGCGCGGTCAATACCTGGATCAAGACCGGCGTAAAGGACGAAAAGGTTGGCGACAAGCTGGTCATGACGGTGTCGCACAGTGGTGGTGGCCAATGGAGCGGCAAGGCCTATGATCCGCAACGCAAACTGACCTACCGCCTCAAGATGACGGTTGCGGCAGACACCATGAAGACGTCCGGTTGCGTACTGGGCGGGTTGATATGCAAAGGGGTTACGTGGAGCCGGATTTAACCGCTTTTGTGCGGGTTTTGTGCGGGCGCGGCCTTCTATATGCTAGGGGGAGCCAAGCTACGTAGGCGAAAAAAATTGTGACAGCGCTGTCATTTTTTGCTTGCGGTACCGCTAACAGTTTGCTATTGAAACCACCTAGGCTTTTTTCAAAGCCTTTGCCCTTCCTGGGCGTTTCCTCCCTGTAGACTTTAGGCCGGCGCTGACTAAGCCCGGCCTTTTTTTTGCCTGGAGCGGGAAGCTGGAACCGGGAGGCAGGGACGGCCCCAAAATGTGTCCTCACATTTGGTAAGCGCGCCGGCGCGCCGTGCACGTTTGCGCGCATATTTCTTGCGAAAACGGCTTAATCGCCATTATCGAAGCCCACAGAGATTAAGCGGCATGGCCTTCGGCGCGGCGCATGCGCCAGAACCGGATGGTGCGTTCGGCCGTTTCCTTGGGGAGGTCCTGATACAGCTTGCCATATTCCGCTGCCTTGCCCATGGCATTTTCCTGGTTGGCCAGCATGATCATGGCGTAGGTCAGGAACAGGGCTTTGTCGAGACCGGCGGCTTTACAGGCGATGGCCAGGGCATCGACCTCTTTCTTGTCGACCAGATGACGCGCGGTCAGAAAATCGAGATCGGCCATTTGCGACAGAGCGACCAGGAAGTAGGTCGGATTGGGGTCGCGCATGTATTTGGCCAGCAGTTGCGGCGTCAGGCGCGCACTCCGGCGCAAGGCCTCGACCTCGGCGAATATCTTTTCGTAGTCTTCGGGGAAGCTGCCATAGGCCACGGCGACCTTGTTGCGGCCTTTCGATAGAGCCAGTTCGAGGGCGGCGGGATCCAGCTTGTCATTTTCCTGCATAATGCGTTCGCGCAGCCGGGTTTCAACGACGAAATACATGTCGTTCATCAGGTCGACCGGCATGTCGCGGCGATTGACGACGACCTCGTGCAGGGCCGGATTAGCCTGGGCGCGCTGGACGACCTGTTCGTTGGAGGCCCGCGACAGGCGCGCACCATCGTTGCTGAGCAGGGTGTGCAAGGTGGTGTCGTCGCCGCGGTTAACAATGACGCCGGACACGCTTTCGGGAACCTCTTCGCGCTTGGAGACGGCGCGCATGTGATCCTGACCCTTGGTCGAGACGACGTGCAGCAAGTCGCTTTCGGACAAGGCCTTGGAGCGCGTCAGAATCTGTTCGGCGACCTCGATGTCGTCGGTCGCCAGGCGGCGAAGCAGACCCAATGGCGCCGCGCGCGCAGAGGCGATCGTATTAGCGATTTCGGCGCGAACGACGGTTTCCATATCGGCGGACAATTGGCTCATGACCGTGTCGTACAACGTCATTTCGGTGTCGCTGATCTCTTCCGGATGCGCCATGAAGATGTTGGTGACCTGACGCAAGAGCTCGCGTCGGCGGCCGCTCGACGGCTCCTTGGCCAGTTCGATCAAATTAATTAGCGAAGACGTTTGCACGCGCGACATGCGAGTTACCTTGGATTTGAGTCTGGCTGTTTTGGGGTGGAATCGGTGGAATCATGATCGTTGTTCGGGTCGCCACCTTCAACGGCATCGATGCCGCTAAGCCCCAGAAGGGCGCCGGTGGCGTCATGATCCACAGTAATCGGATCGGGTTTTATGCCGTATTGACGGTGCAGGCTGTAGAAGCGCGGTTCGTCGGATACACCTGTGGCGCGTTCGCCCGGAATGAAGACGTGATCGGTTTCCTGGGACGCCAATGAGGGCGTCGGTTCCGGCGGCGTCGGCTGGTCAGCGGACTTGCTCTTTGAGGCCGCCGGTTTGGATGGCCCGGGCTTCGATTCCGATTTGACTTCGGGCTTAGTGAGCGCGGCGACGCGCTCGGTCTGTTGTGCCTGAGCTTGGGCCTGGGTCTGTGTCTGCGCTTTGGCCTGGGCCGCGCGGGCAGAGTCGATACGCGCGGCATATTTGCTGGTGGCGGGTACCTGATAGGCACCGTTACGATCGGCAGGGACTGGTGCTGCGACGGGCGTCGGCGAGGCGGCCAGCACTGGAGCCGTTTGTGTTGTGGCCTCTGGCTTTGACGGTTCGACCTTGCGCGGCTGGCCTTTCAGCGCGGTGGCATCGGAAACGGCGGTAGTGGCCGGACTTGGCACGGGCGGCCCTTTAGGCGGCACGTGAGATGGAACGGACGGTTGTGGCGCGGGGAGGGGGCGCGATACGGCGAGTTGTTGTGTATGTGAGGTCGATGGCGGCACAGTAGCCGAGGTGGGCGGCGCCATACGGGCAACCGGGGTAGGTGCGTCGGCCATGCCCGGATCGTCGGCCAGTCCGGGGTCTTCCGGTTGTGGCGCCGCGACGACTTGCGGCGCGCGCGGCGTGGTCAAGGGAATGGGCGTCGATATGGACGCCACGCTATCGCCATGAACCGGCGCCTGAGGCATTGGCTGGTAAGACGGGCGATAAGACGGCTGATCGCCGGTTTGCGGCGGTCTTGGCATCTGGCTGGCGACCTGAGTGGCCTGTTCAGCGCCGTTTTTGTTAGGGCCCGCTTTGGTGGGCCAGCGCAGGCTGCGGGCAAAGGGATAGCCGACCTGCCCATAGGGTGACTCAGGCACCGGATAGCTGCCGTTTGAGGTATGAATGGCGTCGCTCGGGGGGGGCATGTGGCCGTTAATGCGCTGTCCGGACGTGTCTTGCTGTGGCTTGTTCGACCAGTTTAGGTAACCGCCTGCCGAAGCCGCCATCGAAGCCGTGCAGACGGCGGCAGACGTCAGGACGACGATGCCGATCGACAGGCTGCGGACGAAGCGGGAGGGGGAGGTCATGATTCTCGGACAGTAGGACTGGGTTGCAACGCCTTAACCCTAATCGACCGAGTTTAATTAAGGCCTAATATGTCCGGCTGTTTTGAAATATGCGTTATCTTTAGCCAGCCAAATTTCCAACCCTTGACGTGCTTAGCCAGCGAGACTTTCGCGCTTTTCTTCCAGCTCCAGCCACTCCATTTCGCCATTTTCGAGATCGGTACGCAGCGTTTCGAGCTTTTTCATGGTCGCATCGAAGCCTTTTGGGTCGCGGCTGTAGAGGGTCGGGTCTTCCAGTACCTTTTCCAGTCGAGCGATTTCGGCCTGCCATTGGGGCATCAGCTTGTCCAGGTCTTCCAGGCGCTTCTGGTCCTTGTAGCTTAGCTTTTTAGGGGCTGTTTTGACCGGTGATGGCGCGGAGGCTGCCGATTTCGCCTCGATCTTGGCGGCTTCCTTGCGCGAAATTTCCGCAAAGAAATCCGGGTTCTGGCGAATGAAGTCCTGCCAGCCGCCCGGCGTTTCCGCAGCGCCGCCCCGGCCGTTCAACGCTAAGGTAGAGGTCGCGAGCCGGTCGATGAAATCACGGTCGTGGGATACCAGAATCAGCGTGCCGTCGTAATCGGCCAGCATGTCTTCGAGCAGGTCGAGTGTATCCATGTCGAGATCGTTGGTCGGTTCGTCGAGGACAAGCAGGTTGGTCGCCCGGGCAAGCGCCCGCGCCAGTTGTAGCCGGTTGCGTTCCCCGCCCGACAGGGATTTCACCGGCTGGCGCAACTGTTTTTCGCGGAACAGGAAGTCCTTGGCGTAGGCCGCGACGTGACGTGGCTGGCCCTGTACCATGATGGAGTCTGAGCCGGAATTGGCCAACACGTCCCATAGGGTTTCCTCCCCTTTCAGGGCGTCGCGGCCCTGGTCGAGATAGGCGATTTCCAGGGCAGTACCGAGGCGGATATCACCGCTGTCGGCCGGCATTTCGCCCAGCAGCAGCTTGACGAGCGTCGATTTGCCGGCACCGTTGGGGCCGACGATGGCCAGCCGGTCGCCGCGCATGATACGCGTAGAAAAGTCTTTCAGCAGAACCTTGTCCCCGAACGACTTGGAAATGCCTTTGACCTCCGCCACCAGCTTGCCCGAGGTCGAACCCGAATCGATATTCATTTCCATCGGCCGGGTGGTCTGGCTCATGCGGAAGGCATGGTCGCGACGCATGTCGTCCAGACGGGCGGCGCGGCCTTCGTTGCGGGTACGCTGCGCGGTGATCGATCTGTAGAAGGTATAGGTTTCGCGCTCGATGGCCTTTTCCAGACGGCGCAGGCTTTCGGCCGTTTCTGCCTCCATCTTGGCCTGCCATTCGTCGAAACCGGCATAGCCTTCGTCACGACGCAGGATGCGGCGCTCGTACAGCCAGTAACAGCGCTGGGTCACGCGTTCCAGGAAGGTCCGGTCGTGGGAGACGATCAGGGCCGCGCCCCGGAAACCGCGCAGGCGGTCTTCAAGGGTTTCGATAGCGAAGATGTCGAGGTGGTTGGTTGGTTCGTCGAGAAAGATCAGGTCAGGATCTTCGGCGAAGGCCTTGGCCAGGGCAGCGCGGCGTTTTTCCCCGCCGGACATGCCGACGGTGGACTTGTGCGGATCGATGCTGAAGGCATAAAGCTCGGCTTCGGCGGTGTAATGTTCCGCACCGCCCGATGTCGCCCAGTCGAGTATGGTGTCACCAACGGGTTCCGGTTCTTGCAGCACGAAGGCGTAGCGCACGCCTTGCTGGACATTGCGTTCGCCGGAATCCGGTTCGATAAGGCCTGCCAACATGCGCATCAGGGTCGATTTCCCCGCGCCGTTGCGCCCGACCAGGCAGGCACGCACACCGCGTTCGAGTGCGATGTCGACACCGTCGAACAGGGGCGTGGGACCGTCCATCAGGCGGACGTCTTTCAGGGCGAGGAGCGGGGCTTTGGCAGGCGCTTTGGACATGCAGGGGGTGTAGTCGGCGCAGCGGGGATTTTCAAAGGGTTTTTCGAAGCAAAGTGCCAGGATGACCTTAGAAGAGCAGGAATCGGACGTGCAAACCGTTTCGGTTGCCTCTATATAGCCGCCGATGAACGATAATACCGCGCAAAAGCCCTTTTGGGAAACCAAGACCCTCGACCAGATGAACCCGCAGGAATGGGAAAGCCTGTGCGACGGCTGCGGCCTGTGTTGCCTGGTTCGTTTCGAGGACGAGGAGACCCTGGAAGTCATTCCGACACGGGTCCATTGCAAGCTGTTCGATCCAGACAGCTGTTCCTGCTCGAACTATGTCAAGCGCAAGAAATATGTGCCCGACTGCATCAAGCTGACGCCGGGCAATATCGAGGATTTGTTGTGGATGCCACTGAGCTGTGCCTATCGCCGGCTGCATGAGGGCAAGACCTTGCCCGCCTGGCATCACCTGATCACCGGCGACCGCGAAACCGTTCACCGGGCGGGCGTGTCAATCCGCGGGCAGACCGTATCGGAACTCGCCTTGGGTGACCCAGAAGAAGCCCTCGACTTCGCCGCCTGGGACCTGAACGAGGATCGCTCAGATTGGCCGGCCGAAGATATAGATGTCGAAGAACGCACCACGAAGCGGCCGGACTAAGGTTTGGAACGCAGAGTTACCTTATTAACTATTAATGAAGCCGCGCCAAATCCGGCTTTCGCCCTTACCGGATTTAGCTCACCAGTGTGGGTTATGAGCTTGAAAAAGGGCATGTCCATGAAACGCATCATTATTGCGGCGACCTTAGCGGCAAGCATCGGCCTGTCGGGTTGTGCCGGCTATTACGGCGGATACGATCGCGGCTATTATGCAGACAGTTACGACGTCTATTACGATAACTATTACGGCGATGTCCGCGATGGATATTGGAATGACGATGGCTGGTACTATTATCGCGACGCGCGCTCGCGTGACTATCGTCGCGATGAGGGGCGCCATTTCCGTCGTGACGCCTACAACGGATATCACCAGTGGAAGATGCATGATCGACGTGACAGAGGCCCGGACGGACGGCAGGACAGAGGGCAAAATCGCCATTATCGCGATCATTAATTGAAAGCGCTTCCATCGCTGTATCCAAAGGGGCTTGTGTCGCGCCGCGACTGGCCGCATAAAAGCTGGCAATAGTATTATATTGACTGGCGAGACGACTTTTGAGTGCAGGTAAACCGACGATTGATGATGTAGCGGCGCTGTCTGGGGTTGCGCGAGCGACAGTGTCGCGTGTGCTGAACGGCGGACCCAATGTGCGCGAAGAGGTCCGCCAGCGGGTCTTGAAGGCCGTGGATAAGCTTCAGTACAAGGTCAATATGCAGGCGCGCTTCCTGGCGGGCGGCAAGACCCAAGTGCTGGGTCTGGTCTATGCATCGGACCTGGATTCGGAGCCGAACTCCTTTTATCATTCCGGCTTGGAATTGGGAGCGCTTCGCGCTTGCGCCGAGGCTGGCTTTCAATTGCTCATGCACACGGTCAATCAGCATTCGTTGGGTAAGAACGAAAAAATCATCGATCAGTTGGTCGCGTCGCGTCGCTGCGATGGCCTGATCCTGACGCCGCCCTTCTCGGACGATACTCGCTTGCTGCGCGAACTCGATGCCCGCAACTGCCCGGTGGTATGCATATCTCCCGGGCTAGAGGCGCAGAAGCTGGCCTCCGGCGTCGGCATAGACGATGAAGTTGCGGGCTACGAGATGACTCGCTACATGCTGTCGCTAGGCCATAAAAGATTCGGTTTTATCAAAGGTTTGGAAGGGCATCTATCCGCCGAAGAACGCTATTCCGGATTTCGCCGCGCCATTGCGGAGGCGGGATTGGACGACGGTGATATCGTGGTAATGCGCGGCAACTTCACCTTCCGGTCGGGCGTTGAGATGACGGCCGCCATTCTGGCCAACGCGAATCAACCCAGCGCCTTGATCTGCGCCAATGACGACATGGCCGTCGGCGCCCTGTTTTCAGCGCACAAGGTTGGCCTGAATATCCCACAGGATTTGTCCATTGTCGGGTTCGACGACACGCCGGTGTCGGAAATCATCTGGCCGCCCCTGACCACCGTGCACCAGCCTTTGAAAACCATAGGCTATCGCGCGGTTGAAATGATTGTCGAAAAAATCAAGGCGAACAAGACGACCGGCCCTACACCGGCAAAATATACGGTCGTGCCGCACAAGGTGGTCATGCGTGAGTCCGCCTCCGCGCCAAGATGAACGGTCTGGCCCGCATCCGGCAATAGTTGTGGGCTCTTATCCCCACCTGAACTTGTTCCGAATTCCCTGAACGGTCCGTTGTCCTGAAACAAAATTGGGAGCGCTCTCATTTTCTGCGTCAGCGGAATGGAGGGGCATTTGAACATTAACTCCGTGTCATATTCATCACAACGACCAGACAATGGGGCTGTTTTAGGGGCATTTGTAACTGTTTTGACGCCGACTGCTTGACAGGATCATGCGCTCTGACGCAGAAATTGAGAGCGCTTCCAATTGCGGATCAACCGCAACTCAATAAGCACATAGATCTGACTGGGAGGATTTTAGATGAAATCTGTCAAACGGCGCGGCCATGCTGCGTCTATCAAAGCCGCATTGATGACGACCGCCGCCTGCGCTATCGCGATGGGCGGTTTCGCTGTTTCGGTCCACGCTCAGGAGGCCGCCAGCGCAGCGCCGGCCGAGGATTCGACCACCGTTGTCGTCACTGGCATCCGTCGTGGTCTCCAGGACTCGCTGGCTATCAAGAAGAAAAACACCTCGATCGTCGAAGCCGTGTCGGCCGAAGACATCGGCAAGCTGCCGGACGCCTCCATCGCGGAATCCCTGGCGCGTCTGCCGGGCCTGGCGGCGCAACGCGTCGGCGGCCGCTCACAGACCATCTCCATTCGGGGCTTGTCGGGTGATTTCTCGACCACCTTGCTGAACAACCGTATGCAGGTGTCCTCCGGCGACAACCGTGCGGCTGAATTCGACCAGTATCCATCGGAAATGGTTTCATCGGCCGTCGTCTATAAAACACCGGATGCCGGCATCACCGGCCAGGGGCTGTCGGGCACGGTCGTGCTCAACACGGTTCGTCCGCTCGATTATAAAAAGCGCGTCATCTCGGTCAACCTGCGCGGTTCGGTCAATACCAATGGTGAGGTCGTGCCGGGATATAGCGCCAATGGCAACCGTTTGAGCTTGGCCTATATTGATCAATTCTTCGACGGCAAGCTGGGCGTGGCCTTCTCCTACGCCCACCTCGACGATCCGTCGGAACTGCAACATTCCAAGAGCTGGTGGTGGGATAAGCAGGGCAACGATTCCATTACCGGCCAACCGCGCCTCGGCAATGCCGATGCGTTGGGTCTGCATGGTGTCGAAATCTGGTCAACGGCTCGCAAGCAGACGCGCGACGGCTACATGGCGGTGTTCGATTTCAAGCCGAACGACAATTTCCGTAGCGTCAACGACTTCTACTATTCTGTCTTCGATCAGAACGAAGTGACCCATGGGGCGGAGTGGTATCAGACCCAATGGACTGACGATATTCACTTCTCCAACGTCGTCCAGTCCGACCGCGGCGGCACGCCGGTCGTCCAAAAGGCGACGATCAGCGGTATTGCCCCGATCATTCGTAATGACAATAATCTGCGCCGCGATGAAATGTTCAGCTTCGGTTCGAACAACCGGTTCAACATCGGCGCCTGGCGTTCGGTGGTGGATTTCGGCTATTCGCGCTCGGTACGCAAGGAAAGCATTGCTGAAACCTATGCCGGCTATGGCACAAGTTCGACTCCGCTCACCCGGACGTTTGACACCATCAACGAAGACATCGCCTATGGCGACTTTCCGCAGCTGAGCCCGGGCCTCAACTACGCCGACGCCTCCAAGGTTTATCTCGGCGACGTCGCGCCGTGGGGTGGCTGGGGCCATGACGGCGCCATCCGCACGCCGAAGGTTACCGACCAGTTGGCGACACTACGTTTCAGCGGCGTGCACGACATCGACTGGTTCGGCTTCAAGAGTGTCGAACTGGGCGTCGATTACTCGCACCGCACCAAGAACAAGGGCGTGCAGGAATGGGACCTGTGCCTGAAAGGTTGGGATCAGGTCGCAAACGACTGTCACGGCACGCGTGTCGCGGTGGCGGCTGGCGACCTCCAGCAAGCCACGAACCTCGATTTTGCCGGCTTCGGCGGTGTCCTGTCCTACGATCTCGGCAACGTGGTCGGAAAATACTATGATCGTCGCGCCATCCTCAACGATGACAATCTGAACAAGTACTGGCAGGTCGACGAAGAACTGACCACCCTGTTCGCCAAGTTCAATATTGATACGGAAATTGGCGGCCACGGGCTGCGCGGAAACCTCGGCCTGCAATATGTCGGCGCCAAGCAAACCGCCGGCGGTTACGATATCTACCAGCATTCCAGTGGCACCAGCCCCTCGCTCGGCAACTGGGTCAAGACGGGCTCAAACTACGGCGATTTCCTGCCCAGCCTGAACCTGATCTACGACATCAATGACAGCTCGGTCTTCCGGTTCGCGATGAGCCGCGCCATGGCCCGTCCGCGCATGGACGACATGCGCGGAACGCGTAATGCCAGTGTGCCCTTGCCAGGCAGCGGGACCTCGACTTACGAGCCGCACTGGAGCGGTTCCGGCGGCAATCCCAAGCTCAAGCCTTGGATCGCCGATGGCGTCGATTTCTCGTACGAGCGCTATTTCAACAAGACCAGCTATATCGGCGTCGCCGTCTTCCAGAAGGTTCTGCGCACCTATATCCGTAATGTCACCGACCCGTATTTCGACTTCGCCGCCAATGGCTTTGTCAACTATACCGGTGCGACGCCCGTGGCCTGGCCCAACAGCCTTACCTATCCCGGCGGCGCTTCGGCCAATATCGGCCCGTTCACGCAACCGCAAAATGGCCATGGCGGCAATGTCAGCGGCCTGGAACTCAGCGGCGCGCTTGACGGCAGCCTGGTGTGGAGCAAGCTTAACGGCTTCGGGCTGATCGGCAGCTTCTCGCGTGGTTGGACCAACGTCCAGTCGGGCGATCCGATCGACCCCAGCAAGCTTCCGGGCTTCTCTGGAGACGTGGCCAGCGTTACCGGTTATTACGAAAAAGGCGGCTTCTCGGCACGCGTGAGCTACCGTTACCGTTCGGAATTCCTCGGCGAAACCTATGCGCTTTATGCCAATCGTGCCGTTACGCGCATCCTGGCCGACAAGCAGGTCGATGGTCAGATAAGCTATCAGATGCAGGACGGCCCGCTCAAGGGCGTTACCTTCCTGCTCCAAGGCTACAACCTTGCCAACTCCAACTATCAGACCCAACTGAAAGTGTCTGAAAACCGCGCCGCGGATGGCTCGTCCTTCCCGGAAAATTACGAAGAGTACGGCCGGACTATCCTGTTCGGCGTCAGCTACCGGTTCCAGTAAGTCCCGAGCTTCGGAACCTGGCGGTTCCCCGTATTTATTCGGGGGCCGCAACTGGCCATCCGGGAGGTTTGTCCTCCCTGAACCTCCCGGATGGGCCTCAATATGCATTCGTGAGCGCAGGCAGTCTGTCTACCCTTATGGGTAACGGCCAATGGCCTGCCTCCCGCGTTTAGGATTACCAATGTCAAAGTCTACCTTCCGCCGGGCGTTGCTCGGATCGATCTCCGCTTGTCAAATTCTCGGTCTTTGCCTGGCGCCGATGGCGCGGGCCGAAGAGCTGAAACAATGGCCGCATATCCAGTCGGCAATCCCTGAAGACGCTGCCATGGAAGCGAAGATCAGGGCGATGGTCGCGGGCATGACCCTGCGCCAGAAGATCGGACAGATGACACAGGCGGAAATCAAGGCGGTGACTCCTGACGACGTGCGTAAAAACTATCTCGGCTCGGTGCTCAATGGCGGCGGCTCCTGGCCGTACATGATGAAGCACGCCACCCTGAAGGACTGGGTTGCCATGTCCGACGGTTTTTACGATGCGTCCATGCGGACCGACATGAAGGTCAAGGTACCGCTTCTATGGGGCACGGACGCCGTTCACGGCCACGGTAATGTTATTGGCGCCACGCTTTTCCCGCACAATATCGGATTGGGTGCCGCGCACGATCCGGAACTGATCCGCGAAATCGGCGCCGCGACGGGGCGGGCGGTTCGCGCCACGGGGATCAACTGGGTTTTCGCGCCGACACTTGCGGTCGTCGAAGATCAGCGTTGGGGGCGGACCTATGAAGGCTTTTCCTCCGACCCCCTGTTGGTCAGAGCCTATGCCACCACCTATGTCGAAGGCATGCAGGGCCATTTCTCGAAGGCGGAAAATGTCGTCGGCACCGCTAAACACTATATTGGTGACGGCGGGACCCTGAACGGCAAGGATCAGGGCATGAACGTGTCGCCCGAGGCCAAGCTGATGAATTACCACGCCCAGGGGTATTACGGCGCGCTCGGCGCCGGTGTTCAGACGGTGATGGCATCCTACAGCTCGTGGACCGACGGCCCAAGCGGCAAGGCCTATGGCAAGATGCACGGTAACGAATATCTGCTGACCGAGGTGCTGAAAGGCAAGATGGGCTTTGACGGCTTCGTTATTTCGGATTGGAATGCGGTCGGCCAGATTCCGGGCTGCCTGAACTATCATTGTCCCCAGGCGATCAACGCCGGTGTCGATATGATGATGGTGCCGTTGGAGTGGGATAAGTTCATCGACGCGACGGTGACCGATGTCGAAAGCGGCGCCATCCCGATGTCGCGTATCGATGACGCCGTGACGCGCATCCTGCGCGTTAAAATGCGTGCCGGTATCTTCGGCAAGCGTCCCTCCAGCAATCCCTACGCCGGCAAGGCGTCGGCCATCCAGGCGCGTGACCTGGCTCGCCGGGCCGTGGCGGAATCGCTGGTTCTGCTGAAAAACAACGGCGCTTTGCCCCTCAAAAAGGGCGCGAAGATACTGGTTGTCGGCAAAAGCGCCGACAATCTCGGCAATCAGACGGGCGGCTGGACCATCACCTGGCAGGGCACCGACAATGCCAACAGTGACTTCCCCAACGCCGACAGCATCCTGACCGGGATCAAGGCCGAAGCCGGTGCAGCTAACGTGACCTACAGTGCCGACGCCTCGGGGGTGGATGTCTCCAAATATGATGCAGTCATCGCCGTAATCGGTGAAACGCCCTATGCCGAAACTGCCGGCGATATCACCAACCTGTCGCACACCGCTCGCCATCCCGAAGACGTGAAGGTGCTCCAGGCCGTGTCGGGCAAGGGCAAGCCGGTCATTACGGTGTTTGAGTCCGGCCGCACGGCCTATGCCAATGACCTGATCAACCTGTCCGATGCCTTTGTGGCAGCCTGGTTGCCCGGATCGGAAGGCAAGGGCGTGACCGACGTCCTGTTCGGCGCGAAAGATTTCAAAGGCACCTTGTCGTTCGACTGGCCATCGGCTGCCTGCCCCACACAAAATTCTGGGCCTCTGTTCGCATTGGGTTACGGCCTCAGCTATGCTAAATCGGGCGAGGTCGGGTCCTTGCCCGTGTCTAATCCCGATGGATGCCAATGACACCTTTGAAAAAAGTCGTAATTGTCGGCGGCGGGACGGCCGGCTGGATGGCCGCCGCCTTGCTGTCGAAGCTGACGCGCCAAAAAGCCGGTCAGAAAGATGGCCAGACAGGTGGCCAGCCGTATGAACGGGGGCTCGAGATCGAACTGGTGGAGTCCGAGGACATTGGCACCATCGGCGTCGGCGAGGCCACTATTCCGGCGATCAAGCGGTTCAACCATCTGCTCGAACTCGACGAGAACGACTTTATCCGGGCGACCCAGGCGACGTTCAAGCTGGGGATCGAATTCACGGACTGGGGGCATGTCGGCAACAGCTATATCCACGGATTCGGCAAGATCGGCCAGGATCTGAGCTGGCTGCGTATGCACCAGTACTGGCTGAAGATGCGCGGCACCGGCCAGGTGTCCGATGTTTTCGCCGACTATTCGATCAATACCGCCGCGGCCTATGAAAACCGCTTCATGCGCGCGCGCGACGACATGAAGGCGTCGCCTTTCAACGACATTGCCTATGCCTACCATTTCGATGCCGGGCTGTACGCGCGATACCTGCGCACCTATGCCGAAAAGCTGGGCGTAAAGCGGACCGAAGGGCGGATCGTTACGGTCAATCAGCGTCCCACCGATGGGTTTGTCGAAAGCGTCAGGCTGGAAAGCGGCGCTGTGGTGCCGGGCGACCTTTTCATCGATTGCTCGGGCATGCGCGCCCTGCTGATCGAAGAAACGCTCGGATCGGGGTTCGAGGACTGGAGCCACTGGCTGCCGTGCGACCGCGCCATCGCTGTGCCATGCGGGTTCAAGCCCGCGCAGGCCGTGTCGCGCACGGGCTCTGACGCGCCTGCCCGCCTGCCGAATGCTGAATTGGCGTCCGGATTAACCCCCTACACACGGTCGATTGCGCGTCCGGCGGGCTGGCAGTGGCGCATCCCCTTGCAGCACCGCATCGGCAACGGCCATGTTTTTTCCTCGCGTTTCATGAGCGAGGACGAAGCGACGTCGATCCTGATGGCCAATCTTGATGGTGACGCCCTGGCAGAGCCGCGCGTCATTCGCTTCAAGACCGGCAAGCGCCGCAAGGTCTGGCAAAAGAATGTTGTCGCCGTAGGGTTGGCTTCGGGCTTTATGGAGCCGCTGGAGTCGACCTCGATCCAGATGGTGCAAAGCGCGCTGTTGCGCATCGTCTCGCTGTTTCCGGACATGTCGTTCGCCCAGACACAAATCGATGCCTATAATGCTCAATCCGATTTCGAATATACGCGCATCCGCGATTTCTTGATTGCCCACTACAAGGTCACGACGCGGGAAGACACCGCCATGTGGCGGTTTTGTCGGGACATGGAGGTGCCGGACACGTTGAAGGCGCGGCTCGATCTGTGGCGCCGGGCGGGACGCTATTTCAAGGATGCCGACGAACTGTTCGCCGATGAAAGCTGGATACAGGTGCTCATCGGGCAGGGCTTGATCCCGGATGGCTATGACCCGTTCGTCGATCTCAGGCCAGACGAAGAGGTCATCAAATATCTCAACGACATAAAGACAGTCATCGCCAAATGCGTGGCGGTCATGCCGGCTCACGCCGACTACATAGAGGCCACCTGCAAGGCCTGATCGGAGGAAACCATGCGTCTGTATTCTAATCTCATGATGGCAGTAGCGATCATAGCCCTGCCGCTGGCGGCATATGCCGTGCCGGTGAAAGCCGGGCCCGTCAAGGTGTGGGAAACAGACGCCGATCAGTCCAAGCTGCTGGCGCGGCAGCCGGATGTGTCATTCGCCCCAAAAGGCCGCCACACGGGTGCGGATACGCTTATCGTGGTCGACGGATCGCAATCGTTCCAGACCATGGTGGGGTTCGGCGCATCGATGACGGACGCGTCCGCCTATCTGCTGCAGCAGAAGATGAAATCCGCCGACCGTAATGCCTTGATGGCTGATCTCTTCGGGCCGAAAGGGCTAGGGTTCAGCTTTATGCGCTTGACCGTTGGTGCGTCGGATTTTTCGCGTGACCACTATTCCTATGACGACATGCCAAAGGGCGAGACCGATCCGACGCTGGCAAACTTCTCGATAGCCTATGCCAAAACTGATGTTATACCGAGTGTAAAACGGGCGCTGAAGCTCAACCCCCGGATGACCGTTATGGCGTCGCCCTGGTCCGCGCCTGGGTGGATGAAGACGACCGACAGCTTGGTCCAGGGCGCGCTGAAACCGGAAGCCTATCCGTACTTCGCTGACTATCTGTCGAAATATTTGACCGCCATGCGCGGCGAAGGCATCAATATCAGCCTGCTGACGCTTCAGAACGAACCTGGGTTCGAACCGGATTCCTATCCCGGCATGCGTGTGGACCCGGCGTCGCGGGCCGCCTTTATTGGCGGTTTCCTGGGCCCGAAACTGGCTGCTGGCGGTGGGCGGACCAAGATTCTCGATTACGACCATAATTGGGATCTGCCATCATCACCCCTGACCGTTCTGGCCGACGCCAAGGCAAACCCCTATGTCGCCGGCGTTGCCTGGCATTGCTACGCCGGTGATGTGGCGGCGCAGGGGCCGGTTCATGACGCCTATCCGGACAAGGATGCCTATTTTACGGAATGTTCGGGTGGCCAGTGGGCGGCGGACTTCGCGCCGAACTTCGCCTGGACGGTCAAGAACCTGATCATTGGTTCGACGCGGCACTGGGCCAGGGGCGTGCTGATGTGGAATCTGGCGCTGGATGAAAATTACGGCCCGCACAAGGGCGGGTGCAGCGATTGCCGAGGCATTGTCACCATTAATTCCCAGACCGGCGCGGTGACCCGGAATATCGAATACTATGCGTTCGGCCACGCCTCGAAGTTCGTGCGGCCGGGGGCGGTACGCATCGCATCGACCGAAGCCGACGGGCTATCGAGCGTCGCCTTCCGCAATCCCGACGGGTCGGTGGCGCTGATCGTGCTGAACGGCAATATGCAAACCAAGGCGTTTTCGGTCCGGGCAGACCGGAAGACATTTGGCTATATGCTGCCGGCGTCATCCGTCGCAACCTTCGTCTGGAAACCTTAAACCGACTTAGATATCGACTTGGATATCGTTGGGGGTGAGCCGTACTTGCCTCTTGAAACAATTGGGTCTAGGACACACCTCTTGCGCGGAGGTATTATTAACAGTGGCAGGCGATCCGTATTCCGAATTGGGCGTCAAGCGTGACGCCAGTGATGCTGAAATCCAGAAAGCGTTCCGTAAGCTGGCCAAGGAACTGCATCCCGACACCAACAAGGACAACAAGGTCGCCGAAGAGCGTTTCAAGCGCGTAACGGCCGCCTACGACTTCCTCAAGGATGCCGACAAGCGCAAGAAGTTCGACCGCGGCGAAATCGATGCAGACGGCCGCGAAATCTTCCGCGGTTTCGGTGGTGGCGGTGGTGGCGGACGCGCTGGCGGTTCGCCCTTTGGTGGCGGCGGACGCAGCACGCATTTCGAAGGCATGGACATCGACGACATCATGGGCATGTTCGGGGGCGGTGCCCGGGGCGGATCGCCGTTCGGCGGCGGCTTCGGTGGCGCACGTGAACAAGCGCCGACCAAGGGCAGCGATGTCAAGATCAAGCTCGATATCGACCTGCTCGATACGATTGTTGGCAATACGCGCCGCGTCCTGCTGTCAGACGGCCGCACCCTTGACGTCAATATTCCCAAAGGGTCGCGCGACGGCCAGACTCTGCGCCTGAAGGGCCAGGGATCACCGTCGCCATCCGGGCGCGGCCCTCACGGCGATGCTATGGTCGAGCTTCACTTGAAACCCCATCCTATCTTCCGGTTGGACGGCAACGACCTGCATATGGATTTGTTTGTCTCCCTGCCCGACGCGATCCTGGGCGGCAAGGTTCAGGCGTCTACGCCTGACGGTCCGGTCAGCGTCAATCTGGCCAAGGGGTCCAATTCGGGTGCGATTCTTCGGTTGAAAGGCCGTGGCGCCTATGAAGCCAAGGGCGGGACGCGCGGCGATCTGTTTGCGCACGTCGTTCTGGCCATGCCGGACAAAGGCGTCGAGGGGATACCCGCCGATCTGAAGGCGGATTTCACCGCATTGATGGAACGTTGGCGCGATAAGGGCGGGTACACGCCGACCGTGACGGCGCGTCGCAAATAGGCGGGGCGGCATCTACCGCATTTGCGAAGAAAATATTCGCGTGAGGCGATTATTTATGTCTATGACCGGTTCGTTCAGGTAAGGTTCAGGTCTTCACGCCTATAAACGACGTTATGAAACAGATTGTTCCCCTTCTTTGTCTGGCTGTTGCCGCCGCGCCTTTGGCGCCGGTGAGCGCGTCGGCCCATGATCTGTTGGCCAGCCAAACACCCGCGTCGCACCTGTCCTATCTGGCTCTGACCGAGCCTGCAGTGGTGATAAAGGCGGGCTATGTCCCGCGCAAAGGCGATCGCCAGGATCAGGATGGCCGGCGCAACGGTGGCGATGACCGGGGTGAAAACCGCCGTGACGGTGGCGATGACCGCGGTGAAAACCGCCGTGATGATCGCATGAGTGAAGCCATTGCCGTAGCCTCACGACGGGGTGACTATATCAATGCCTGGCCAGCCGGTGGATCCGTGTTCCGTGTTCGGGTATCCACCCCTCAGGGACGTAAGGACGTCTATGTCGACGTCAATTGCCGCTGCATTGTAAGGGAAGAATAACGTGCGAATCTTGCTTGCCGAAGACGATCCCGATCTGTCGCGTCAATTGAAAGCCTCGCTTTCCGATGCGGGTTACGTGGTTGATCATGCGCCCGATGGCGAGGAAGCCCATTTTCTCGGTGATACGGAACCATACGACTGCATCATTCTCGATCTCGGCCTGCCCAAGATCGACGGCGTATCGGTTCTGGAGCGCTGGCGCCGCGAAGGCAAGACGACGCCTGTCTTGATCCTGACCGCGCGTGGCGCCTGGAGCGACAAGGTGTCGGGCTTCGACGCCGGGGCTGACGACTACCTCACCAAACCGTTTCATACCGAGGAACTTCTGGCCCGTCTGCGCGCCCTGGTTCGTCGCGCCGCCGGCCATGCCCAGCCGATGCTGGTATGCGGTGGCGTACGTCTCGATCCTCGCGCCGCGCGGGCGTCGGTCAATGGTGAGCCTTTGCGGCTGACCTCGCTGGAATACCGTCTCCTGCATTACCTGATGATGCATCAGAATCGGGTCATTTCGCGCACGGAGCTGGTCGAACATCTGTACGATCAGGATTTCGACCGTGATTCCAACACCATCGAAGTCTTTATGGGGCGTCTGCGCAAAAAGATCGGCAATGAACGTATCGAGACGGTACGCGGCCTGGGCTATCGCCTCAAACCGTTGCATGACGAGGTCAGCGATCTGTGACGGACGGGACGGGCGCGACCGACTCCCCCAAGGCTGTCTCTCGCAAAACCGGCGGCGCGGTTCTGCTGCGCCTGTTTCGCCGTCTCACGCGTAAGGATTCCCTTGTCGGCCGCCTCATTCGGCTGGCCAGCGTCTGGTTTATCTTTTCGCTGGTTATAACCGGCATCGCCCTGACCGCCTATTTTCATCAGGCAGCGCTGCAACGCTTCCAGCTTAACGTGAAGCAGATCGCCGACAATCTCTACGCTGACACCGATATAGACCATAGTGGCAAGGTGGTAACGCCGCCCTTCTTCGATACGCGCACCAACCGCGTCTATTCCGGCCTGTACTGGCAGGTGAGCGAAATCGACGCCAAGGGCGCGATCAGCGATGCCGCCCGGTCGCGTTCCCTGTGGAACGAACATATTCCCATTCCCGCGACGACGCTTGGTGAGGCGAAGGCGCGCATCGGGGAAGGGGTCTTCTATGACAGCATCGGGCCGGAAGGCGAACCGTTGCGTGTTGCGGCAGTCTATTCGAAGATCGATGGCCGCGCCTTCGTCTTCCTCGCCGCCGAAGATCGCGCCCCGATGGATAAGGACGTCCGGCGGTTTGCGCTGATCACCGCTGCGGCTTTGATCGTGCTGGCGCTGGGATCGTTGGTCGCCATATTCATCCAGGTCCGCGTGGGCCTGCGTCCGCTGTTCGATCTGACCGACGAAATTGCCCATATCCAGGGCGGCACCCAGCAGCGGCTGCTCAAGTCCTATCCGGCTGAAATAACGCCCGTGGCAACGCAACTCAACGCTTTCCTGGACTATTCTCAGGAAGTGGTGGAACGCCAGCGCATGCATGTCGGCAATTTGGCCCATGCCCTGAAAACGCCCCTGGCCGTATTGATGGCTTCAGCTGGCAGCCAGGACGGGGAGTTGCCCGAAATCATGCGCAAGCAGGCCGAAACCATGCGCGCCCAGGTCGATCATCACCTGCGCCGCGCGCGCGCTGCGGCGCGATCGCAGGCCTTGGGCGAGCGCACACCGGTGGAACCTGTGCTGGATGAACTGGCGGTCATGCTCGAGCAGGTTTTTCAGGACAAGGGCGTCATTATCGACTGGCGCACACCCGACGATCTGGCTTTCCGGGGGGAAAAGCAGGATCTACAGGAAATTGCGGGCAACCTGCTCGAAAATGCTTCGATTTGGTGCCGTAAAAAAGTGCGCATCACCGCGGAATTCAACCCCGTTGACCAGTCGATGAGTCTGGCCATCGAAGATGACGGACCTGGCCTGGACGAGGCGCGTTTCGACGAGGTTCTGAAGCGTGGTGCGCGCCTGGATGAAAGTGTGCCGGGGTCGGGATTAGGGCTGTCGATCGTCGATGAATTGGTCCGCGCCTATGGCGGCACGCTGACGTTCGGCAAGTCGCAAATAGGGGGTTTGAAAGTATTGGCAAAGCTGCCGGCAAACCTCGATGGCGCCGCCGCCTGACGGGTAAAGGTGTTCGCATACCCGTCAGAGAAAATTAACCAGACCATCCTTATGATCAACGCTCTCAAGTCGTTGTAGCTTAAGGTCTTCCAGACACTCATGCCCCTGATCGCCGATAACCGTCTGGCACTGCTCAGAGGTCTTGTAAAGACCTTGCCGCAGACGGCTTTGCGCTCGCTGGAAACCGCGCTTGGGCTGACCAATGACCAGAAGATGGTTGAGGTGCGTGAACTGATCTCCAGCGAGATGGAATGCCGGCACGTCAAGGATGCCGTTTTTGCGCCCTATCTGCCGATGTTTCAGGATCGGGCGGATGGTCTGGAGGGCGTGCAGTTCGAGCGGTGGATCTTGGACAATCTGTGGTCGGCGCTGGAGTCGCGTGAACCCGAACTGCATGCTGAGGCCCGTTATGTCCTGCGTGGTCTTCGCACCGAAGACCCGACGCCCGTCGTTTTTTTTCGTCTCGTAAACGCCGCTGCCGGTATCATCCGCGAAACACCGGAACTGGCGCTTCGACGAAATGCCACGGATGACGACCGTGAAGAGCTGGCTGAATTCGCCAAATATCTCGACCTGCATCGCCTGTCGCGTCAGGTCCTGTCGCGCCTTTACGATTTCATGGGCCGCATCGACGCCGACAAAGCTGCTGCCTTGCGCGTCCTGTTCAAGGATGCAGCGGCGATTGACGAAGAAGGCGGTTACAGGTTTCTTGAAATCATCTTCGCCAACCTGGAAGACGGCGCTCAGATTATTAAATTCGTGGCAACCGTATCCGATCGGCCCAAAGACCGCTTTCTGGCCGAGTCGGAGCTGGCGGATTTCGGCACGCGGATTCTCGACCAGATCGAAAACAGCCTGGTGTCTCTTAAGGCGTTCATGGGCAATCGCAACGCGGCCTGTAATCTGGATGAGGCGGGCGACCGCGTGGCGCTTTGCCTGGCCCAGCTTCAGTCCTTCGGCCATTATATAGAATTGGCGCGCGAAGGGCCGTGGGGCAAACGTGTCGCGGAGGCGCACAAGATCATTTCTGAGTTGGTCGAAACCCAGTTGAAGACGGCTGAACGCTCGGTCGAAGACGTGCTGCCATTCCGCTCCGAACGCATCTATGGCCGCATCAAGAGAGAAGTGCCGGACTTCACCAAGACCTTGCCGGCGGAAGCGGTGGCGAAGGCGCGTCAGACGCTCGTCTTCATGCGCAAAATCCGCAATATAGCCAATGCCGGCGGGTTTGCTGCCCTGCATAGCAAGGTCGCGCAGGCCATCGAGATACGTCTCGACGCCTATTTCACCGAGTTGCTGGCCCTGGCCAATGGCGAGGATCCATTCGATACCGAACAACTGTTTGGCCTTTTCGAATTGGTTTCCGATCTGATGCAGGCCTTGTGCGGCGAAGACAAGGGTGCCGTGGCGCGTCGCCGCATGGCGTCGTCCAATCTGTTCAATCCATCCAAATCCCCTGCCTGACGGCCTTTGCAGCCGTATTGGGCTAAGTCATAACGTCGCGGCCGCCAAAACGCCCCTTCACTTTGGCCGGAAATGGTCTATGTGAAACGCGATGATCGTACTCGCCCTGACCTGCGTGTTTATCTGCGCCGTGCTGATCGCGCTGGCGGCGATATGGCAGCGCGTTCGCAGCTCACCGCCGCAATTGGCGCAGGAAACGTCACTTTATGCCGGCTTCATGGCCGATGTTGACAGGCGCCTGGCGGCCGGAGACATCGACGCCGACCAGGCGCGGGAGGAACGCGCCGAAGCCGGTCGTGCCCTACTTAAAGCCAGTGACCGGGCTGAGACCACCGGCAATATGAAGCCATTGCACGGTTATATCGCTCTGGGCCTCGTGGCCGTGGCCAGCGCCTGGCTCTATCTGTTTATCGGTCATCCTAAGCTGGCAGATCAGCCCTACAAGCAACGCCTCGCCACCTGGACGCGCCTGGCGCAGAGCCAGCCCGACAGTTTGCCGCCCAAGGCCATGGCAGCCGTCCTGCGTCAGGGAGAGCATGACCACGCAAAGGAGGTCGATTACTGGCTGTTCCTCGGTCGTATCGACATGCTGGCAGGTAATAATTACCAAGGAGCACAGGATTATCAAAAGGCGCGGGAACTGGCGCCGCAAACCTTTACCGCCTGGTCGGAACTGGGCGAAGCCCTGACCTTTGTCGGCGGCGGGGTCAGTGGTCCCGATGCCAAGGCCGCGTTCCAGAACGCGCTTAAACTGAATGCGAAGGACCCGCGCGCGCACTATTATCTCGGTCAGCAGGCGATAAGCGACGGTGATTACGAAACTGCCCGCAGTCACCTGACGGCCGCTCTGTCGGCCATGGCGCCGAACGATGTCAGCCGTCGGCAGGTTCAGGACGCATTGGACAGTATCGCCCCGGCCGAGGCGGCGGCCCAGGCCATGAGCGCGCGGATTTCAGGCATGGTCGCCGGCCTGGAAGGCCAGCTTCAAGCCAATCCGGAAAATCCCGATGGCTGGGCGCGGCTGCTGCGGTCATACGATGTGCTGGGCGATCGGCAAAAACGTGCGGCGGCTCAGGCGGCAATGCAGAGCCATTATGCCAAGAGACCCGATGTGATCGCCGATATTCTGACCCGGGCGCAGACGCGGGTCGGATCGGAAGGGGAGGCGAAATAGTGGGTTGGTTGCCAAAGTCCGTCAAGGCCCGTCGCCGTCTCGTCATCTTCCTGATCGCTGCGCCAGTCTTTATCGCCGCCGTCGCCCTCAGCCTGTATGCGCTGAAGGGCACCGTTGTCTATTTTTACACCCCGGCCCAATGGATCGAGGCGCGGGTGCCAGTTGGCAAGACGGTGCGGCTGGGTGGCCTGGTCAAGCCCGGTAGCGTCGTCAAAACGCCCGACGGGGCGACCGCCTTCGTTGTGCAGGACAAGCTGAAAGAGGTTTCGGTGGTGTATCGCGGCAATCTGCCCGACCTGTTCCGTGAAGGGCAAGGCGTGGTATGCGAGGGCGAGGTGACCGGCGTCACGGCCCTGCGCGCTACCCAGGTTCTGGCCAAGCACGACGAGAAATACATTCCGAAGAACGTCCAGAAAGAGCTGGAAAAGCAGGGCGAATGGCGTCCGGATTCGGGCATGGACAAACCAAAGCCGGTGCAGAAACCTTTCGCATGACCCATATCGATGAAATCGGCAATTATTGTTTGGGTCTCGCCTTCTGCTTTTCGTTGGCGCAGGCTGGTTTTGTGCTGGCTGGCCGCGGACGCGGCGGTATTGCCCGCTACGCCGAAGGCGCATCTCTGGCCGCGGCCCTGGCCATTGCGCTCAGCTTCGCCATCCTGATTTTTGCCTTTGTCCGTTCCGACTTTTCGGTGGTCAATGTCTATGAGCATTCCCATACGGACAAGCCTTTGCTGTACAAGATTTCCGGCGCATGGGGCTCGCACGAAGGCTCGATGCTTTTGTGGTGTACCATTCTGCTGGTCTATGGCGCGGCGATTACGGTGAAGGGGCGGCATCTGCCGGAAAGCCTGAAGCTGAAAGCCTTGGGCGTGCAGGGCCTGCTGGGCGCCGCTTTTGTCGGTTTTACCCTGTTCAGTTCCAACCCCCTTGGACGGCTGGAGGACGCGCCGCTGCAAGGGCAGTCGCTGAACCCAGCCTTGCAGGACCCGGCGCTGGCCTTCCATCCGCCGATGCTCTATCTCGGCTATGTCGGCATGTCGGTCGTCTTTTCGTTCGCTGTCGCGGCCCTTATCGAGGGGCGACTTGATCGGGCGTGGGCGCGCTGGATAAGGCCGTGGGTGCTACTGGCCTGGAGTTGCCTGACCGTCGGGATTACGCTCGGTGCCTTCTGGGCCTATTATGAGCTGGGCTGGGGCGGCTGGTGGGCCTGGGACCCCGTCGAAAACGCCTCCTTCATGCCGTGGCTTGCGGCGACCGCCTTGCTGCATTCGGCCATAGTGATGGAAAAGCGCGACAGCCTGAAGGCGTGGACGGTGTTTCTCGGTCTGCTTGCCTTCACCTTCTCGATGATGGGGGCGTTTCTGGTCCGGTCGGGGCTTCTTACCTCCGTTCATGCCTTCGCCGTCGACCCGCAGCGCGGCATATTGCTGGCGGCCATTCTGTTGATCACGGCCGGCAGCGGTTTCGCCCTGTTTGCCCTGCGTGCGCCGACCCTGGCCCCCGGTGGCCTGTTCGCTCCGGTGTCGCGTGAAGCCACCCTGGTGCTCAACAACCTGCTGATATCGGCTGCTTTGTGTTCCGTGTTCCTTGGGACGCTGTACCCCATCCTGATGCAGGCCCTGTTCGACAAGACCATGTCGGTCGGTGCGCCCTATTACCTGCTGGTCTTCGGGCCGATCATGATTGCGGCCCTGCTGATCGTGCCGATTTCCGGGCTCATGTCATGGAAGCGCGGCGACCTTAAGGGCGTAATGCAGCGGCTGGCCGTCGCGTTCGGTGTATCCGTGCTGGCGGCGGCGATCGGTCTGCTGTTTCACAAGGGCCCAACCGTGCTGAGCAGCGTGGAGTTCTTCGTGGGTCTGCTGGTCGGTTTCTGGCTGATTTTCGGCTCCTTTAAGCTGCTTGCCGAACGGATCGATTTTAACTGGAAGGCTATGCCAAATTGGCGGCGTCTGGTCGGTTTGCCGCTGGCGACCTGGGGCATGATCCTGGCGCATATCGGTTTGGGGGTCTTTGTTCTGGGCGCTGTCACGGAGACGCATCAGAAGCTAAGTGTCATGCAGTCGGTTTCGCCAGGCGATACCTTGCATCTGGGGCGTTACGATATGACGTTTACGGGTCTGTATACGCAGCCGGGCGCCAACTATGATGCCCAAGGCGGTGTTTTCGATATCGCGTCGAACGGCCGCAAGGTGTGCGAAGCGCGCCCGCAGCGCCGGTTCTATCCGGCGTCTAACCAAGTCCAAAGCAAGGTGGCGCTGTGCTTCACGCCCCTGGATGACCTGTATGTCGTCATGGCTGAGCCACAGCTTCAACCGGATGGCAAGGCATCGTGGCAGGTGCGGTTCTTTTATAACCCTTGGGTGCGGCTGATCTTCTTTGGCCCATTGTTGATGGCTCTAGGCGGCCTTCTGAGCCTATGTGATCGTCGCCTGCGCCTGGGGATCGCCCAAAGGGCGGACAAGGCGGTAAAAGGATGATGCGGGACGCGAACCGATACGGGCGCATCGGCGCCATTTGTCTTTTGATCGCGTGGCTGTCGATTGGAACGGCGCTTGCAGCACCCGTCGCCGAACCCGACCCCGCCCGTGAGGCCCGGGCCCATCGTCTTTTCACGGAAGTCCGCTGTGTTCAGTGCCAGAGCGAAAGTATTGCTGATTCCGACGCCGACATCGCCGGCGACATGCGCCGCGAAATCCGGGCTGACATCGCCGCCGGCAAAACGGATGGGCAGATTCGCCAAGAACTGTTCGATCACTATGGCGATTATGTTCTTTTTCGGCCGAGATTGTCACTCGGCAACGTGGCCTTATGGCTGATTCCGCCGCTCATTGTCCTGATTGGTGCCATTTTTCTCGTATTTTCGAATAAAAATCGTTCGAAATCAAAAGATTATGACTTAACTGACGAAGAAGAGAAGAAACTCAAGGCGTTGCTGAAAAAACGCGATTGATGTCACGATTTTGCCTCACCGGTTTGGTTACAGTGGGGGTGAAAACAATATTTGGCGTTTCTTATTGTATTCGGCGGATGATACGCTCAAATATCTGATGAAACACGCTTTCTGAATTTAAAGGTAAAATTATGGGGAATTGGAATTTCAAGGCCTTGCTTAAGAACCGTTCCGCCATTGGTGGCGCAGTTGCAGGCCTGGTCCTGGGCGCGGGTGTCGCCGGCGCAGCCATCACGGGTTTCGGTGATCACCGAAACGGGTATGATGGCGCCTCTCTGATCAAGACTGCCGACTTGACCCCGGTCAAGCCACCGGTTGGCGCGCCAATGTCGTTTGCCGACCTGATCCAGCGCGTATCGCCGGCTGTGGTCTCGATTGAAACCCGCGGCAAGATGAAGATCGATACCGGCATTCCATCTCTGCCCGGGTTCAGCTTCCCCGGTCAGGAAGACGGCAAGCAGCGCGAGCAGGAAGTGCGCGGCGCCGGTTCCGGGTTCTTCGTGTCGGCGGACGGCTTTGTCGTCACCAACAATCACGTCATTGACGGTGCCGACGAAATCATCGTCAAGCTGACCAATGACAAGGAATTGCCGGCCAAGGTCATCGGCCGCGACGTCGGCACCGACCTTGCGGTCCTGAAGGTCGAAGGCAACGATTTCCCGTTCGTGCGCTGGGAGCTTGAAAAGCAGCCGCGCGTCGGTGACTGGGTCATCGCCGTCGGCAATCCGTTTAACTTCTCCAACACCGCTACGGCGGGCATCGTTTCGGCCTATGGTCGTGACCTGCGCGATTCAAGCGGCGGTCCGGATTACACCGACTACCTGCAGATCGATGCGGCGATCAACAGAGGTAATTCCGGCGGTCCGACCTTCGACCTCTACGGCAAGGTGATCGGTGTCAATACCGCCATCGTCACGCCGTCTGGCGCCAATGCGGGGGTCGGGTTCGCGATCCCGGCCGATGTGGCCTACAAGATTACCACCCAACTCATGAAGGGCCAGACGATTGCCCGCGGCTATATCGGTATCCTGATCCAGCCTGTCACCAAGGAAAATGCCGAGGCCCTCGGTATCACCGACCTGACCGGTGCCTATGTCACCGAGACGACGCAAGGTGGACCCGCCGATAAGGCCGGCCTCGACATTGGCGATATCGTCAAGTCGGTGAACGGCGCGTCCGTCAAGAGCCCGACTGAGCTTACCCGCCGTATTGCCGACGTTAAGGTCGGTGAAAAGGTCAAGCTGGGCGTGCTGCGCAACGGCAAGATCGTCGATGTCACTGTGACGGCGGCATTGCGTCCGTCTGAGGAAGAGCTCAACAAGGGCATTAACGGCTTGGGTGGCTCTGACGACAGCTCATCCGGTAGCGCGTCGAGCGGTACGCCTGTTATCGGCCTGTCGGTCAAGGCGATTACGCCGGACGTTCGTCGTGACTTCGGTATAGGTGCCGATGTCAAGGGCGTGGTGATTACCGATCTCGACAGCAATTCGGATGCGGCTCAAAAGGGCCTCAAGCCGGGTGATGTGATCGTGCGCGCCGACAACAAGCCGGTGGCAACACAAGGCGAGTTTTCCGCGATCATCGATGGTTTCAAGAAGGCCGGGCGGCCGAGCATCCTGCTTATGGTCAACCGCGATGGCCGCAACGTGGCCCTGCCGTTATCGCTTAAGGATACGGCCAGCGCCAAGAAGTAAAATTTCAGACAGACGACATAAGGCCCGCCAGCAATGGCGGGCTTTTTTTGTTTTACGATCGTCCGTGTTCGGTTGCCGCGGCCTCTATTGATTGACAATTTTTAAGAGGAAAAGGGTAGTCGCGCGTGATATGACCTGTTCATTGCAACCAAGCGAGAGTCGAGAATGAACGTCCTGATCGTTGAAGATGATGCCGAAGCCGCCCTCAACATGCAGCGCGGCCTGAAGGACGCCGGTATCGAGGCGCGCCTGGCCGGCGACGGCGAGCAGGGTCTTCGGGCGGTCAAGGATGAGATGCCAGACGTCATCATCCTGGATCGCATGATGCCCGTTATGGATGGGGTCAGCATGTTGACGCAACTGCGTTCGGAAGGCGCTGATGTCCCGGTGCTTTTCCTGTCGGCGCTTGGCGAATTGGAAGACCGCGTATCGGGTTTGCGTGCCGGCGCCGACGACTATCTGGTCAAGCCCTATGCCCTGTCGGAACTGGTGGCGCGCGTCGAAGCGCTCAGCCGTCGCAAGGAAAAGGATCAGGTCGAAACCATCCTGCGGGTTGGCGATCTGGAAATGAACCTGATCTCGCGTGTCGTGAAGCGCCAAAGCAAGATCATCGACCTGCAACCGCGTGAGTTCCAGCTGCTCGAATTCCTCATGCGCCACGTTGGCCAAAGCGTCACCCGCACCATGCTGCTGGAAAAGGTCTGGGCCTATCATTTCGACCCTCAGACCAATGTGATCGACGTGCATATTTCGCGCCTGCGCTCCAAGCTGGACAAGGATTTCGACCGCCCCATGCTGCATACGGTCCGCGGCGAAGGCTATCAGTTGAAGGCCTGACCTTCGGTCAGGCCGTATGCGCGTTCAATCGCCACGCAGGCTTTCCTCGCAACGGCTCGGGCGCGCAGTCGCGCTTTGAAATGAGTGAACTTTATGAGTGACGAACCCGCGCGAGACCCCCGCAAGGACATGATCGATGCCATCTGGCGCCGGGTCGATGCGCTTGCCATCCTGCGTCCCAACTTCTTCCGCCAGACGCCGTTTCGCCTGACCTTAGTCTTCCTGTGCGTCTATGTGTTCGTTGCCGCTCTGGTCTTCGGCTACATTTATCTGGCGACCTCGACGGAATCGCGGGCCTGGGGCAATAGCTCGATCGACGCGCGTATCAAGAGTCTTCAGGATCTCGACGCACGCGAAGGTCACGCCGCCGTCGTCGCCAAGATCCTGGGGGACGACGCGGTAGAGTGGGTCTTCGCCAAAGGGGTGTTTGATGGATCCGGTCAGGTGCTGGCGCAGAACACGCGCGCCCGCATGGAGGGCCGTAATCTGCCCGACACGGTGATCAAGGCGGGCCTGAAGGAGGTCAATTCGGGCAATCCGATGACCTCTCTCAATTTCTTTTCGCCGTCTCCGAATGACCCGAGCGGCTGTTGCCGGTTCCAGGGGCGAATCCTGCGCCTGGACGATAACTTCTTCATCTATGTCGCCATGGACATGTCATGGGCCGATCACGGCTTCCAGCAGGAAATCAAGGCGGTGGCGGGCGGTGGGCTACTGGTTGTTATCCTCGGCCTGTTCGCCGGCACGCTCATAAACCAGGAGGTCACACGTTCGGTGGCGCGGGTAACGAGCGTGCTGGAACGGGTACAGGAAGGCGACTTGCGCGCCCGCATTGTGGTGCGCGATTCGGGCGACGAATTCGATGCCCTGTCCATGCGCATCAACCAGACGCTCGACCGCATGGAAAAGACGATGGGCAATCTGAAATATGCCGGTGACGCCATCGCGCACGACCTGCGCTCGCCGCTGTCGCGCCTGCGGACCAAGCTGGAAGTGTCCTTGCTTGACGTCGACAAGGACCCGTCCAAGGCGCATGATGCCCTGGTCAAGGCGCTCGAAGAAACGGGTCAGCTTCTGCGCACCTTCCAGACGGTGTTTTCCATGTCGCGCCTGCAGGCGCAGGGCCAGGCGCCGGATCAGGTCGTTTTTTCCGCGACTGAGCTGGCCGAGGACATGGCTGAGCTGTTCGAGGCGGTGGCTTCGGACAAGGGTCTGGAGTTCGATTTCGAGATCGACAAGAATATCCGTGCCCTGGGCAATCGTGATTTCCTGGCCCAGGCCCTGTCCAACCTGCTCGACAACGCCATCAAATATACACCCGTACCCGGCGGTGTGACCTTCCGCATGCGCCACACCTCGCAGCGTGAAATCGAATTTTCGATCACCGACACCGGGCCTGGCGTGCCCGAAAAAGACCGTGCCCGTATTTCCGAACGCTTCGTGCGTCTGGAAAATTCGCGCACACTGCCGGGCGTCGGGCTTGGACTGGCCATGGTCGAAGCCGTTGCCGTGGCGCACAAGGGACGGCTGGTGATTTCAGAAGGTCCGGGTGTTTTCGACGGTCAGGGACCGGGACTGCGTACCGCGCTTGTCCTGCCGCCGGTAGCCGGATAGGGCTCAAGACAGCTTTTCCCCAGCCGCATTCCCCCTACGGGCCTGCATAAACCCATTACCGGCTTTGTATTGTCGGCGATTCAGGGTTAAAGATGTAGGACAAAAGAGGCAGGGACTGTACTTCTACCCACATGGCTGACGTTTTATTCTCCTCACTGGTCGATCGGCTGCATCCGTGCGGACCGGTTCTGAACGCCGGCGCGGCGGATTATGTCTTCGAGACCCTTTATGAGGTCGCCAATGCCGAGGGCTGGCGCGACGTCCTGCAACAGGCCGAAGCCGCCCTGCGTCCCGTCGTGGCGGCGTCACCCTATCTGGCGGGCCTCATGCGTCGGGATCCCCAGCGTCTGCGTGAAACCCTGATTAGCGCACCCGAGGCACGCCTGAAGGCCGTTCTCCTGGCCACCGAGGCGCTAGAGGTTCAGGCTGCGACCGTCGATGTGCTGGACATTCCGGCAGCGAAGAAGGTCCTGCGCCATCTCAAGGCCGATACACATCTGCTGACCGCCCTGGCCGACCTGGGCGGGGTCTGGTCGCTTGATCATGTCACGGCCGCTCTGACGCGCTTCGCTGATGCCGTGACGGCCGCGGCGCTGGCGCTCGTGGTGCGCGAAGAGCGCGACAAGGGCCGCCTGACCGCCAATGCCCCTGACGAGCGCGGAATTCTGCCTGGGCTTTTCGTTCTGGCCATGGGTAAGCACGGCGCCGGCGAACTGAACTATTCCTCCGATATCGATATCACCTTCTTCTGCGATCTGGAGCGCCTGCCGATCAACGATATCGTCGATCCGCAGACCTTTGCCGACCGCGTGGCGCGCGGCGTTTCCACGCTTCTCAGCGAACGCACAGGCGACGGCTATGTCTTTCGGGTCGATCTGCGTCTGCGGCCCGATCCGTCCTCAACGCCGACCGTGGTCAGTGTCCCTTTCGCGCTCAACTATTATGAAAGCGTCGGCCAGAACTGGGAACGCGCCGCCTTTATCAAGGCTCGCCACGTCGCCGGCGATCCGGTCGAGGCCCGGCAGTTCATGCAGGACCTGTCGCCTTTCATCTGGCGGCGCAGCCTGGACTATCCGGCCATAGCCGATGTCCATTCGATAAAGCGCCAGATTCATGTCTACAAAGTCGATGACCGGCTGGATGCCGCCGGAGCCAATCTCAAGCTCGGCGCGGGCGGCATTCGCGAAATCGAATTTTTTGCCCAGACCCAGCAGCTTATCCTCGGCGGACGCGACCCGTCATTGCGGTCGAAACGGACGCTCGATGCTCTCGATGCCTTGCGCCGCGCCGGCCATCTGGCCCCGGCTGTCGCCAAGGAATTGAAACAGGCCTATATTCGTCTGCGCGATTGGGAACACCGCGTCCAGATGATCCAGGACGAACAGACCCATGAGCTGCCGGAAAACGAGGACGACCGCATGCGCGTGGCGGTGCTGTCCGGCTTTTCCAACCTGTCGCGCTTCGATCTGGCCGTGTCGCGGACCCTGCGTCTGGTCAACAGTCACTACGGTGAGCTGTTTTCGGAATCCGAACCCTTGTCGTCCTCATTCGGCTCCCTGGTCTTTACGGGGGTGGAGGATGACCCGGAAACGATCAAGACCTTGCAGCGAATGGGCTTTGAAAACCCGGAGCAGGTGGCCGCCACCATCCGGTCCTGGCACCATGGCCGTATCCCGGCGACGCGCTCGGAACGCGGTCGTGAACTCTTTACCCGACTGGTGCCGCGTCTGCTCGAAGCGCTGAATGAAACCGGCACGCCGTCCATCGCGTTTAACCGCTTCGCCTCTTTTTTCTCCACCCTGAATGCTGGGGTGCAGATTCAGTCCCTGTTCCTGGCCAATCCGAAACTGTTCCATTCGATCGTCGAGATCATGGGATTTTCCCCTCGGTTGGCCCAGATGCTGGCCCGCCACCCGACCTCCTTTGATGCCATGCTGGACGCGGGCTTCTTCGATCCGCTGGGCGAGGAACTGGATGAACTGGTGCGTCGCGAAGTCGAACGCGTGCCGGACGATCTCGAAGCGGTGATGAATGCCCTTCGCCGCATCGGCCGCGAGCAGCAGTTCCGCATCGGCATGCAGATCCTAAACGGCCGTCTGTCGACCGAAGCCGCCGGGGCAGCCTATGCGCGCCTGGCGGATGCCTGTGTCCGTCACCTGGCGCCCCTGGCGCACCAGGATATTGTCCGGCAAGCGGGGCGTCTCGACGGCCATGTGGCGATCCTGGCCCTGGGCAAGCTCGGGTCTCAGGAAATGACGGCGACCTCCGACCTGGACCTGATGGCCATCTATCTGCCTGAGGACCCCTCCAGCGTCTCGACGGTCAAGGGGTGGGCGGCGGAAACGTGGTTCGGACGTTTTACCCAAAGGCTGATTTCGGCCTTGTCGGCACCGACCCACGAAGGCACGCTTTACGAAATCGACATGAAGTTGCGGCCGACCGGCGCCAAGGGACCTGTGGCGGTGTCTCTGGCCGCCTTCGAGAACTATTACACCAAGGATGCCGATACCTGGGAATTCCAGGCGCTGACGCGCGGCCGTGTTGTCTGGTCGTCGTCCAGCGATTTTGCCGACCTGGTCAAGCTGAAGGTCGAAACCATTCTGCGCCGCCAGCGCTCGACGGCACAAACCGCGCTCGACGTTCTGGCCATGCGCGCCCTCATGGAAAAGGAACGGCCGGCCAAATCCTTCTGGGATTTCAAACTGTCGGTCGGTGGTCAGGTGGATGCTGAATTCGCCGCGCAATATCTGCAACTGATCCATGCCGAAGCGGGCGGGCCGTTGCGTGTCGGCACGTTGGCCGCGCTGTCAACCATGTCACGGGCCGGTCTGGCCCCGGCGGCGGAGATCGAGGCCCTGAGCGTCGCGTGGCGGGTTCAGCAGTCGCTGGCCCAGGTCATGCGGGTTTCGCTGACGGCGCAGGATGACCCGAACCACGAGCCCGAAGCTTTCCAACGCAAGCTGGCGCGCGCCGTGCACACGCGCAGGCTCGATACGCTGGAGAAAAAGTTGCGCGATATTCGCAAGCGGGCGAGGGCGGCATTCGAGACAATCGTCAGGCCCAGCGACGGATAAAGGATGGTTCTACGTGAAACTGTCATAGATGAGCGGCGGGTCATCTGAACCTGTCACCCATCTGTGTTTGCAATTTCATATGAAGCCGACCTTAAATCCATCCGGTGTGCTAAAGGAACAAGACCTATGCGGCAGGTAAATGCAGCGAGGGTTGTGGATTTCGACGTTGAACGGCGGGCGCGAGGTGCGACTGCCCATTCGGGGACTCATGTGACGACACCGGACCCTGACGAGGTTCTGCTGGAACGAATCGGCCGTGGTGACATGGCGGCGGTGTCGGCCCTTGTCTCACGCAAGCTGCCGCGTCTGCTGTCGCTGGGTCGTCGGATGCTGGGCGACGCCACGGAAGCCGAGGACGTTGCCCAGGAAACCCTGATGCGAACCTGGAAACAGGCGGCGACGTGGGTGCCGGGCAAGGCCCGCATCGACACCTGGATGCATCGCGTGGCGCTTAACCTGTGCTATGACCGCCTGCGCCGACGCCGCGACACCGTTTCGCCCGATGATGTCGATATCGTCGATGATGCCGTCGGTGCCGCCGTCCAGATCGAGCAGGCCCAGACCGCCCAGGCCTTGCAAAGGGCGCTGGCGCAATTGCCGGAGCGCCAGAGAACCGCCATTACGCTGAACTATTTTCAGGAGATGTCGAACATCGAGGCCGCCGCGACCATGGGCGTCAGCATCGAGGCGATGGAAAGTCTTCTAGCGCGCGCCCGTCGTACCCTGCGGGGACTGATGAGTGATGAGACACCTAGAGTAAACCCCGTTAAAGCGGGAGGTAAGTCATGAACAAGTCAATGAATGCGGATCGCTTCCAAGCCCTGATCGATGCCTACGGCGCCTCGCCGGCGCGCTGGCCAGAGGCCGAACGTCGGGCGGCGCTCGACTTCCTGGCCGGCGACCCTGCGGCGCAGGCGCGGGTGGATCAGGCGCGTGCGCTGGACGATATGCTGGACTGCGTTACGGCGGTCGACCATTTGCGCGCTGAACTGGATCAGCCCGCCTTCGAGGCAGCGATCAATCGCTATGCTGCGGAGTTCTCGCTGGCCAATAATGTCGTGCGTTTCCCGTCCCCTGCGCCGTCACGCGCACCGCGTCGGCGGATGCCGTGGTCAGTGGTGTGGGGAACGGGTATAGGCTTGGCGGCATGCCTTGCTGGCGCCGTGCTGGGCGTCAATCTCAGCCTGGCCGGGCTGAGCGATGTTCGTGCCCAGACCGTGCTTGAGCAGGTCGCCATGATCGATACGGGCGAGTGATGAAACAAACGCACCTGAAATGGTTTCTGGCGGTTTCGGTGATCGTCAATATCTTCCTGATAGGCGCGGCCATCGGCGCAGGCGTCGTGCTGAAAAAGCACATGCGCGATTTCCAGCGGCCGACAGCGATGCAAAAAGACTGGAAGGACGCCACGACCGGCACCACGGAAGAACAGCGGCGCCATATATACCTCCTGACTCGCGATGCGGCCCTGAGCGGCGAGCCAGACATGGCTAAGGCGCGCGCGTTACGCAGTCAGGCGGCGGCTCTGGCGGCGAAGGACCCATATGACGCCGCGCAACTGGCCATGTTGTCGGAGCAGGCGCGCAATGCTGAAAACGACGCGCGTAGCAAGATCGAGAATGCCTTGATCCTGAACATGAAAGAGCTGCCGGTGCGCGAACGCAGCTTTGTCATACGCACCCTTCTGCGTCCCAGTGCCCGGTTCAATCGCTTTGTCCAGAGGGACGGCAAGCCGCCTGCCGAGGCCGTGGCCGATACGTCCGCCAGTCGGTAGTCACGCGCCGATACTACGCAATAGACATAATTTCGACGGTAGCGCCGGCGACCTGCGCCTCATCGCCAACCTCGCGGCCCAGCAAGGCCCTGGCCAGGGGCGAGACATAGGACACGCTGCCGGCATTGGGATCGGCTTCGTCCTCTCCGACGATCCGGAAGGTCTGTTCGCGGCCATCTTCACGGACGATGGTTACGGTGCAGCCGAAGACGACGCGCTCCGCGGTCGCGACGGGATCGATGCGCTGGGCTGAACCCAGGCGCGCCGTATAGTAGCGCAGATCCCGCGTCGCCCGCGCCATGGCCGTCCGATCCGCATGGATGAGGCCGGAGGCTTGCGCGGCCGTATAGGCAGCCTTGGCATCGGCGAATGCCGCCTCCAATTGCGCCAGGCCTTCCGGCGTTACGAGATTGGGATGGGGTGACAGGGGACGATCCGGCAAATTGGCGGCGGCCGCTTCGTGGTCTTCGTCCCGGGTAAAGGCTACGCTCATCGGATCATTTAAGAGGTTGCAGAATAAGGAAACAAGAGGGAGTGCGTGCTTATCGGGCTACCCTTAGGCGGCGTGAATGCGACGGCCCTCGTCGTCTTCCGATGCGCCCGCGGCTGTCTGCACAATCGGCAAAATGACGGTGGCAGTTGTGCCTTGGCCCACCGTGCTATCGACTTCAAAATGGCCGCTGTGCATCTCGATGAGCGATTTGGTCAGCGCCAGTCCGAGACCTGTGCCTTCCTTGGTTTTTGAGAATTGGTTCTCAATCTGTTCGAATGGCTTGGCCAGGCGCTCCATGTCCTTTTGCGCAATGCCGATGCCGGTGTCCGTCACGCTGATATGCACATTGCTGTCGGTATGAGTGGCAGAAATGGTGATGGTGCCGCCTTGGGGGGTAAACTTGATGGCGTTGGTCAGCAGGTTCAGCAGCACCTGCTTCAGGGCGCGGAAATCAGCAGATATTTCCGGCAGTTGCGGCAGATGGACACGGATTTTCAACCCGGCCTTTTCAGCTTTTTGGCGCATAAGCCGAAGGGTATCTTCGACGACCTCATCGATAACGACCGGTTCGAAGCGTAAGGTCAGCTTGCCGGCTTCGATCTTGGACATATCGAGAATGTCGTTGATCAGCGACAGCAGATGCTGGCCGGAATTGAGGATGTCGTTGGAATATTCCTTATACCGCGCATGGCCCAACGGCCCAAACATCTCAGATGCCATGATTTCGGAGAACCCGTTGATGGCATTGAGCGGTGTGCGCAGTTCATGCGACATATTGGCCAGGAATTCGGACTTGGCATGGTTGGCGGCTTCAGCGCGAATCTTGGCCATTTCGTACTTGCGCGCCAGGACGGTCTGCTGCTGGCGGCTTTGTTCCAGCTTCTCGACGAGCGCCTGCAACTGCTCTTCGTTTTCGCGGCTCTTTTCTTCCTGAAGCTTCACGGCGGTGATGTCGGCGCCGGTCAGGACGCGGCCGCCTTCCAGGGTGCGGCTCTCGGAAATTTGAATCCATTTGCCGTTGTTGAGCTCGGCCTCGATGACACCTTCACGGGCATCAGGTGCGGGCTGCTGGCGGCGGATGGCGATTTGCATCACCTGGTCGATCAGCTCGCGCGGAGTGCCCGCTTTAAGGAAGCGCCTGTCGATATTGAAGGTTTCGCCGAAGGTCGAATTCCACATCAGTAGCCGGTTGCGCCGGTCCCACAACACGAAGGCATCGGATACGGAACTGATGGCGTCGAGCAGACGGGCCTCGGCGCGTTGGGCGCGCAATTGGGCTATGCGCTCCTCACTGACATCCAAGGCCACGCCGGACAGGCGGTTGAAGCCAGCGTGACTGCGTTCGCCGACGCTCTGGCCACGCGCATCAACCCAGATAGCCTGGCCGTTGACGCCAGGGACGCGGAAGGACACATCGAAGGCACCCTTGATGCGCGCCGTGTCCAGTGCCTTGACGACGTCGCCCCTGTGTTCGGGTGCGATGCGATCCAGCACTTCGGATGTCGAGGCAACGCCGCCTCCGCCCCAGCCGAGCATGACGCCGGTGACATCGGACATGTAGATCAGGTCCTGATCCAGGTCCCAGTCCCATATGCCGCAACGGGCCGATTCCACAGCCAGCCGGTAACGCTGCTCGCTGGCCTGAAACTGCTTGGCGTCAGCCTTGGTTTTGCGTGCCTGGAAGATGAGCAGCAGGCCGAAAAGGGCGCCGATCAGCAAAGGGCCGCCGACGAAGGCGATGCCACGAATGAGGTTGTGCGATGCAAAGAAGAAGCGTTTGGACGGGAGGGCTTTGAGCAGGACGAGATTGCCCGCCTTGTCCTGCGGCACGGTCGCGATCTTGACGAAACCACCTTCGGTCAGAGCACCCTGAATGAGGTTGCCGGAGTCGGCGCGGGTTTTGAGCTGACCGAAAGATACCGCCAGCGCCTTTTCGACATTCTGCCCGATCAGGGCGTCGTCGGAGGCCACGACGATGACGCCGTCCGTCCCGACAAGGGCGGCAACGGCGCCATTGGTGGCGGTGTCGTCCAGCAGTTTGGGGTCGAGCCGCGCCACAAGGGCAGGCGCGCTGGTGCCGCCCTTGAGGATCGCGTAGGTCCGGCGCGTCTGGCTGAGGCGGGACGTCAGTGGGCGCAGCGAGAAGGCCGCCTCCGCCTGTTTGGCGGCTTGTGCCATCAGGTCAGTGTCGTCACTGCCGGCCAGGGCCAGTAGGGTACCGTCGCTTCCGATCATGGCCACGCTCAAAACGCTGTCATGGCCGAGGCGTAAACCGGTTTCGGCGGCGGTCAGGGGAGCGTCGCGCTTTTCCAGCCATTGTGCCTGGGCGGCTTCCAGAGCCAGGCGCGCCGTTGTCAGGCGAGCGTCCAGACGTGCCGAACCCAGCCGGGTTTCGGTCAGTAAGACCTGGCCTTCGGCATCCTTGTCGGCGGACAGATTGTTGCCGAGCTGCAGGGTAGACAGGCCCATAAAGGTCACGAGGCCTAGGGTCAGACCGAGCGCGCCCAGACGAATCCACAGTGGCATGCCGGCGCCGACCTGCGATCTGACCAGGCGCGACATCAACGATGATTGTGCGGTTGGACTGGGTGTTGCCACCGAGGCGCGGACGCGATCCTGCGAGCCAGTGGCCCGCCCCTTGGCGCCCAAGGCCTGAGAACGCAGATTTTGACGCGTCTCCGTCACAGACAGTCCTACGGTTTTCGGCGTGTACAGAGGCCGGCGAATGGGCAGCGCAGGTGATTCGGCGCGTACCCCAAGCGTAAACGTGGCGTTAACCTATTGTCGAGAGTCTTAAGGTTTTATAAATTCAAATAGTCGGGGACGGTTTTTCCGCTCCCGACGCGGCCTAGCTGGCCTGCGAGTCGTCTTCGGCCTCAAAGCTGCCGGACCCCGCGCCACTCTTTTTCTTGACGCCATTGACGGGCGGCTGATGATCCTCGCTCCATCCCTCGCGGCGTTCTGGTCCCTGATATTTCGGGTCCTGTCTGCGCCGGCGGTCGGGGCCGAAATAGTTGCTGGTCTTGATAAAGGGCCGCGGGAAATCGACGATGGCGACGATCTTGCGGCGCAATTCGATGGCCGTAATCGGCTTGCAGCAAAATTCATTGGCGCCGGCGTCACGCGCGGCAATAACCTTCGATCGCTCGGAGTGGGCAGTAAGCATGACGATCGGCACGTAACGGTTGGGGCTGTCGGAGGAATTGCGGACCAGTTGAACGAATTCGACCCCGTCCAGAACTTCCATCTGGTAGTCGGTAATGCAAATGTCGATGGAGTCGTGCTTCAGGCGATGGAAGGCTTCGGTGGCATCCTTGGCTTCGAATATGTGAACGGCGCCAAATCCGCGCAGAATGGTTTTGACGATATTGATCATGTGGGCGTTGTCGTCCACAACCAGGAACCTGACGCGTTCGAGGCCAGCCAATTCGTTGTCTCCGGGAAAGCCGTACATTGCGGCACAGACGATGCCGAACCGTCAGTTTACCCGCCGAAAGCTTCGGAGAGGTTAATGCCTATTAGCTGTGTTCCTCGGTCAGAGCCCTCGCGGCCAGTTCCAGGACATTTTTCGACAGATTTGGCGCGGCGGCTATCGTCTGAAGAGCCGTCTGCATGTTTTCGCGGTAGGGCGAGGTATAGAAACGGTAGCGGCTCAGTGGTTCGACCAGCCGCGCCGCCGTCATGGGGTTGAAGGCGTCAACGGCGAGGATCTGTTCAACCAGGAACTGGTATCCGCCGCCGCCTGGCGCGTGAAAAACACTCTGGTTATTGGCAAAGCCCTGAACCAGGGCGCGCCAGCGATTGGGTGTCTTGGCATCGAAATCGGGATGTTGGCTCAAGGCGCGAACGCGATCCAAGGTGTCCGGGTGCGCGGCTGCGGCCTGGAGTGAAAACCACTTGTCGATGACCAAGGGTTCGTTGCGGAAACGGTCGTAGAAGGTATCAAGCGCGTTTTGGTAGGGTGTGCCCTGTACGTATGTCAGTGCCAACAGGCCGCCCACCATGTCGGTCATATTGGTCGCCTGGCCAAAATGACTTTCGGCCAGGGCGATCAGTTCATCTTTGTTTTCGGCATTATTGTACCTTGCCAACATAAGGTCCAACAGGGCGTTGCGGAAGGCGCGACGCCCGGCGGAAACGGAGTCCGGGCTGAACGTATTCGGGGCCGGGATAGAACGGTATAGGTCGCGCAACGTGTCGAACAGACGCGCCGACAGGGCGGATTTCAGATTGTTCCTGTTTTTATGAATAAATGCCGGATCTATGGGCGACATATGCTGCGCCAGGTCGGATTCGGTCGGCAGGCCCATGATCAGCGCTTTGAAGGCGTCGTCGAGGTTTTCGTCAGTAATACAAGCATCTAGTCCTTCGGCGAAGGCGTCGATCAGGTCCGCGTCCGGCCGCTCAGCCAGGATAATGCGCTTAGCGAGTCCTTGCGCCGACTCCCAGCGGTTGAACGCATCTGGATCCCCTCGGAAGCGGGCGAATGCATCATTTCCTGATTCTTCAATATGTAAAAGAACCGGCGCCGAAAAATGCCTGAGTATGGATAGAACAGGGGGGGATTTCACCTCTGTAAGCACAATCGTCGTGTCGGCGCCACGCAGGATATGCAGGGCCTCCGAAGCCAGGTGGCCATCATGTCGGAACATCTGTTTGTCACCGTCCTGGCTGAGCAGGCCAAAGCGGATAGGGATGGGGACGACGGCCTTTTGTGCCTGGCCCGGCGTGGCGGGTGTCGCCTGGGCGAAGGTCAGGGTGAGGGTATGTGCGGCGGCGTCATAGGTACTGCTGGCACGCAGTTGCGGGGTGCCGGCCTGGGTGTACCAAGCCATCCACGGCGAGAAATCCTCGCCCGTGACGGCCTCGAACGCGGCCAGGAAATCTTCGAGCGTCGCCGCCGTGCCGTCATTGGCGGCGAAATAGTGATCGAGCGCCTGACGATAGACCTGCGGCCCGACATAGGTTTTCAGCATGCCGACGATTTCGGCACCTTTTTCATAGATGGTCGCCGTGTAGAAGTTGTCGATCTTAACATAGGATGAGGGGCGAACCGGGTGGGCCAGGGGGCCGGAATCTTCCGGAAACTGTCGGGCGCGCAACGCCTTGACATCCTTGATGCGCGCCACGGCATGACCGCGTTGGTCGGCGCTGAAGCCTTGGTCGCGGAAGACGGTCAGGCCCTCTTTCAGGCAGAGTTGGAACCAGTCCCGGCAGGTGACGCGGTTACCCGACCAGTTGTGAAAATATTCGTGGGCGATGACGCTTTCGATGCGTTCATAATCTGCATCGGTCGCCGTCGTCGGGTCGGCCAGCAGCAAGGACGCATTGAAGATGTTCAAGCCCTTGTTTTCCATGGCGCCGAAGTTGAAGTCACGGACGGCGACGATCATGAACAGGTCGAGATCGTACTCGCGGCCGTACACCTCCTCATCCCATTTCATCGACCGTTTCAAGGCATCCATGGCATAGGCGGCGCGAGTCTTCATGCCGGTATCGACATAGATTTTCAGATCGACCGTACGGCCCGATACGGTTTCGATCGTGTCTTCGTAGACGTCGAGTTCGCCCGCGACGAGGGCGAACAGGTAGCAGGGCTTGAAGAACGGATCTTCCCACAGGGCATAATGCCGGCCGTCGTCCAGATCGCCCTTTTCCAGCAAGTTGCCGTTGGACAGAAGATGCGGAAAGCCCGAGCGAGGGGCAGTGATGCGCACGCGATATTTCGACAGGCTGTCCGGGCGGTCAAGATAATAGGTGATCTTGCGGAAGCCCTCAGCTTCGCACTGGGTGCAATAACGGCCGGAAGACATGTACAGTCCCTCCAGCGTCTTGTTGTTGAGCGGATCGATCTCGACTTCGGTTTCCAGCACGAACTGGTCCGGCACCGAGGCGATGGTTAGGGTTTCATCGGTCACAACCGATTCGACGGGTTGGCCATCTATACGGATGTTGATCAGCCGCAGGCGTTCACCCATCAGCACCAAGGGCGCATTGGCCGGTCCCTGGCGCGTGACGGTCAGCCGGGCCCTTACGCGGGTGGCTTCGGGCGCCAGATCGAAGTCCAGTTCCGTTGACGGGATCAGGAAGTCGGGGGCCGTGTAGTCGCTAAGCTTGATCGGCTGGGGCGTATCGGTGCGCATGAGGTCGTCCACAAAAATCGGGTGTCTCCCGACCATATGGGGCGTTCGCGCGGCCTGACAATACGTAAAGTGGGCAATACGAATGTTGCCTCGGATCCCGCGCGTCAGTCGACGGCGCGGACCTTGCGCACCTCGGCGTCCGATTCGATGTGTTGACTCAACTGCTCGGCGCGCTTGGCCAGCGAAATCAGATCGTCGTCCAGATCGCCAGCATTGTGGCGGGCATAGTCCTTCAAGGCCTTGGCCAGGGTGAGCAGATGCGGGGCGTTGACGATCAGGCGGGCCTGCATTTCGATCAGGGACGGGTCACGCTCATATTCGGCGCCTGGGACGCGCCAGCCGCCCCAATCGTTTTCATCGGTGACGACGATGGGATAGGTGCCGGGGAAGGGGTGGTTGCGACTTTCGTCGGGCGACTGCCACTTGTTACGAGCGCGCATTAGACGCCAATGGCCCAATTGCTGGCTGTCCGTCTTTTCGGCGCTTTCCGGCGTCAGTTCCTCGGCGGCGAAATCGCGCCCCAGGCCGCAATCATAGGTGACGCGGACAGGTTCATCGAAGCCCTTGACCCAGACAGGATTCACCTTGTCGATGACCGCCCAGGTTCCAACCGGCTCGACATAGACTCTCTGATGGCGATGATAGGTCGCTTTGGCCATGACACCCTCGTGCTTTTCTAAGCGCTTTTGATCCGTTTACCCCAGCATAAATGAAAAGTTTTAATAATTTTCCCCATGAAAATAACGACGTTACTTGAGTGTGCAAGTCCTTGTTTCCAATGAAACATTCGACAAATTTGGCGGGCAGAAAATTTTATTAAATCAGACAATTGAGCGCAAACATCTGGATTCATTCATACTTCAATGTGACTGGCAATATGGCCTGCGCGGCCGCCAAAATTGTTATCTTGCGACGCACAAAAATGGCGCTAAGCTAGCCGAAATATAATGATAAACCGGCTTGACCCAGCATTCGCGTCGTCGGAACAAACTTGACTTCAAGTCTTTGTTTTTGTGGCGGAAATGAATGGTCGCGCCGATAACGGGCACCAACAGAGACCAACATTCATGACCGATACCGTCCTAGACCATGTCAAGCAACATACCGCCATGCTCGATGGCTTCCTCAGCGACGCCGTACAGGAGTTTGGCAAGGCCGAGGTCATGTCCAAGGTCGAGGCGCTGAAAGACAAAGACTTTGATTTCAGCACACTCAGCGAATCCGAAGCCGCGCACGCAGCGCGCATCATGACGTGCCTGTCCATGCTGTCGGTCATTTCGGAGGATGTCGGCCAGTTGGGCCGTATCGATACCTTCCAGACCTTCGACGGCTCCATGCAGCCGATCAGCCTGGCCAATGCGGTTCAGTCGGCGCGCCAGGAAGGTGTGAGCGCGGACGAGATCGACAAGACGCTCTCGGGAATCCTGGCATCGCCGGTCTTCACCGCGCACCCGACCGAAATGCGGCGCGCGTCGATCGTGGAGCGTGAGCACGAGATTTCCACCCTGCTCCAGGCCTATGAGAAGGCGACGACACGGCCAGAAAGGACGCAGATCGAGGATGACCTGTTCCGCGCCGTCGCCTTGTTGTGGAACACGCGTCTCAACCGGCCGGAACGTATCACCGTCCAGGACGAGATCAACAATCTGATCGGGGCGGTCAAGCGCTCCATCCTGCCGGCAATGGTTACCCTGTACAACGAATGGGGCCGCGATATCCCCCATGACGGCCAGTTGCCCAATGTCCTGAAACTTGGTTCCTGGATCGGCGGCGATCGCGACGGTCACCCGCATGTCGATGAGGTGACCTTGAACTATGCGTTCAAGGAACAGGCGCGCGTCGCTTTTGCCTTTTACATCGGCCAGATGGACAAGCTGGATTCGGAACTGACCATGTCCGATGAGGTGACGCCGGTCACTGACGCCCTGAACGATCTGGCGCGCAAGTCGCTGAATACGGACATTCACCGTGTCGATGAGCCCTATCGCCGCGCCATCGCCCACATCAAGCATCGACTGGCCCGGACGCGGGCACAAATCCTGGGCGAACCCGTAACCAATGGCGCATCAGTGGCGCCTCCCTATGAAAGCTGCGACGCGTTTGCGCGCGATCTGCGGGTCATCCGCGATAGCCTGGCTGCCCATGGCGGACGCCGCCTGATCGGGCGTACGCTCAAGACGCTGATCCGTATCGCGCGGTCATGCGGTTTCCACCTGCTGGCGCTCGACCTGCGTCAAAATTCGGACGTGCACGAACGCGTCATTGCCGAACTGTTCACCCATTCGTCGGAACTGGTCGATTATCTCGGCATGTCGGAAAGCGAGCGCTGTTCCTTGCTGTTCGCCGAACTGGCCAATGACCGTGTGCTTCGCTGGGACTTCGCCAAATATTCCGACGAGACGCGCAAGGAACTGCGTATCGTCGATGCGGCCGCCCAGATCGTCAAATCCTTTGGCCCGGAAGCCTTCGGCGCCTACGTCATCTCCAAGGCCGCCTCGGTATCGGATATCCTGGAACCGCTGGTCCTGATGAAGCAGGCCGGCCTGGTGCGCGGCGGCCCTCAGCCCCACACCATGATCCGGGTGTCTCCGCTGTTCGAAACCATCGGCGATCTGGAAGCCGCGCCTGACATCATGAAAAAGTGGTTGGGCAACTTCGCTGTGCGCTCCCTCATGGGCCGGCCGGCGATCCAGGAAGTAATGCTCGGTTATTCCGACTCCAACAAGGATGGCGGCTATACCTCGTCGCGCTGGTCGCTGCACAAGGCGTCGAAAGCCATCAAGGCGGTGTGCGACAAGGCGGGCGTCAAGCTGCGCCTGTTCCATGGCCGCGGCGGTTCGGTTGGCCGCGGCGGCGGTCCGTCCTTCGCTGCCATCCTGGCTCAGCCTGAGGGGACTGTCGGCGGACAGATCCGCGTCACCGAGCAGGGCGAAATGATCGCTCGCAAGTTCGGCAACGTCATCACGGCGCACAAAACGCTCGATACCTTCGCGGCGGCCACTTTCCTGGCCACTATCCCCAAGGATACGACGCGCAAAGCGTCCGAAGACGCGCGGCTGGAGGAAAAATACAGCCCGTTGATGGACAGGCTGCACGAAAAATCCTTCGCCGCCTATCGCGGCCTGGTCTATGACGATCCTCATTTCCTCGACTTCTTCCGCACGGTCACACCGGTCGGCGAAGTGTCGGACCTCAAGATCGGCTCACGGCCGGCGTCGCGAACCGCTTCGGGCAAGATCGAAGACCTTCGCGCCATTCCCTGGGTCTTCGCCTGGTCGCAATCGCGCTTCATGCTGCCGGGGTGGTATGGTTTCGCGGCAGCCGTGCGGGAACTGGAAATCGACGACGCTACGCTTCTGGAAATGATCCAGTGGGACTTCTTCGATGTCTTCATCGCCAATATGGAAATGGCCCTGGCCAAGACCGACATGGAGATCGCGCGCCTCTACGCCGATCTGGCGCGCGACCCGGAGGAGGGCGACCGCATATACGCCACCATCAAGTTGGAATTCGAGGACACGGTGGCGCTCATCCTGCGTATCCGCAACGCCAAATATTTGCTGTCTACACATGAGCGTCTGCGCAACCAGATCGAACGGGCCAACCCTCTGTTGAACAGCCTGAACCGTCTGCAGGTCTATCTTCTGGGCGTCCGCCGTCATGGCAATCGGCACAAGCTGGTGCAACTGGCGATGCAACTGACGGTCAATGGTATCGCCAGCGCGCTACGCAATACCGGCTGACAACTGGTCCGGCATGGGCGAAAAAGGACCTATATGCGTCGTTGACGGATGTTTGATCCGTGCGTTTCCACCTTGTGCCCATAGGGCCGCATGTCCTATATGACGCGGGTGGGTCAGGCATTTGCGCCACCCGTTGACTTTCATGGTTGACCTCCCGAAAAACTGGGTTTATGACAACGCTGTCATGACTTAAGCCCCGTTGATAAGGGGCAGGGTCGCAGGTTCGGAACGAAAAGGTCTCATGTCGGTATCTTCTGCAGGTAATGGCGCGCGCCAACAGGTATTTGTTCTGGTTGGCGGTACTGGCGATCTCGCCATGCGCATGTTGTGGCCGTCGCTGGCCATGCTCGATCAGGACGGGTTTCTGTCCGACGATCTGCGCATCATTTCGGTCGCGCGCGAAGATTGCGGCACGGAGGTCTGCGTCGATCGCATCGGCGCCGCCGTCACCAAGCGGATCGGGGATGCGCTGGAGCCGGAGACATTGGCGCGTTTGCGCAAGCGCATTGTCCACGTCGCCCTAGATGCCGCCCACGACGACTGGGGCGCCAAGCTGAAAGCTGAACTGGGCGATATAGATCGCCTCGACATCGTTTATTTCCTGTCAGTGTCGCCGTCGCTGTTCAAGCCGATCTGCGAACACATCGAGCGTGCGGGTCTCAATAAGGCGCCGAACCGCGTCATTATCGAAAAGCCGATCGGTCGCGACCTGGCGACGTCCAAGATCATCAACGATTCCGTTGCCCATGCCTTCGATGAAGCGCGTACCTTCCGTATCGATCACTATCTCGGCAAGGAAACGGTCCAGAACCTCATAGCCCTGCGCTTCGGCAACATCGTGTTCGAACCGCTGTGGAATGCCCAGTCGATAGATCACATCCAGATCACTATCGCCGAGACGGTCGGCGTTGGCGAACGCCTAGGCTATTACGACGAATACGGCGCCATCCGCGACATGCTGCAAAACCACCTGTTGCAGTTACTGTGCCTTCTGGCCATGGAGCCCCCCGCCGCCCTTTCGTCCGACGCCTTGCGCGATGAAAAGGTCAAGGTGCTGAAATCGCTCAAGCCGATCACCGCCGAAAACGTCCTAACAAATACGGCGCGCGGCCAGTATGGTCCGGGCTTTGCCGATGGTCATCCGGTCGCAGGGTACGAAGCGGAAAAGGGATCGCCGTCGAATACCGAAACCTTCGTCGCCATTAAGGCGGAAATCGCCAACTGGCGTTGGGCCGGCACGCCGATCTACATGCGTACGGGCAAGTGCCTGCCGTCGCGGTCAACCGAGATCGTCGTTCAGTTCAAGCCATTGCCGCACTCGATCTTCGGCCCTGAAGCGGTGGCGAACCGTCTTCTGATCCGCCTGCAGCCGGATGAAGATATCTCTCTGACCTTGATGAACAAGGCGCCAGGGCTGACAGCCGAAGGCATGCATCTGCAATCGCTCGACCTGTCGCTGTCGCTGGTCAAGGCCTTCGACAGTAATGGCGATAAGCCGCCACGTCGCCGCATCGCCTATGAGCGCCTGATCCTCGACGCTCTTAATGGCAATAACGCCCAGTTCGTGCGCCGTGACGAAGTCGAGGCCGCCTGGAACTGGGTCGATGGCATCGTCAAGGCGTGGACCGATACGCACATGAAGCCGCAAATGTACCCGGCCGGAACCTTCGGACCGGTCAGCGGCTATCGCCTGATCGAGCGCGACGAAGGCCGTACCTGGAATGACTAAGCTGGCCAATCATGTAACGGAAGATGTCCTGACCTGGTCCGCCCATGGTAAGACGGTCACGGTGCATTGTTTTGTATCGACCGCCGAGGCTGGCGTGCACATTTCCGGCCTGATCACTGGTGCGCTGAGCCATGCCATCGATACGCGCGGCCAGGCGGTGTGGATCGGGTGCGGAGGCACGACGCCCCGGCCGATCTATCAGCATCTCATCTATGCCGATCTCGACTGGACACGTATCACCCTGGCCCAGGTCGATGAGCGCTTTGTGCCGACGGATGACGCGGCCTCCAATACGCGCATGATGCGTGAGGCTTTGGCGCCGGTGCTCGCGGACAAGACCCAGACGGGCATGGAATTCCTGACCCTGATTCAGGACATGTCCGACCCGAAGGCCTGCGCTGAAAAAGCGGAAAAGACCCTGCGCGATCTGAACGACGGCGCGGCACCGCATTTCGATTTTGCCTTGATGGGTATGGGGCCGGATTCGCATTACGCATCGATCTTCCCCAATAACCCCGTCAATGCCGAGGTTTATAGCACCGAGCGGCTGGTCCTACCGGTTGCGCCGCACGTCGATGGCTCGGAGCCGCAACTGCCGCGCATTACCCTGAGCGTCCCGGCCATTAACAATTCACGCCGCATCGTCTTCTACATTACCGGCCAAACCAAGCTGGACGTGTTGCGGACGGCGTCGCAAAATACCGACCCGTATGCATCGCCGATCGGCGCGTTCATCGCGCAATGTCCGGTCGATATCGATTTTGTGTGGGCGGCTTGAGGACTGAGTTATGACCACCGTGAAACCCGTTGCCCTGCACCCCGTAATCGCCGAAGTCACCGACCGCATCATCGAGCGGTCCAAGGATTTACGTGCCGAATTCATGGCGCGCGCCGATCGTTTCAAGGCGGATGAGCCGCGCCGCAAAAAGCTGAGTTGCGCCAACTATGCCCACGTCGTCGCGGCCTCGACGCCGGACGAAAAATTGCAGGCGGCGCTTGATGCCGTGCCGAATATAGGCATCGTCACGGCCTATAATGACATGTTGTCGGCGCACCAGCCCTATCATGACTATCCGGAAAAGATCCGCACCATGGCCCGCAAGTTCGGCGCCACCAGTCAGGTCGCCGGCGGGGTGCCCGCCATGTGCGATGGCGTGACGCAAGGCCGTCCGGGCATGGAGCTGTCGCTCTTCTCACGCGACGTCATCGCCATGGGCACGGCAATCGCGCTCAGTCATGACGCCTTCGACGCCGGTCTGATGCTGGGTATCTGCGACAAGATCGTGCCGGGTCTGGTCATGGGCGCCTTGTCGTTCGCCCATTTGCCGATCATCTTCGTGCCGTCGGGCCCGATGGGGTCGGGCCTGCCCAATCCGGAAAAAGCCAAGGTGCGCACCCTATATGCCTTGGGGCAGGTTGGGCGCGACGCACTGCTGGCTGCCGAAATGGCCTCGTACCATTCCGCCGGCACCTGCACCTTCTACGGCACCGCCAATTCCAACCAGATGCTGATGGAAATGATGGGGTTGCACGTGCCAGGCGCCGCCTTTGTTCATCCGGGCACGCCGTTGCGCGACGCCCTGACCCAGGCCGCCGTTGAGCGCGCCGCCAAGACGGCTGAAAATTCAAAAAATCCGTCCCGTCTGGCCGATGTTATCGACGCCCGTGCCATCGTTAACGGCGTTATCGGTCTGATGGCCACTGGCGGATCGACCAATCATGCGCTGCACCTGCCCGCCATGGCGCGCGCTGCCGGCGTCATCCTGACGTGGGAAGACATGGACAAGATTTCGTCCGTCGTGCCGCTTCTGGCGCGTGTCTATCCCAATGGGTCTGCCGATGTGAACCATTTCCATGCCGCGGGTGGCATGGCTTTCGTGATCAAGGAACTGCTCAACGCCGGCCTCATGCATCCCGACGTCCAGACCATCTGGGGCCAAGGTATGGCTGACTATGCCAAGGAACCGGTTCTTGACGGCAACACCGTGGTATGGCGCGAGGCGCCGGATACCAGCCTCGACGAAAACATCCTGCGCCCGGTTTCGAACCCCTTCTCACCGGAGGGGGGCTTGCGCGAAATCAAGGGCAATCTCGGCGTTGCGGTCGCCAAGGTGTCGGCGGTCAAGCCGGAGCATCAGGTGGTCGAAGCCCCGTGCGTGGTATTCGACGATCAGGATGATTTCCTGGCCGCCTTCAAGGCAAAGCAACTCCCCGATGGCGATTTCATTTGCGTTGTCCGTTTCCAGGGACCAAAAGCCAACGGGATGCCGGAGCTCCATTCACTGACGCCGTCATTGTCGTCCATCCTCGATGCCGGGCACAAGGTGGCGTTGGTATCGGACGGACGCATGTCGGGCGCGTCGGGCAAGGTGCCCGCGGTCATTCACCTGACGCCGGAAGCGGTGGACGGCGGCCCGATCGCGAAACTCAAGACCGGCGATCTGCTGCGTGTGGATTGCCAAAAAGGAACTATCGACTTTCTCGGAGATGCCACCGAGTTTTCACAAAGAACAGATGCGGATCGGCCAAAAGAAGCCGACGGCATGGGACGGGAACTTTTTGCGCACATGCGTCGGGCGGTAGGACCCGCCGACCAAGGTGGCGCAGTTTTTTGGTAGACATATGACAGCGCATTTCGACAGCTCAGCGATCACCTCCGGCCGTACCCTGCGGGGCCTGGTTGGCGATATCGGGGGCACAAACGCCCGTTTCGCCATCGCGGAACGCAGCAATGGCAAGACAACGCTTTCCAGCTTCAAATCGCTGGAAACGGCGGACCATAAGGACGTCTACGACGCCCTGACTGATTATTTCCGCCAGATCGGCGGTAAGCCGGAGTTGGATTACACAGTGGTGGCTGTGGCGGGACCGGTCAAAAACGGCCGCATCAAGTTCACCAATCTCGACTGGGAAGTCGAAGAGGGGCTTCTGGCGCGCCATGTTGGCGCCAAGACAGCACGCCTGATCAATGACTATGCCGCCCTGGCGTTCGCCCTGCCGCATCTGGAAGACGCCGATACCAAGACCATTGGCACCGTCACCAAGGGGTTTGGCGATGTTCACGCCGTCATGGGCGCAGGCACCGGATTCGGGGCGTCGGTCCTGGTCGGTGGTGAATTCGGGCCTTACTGCCTGTCGACCGAAAGCGGCCATATCTCGTTTGCGCCGGTCAATGACTACGAGTCGGAAATCCTGCGATTCCTGCGCAAGAAGCATGGCCGGGTCACGGTCGAAATGCTGCTGTCCGGTCCCGGTCTGGTCAATCTCTATCAGGCGATTTCGTCCATTCGCGGCGAACCGGCGCATGAATTGACGCCGGCCCAGATTACGCACCTCGACGGCGACGATGCCACGGGCTCGCGCTACACGGTCGAAGCCTTTCTCGACATCATGGCCTCAGTTTGCGGCGACCTGGCGCTGGCGCATGGCGCCGTGTCCGGCATGTTCATCGCCGGCGGCATTGCGCCGCGTCTGATCAAGCACGTCGACGAATTGCGCTTCCGCGCCCGCATGGAAGCCAAGGCGCCGCTGGCGGGACTGGTGGCGTCCATTCCGTCGCGCATCATCATTCATCCCTACGCCGCATTGCTGGGCTCAGCCAATGCGCTGACCGACGTCCAGATTACCGCGTAGGCGGATCGTCGCCTGCGGTGTGAGCTGAGCGCCAGTGCGCCCGAAGACCATAACGAATTAGACCAAGGAAACGACCATGTCCACGCATCCCGATATTCCCAAGTTCATGACCATGGGCCCTGTGCTGCCGGTCATGGTCATTCCGTCGCTCGACCAGGCCCTCCCGCTGGCTGACGCCTTGATTGCGGGCGGCATCAATGTGCTGGAAATCACCCTGCGTACCGACTGCGCCCTGGATGCCATCAAGCTGATCGCGAAGGAACGTCCCGATGCTGTGGTGGGCGCCGGCACTGTTCTGACCCCCAAGGACGCTGAAAAGGCTGCCAAGGCGGGCGCCAAGTTCCTTGTTTCCCCAGGCCTGACCAAAACGCTCGCGCATCAGGACGCCTTGCCGCTGCTGCCGGGTGTGGCGACGTCTTCGGAGGTTATGAAGGCTTTGGAGTGGGGCTTCACGCACCTGAAGTTCTTCCCAGCCGTGCCGGCGGGCGGCGTGCCTTATCTGAAGGGAATCGGCGGTCCTTTGCCCCAGGCACAATTCTGCCCGACCGGCGGCATCGACGCAAAAAATGCCGCCGACTTCCTGGCGCTCGACAATGTCCTGTGCTGCGGCGGGTCATGGGTCGCCCCGGCCAAGGCGATGAACGATGGAAATTGGGCTGAAATCACCCGCCTTGCAGCCGAAGCGGTCGCGACCTTCAGCAAAAAGTAACGCGCTGAAAAGACTTGTCTCTTTGCAATTGACAAAGCTGTCATTGCGAACGCAATTAGATGAGACCAATTTCATGCAAGGGTTGTCATCGGGGTGACGCAAATCAAGGTTCCGGCCGACCGCGTAAAAGAGCTGGGTGGCGGCAACGCCGTCTCCACCATCAATGATGTTGCGCGACTCGCTGGCGTATCGATCAAGACCGTGTCACGCGTCATGAACAATGAACCGAACGTGCGCGAGGAAACGCGCACCAAGGTCAAGGACGCGGCTAACCTGTTGCATTACCGGCCCAACCTACTGGCGCGCTCCCTGGCGGGGGCACGCAGCTTCCTGATCGGTTTGCTCTACGACAACCCGTCGTCCAGCTATGTGATCGATCTGCAAAGCGGCGTCATCGCCCGTTGCCGCGAAAGCGGGTATCACGTGCTCAGCGAACCTCAGGATAGTCTGGCACCCGATCTGGGCCGTGCGATCGCATCGCTTCTGGCGACCATTCGCCTTGATGGCGTCATCCTGACGCCGCCGCTGTGCGATATGGCCATGGTTCTGGAGGCTGTCGAAGCGGCCGGTGTGCCATATGTCCGCGTGTCGCCCTATGCCTATCCCGGGCGCTCGGCCCAGGTCGAGATGGACGACAGCCTCGCCGCCTACAAGATGACCCAGCATCTGCTCGGTCTGGGGCATCGCGATATTGGGTTCGTTCGCGGTCACCCGGAGCATGGGTCGTCGCATCGCCGTTATGAGGGTTTCCTGCAGGCGATGAATGAAGCGGGCCTTACGCCGCGCTCAGACTGGATCAAGCAAGGGTTCAACAGCTTTGCTTCGGGTATCGATGCCGCCAAGGCATTGTTCGAGACGCGGACCGATTTGCCCACGGCCCTGTTCGCTTCAAACGATGAAATGGCGTTTGGCATAATGGCCTACGCCCAGCAGATCGGGGTCAAGATCCCCGATCAGGTGTCGGTTGTCGGTTTCGACGATACGCCCGGTTCGACGGTTATCTGGCCGCACCTGACCACGATCCGCCAGCCGGTCGTTGACCTGGCCTATGCTGCGGCGGATATTCTTCTGTCCCGCGCCAATGGTGATGACGACGCGCCGGTCCTGACCCGTGTCAGCCGCCTGTTGCCGTTCGAACTGGTTCAGCGCGACTCCGCCAAATCAATCTGATTTTTTTAAAAGCGGGCAAAAAAAACCCGACGGTGCACGAAGCGCCGTCGGGATATAAGGCCAGTGCCTTCCAAATAATGCCACATTTAAGAAGGCGCTTTAAAACCACGACAGCGAACCGGCTATGAAAAAGGGAAAGAAGCCGATACGCCAATGGTTTTAAACACGAAACCCGACTGCCGAATCCATGGAAAATCCAAAGACCCGACACACCGGGAAAACAGGGTGACGTAGTGATACCAAATCTGACAACGCTGTCAAATAAATAATAAAAGCAAAGATATTTTTGACGCGGTGCAGCATAAATCCGTTAGCCCATATCGCTTCTCTATATGGGTTTCATGACTTGACGCTGGCTGATAGCGCTGTCATTAAATTCAGGTCAGGTCCCGTTCATCGTCACATGAAAACTACAGAGGGCCAGATCGTTAGCGTGTCAGGTGCGGTGCCTTTTTATCGCATCGCCGCCGTGTTAATGATCGTCCAAAAAACGTTGTGGAAGAACACCAAGGAGCATCATGTCGAATCCCAAATCTGAAGCTGCGCACAGGCTGGCGCGCAATTCCGGCGTCAAGCCGTCCTTGATGTTCGGTGTGGCGCTTGGCGTCATTGCGGCTCTGTCGCTGGGCGCCTTTAATGTCGCCGAGGCGAAAACCAAGGTCTCTGCGCACAAACCCGCCGCGCACAAGACCGTCAAGAAAAAGGTCGTCAAGCCGGCGGCAAAGACGCCCGCCGCCCGAGAGGCGCTTATTGCCGTCGATCCGGCGTGGCCGAAACTGGCGGATGCCGGGCTGATCGATGCCGCCACCGAGGCGAAGATCACCGAGATCATGAGCCGGATGACGCTGGAAGAAAAGGTCGGCCAGACGGTGCAGGCCGATATCGCCTACGTCACGCCGGACGATCTCAAGACCTATCCGCTGGGCTCTATCCTGGCAGGTGGCAATTCGTCCCCTGGCGGCAATGAGCGCGCGACGCCCGATCAATGGCTGAAACTGGCTGATGACTACTGGCGTGCGGCGCAATCGCGCCCGACCCAGGCGCCGATTCCGCTGTTGTTCGGCATCGATGCCGTGCATGGCCATTCGAACCTGGTCGGTGCCACCATCTTCCCGCACAATGTCGGGCTGGGCGCTACGCACGATCCGGACCTGATCGAAAAGATCGGTGAAGCCACTGCCGCGGAAATGGCGGCGGCGGGCGTCGATTGGACCTTTGCGCCAACGGTCGCCGTGGCCCGTGACAAGCGCTGGGGTCGCGCCTACGAATCCTATTCCGAAAATCCTGCCGATGTTGCCGCCTATTCCGGCCGCATGGTCGAAGGGCTGCAAGGCCCGAATGGCGGCCGCGACGGAATCAAGCCTGGCCACATCATGTCCACGGCTAAACATTTCCTGGGGGATGGCGGCACGAAGGACGGCAAGGACCAAGGCAATGCCGAACTGTCCGAAGCCGATCTGGCCCGCATTCATAATGCCGGATATCCGCCCGCCATTCGCGCCGGTGTCCTGTCGGTCATGATTTCCTTCTCGTCGTGGAACGGACAGAAGATGGCGAGCAACAAGCGTCTGATTACCGGCGCCCTGAAGCAACGCATGCACTTTGACGGTTTCACCGTCACCGACTGGAACGCCCATCGTCAGATTCCGGGCTGCGAACACGACGACTGCCCACAGGCGATCAATGCCGGCGTCGATATGTACATGGCGCCCGATTCCTGGAAGGCCATATATGAAAACCTGGTCACCGACGTAAAGTCGGGTGAGGTGCCGATGTCGCGTCTCGACGACGCCGTACGCCGCATCCTGCGCGCCAAGATCAAGGGCGGCCTGTTTACCCTCGGCGCGCCGCTCGATCGGCCGCTGTCCGGGCATTGGGATCAGCTCAGCTCGCCTGCGCACAGGGTTATCGCCCGCCAGGCGGTGCAAGAGTCCCTGGTTCTTCTGAAAAACTCCAATCACATCCTGCCGCTCGATCCGGGTGCACGCATTCTCGTGACCGGCTCCGGCGCTAACGATATCGGCAAGCAGTCCGGCGGCTGGACGATTACTTGGCAAGGGACGGGGAATTCGCGCGCCGACTTCCCGCACGGTCAGTCGATCTGGGAAGGTCTGGTCGAGGCGACCGAAAAGGCGGGTGGCACGGCGACGCTCAGCGACAATGGTTTTTACAAGGAAAAGCCGGACGTCGCGGTCGTGGTCATTGGCGAAGACCCCTATGCGGAATTTCAGGGCGACCGTCCTAACCTTGACTATCAACCGGGCGACCGCACCGATCTGGAGCTGATTCACAAGCTGAAAAAGCAAGGTATCCCGGTCGTTACCATCTTCCTGTCTGGACGCCCGCTATGGACCAATCCGGAAATCAACGCGTCCGATGCCTTTGTCGCGGCGTGGTTGCCGGGGACTGAAGGCGGTGGTATCGCCGACGTCATCGTGGGCGATCTGAACCGTCAACCGCGCCACGACTTCAAGGGTAAGCTGACCTTCTCGTGGCCGAAGACGGCCAATCAAGGCCCCCTCAATGTTGGCACCGTCGGTTATGACCCCTTGTTCCCGTACGGGTACGGTCTGACCTATGCCGATATCGGTGATTTACCGCAATTGTCGGAAGATTCCGGCCTGCGCGACGAAGCCGTCGTCAATGTCGATACCTATTTCGCGTCCGGTCGCATCAAGGCGCCGTGGAAACTCAGCCTGATCGATGCACAAGGAGCGAATACGGGCGACCAGTCGAGCTTCGGCAGCGCCTCTGGCGTGGTGACGCAATCTGCCGTCGATGCCGATAACAAGCAGGAAGGTGGCCGCGCGCTGGTCTTCAGCGGCAAGGGCACGGGCGAGGCTGCGATTACCACTGAGGCGCCGGTCGATCTGAGCCGCCAGACAACCGGCAAGATGACGCTGGGTGTCACCTACCGTCTCGATGCCCCCGTCACCGGTCCTGTGCTGTTGGGCATGGGCGCCGACCGGGCATCGGAGAAGACGGTCGATATCGCCTCTGTCTTGAAGGCGCCGGTCGGCACCTGGGCAACGGTCAAGGTGACGCTCGACTGCTTCGTTGCGGCAGGTCTCGATCCGTCAAAAGTGGGCGTGCCGTTTGCCTTGAAGTCACAAACCCCATTGTCGATCAGCTATTCGAGCATCCGCCTGGCGTCCGATGAGGGCGACGGCGTGTGCCCGGTCAAATAATACAGACCCCGCCCCTCCTTGGCGGAAGGGCGGGGTAAAATACTTAGATCGGCGAATCCATCGCCGGCGTCTACCTGTTGGGACACGGCGCATTCCTATCGAAAAAGTGTCTGCACTTTCGTTGGGATGCGTGCTCACCATTGATTCAGCCAGCAGGCTGTGTCAATTGTACTATAAATAACCATTCCGTTCCAACGGACCATGAGGGGAAACATGCCTGATTTAGCTCAGTACCTGCCTTCGGCCAATTTTCTGAAAAGCCTCGACATCTGGATCGTGCTTTTCTACGCCGTCTCCATCTTCATTCTGGCCCAGGTGGTATCCCGCCGTAAGGCCAGCGAGGAAGTCTCCTCCAAAGGCTACTTCCTGGCCGGAAACACCCTGCCGTGGTGGGCCATCGGCGCGTCGCTGATCGCCGCCAACATCTCCGCCGAACAGATCATCGGCATGTCGGGCTCCGGCTACCGCATCGGTCTGGCCATTGCCTCCTATGAATGGATGGCGGCCATTACCCTGATCATCGTCGGGAAGTACTTCCTGCCGGTCTTCCTGAAAAACGGCGTCATGACGATGCCGGGCTTCCTGCAGCAGCGCTTTGGGCCGTCGGTGAAATACCTGATGGCAATTTTCTGGCTGATCCTCTACGTCTTCGTCAACCTGACCTCTATCCTGTGGTTGGGCGGTACGGCGGTGACGACGGTGACGGGCCTGGATCCGGTGTACGTGCTGATTGCGCTTGGCGTTTTCGCTCTGCTGTATCAGATTTCAGGCGGCCTCAGGGCCGTGGCCCTGACCGATATCGTTCAGGTGACCCTGCTGGTCATCGGTGGTCTTATCATCGCCGGCCTGACTCTCTCCAAGATTGGTGGCGAACAGTCGTTCGGTGGCTTTGTCGCCGGCTTCAACAAGTTGCGCGCCGGTTTCCCGGAGCACTTCCATATGATCCTCGACAAGACGTCGCCTTTCTACAAGGACTTGCCGGGCATCGCTGTCCTGGTCGGCGGCATGTGGATCATGAACATCTCCTACTGGGGCTTCAATCAGTACATCATCCAGCGCGCCCTGGCCGCCAAGTCGTTGCCGGAAGCGCAAAAGGGCATCGCATTCGCGGCCTACCTCAAGCTGCTTATGCCGCTGATCGTCGTCGTCCCCGGCATGGCCGCCCTGATCCTGTCGCCCAATCTGGCCGTCGCGGATCACGCCTATCCCGAAATGATGAAATTGCTGCCGACCGGTCTGCTCGGTCTAGTCTTCGTTGCCTTGACCTTCGCCGTCATTTCGTCCACGGCGTCCAAGATCAATTCGATCGCCACCATCTTCACCATCGATATCGTGCAGCCGCTGAAGCCGGAACTGACCGAAAAGTCGCTAGTGACGGTTGGCCGGATCGCATCGGTCATCGCGGTCGTTATTGCCATCGCCGTCGCTCAGCCGCTGCTCGGCAAGACCGACCAGGCCTTCCAGTTCATCCAGAATTTCACCGGCTATTTCACGCCGGGCATCGTGGTCATCTTCGCGCTGGGCATGTTCTGGAAACGCTGCTCGACCGCCGGCGCCTTCGCGGCCATTTTGGGTGGTGTGCTGATCTCTGCTATCTGGTCCTATATTGACCCCACTTACCCGTTCATGAACCGTGTCGGCTGGGTGTTCGTTGCCACGACGGCGCTGTGCGTGCTCGTGTCACTGGTCGTGCCGAACAAGCGCGAGGTCTCGACCTTGACTTTGGAAGGCGTCAACTTCAAGACGACGATGAGTTTCAACGTCCTGGCCATCGGCGTTGTTGTTATCCTGATCGCGCTCTATTCGCTGTTCTGGTAAGACCAGAACACAAGATAACGGAACGGCGAGGGGAAACCCTCGCCGTTTTTTTGTGTCTAAGCGCGACTTGCCGTCCGTCGCCGCGCGTCTGTGGTAAAATAGTCAGGATCGACGGAATTGTACGACCTTTGCGTTTGAGTCGTACTTCCGCCATGCAACGGTCATTTTCCATCGTTATGCGCCGGATAAAATTCATGGGGCATGACGTATGCGTTCGAAAACTTTGATGAGAACCGGTCTTTCAACGACCCTGGCGGGCTTGATTCTGCTGGGCCACGCGACCGCGCAGGCGCAGGATGCGCCGCCGCCCCCGCCGCCTAGCGAGACAGCGCCCGCTCAAACCGATCAGTCAACCACCAACGTCACTGTGACCGGCAAGAAGCCGCAGAATCGCATCGACCGTCAGGTGTACGACAATAAGGATCAAATCGATTCGACGTCTGGCACAGCGGCGGATGCCCTGTCCAAGGTGCCGTCGGTCAATGTCGACACCCAAGGCAATGTCACTCTGCGTGGCAACTCCAATGTCCAGGTTTATATCGATGGCAAGCCCTCTGCGATGATGCAGGGTGACAACCGCGCCGGCGCCTTACAATCCATGGCATCCAGCGATATCGATTCGATCGAGGTCATGACCAATCCTGGCGCCGCCTTCTCGTCCGAAGGGTCCGGCGGTATCATCAACCTTGTGATGCGCAAGAACCGCAAGCCCGGCAACACCGGCGCGATAAACGCCAATGTCGGTGAGGATCGCTACAATGCCGCCATCACCGGCGCGCGCAATGCCGGTAAGTACACGATTTCCGGCGGCCTGAACGTGCGTCATGATACGCGGCCGGGCAATAGCGGATCGGTTCTGCAACGTCTCGACAGCGACGGCAATGTCGTCAGCCGCACGGACCAGGTCGGCCAGACCAACGGCACGAACGACAATGTGTCGGGCAATGCTGGTTACGATTATACCATAAGCGATAAGGACAGCGTCGGCGTCCAGGTCAACGCCTCGCATCGCGAGAACGACAGCACCAGCGATTCCACCTATGCCATCTACGACCCTGCTGGGGCCGCATTGAGCCGTTACGACCGCCATTCGGTCAGTGAAGGCCAGCGGGATGAAACCGGTTTGGGCCTGCGCTGGGACCACACCGGCAATCTGGCCGGTGAAACCCTGAAGACCGACCTGCGTCTTAGCCGGTCGATCGGTGGCAGCACCTCGAACAGCCAGAATGTCTACAGCCTTGGCGGCACAAACTCGACCGACGTCCGCACCAATAACAGCGACACCCGCAACGCTGTCCTCAGTGTCGATTATAACCGCCCCATCGGTCAGGCACTATTGACGACAGGCGTGCAGATCACCCGCGACGACAATCGCTTCAATAACGTCGCCACCGGCGCCGGCTCTGCGGGACTGAGCAATATCTTTGCCTACGAACAGACCATTAGCGCCGCCTATGTCACCTGGCAGCAAGGTCTGGGGGAAAAATGGACGGTACAAGGCGGCTTGCGCGCCGAAGCGCTGGACCTCGACACCGACGCCGTTTCATCGAATACGACAAGCCATATCGCCTATACCAAGCTAAGCCCCAGTGCTTTTGCGACCTATGCCTTGAGCGACACCCAGAAGGTGCGTTTCTCCTATTCGCACCGTCTACAACGACCCAATCCGCAGGACCTCAATCCGTTCCGCGTTTATCAGGATCCGACCAATGTCAGCCAGGGCAATTCCGCGCTGAAACCCCAGGAAACGGATTCGTTCGAGGCTGGTTACGAAGTCACGGGCAAGTTCAACTACCAACTGCGCGGCTATTATCGCAAGACGACCGACACCATCACCAGCTACAGCTATTTCGAACCGGCGACGACGCCGGGCGGTTCGCCTATCCTGGTGACCACCAAGCGTAATTTTGGCGATGGCGAAGCTGGCGGCCTGGAATTCAATCTCCAGGGCAAGCTGACGCCCAAGCTCAACATCAATGCCAACGGTAATCTGGCCTATAACAAGTTGACGACGGATATCGGCGGCACTCAGGACGGCTCAACCCTGTCCGGCCGGATCATGCTCGACTATGCGGCCACGCTCAAAGATCGTATCCAATTGATGTACTTCTCGTCCGGCAAGCAATTGACAGGGCAGGGGTATCGCGCGCCGTTCTCGTCCGGTAATCTGTCCTATCGCCATCAATATACGCCGAAGGCCGCTCTGGTGGTCAACGTCCAGGATCCATTCCATTCCGGCAAATTCAAGCAGATTACCGATACCTCGACCGTCTATTCGGAAAGCTATGGCAGCCGCCAGGGACCGACTATCATGATCGGCCTGAGCTACACGCTCGGTGGCTCGTCCAGCACGCAACAACAGAACCCATGGGATGGCCAGCGTCGTGGCCCCGGTGGCGGTGGTTGGGGTGGCCCGGGCGGCGGTCCCGGCGGTCCGATGTAAACACCAAGGCAGGGTGAACTGTCCCTTCAAATGCTCCTTAAAGACGCTCCGGGCGGATGTCCGGAGCGTCTTTGTTTTTCAAGCCGATTAGCCCGGCCAGGCGCGGTTTTTGCCGCGTCACGGCGATGGACATGACAAGACTATTTGCAATTTTCCTGTAATCGATTACACCTAGAGCCTATAGCAAAGGGCAGCGCGGGGATGCTTCATCCGTGACTGACCGGACATTACAGGGGTTCTTCATGGATACGACGTCAGGAAAGGGAAACGGCTGGCTTTTCGCTACATCGTTCGCCGCCATTACCGCCACCTCCTTCTGTTTCATTCTGCGCGCGCTGGTCATCGATAGCTGGGGCGTCGATTTCGCCTTGTCGGAAACGCAGAAGGGAGAATTGCTCGGTGTTGGCCTGTGGCCGTTTTCCATTACCATCGTCCTCTTTTCCTTTTTCATTGATCGGATCGGTTTTCGGCTCACCCTGTGGTTTGCCGCCGTATGCCATATCCTGGGCCTGGGCCTGTTGTTCACGGCCCACGGCTACTGGCAGCTTTACGCCGGCACCTTCATCATGGCGCTCGGCAATGGCGCGGTCGAGGCCGCGGCCAATCCGCTGATCGCCACGCTTTTCTCGCACGACAAATCGAAATGGCTGAACCGGCTGCACGCCGCGTGGCCGGGCGGTATGATTCTCGGTGGGTTACTGGCCATGGGGCTCGATACGGCTGGCGGGTTTGATTGGCGTGTCAAGGTCGGCCTGATGCTGGCCCCGGTCCTTGTCTACACGATCCTGCTGATCGGCCGTAAGTTCCCGGTATCGGAACGTGTCGCATCCGGCGTCGATTACCGTACCATGCTGGCCGAAGCCGGGTTCATCTCCGCCTTTATCCTGTCGGCGCTGATCATGCTCGAAGTCGGCCGGGTCTTTGCCCTCAGCACCTTTGTATCGATGGGCATCGCGGTTGCTTTGACCATCCTATACGCCGTCCTATCGCGCCACCCGGGACGTCCGCTCTATATCCTGCTCGTCCTGCTGATGATGCCGCTGGCGGTCACCGAATTGTCGACCGATAGCTGGATTTCCTCGCTGATGGGGCCGGAAATGGCCAAGCTGGGTCTCCAAGCTGGCTGGGTGCTCATCTACACCTCGGCGCTTGTCTTCGTTATCCGCATCTTCGCCGGCACGCTCATCAAATGGCTTAATCCCCTGGGCGTTCTGGCCATGGCGTCGGCCCTGGCGGCGGCGGGTCTGTTCATGATGTCCGGTGCCACCGGCATGGCTATCCTGGCCGCTGCCACCTTCTATGGCATCGGCAAGAGCTTCTTCTGGGGCACGGCGCTTGGGGTTGCGTCCGAACAGTTCCCCAAAGGCGGCGCGGTCACCCTCAACATGCTGGCTGGCGGCGGTATGCTGGCGGCCGGTATCGTGGGCTCCGTGCTGCTTGGGGCCGCCCAGGACAATTCGACGCGCGAAGGCCTGATCCGTCACGATGCCGCGCACCAAACTCAATTGGTCGGTACCTATCTGACCCAGGAAAAGGTCAGCGTCTTTGGGCGCTACAAGGCGCTGGACGAAGCCAAGGTGGCCGCCGCACCTGCCGCCGACAAGGCCGTTCTGGATGGCCTGGCCAATGGTGCGCGCAAGGATGCCTTAAAGGAGGTGGCCCTGCTGCCCGTTCTGACCTTCATCGCCTTCCTTGGCATGATCCTCTACTTCCGCCGCAAGGGCGGCTATAAGCCCATCGTTATCGGCGGCCACTGACACATTCGGGATGATATGACGAAGCTTAGATTAGGCATGGTGGGCGGCGGACCGGGGGCGTTTATCGGTCCGGTCCATCTGATGGCGGCGCGGCTGGATGACCGCCTGACCCTGACCGCCGGCGCATTCAGCCGCGATGCGGCACGGAATCAGCAGGCGGGTGAGGGCTATGGGCTGGCCCCGGATCGTGTTTACGCGAGCTGGCACGACATGCTGGCGGCGGAGGCGAAGCGGCCGGACAGAATCGATATTCTGTCGATCGTTACGCCCAACGATACCCACTTCCCGATTGCCAAGGCGGCGCTGGAAGCGGGTTTTCACGTTCTGTGCGACAAGCCCGCGACGCTCAATCTCGAAGAAGCCCTGCGCCTGCGTGACGTCGTTCGGGCGACGGGCCGTCACTATGCCCTGACCTATACCTACAGCGGCTATCCCTTGGTTCGCGAGGCGCGCCGTTTGATCGGCGAAGGGCAGCTGGGGGCGATCCGCAAGATCGTGGTCGAGTATAGCCAGGGCTGGCTGTCTCAGCCGGTGCACAGCAAGCAGGCCGACTGGCGCGCCGACCCGGCACAATCGGGCATCGGTGGGTGCATCGCCGATATCGGCGTGCACGCCTTTCATCTCAGCGAATTTGTCAGCGGCGTGCGGGTCGAGCGCCTAAGCGCCGACCTGGGTATCGTCGTGCCCGGCCGCCGGCTCGATGACGACTGCAATATCCTGATGCGCTATGCCAACGGAGCGCGCGGCGTGCTCGTGGCGTCTCAAATCGCCGCCGGCGATCGCAATGGCCTGCGTCTGCGTGTCTATGGGGAAAAAGGCGGGCTGGACTGGTCCCAGGAACAGCCGAATAGCCTGACCCTCAACTGGCACGACCAGCCGACGCAGGTTTTGCATGCCGGTATGCCTTATCTGGCTTACGGCGCGCGCGTGCCAGCGGGACATCCAGAAGGCTATATCGAAGCCTTCGCCACCCTTTATAACGATTTTGCGCAGCAGGTGGCGACGGGTGAGCCGTCGCTTGTGCCGGGCATAGAGGACGGCGTACGCGGCATGGCCTTTGTGGCCACCGCCGTCGCCTCAAGTCAGAACCAGCGCTGGGAGCAGCTTTCATGAAAACCCTCAAAGGCCCGGCGATCTTCCTGGCCCAGTTTCTCGGGGATACGGCCCCTTTCAACACGCTGGATAGCCTGGCGCAGTGGGCATCCGGTCTGGGCTATAAGGGGCTTCAGATTCCGACCTCATCGCCGCATATCTTCGACCTGGAAAAGTGTGCCCAAAGTCAGACCTATGCCGACGAGATCAAGGGGAGGCTTGACCAACACGGGCTTCAGGTGACGGAACTATCGACCCATTTGCAGGGGCAATTGGTCGCCGTCCATCCGGCCTATGATACGTTGTTCGACGGCTTCGCGCCTCTGGCCCTGCATGGCAAGCCGAAGGAGCGTCAGGCGTGGGCGGTGGAGCAGGTCAAGCTTGGCGCTAAGGCGTCGCAACGGCTGGGTCTAAAGGCGCACGCCACCTTTTCCGGCGCCCTGGCCTGGCCCTATTTTTATCCCTGGCCGCAACGTCCGGCTGGCTTGGTCGAAGAAGCCTTCGCCGAATTGGGGCGGCGCTGGAAACCGATCCTCAATACGTTCGAAGACGCCGGGGTCGATTGTTGCTATGAAATTCATCCGGGCGAAGACCTGCATGATGGCACGACCTTCGAACGCTTCCTCGATGAGGTGGGCGGGCATAAACGCGCCAATATCCTCTTCGACCCTAGCCACTTCGTGCTGCAGCAACTGGACTATCTCAGCTATATCGACATCTACCATGACCGCATCAAGATGTTCCACGTCAAGGACGCTGAGTTCAATCCGTCGGGCCGTTCGGGCGTGTATGGCGGCTATCAAAACTGGATCGACCGGCCAGGGCGCTTCCGCTCGCTGGGCGACGGCCAGGTGGATTTCAAAGGCATCTTCTCCAAGCTGGCGCAGTATGATTACGAGGGTTGGGCGGTGCTGGAGTGGGAATGCTGCCTGAAACATCCCGAAGACGGCGCACGCGAAGGGGCAGCCTTCATCCGCGATCACATCATCCACGTTACTGAAAAAGCCTTTGACGACTTTGCCGGTTCCGGGGCATCAAAGGACGGCCTGCGCAATTTGATGGGATTTTAAGAGATGGATCGCCGTTCGCTTCTGTTGACCCCCCTTGTTCTGGCGGCGGGGAGCGCCGTTGCGCAGACGCCTGCACCGGATGTGGCCACCAAGCGTGGCCTGGCGTGGCCGGAACCTGTTGGCACCATCGACCTGTGGCCCAAGGTCACCGGCCAGTTGCGGCCTGACATGAAGGAGGTCGTCGAGGACGTATCGACCGACCCCAACATCAAGGTGCGTCGCGTTCAGGGTATATCGAAACCCCGCATCGCTATTTTCCCGGCCGCAAATCCCAATGGCGGGGCGATGCTGATCATCCCTGGCGGCGGCTTCAGCTGGAACTATTTCGACCACGAAGGTTATCAGTTGGCGGCGCATTTCAACCGCCAGGGCGTGACCTGTTTTGTCCTCTTCTACCGTCTGGCCAATGATGGGTGGGCCGGTAAGCCGGACCTTGCCACCGCCGATGCCCAGCGCGCCATGCGCCTTATTCGCGCCAATGCGGCGCGCTTCAAGATCGATCCTAAACGTGTGGGTGTCGCGGGTTTCAGCGCCGGCGGCTTCGTCACCGCGTCTTTGGCGACGCGACATGCGGTAAGAACCTATACGCCGGTCGATGCCGTCGATGAATTGGATGCACGGCCCCTGATTGCAGCGCCGATCTATGCCGTGCAATCGCTTGATCCGGCCATCGCCTATTCTGGCACTATTCCGTCCTTGTTCGGCAAGGCCATATCCCCGCAACAGATCGCGCGCTATTCGCCCGACCATAATGTCGATGCCCACACGCCGCCGTGTTTCATGGTGCACGCCGAAGACGACAATACGGTGCCCGTGGCCAATACGACGACCTTCCGCGAGGTGCTGAAGGCCAAGGGCATTGTCGTTGAAACCCATCTGTTCGCAACCGGCGGCCATGGTTTCGGCATGAAGCCGGCGCCGAATGAGCCATATCATCTATGGCCGGACCTGCTGGTTAATTTCACGCGCCGTCAGGGGCTTATGGCGTAACGTCACTGTATAGGTGCCCGCCCATTACGGTGCGACCGTCATTGAGTTCACAATCCACCAGCGCAGAGGGCTGAGCTGGTGGATGCCTCTCGCATGTTTAGGCTCAGATCGCTCCCGCCTTCAATTGTTTGACCGCATAATCGGCAGCCCGCGCCGTGAAAGCCATGAAGGTCAGGGAGGGATTGACGCATGAGGTTGACGACATGGCCGAACCGTCAGTGACGAAGACATTGTCCGCGTCGTGCAGTTGGTTCCATTTATTGGTGACAGAGGTACGCGGGTCCTTGCCCATGCACGCGCCGCCCATTTCATGGATGGAGTCTCCGGGAATATGAGGCCGTTCCTGCGATGAGACATCGACGAGGCCGGCTGCACGCATCATCTTCTCGCCCTGTACAGCGGCGTCTGCCATCATCTTGCGTTCATTGTCGCGATAGGTGACGTTAAAAAGCGCCTGCGGGACCCCGAAGCGATCCACCTTATCCGGATGCAGGGTCACAGTATTGTCCGTATACGGAAGGCACTCGCCGAATACGTTGAACCCGATAGACCAGCGGCCGTATTTGCGCAGGCCTTCCTTCATCGCTGCCCCAAATCCGACGGCATTGGCGACGCCGCGGCTACCGCCGCCCTGGCATCCGTAGCCGCGCACGAAATCGGCGTCGGGATCCTGGCCCTTCAGATTTCGGAAGCGCGGAATATAGACGCCGGTGGGCTTGCGGCCGTATTCAATAAGGTCAGAGTACGTGCCATCTGGCAGATTGCCTGAAAACACGGTCAGCATGGGATGGTCCATGATGTAGCGGCCAAGCAGACCGCTCGAATCAGCGAAGCTGCGCTGTGATCCGTCGACGCGCGAATTTAGCAGAATCTGGACGCTGGCCATGGCCGAGGCGCAGACGAAAACAATGCGCGCCCGGTAGGTCTGGGCGACACGTGTATTGGCATCGATGGCGCGCACGCCGGTGACCTTCTTCGTCTTGGGGTCGTATTCCAGCGAGGTTACGACCTGATCCGACAATAGGGTCAGGTTGCCTGTCGCATTCGCGGCCGGCAAGGTGACGGCCTGGCTGGAGAAGTAAGCGCCGAACGAACAGCCGCGATTGCATTGCGACCGGCTTTGGCAGCGCGAGCGCCCCTGTTCGGGCTTGTCCTCGGTCATGTTGGCCGCCCGCGTATGGATCAGCTTGCGACCCGGCATAGCCTTTTCCAGCCGTTCCTTGACCCAGGTTTCGGCGACATTCATCTTGTGCGGGGGCTGGAATTCGCCGTCTGGCAATTGCCACAGGCCTTCCTTCTGGCCTGCGATACCGGCATATTTTTCGACATAGGAATACCAGGGCGCTATGTCTTCGTAGCGCACCGGCCAGTCGGCGCCGTGACCATCATGGGCATTGGCCTCGAAGTCCTGCGGGCCAAAACGCAGCGACACGCGCCCCCACGTTACCGACTTTCCACCCACTATACCCGGCCGCACCCAGCGAAATTCCGGACCATCCTTGAAGGCATAGGGATTGAGACGGTCATTGTTCATGAAATCCTTGACCGCCGTACTGCCGGCGCCGCCGTAACGTGACGCGTAATAGTCGGTTTCGGTCAGGGCGGGCGGCGTCTGGCCGCGATAGGGCTGTTCCCACGGCCCCGTGCCTTCATAGGTATAGTCGACACTATGCTCTACCATGCGGCCGCGGTCGAGCATAAGCACCTTAAGGCCCTTTTCGGTCAGTTCCTTGGCGGCCCAGCCGCCGGAAACGCCGGAGCCAATGACGATGGCGTCAAAACGTGTATCGGACATGGCAAAAACCCTCAGGAGGAAAAGACGCGATTGACTTTGGCATAGGGGTAGGCGCCGTCGTAGGTGCCGGGGACGGGAAGGTAGACGCGTTCGACCGTGGCGCCGATCTCGGAACTGTAGTAGCCGAATATCACCATCTGGCGCAGGTGTTCGAAACTGTCGGCGGGTGCGCCGGCCAGAGTCTGGTTCATGGCAAGGGTAAGCGTCGCATCCTGCTGAGCGGGCGTCGCGGCGGCAAAGGGTTTGCCAAAGGTGGTTTGGGCGTAGGCGTCGATAGCGGCCAGACCGCCCATGACTAGATCGCGTTCGGCGGGCCAATACCAGTCGGCGAGCATCATCTCGATAAAGCCCGGCACGCCCGCCGCTATGGCGCCGGGCGTGTCGGTAGTTGGGAGGATACGCTCACTTACAGCGGCTGTCAGCTTGCGCTGAGCATCAGTCATGTAGGGGGCCTGGACGTCGAAGCCGGGGTTCATGCCGCCGGCCATGGCGCGCGCCATGGGGGCTATGACCGCGCCGCCGATCATTGCGGCGATACCGGTGAGAAGTCGTCTGCGATCAAGTGTCATGTATGCTTCCCCTTGTCTGGTCAGTCTTCGGCAGGTTTCAGTCTGCGCACCCAGATATTGCGATACGACACGGCCGCACCGTGATCCTGGAGCGTAAATGGTAATTCATCCGCATGCGGATGATATGTGGCTAGCGTTTTCCAGTCGGTCTTACCCAGGATCTGCTGATGGTTCTGGGTCAGCACGCCGTTGTGCAGCACGGTGACGTAGGCCGGTTTGATGACCTTGCCGGAGCTGTCGAAATGCGGGCGTTCGAAAATGATGTCGTAGCTTTGCCATTCGCCTGGTTTGCGGGAGGCGTTTACCAGGGGCGGCTTCCAGGCATAGATGGCCGAGGCCTGGCCATCGGCATAGGTGACGTTGTCATAGGAATCGAGGACCTGAACCTCGTACTGGCCCATGATGATGACGCCGGAATTGCCGCGGTTCTGCGACGTGCCCGATACAGCCGCGGGTTCACGGAATTCCAGGTGCAGCTGCATGTCGCCGAAGGCCTGGCGGGTCGTGAGATTGCCATCGCCATGAGGCCCTTCGCGATGCGGAACGGTCATGGCGCCGTCAGCCAGTGTCCAATCGGCGGGTTTGCCGTCGGCGGTGGTGAAGGCGTTCAGGGACGTGCCATCGAACAGCACTATGGCGTCAGACGGCGCATCGCCGGCTGTTCGGCCCGGCGTGACGATCGGTGGATGAGGCCGGGCGGGATCGTGCACGTGCCATTTACCGCCCGGCAGCATTGGGGTGTCGGTAAAGCCGAGGTCGTCGGCGAACGCCGGGCTCAGTCCGGTCGGCATGACCGTCAAGGCAAACGCGAGTCCGAGCATTCGCCCGGCCGATATAAAACGCTTCATTTCCTGCCCCTGTGGCTTTTATTTTTTCGGGTACGCTGTACGGCAATGCTTACTTGGCCGATTGGGCCTTGATGTAATAGATCAGCGCCTTGCGCGTGGCGGGATCGGTAACGCCGCGATAGGCCATCTTGGTGCCGGGAACCGCCTTGGTCGGGCCGCTCAGGAAGGTGTCAAGAGTCGCATCGTCCCAGGTCAGGCCCGATGCCTTCATGGCGGCGCTATATTTGAAAGTGGTGGAATGGGCGCCGGCCTTTGTGCCGTAAACGCCGTACAGGTTAGGACCGACGCTATCCTTGGCGGCGGCGGCCAGGTTGTGGCAGGCCTTGCACTGAGCGAAGGCTTTTTCTCCGGCCGCCATCTGGGCGGCATCAAGCGGTGCCGCATGAGCGGTCATGACGGGCGCAAACCCAATAACCGCAAGGCTGAGAACGCCAGAAACAAACGAAACGCCACGCGAAAATTTCAGCAAAACAACTCTCCTGCACCTGCTATCGGGGAGCGCCATCTCAGCACATTATCCCTCGTTTTCAAAATGCGTATCATGATCTGAAATCGATTACAATCCCGCTTGCCAACTTCATGACCGCATGAAATACATGACACAAAAGCGCGGCAAATCGCGCAGGGAGCGAACAGGGGCGGAGCATGGCACAAACTGCCGTTGCCGATATTGATGTCATCATCGTGGGTTCCGGCGCGGGCGGCGCCATGTCGGCCTATGTCCTGACACGCGCCGGGATTCGCTGCCTCATGCTCGAAGCCGGGCGCGATTATGATCCCGGGCAGGAGGTCAACATGTTTGGCACCGACCAGGACGCGCCCCTGCGCGGTGTGGGGACGCCGGACAAGCCTTTCGGCTATTATGACGCCACGATCGATGGCGGCTGGGAGGTGCCAGGCGAACCCTACACCCAGGCGACAGGCCAGGATTTCAAATGGTGGCGGTCGCGTATGTTGGGCGGGAGGACCAATCATTGGGCGCGTCATGTGCCGCGTTTTGGCCCATATGATTTCAAGGGATTTTCACGAGATGGCCAGGGCGTCGATTGGCCGATCGACTACGATACGGTCGCGCCCTTCTATGACCGAGTCGAGCAGTTGATTGGGGTGTGCGGCGGGCCGCTCGGTCTCGAAAATCATCCGGATTCGCCGCCTGAAATCCTTCACCAGCCACCCAAACCACGCGTGCCGGAATTGCTGATCGCGGCAGCGGCGAAGTCGCTGGGTATTCCCTGCGTTGGGACGCACACGGCCGTGCTGACGCGCGACATGCCAGACGATGCCGCGCCGCGCAGCGCCTGTTATAATGCGACGGACTGCGGGCGCGGGTGTAATATCGGTGCAGCCTTCCAGACGACAACCTCCCTATTGCCCATGGCCAAGGCGACGGGACGGCTAAAGGTCGTCACGGACGCTATGGTGTCGCGTGTTGTCCTGTCCAATGAGCGCAAGGCGGATGGCGTCGAATATGTTGATCGCAAAACGGGACAACGCCATATCGTGCGTGCCCGGGCGGTCATACTCGCGGCCTCGGCGTGCGAAACCGCGCGCCTGCTGCTCAATTCGAAAACGGCGGCTCAGCCGAACGGACTGGCCAACGGGTCCGGCCAGGTCGGTCGTAATCTGACCGACACGACGGGCGCGCACATAGAAGCCGTCATTCCCGGTTTGGCCGGCCGCCCCTACTACAACGAATTCGGCATCAATTTCGCCCACATGTACATTCCGTGGTGGTTGTACAAGGCACAGCAGGCGGGTCAGCTCGACTTCCCGCGCGGCTATCATTTCGAAATCGGTGGCCGGTTTGGCGCGCCCGGCATGGGCCAGGAAATCTGGAGCCTGCCACGCCTGTACGGCAGCGATCTCAAACGGGCTGTCCGAAATGTGAAGGGTACGACCCTGCACCTCAGCCTGCGCGGGGAAATGGTGCGCAATGATGGCTGCTACGCCGAAATCGATCCGGCAGTGACCGACCGTTTCGGCATTCCGGTTCTGAAATTCCATTGGCAATGGACCCAGGCCGAATATAACCAGATCGCCCATGGCCAGCGCACGGCACGGGCGATATTCAGCCGCCTTGGCGGCATTGTTACCCAGCCTGACGAGTCCCCTGAAGCGGCGATCAAGGCGGGCGGCGAGATTATCCACGAAGCCGGCGTGGCGCGCATGGGCGCCGATCCACGCACCTCTGTGACCGATCAATGGCACCGGACCTGGGAGGTGCCCAATCTGCGCCTTCATGACGGCTCGGTCTTCGCCTCAAATCCGCATAAGAACCTGACGCTGACCATCATGGCGCTGGCGATGAGGTCCAGCGAGCATCTGGCGGCAGAACTCAAGACGGGAGGCCTGGCATGATTTCGCGTCGCGACAGTCTGAGATGGATGATGGCGGCCAGCGCGTCGGGCCTGCTGGCCGATGCGGCGTTCGCCCAGGTGCCCGCCAATCTTGAGCCCAGCGGAGCCAGCCTAGCACAGGTGTCCCCTTGGCCTGTGGTGACGCTGGCGCCGATTACCGGACCCGGCTATGGCACTGATCCGGACACAATGAACCCGACCGCGCCATGGCCGCTGACCCTGGCGCCAGCGCACAGGCGGCTCATCAACACGCTGGGTGACTGGTTGTTGCCGGCCGACGATGTGTCCAGAGGCGCGGGCGAATGCGATATCGCGGCCTTCTTCGATGAATGGATCAGCGCACCTTACCCGGATCAGCAAAAGGACCGGCCACAGCTTCTGTCGCTTATGCTGTGGCTCGATGCCCAAAGCCGGCTGAGCGGCGCAACGGATTTCGTGTCATCGTCGCGCATTGATCAGCAGCATCTTATCGAGGCGGTTCTGGCCTACGGCAACGTCCCGAAGGCGGCGGGCGACGCCTTCGGCTGGTTCCGGGTGATGACGATCTTCGGCTATTATTCGATGCCGGACAATCTGGCGGCGGCCGGAATGGCGCCTGAAAATCCCATCATAGGAGACTATCCTGGCCCGAGCGATGAGGCCATGGCGCACCTGAATGCCCTGCTGACCTCGTTGCAACTGGAACCCTACGCTTAAGGCTTGGGGGGTGCCGTGCTGTCGCGTATGATAAGCTTGTGATCGAGCGTTATATTGATCCGTTCGGTCACGCCGTTTTCGATTATACCGATCAGCAACTCCACGGTTCGGGCGCCGATTTCGCGCATCGGCTGGCGAATGGTGGTAAGCGTCGGCGCGCCGAACTGCGCCAGGCGGACATCGTCGAATCCGACGACGGATACATCACCGGGACAATTCAGTCCCGCCTGACGCAAGGCATGCAGAGCGCCAAACGCCATATCGTCCGAAAAACAGAATATGGCCGTAGGGCGCGTCGCCAGCCCGGCCAACCGTGCCGCCAGTTCGACGCCGGATTCGATCGAATAGTCGCCGGTCACAATGGTCAGGTCTGAGGCCCGCCCATGGGTTCGCGCGCTGTCATTGACGCCTTGCAAACGGTCGCGGCTGATTGGGCTGCGCAAATCGCCGGTGATGATGCCGATACGGCGATGCCCAAGCGCGTAAAGGTAATCCATGGCTTCGCGGGCGGCGCCGGCATTGTCGATATGGACGCTGGACACGGCCAAGTCGGCGCTGAATTCGCAGCCATTGACCACCGGGGCGGCGGCGCCTTTGCGGGCGATGAGGTCGTTCAACGACGCGGGCAGGGTATGGCCCAGGAAAATCATGCCGTCGGCTTCCTTACGGCGGAGCAGCCCGGCATAGGCCTCTTCGCTGTCCGGGGTGGAGCCGACGTCGCCGAGCAGGACCGTATAGCCGGCAACTTGGGCCGCCTCTTCGACGCCGCGAATGATGTTGGCGAAGAACGGATTGGCGATGTCCGGTACGGTGACGATGATGCGGGACGTCTTCAACGTTCGCAGCGACTTAGCCATCTGGTTGGGTTCGTAGCCCAGTTGCTCAATGGCCCCCACAACCTTTTCCAGCACAGGCGGGGAGACGTGCGCATAGCCATTGAGCACGCGCGAAACCGTCGCGGTCGATACGCCCGCCAGTTTCGCGACATCCTGAATGGTTGACATGGCCTGTCCTGAAAAGAATCTATCACCTTGTCATTAATGCGATATCACGTATCGTTCCAGCGGAAACGCCGATTTTGACCTCGGTTGCCGACGGCGAACTTAGGTGTTAGGCCTCATTTTGTCTGAGTAAAAAGCCAAAAAGGCGCTTCCAGAGAAACAGGGCGGTAGGGTGGACTCCTGTGCAGGTTCGCCGCTAATCACATCAAAGAGGTCATCGTCGGGCGGCGTCCGCGTGGTTGCCGTGGACTGTGATTATTGAGGGTAGGCGTGTGAGCGGCATCGCGATTAAGAACGTCAGCAAGGCCTACGGCCCGGTTTCGGTGCTCGAAGACATTTCATTGACTGTCGAACCGAACGAATGCGTTGCATTCTTGGGGCCTTCGGGCTGCGGAAAATCGACCCTTCTGCGCATGATCGCCGGGCTTGAGGATGTCGATGCCGGTGAGATCCACATTGGGGATCGTCGCGTCGATACCCTGGCGCCTGGTGCGCGCGGCGTCGCCATGGTCTTCCAGCACTATGCCCTCTATCCGCATATGACCGTTGCCGACAATATGGCGTTCGGCCTTAAGAACATAGGCGTGGACAAGGTCGAAATCGTCCGCCGTATCGATGAGGCCGCCCGCATCCTGGAGCTGTCCGACTATCTAGACCGAAAGCCGGAGGAGTTGTCCGGCGGCCAGAAGCAGCGCGTTGCCATTGGCCGCGCTATCGTTAAAAATCCGGACCTGTTCCTGTTCGATGAACCCTTGTCGAATCTCGACGCGGCCTTACGCATGCGCACCCGGCTGGAACTGGCGCAATTGCGCCGCCGGCTAAAGGCCACCATGATCCTTGTGACGCACGATCAGGTCGAGGCCATGACTCTGGCCGACCGCATCGTGGTGGTGAATGACCGGCGCATTCAGCAGGTCGGCACGCCGATGGACGTCTATGCACGGCCGGCCAACATCTTTGTCGCAGGTTTTGTCGGCTCGCCGCCGATGAATATTCTCAAGACCGAAATCGGCGAATCCGGCGGTTTCGTCGTCGCGCGTCTGGGCGGCCGGGCGGTCGCGACGCGCGTAGGCGCCTCCGGGTTACCGCAATCGACGCATTGGCGCGTCGGCTTACGTCCGGAAACCGTAGCCGTCGTGGCACCCGGGGCGGGTGATCTGGATGCGCAGGTCGAATTTGTCGAACGGCTGGGTGAGCGCACCCTGGTCTACACGAAGCTGGCCGATGGGACGCCAATGACCGCCGAAGACGCGGGTATCAGCAAGGTCCGCATGGGCGATACGGTCGGTCTAAACATCGATGCTGGCACCGCCCACATTTTCGATGGTAACGGCACAGCTTATCACACGGACGCCACGGAATGATTGCTAACCGCAAAAAGACGCGGTGGTCCAACGCCCTATTCGTGGCACCGTTCCTGGCCGTCTATGTCTGCCTGCTGGTCTATCCCTTGTTGGCGGGCATGGGGCTCAGCCTGTTCAAGGCAGACCTGTTCGGGGGTGGCGAATTTGTCGGGCTGGAAAATTTCAGCCGCCTGCTGCGCGACGCCGTTTTCCGGCAAAGCGTCGCCAATACCTTTTATTTCGTGCTGCTTACCGTGCCGCCCCTGACCGTTGTCCCGCTGTTCCTGGCGCTTCTGCTTAATCGCACAACACGGGTCGCGGCCTTTTTTCGCGGCGTTTTCTTTTCGTCTTCGGTGCTGTCCGTGACCATTGTCACCCTGATCTGGCGCATGATCCTCATGGCCGATGGCGGGCTGGTGGCGAACATCCGCGCCCTGTTCGGCGCTGGCGCCATTCCTTTCCTCAGCGATCCGCGCCTCGTGATGATATCTATGGCGATTATCACCGTCTGGTGGTGCCTCGGCCTGCCGATGATGCTATATCTGTCAGCGCTTCAGCAGGTCCCAAAGGACATCTATGAAGCCGCTGCGCTCGATAATGCCTCGTGGTTTCGCACTTTGTGGTCGATCACCCTGCCGAGTGTCAGCCGCACGGTCATCTTGGTCGCCATCTTCCAGTGCGTCCTGCAATTCCAGCTGTTCGGACAGCCGCAACTGATCACCCAGGGCGGCCCGAATGGTGCTTCCCGGTCGATCGTGCTGTTTATTTTCGAGATCGGTTTCCGCCGTTGGGATATCGGTTATGCCGCTGCCGCGTCACAGATTCTCTTCGCCATCATCCTCATCGCCACGGTGGCGCAGTATCTGGTGACGCGCCAGCGTGCGACACTCAAGGCCACGAAGGGAGCGACATCATGACTCCCGTCGCGTCGAAACCTATCGGCGACGCCGGCGCGCTGGCGCTTCTGGTCGTGCTCGGCTTTATCATGCTGAGTCCGCTGATGTGGACTTTGCTGTTGTCACTGAAATCGAACGGGGATTTGCTGCATTCGACGGCGAACGCCTTTCACGGTCCCTACACCCTGGAAAATTATCAAGCGATCGTGCGCAATTCCGGCGTCTTCCGTTGGCTGATGAATTCGGTGATCGTGTCCGGCCTGACGACGATTGGGGTGCTGATCCTGTCGTCCCTGGCGGGATACGGTTTTGCCCGCCTCGATTTCCCCGGGCGCGACAAGTTGTTCCTTTTCGTGCTGTTCGGGCTGGCCATTCCCGAGCAGGCGGTGATCATTACTCGTCATCAGCTATTCACAGCCCTGCACCTGCACAACTCCTATCCCGGCCTTATCCTGCCCGGGCTGGCGGCCCCTTTCGGGGTGTTCCTGATGACACAGTATTTCCGTGCCATTCCCAAGGAACTCGATGAGGCGGCCATGCTCGACAATGCGTCGCGCCTGAAAGTTTTCTGGAAGGTCCTGTTGCCGCTCACCATACCGGCTCAGGCGACGCTCGGCATCTTCACCTTCCTGGCGTCCTGGAACGACTATTGGTGGCCGCTGATTTCGGCGACGCGGCCCGACATGTTCACCCTGACAGTTGGTCTATCTGCGTCGCAGATTAACTTTGCCCAGACCTCGGGACTCGGCTACCTGATGACCCAGGCGGTTTTCGCCGCAGTGCCCATCCTGATCGTCTACATCATTTTCCAGAAGTATATTGTTCGCGCGGTATCGGGAGCGGCGATCCGATGAAGATGCGCGTCCTGACCGTTTTTATCCTGCTCGCGCTGACCGCCTGTCACGCCAGGGACGATCGCACCCATATCACCGTTCAGCGCATATTCGGCGAGTGTCGCGCCAATGTCCCGCACGGTCAGGCGCCGATTGCCAATCCCGATGGCGAATGCGAAGTGGTGACTGGCCTACTGGATGCTTTTGAAAAGGAAAATCCCGATATCCTTTTATCGGTCAATATCGCACCCTGGCCCGGCTATGACCAGTTGTCGGCACAGTATGCCGCCGGTGATCCCCCCGATATTGTCGTCATGCACATGTCGACCCTGCCGGATTTTGCCTCTCGCCACCTGATCGAGCCGCTCGATGCCGATTTCAAGGCCATCGGGCTGGACGTCGGCAACTTTACGCCGGCGGCGCGCAACGGTGTGACCATCAATGGGCAGGTCTATGGCATGCCCTTCGATAACTGGACGCAGCTTTGGCACATCAATATGAACCTGATGACCAGGGCGGGTCTGGTGAAGGACGGAGAACCGATCCTGCCACATTCGCCGGAGGAGTTGCTGGCCCAGGCGCGGCAATTCAAGGCGCGAACGGGACTACCCTATCTGTTGCAGCCGACGGATAATGAACGTGCCGCCCTTACGCTCGACCTGTACACCTATCTGCTCGACCAGAAGGCTGTCTTCTTCACCGATCCGCGCCATATTCACATCGATACGCCGCAGGCACATCGCGTGGTGGATCTGTTCCGTCAAATCTACGCCGAGGGCCTGATGGCGCCGGGCCAGGACTATCCCGCTGCGATGGCCGGCTTCCTGAACGGGCAGGGCGGTATCTGTCTGGTGGGAACCTGGATGATCGGCACCTTCAATGCCGAAGCCAATACACCGGGGCGGCCGCTTTATCATGGCTATACGGTCAAACCCTATCCCATGTTATACGGCAGCACCGATCAGATCGCCTATGTCGACGGTCACGCCTGGGTCATGCCCAGGCGAGAGCGCACACCCGCCCAGCGCGCGGCGGTTTTCAGGCTGATGAAGTTCTTGCAGATGCATGACTTTGACTGGTCGCGGACTGGACACCTGACGACCCAGGCCGATGTCGCCGCCAGCGCCAAGTATCTGAATTTGCCGCACCGGAGCGAGATTGTCACCCTGGCGCGCACAGGCGAAACCCTGCCTCCCGGCATCGAGCGTCAGTTCGCGGTGCGGGACATAATCGGCGATGAATTGGCTTCGGCCATTACCGGTCACAAGACGGTGGACCGTGCATTGAAGGATGCTGAAAATCGCGTCAACGATCTCCTTTTCCACGTTCTCTAAAAGACACATCCGCTATGACCCGCCGTCAGGTCTTCAAGGCTTAGGTCTAGGTTTAGGCTTGAGCCTCGAACTCAAGGCGCTTCGCGCGTCTTCCATGATCTGGCGCACCACGGTGCGAGTCAGGCCATCGCTGCGCATCATCAGATGCACCATGGGGTCAGCCAGCAATTCGTCCAGTGTAGGTTCCGGAATTAGCGTCATCGGTCGGCTTTCAAAATAGGATTGATGCCGACGCAATGTAGTGCTAATGAGAATTATTCGCAAATAATTCCTGTGAGCCTGATATGTCTGATGTCGCACCGATCGATATACGCACCCTCAGCTATGCGGAACATTTTATCACCTGGGTCCTGCGAACCGCCGTCGCCTGTGCACCGGAATGCCGTATGATCCACCGCGAATTCTGTCATGCCTTTGGCCGCCGCAACGCGGAGGGCGCTCAGGCATTCGAGGGCGTGTTATTGGCCCTGGCAAAGGGGGAACGGCCGATTACCTTGGCGCGGCCGGGTCATATTCATCTGACGCGTGATGAAACCAGCCTGATGGCGTTGTTCGCGGCGGCCCAGGCGCGTGACGAAGCCCGCTTTTGTGCCCATGCGCGCTGGGTATTGGGCCATGACCGGACGGCGGCGTTGTATGATGCGGCGGTCTGCCTGACGGGCTTGCTGTACGGCAACGGCCACGTATTTCGCACGCTGCCGCCGGAGCAGGCCATGGTTATTGACGTCCAGGCCCGACGATTACATGTCGTTTAGCGCGTTTGACGGGTCTCGATGTGGTTCGGCGGGCGTATCCTAAGAACCAATGCCCTGGAATTCGGGAATGATCACGAATTGCTGCAATATTCGTTAATGTTGTTACAATTCTGGGCTATTGCCCTCTTGAAATTTGCTGCGCTGCGTCATAAATTGCTCTTGTTCGGTGCCTTCCTGGCGCTGATGCCCTTCCTGGGCGTTTCCTCCCTGTAAACTGGCCGCGCCGTAGAGCGCGGCTTTTTTTTGCCCAAAATGCCGGGAACATTTCTTATTTTTTATTTATATTCGTCACCTTAATCATCAGGTATCGGTCAATCTGAGGAGGCTGCCCTGTCTGTTTTCGTTTGTTGGGATGCGCCACATGCCGCCTGACGGCGCGTCGGCCTACGAATTTGCCTCCCACGAACGGCCCACCCTGCCCGGGTCGCCCTATTCGCCGGCGCATCCGACTGCCCGGCGTTTTGGATATGCCGCGATCGCCGTCATCATGGCCATGGCGGCTTCCCTCAGCAACGCCGCTATAAGCGTCAACGGTCCGTCTCTTGCCGGTGCGCTCGGCGTCACCCAGGTGGATATTTCCTGGCTGACTGTCGTATATGTCGCCTTCAATGCCTCCTCGAACCTGCTGATTATCAAGGCGCGAATGCGTTTCGGCGTTCAGCCGGTCATCCACGTTCTCTTGGCCCCCTATATCGCTCTGGTTTTTGTGCAACTGTTCTGGCCGACCTTTACCATGGCGGTCATTTCCCGCGCCGCGGCCGGATTTCTGGCGGCCGGTCTGTCCACCCTGACCATCTACAACCTCCTTCAAGCCTTTCCAGCAAAGATACGGCCGTTGGCCCTGATCATCGCCGTCGGCTTGCCGCAACTGGCCACGCCGCTTGCGCGCCTTATGCCGGTCGAAGCGCTTGGTCTCGACGGCATGAGGACCATACATCTGATGGAACTGGGATTGGCCTTCCTGGCGCTGGCGGCGTCAAACCTGTTGCCCTTGCCCCCGACGGATAAGGTCAAATCGTTCGAACCGCTCGACATGTTGACCATGGTCCTGTTTCTGCCGGCTATGTTGCTCCTGTCTGCCGTCCTTACGCTTGGGCGTTATCTGTGGTGGACTGATACGCCCTGGCTGGGCTGGGCGCTGGTGGCGACGGTTATCCTGTTCGTCGGCGTGATCCTGACTGAGCACCTGCGTCGCAACCCATTGCTGCAACTACGCTGGATCGGCAGTCTGGACATCTTCCGGTTTTGCATGGTGGCGATGCTGGTTCGGCTGGCCCTAACCGAGCAGACGTTCGGGTCCATCGGCTTGCTGACGATTGGTGGGCTCAACAATGACCAGCTGCACGGTCTGTTCTTCATCGTCCTTATTGCCATGGTCGCTGGTACCGTGGCCAGCGCGGTCCTGCTCAAGCCCAACCGGATTCCGTATCTGGTTATGTCAGCGGCGTTGATTATCGCGCTGGGGGCGTGGCTCGACAGCTTCGCCTCCTCCCTGACCCGGCCACCGCAACTCTACCTCTCGCAGGCATTGCTGGCGTTCGGATCAACCTTCTTCATCGGACCGGCTCTGTTATACGGCTTTGGCAAGGTCATCCGCCAGGGTGGCGGCTTCATCGTCAGCTTTTCCGTCATTTTCAACCTGTCGCAGAATATTGGCGGCCTGGCTGGGGCGGCATTGCTCGGCAGCTACCAGGTCATGCAGACGCGTGCCCACGCCTTATCGCTCGACAGCCATCTGCTGGCCAGTGACCCCCAGGTCATGGCGCGCATTGCCGGTGGCATCACCTCACTCAATGGCATCGTGACACGCGAAGCCAATATCGCCGCCTTTAACGATGTGTCGCGACTGGTCATGGTGCTGGCCATCCTGACCGCTGCCTACATTGGCTACGCTATCATTTTCAACCGCGTGACCGGCCGCACCGGCGCCGGACAGCCCGCTTCCTGAGATATTTCATCATGTTCCATATGCAGAAAGCCCATGCATGAGTGATCAGACGCCCGCCCCGGCGGCCGCCGAAACGCCGCCCCCTTCTGACGATACCGCAACGCCGCGCCCAATGTGGCAGCCGCCGCAGCGCGCGACACTCTTCACCATCGTACTCCTCGCCCTGGGGATTGCCGGCGTCTTCCTAATCCTGTGGGCGTGGCATCTGCCGCCGTTCAGCAGCGGTAGTGAAGTGACTCAGAATGCCTATGTGCGGGGGCGGACCGTCATCATCGCGCCGCAGGTCAGCGGCTATGTCACCGAGGTGCTTGTCAAAGATTACGAGACGGTGCAGCCGGGGCAGATTCTGGCGCGAATCGACGACCGCATTTACGAGCAGCGTGTCGCGGCGGCGCGGGCCAACCTAGCGGCTGCCGAAGCCAGCCTGGCCAATTCAGCCCAGGCGCGGGCGTCACGGGGCGCAGCGTTGCAAAGCCAGGCGGCGGCCATCGCTGCCGCTCAGGCGCAATTGCTGCGGGCCCAGGCCGACATGCGCCGCGTCGATGAACTGGTTAGCGATGGATCGGTGTCGATACGCGAGCGCGATTCGACCCTGGCCGCTCTGCGTGCGGCAGAGGCGCAAGTTCGTCAGGCCCAGGCCGCAGGCGAAATCGGCCAGCAGGATGTGCGAACCGTTGAGGTCGGCCGTGGCGGCCTGGAAGCGCAGGTCGAGGCCGCGCGAGCGCAAGTGCAACTGGCTGAGATCGATCTGGGCAATACGCTGATCCGCGCACCGGAAGGCGGGCAACTCGGCGAAATCGGCGTGCGCAAGGGCCAATATGTGACGAACGGCACGCAACTGCTCGGATTGGTTCCGCCTGACCGCTGGGTCATCGCCAATTTCAAGGAGGCCCAGACGGCGCGCATGGCTATAGGTCAGCCAGTGACTATGACGGTCGATGCTTTGGGCGGCAGCCGATTGACCGGGCATATCGAACGCCTGTCACCGGCGGCGGGCTCGGAATTTGCCGCGATCCGTCCCGACAACGGCACCGGCAACTTCGTCAAGATTCCGCAGCGCATCGGCGTCCGCATCCGTATCGACCCCAATCAGGATCTGGCGCGTCGCCTGCGGCCCGGCATGTCGGTGGAGGCGCGTGTCAATACGCGCGCCATGCCATGAATCGCCATATCTTTGGGTGTGTGGCTATCGGCCTGGTGGCCGTGACGGTGGGTGGTTGTGCCGGACCGCGTCAGGTCGCGCCCGTTGCCGCATCGCTGACCCCACCGGCGCACTGGCGCGGGCAGGCTGGGGAGGGGATGCTTTCGCCCGATTGGTGGCGAGGCTTCAACGATCCGGTTCTGGACAGGTTGGTCGAAACGGCTCTTGCCAACAATACGGACATTGCCATAGCAGCGGCACGGGTCGAAGAGGCGCGCGCCCAGTTCCGCATCAGCGAAGGCGCGCTTTTGCCGACGGTTGGGGCCAACGCCGGAGGGTCATACGCCCGCGCTCTGAGTGCGGCGACCGGATTGCCGGTGACCCAGACGGCTGGACAGGCCGGGTTGCAGGTCTCTTACGAGGTTGATCTGTTCGGCCGTCTACGTAATGCCTCCGCGGCCGCCCGCGCGGCGCTTGCGGGTTCCGAGGCCAATCGTGAAGCGGTGCGTTTGAGCGTCGCGGCCGCAACGGCCAGCGGCTATGTCACCCTGCGCGGCCTGGATGCCCGCCTGACCCTGCTCAGGGATACCCTGGCAACACGGGAAAAAGCGCTGGCCTCGGCGCGGCATCGCGCCCAAACCGGCTATAGTCCACGGCTTGAACTGGAGCAGGCGGACGCCGAATATCAGGCAGCGGCCCAGTTGATTCCGGTGACCGAGCTGGCGATCCGTCGTCAGGAAGACGCGCTCAGTCTGCTGTTGGGCGATAACCCGCGGGTGATCGAACGCGGCGCGGCCTTCGATGCTTTGACGCCACCATCCGTGCCGGTATCCCTGCCGTCGCAACTTCTGCGCCGTCGGCCGGATATCGCTCAGGCAGAGGCGCAACTGGCGGCGGCGGACCGGTCGCTGGACGTCGCGCGCGCGGCGTTTCTGCCCGTCTTTAATCTGACGGCATCGGGCGGTGTGGTCGGTTCCGATCTTCTGCCCCGCAACTACGATGTGTTTTCGCTCGGCGGCAGCGTCCTCCAGCCACTTTTCCAAGGCGGCCGCCTGACCGCCAATGCCGATGCGGCAGCGTCAAGGCGCGATCAGGCCGCCTTCGCCTACCGCAAAACGGCGCTCAATGCCTTTCGTGAAGTCGAGGACGGTTTGGCGGCGGTGGATGGGCTAGGTCAACAGGAGGCCGTGCTGGTCCGGCAACGCGATGCATTGGCGCAGACCTACAGCATGGCGCAAAAACGCTTTGGCGCCGGCTATTCACCTTACCTGGAGCAGATCGATGCCCAGCGTGCCCTGTTGCAAACCGAGCTGCTGCTAATCCAGGCCCGCTCAGACCGTCTCAATGCCACCATTACCCTGTATCAGGCATTAGGCGGCGGGTATCAGAACTGAAACCGCGTCCGCAGGGACACCGAGGTGTTGGTATAGCTGGGCATCTGTTCGTATTGCGCTTCCAGGGCGAAGTAGCTGTAGGGATTTTCCGTTGAAATGCGGAAACCAGCTACCGGCCCGCCGCCCTGGATATGGCCGCCACTGAGGGTGAAACTGTCGCCGCCGACAAAATTGGCGATGGTTTCGGGGAGATCGGCGGATATGTTCTGCTTGTATCCGGCCCAGATCTCGGGCTTCAGGAAGGCGCCATTATAGCTGACATTGACCAGGGCCGTGGAACTCAGCAGATGGCCGCTGCGTTTGGCGATGTCGAGATCGAAATAGTCACCGCCGCCGCTTTCCGAGTGGGAATTTTCGTTGAGCTGATAGTAATCGATCAGGGCCTGGGGCGTTATGCCCAGCTTGCCGAACCGAATATCGTAAGACGTTCCCGCACCCGCGCTCAGGGAATAGCCGTTCCACTTGGCCTTGGCGGTGTGGCTAACCGTGCTGGCGACCAGAGTGCGTGTACTGTCGAACTGGGTATAGCCCGCGCCGGCATGGGTCCACGCCTTAAGGGCGCCGGTCTTGATCCGCCAATAGGCGCCGATGGTCAGGTCGGAACTGCTCATGATATCATCGCCAACCGAGAAGGTATCGCGGGGGGACGAGCCGGTGAGCGACAGATAGGTGCCGATCATCTGATTGCCGTAGACCTGATGTTCGCGGCCACCGGCGAAGCTGAAGGCCGTCGATTTGAAACCGGCGGTTTCGCCATACTGGCGGTTGGTCGAGTAACCATATTCCTGCAACCAGTATTGGCCGCCATTATTGTCCGGGATGAAGGTCAGGTTGCTGAGCGAGCGGTTGATAGCGGCGGCGCCGAGCGACAGGGTGATGATATTTTCCCCGGAGTAGTCGGGCAGATATTGGTTATAAATCTGGTCGAAGCCCGTTTTCGTGGTCTGGGACAAAAGCGCTGACTGGGCGCCCGAGTCCTGAGCGACAACGGCCAGAACCGGTGACATGGCGGCGTATTGGTTGTCCGAATAGCCCGCTTCCGCCTGGGTCTTCACGCGGAAGTTGGCATAGAGGACGGTGTTGTTGTTATTCAGCACCAGATCGGCATGATACAGATAGGGGATATAGCCTTCGAGCGTAGCTCCGGACAGGGTGCCGAGACTGATGCTCGACCCCGTCATGACGGTGAAGGCCGTCGGTGTGTTCAGCAATTTGTCGAGCGTCAGGTACAGCTTGGCGCCATCGTCGAATACCGCCGTGCCTGAATTGGTGAGTATTGGCGAGGTCGGGGCATTGACAGACAGGGTCAGGGCCAGACTGGCGTCGCCACCGACATGCAGGCTGGACAACTTGGCTGAACTGCCCGCCAGCAGCCCCGCGCTGGAACCGCTGTCGACATTCATGGCGATCTCGCCGGCGGAGGTCAGTTTGCCGAGGAACGTCGCCTTGTCGGTCAAACTGAAACTGCCCGTGCCTGCTCCGAAGTCGATATTACCGTAGATGTAGCCGCCGGACGACGAGATGTGGTCGTCGCCCGATCCGAGCAGGATATTGCCGTAGATATAGGGCGCGGCGATGGTGTCGTCGTCCGGCGCGGGATCCGTTTGGGTGAGGGTCAGGCCGACCGTATTATTGTGGGCATCTATGGCTATGGCGGTGCCGGTAATCGCTTCGGTCGTGCCATCGCCGTTATTGTCGGTCGCGGTGATCGTGGCGCTGATCTTGCCGGCATTGGTGATCGTGGTCAGGGTGTTGGAATTGTCGACGATTGCCGTGGCATTCGCCGTGGACCCCGTTGTCGTCGCATAAATTCCGGCGCTTTCGCCAACGGTTACCGTGGGCAGGCTGGCGCCGGATGCGATCGACAAGGCGGTGGCGGTGGTGCCGTCTCCCGCTGTAGAATAGGTTGTGACGTTGTTGGTCGTTGTCGATGTTGTAGCGGTGCTGGTGGCAGCGGTGACCGTGCCAGTGATGTCCAGACGCGGCGTCGTGGTTCCCGACAATAGCGACAAAGCGGTGCTGTTGGCCCCGTAGCCACTGGCGTAAACTGTACCTTTAATGCCGAAGCCGTTGGCGATATTGACGCCATAGCCGGTGCCGCCAATACGGATGGCGGTTGCGTCAACGCCGGAATAGATGCCGTACGCGGAGACGGACCCGCGGATCAGCAAGCCGTAATTGACGGTTGGCGGGCTGATGGCCGTGCTGGCGAAAGTCAGGCCGCCGATGGAGATGTCGCCGCTGGACGAGCCTATGCTGAGTGCCGGTGCGCTGCCGTACTGCGTCAGCGAGGCGGTGGTCTGGGTGGAATCGACCTGGCCGTTGCCGTCTTCGTCCGTATTGCTGTCGACCGTGTCGGTGACGGTGGAACTGAACAGGATGCCGTTGGCGACGCTGCCCTCGATACTGACGAGGGGGCCGGACTGGAGCAGGTTAAGCGATGGCGTCAGGGCCTCCAGCGCCGTTTGTGACAACGAGGAGGTGGAGGAATATCCCGTGCCGGAATAGGTGCCGTCAATGATCAAGGAACCGCCGACGGGGCCTTTTAGCGTAATAGCCGAGCTGTCCGCGCCCAAAACACTGACCGAGCCGGACAGGTAGACATTGCCGGTCGCACCCTTGTCCAGCGCGATTCCGGTCGATTGATCGCCGATCAGGGTCATGGGGGCGTCATAGGTGAAGGCCCCGTCGATCAGGTTTTCGAAGCGGATGCCGTAGGACTGGTTGCCCTCGACGTCGAAGGAGGCCGCGCTGGTGACGTCTATGTCGCCCTTGAACGGAGACGTCCCAATCGAATGCAGACCATAGCGCGCCGTGCCTTCCGCCCAGGGGGCATCAACTATGCCATCGCCGGTCGTGTCCGAGGCGGTGTAATTGTCGGTAACGGTAATGGCGCCGGTAAGGGTAAGGTCGGCCGTGCGGTTCGGGACGTCGGTAATCAATATGCCGGTCGAATTTGAATCGGACCCGGACATGGCGATCTTGCCCTCGAAATCCAGTTTGTTGTTGCTGTCCACCGTTATCGCCGTGCCGCTGGTCAGGGTAATAGTGCCGTCCGACGTCACTGTCGTGTCGCCCGACGTGCTTGTGGACAGGGGCGTGGTGGTGGCGCTTGAGACGGTTGTGTCGGCGAATGCGCTTCCGCTCATGACGATACCGATGGCCGTGGCGGTGAAAAGGGCGTGTTTGCGCATGAAGGGGTTCCGGATTGATGTGCGCGGACCATGAAAAATCACGTAGGCCCTATTAAGTCGCGCAAACGTCACCGCTGACATCTCACGACAAACTTGAAAGAATTGACGCGTGGCCGGTGTCCAAAACAGCGGTTCGGCAAATTGGTCCGAAGGCGGAAATTTGGGCTTTTCCAGGGGTGTTTTTTCAGTAGCGACAACGCCTTGACAGGGGCAATAACGAGGACTATGGAGCCGATTGTGCACATACCTCGCTCTGGGCCTCGATCCGGCCTAGATCCGGTATGCGGACAATTTCAACGGAACCTCAAACCCATGCCCAGCGACAGTAGTCGATCTAATTCGCCGCAACGGACGACCTGTCTGGCTTAAGGTTTCTTAGGCTTGCCTGAGTTGGCCGATGCGGCCTCAAAATCTCAAGGTGAGCCATGGTCTTCTTTTTCGAAGATGCCAAAGGCGCCCGCCCGCTTGTGCGTATGCTGCGCAGAGGCGGCGGACTGCCATGGGCCGATTTCGCGGCCTTCATCCTTTTGGCCGGACTGACCGTCATGGTCATCCACGGCACGGAACAAATGGACGCGCCGCTGGCGCAATTACATACAAATCCCGTCACCCTCGACGCGGCGCGGCTGCCGGAATATGCCCTGCGTACGACTCTTCGCATGTTCGCGGCGCTTGCCGCTTCCTTGGTGTTCACCTTTTCGGTCGCGACCCTGGCCGCCAAGAGCCGGAAGGCCGAACTGATTATCGTGCCGGCGCTCGATATTTTGCAATCGGTTCCGGTGCTCGGATTCTTAAGCTTCACAGTGACCATGTTCATGGGCTGGTTTCCGTTCAGCCAGCTTGGTGTCGAATGTGCGGCCATTTTCGCCATCTTTACCAGCCAAGCCTGGAACATGGCGTTCAGCTTCTATCAAAGCCTGCGTACCCTTCCGGCGGACCTTGATGAAGTTACGCGCCAGTTCGGCTTTTCGCCCTGGCGGCGCTTCGTCCGCCTGGAACTGCCCTATGCCATTCCAGGCCTGATATGGAACATGATGATGTCGATGTCCGGCGGCTGGTTCTTTGTCGTCGCCTCCGAAGCCATAACGGTTGGCAATACCACCGTCACCCTGCCGGGCATCGGGTCGTGGCTGTCTTTGGCCATTGCGCGCGAAGACTTCAAAAGCGTCGGGCTGGGCGTGCTGGCCATGGGCGTGGTGATCGTGCTCTATGATCAGCTTGTCTTTCGACCCATCGTGGCCTGGGCGGACAAGTTCCGTTTCGAGCAGACGGCCTCTCAGGCCGCGCCGAAATCCTGGGTGCATGACCTCATCCGTCGGACACGGTTTCTGCGGACCGGGATCGATGTCGTGCTTTGGCCGTTGCGCAAGCTTGCCGCCCTTGAGTGGTCGAGGCTCCCGTCCGTGCCGCGGGTGCGTGTCACGCTCAGCCCGAAGACAGATCGCGCGCTTGACGCTGTCTGGATCGCTGTGGTTCTGGTCGCCTGTGCCTTTGCCCTCTGGCAGTTGATCGGCTTCATCGCCCGGCACCTGACCTGGAGCGATGTCGTGACGACCTTCGGTCTTGGGATGGTGACTCTGGTGCGGGTGGTCGTTCTGATTGCGCTGGCGACGCTCATCTGGGTGCCGATAGGGGTGTGGATCGGCTTGCGTCCCGCCTGGTCGCAACGCCTTCAGCCGATCGCCCAGTTCCTGGCCGCCTTTCCGGCGAATGTGCTGTTTCCTTTTGCTGTCATGGCCATTGTGGCCTTCCGGCTGGATCCGAATATCTGGTTGTCGCCGCTGATGATTTTGGGGACGCAATGGTACATTCTGTTTAACGTTATCGCCGGCGCCAGCGCCATTCCCGGCGACATGAAAGAGGTTGCGGGTATCTTTGGTATTCGGAACTGGCAATGGTGGCGTCAGATCGTCATACCCGCCATCTTCCCTTACTATGTGACCGGCGCCCTTACGGCATCCGGCGGATGCTGGAATGCCAGCATCGTCGCCGAGGTCGTGACCTGGGGCAACCGCCACCTGGAAGCGGCCGGGCTTGGGGCCTTTATCGCCAATGCCACCAGCGCGGGCGATTACCCTCGCGTGGCGCTCGGCATCGCCGTGATGAGCCTGTTCGTTATCGCCTTCAATCGCTCCGTCTGGCGTCCGATGTATGCCTTTGCCGAGCGTCGCCTTCGTATCAATTAGTCGCGTTGAGGAGCCTCCCCATGGCTATTGTTAAATCTCTTCCCCGTACGAACAGCCCGCTGGTCGAAGTTCGCAATGTGCGTCACGTTTACGGTAAGACCGGCGCTTCCGGGCTCCTGGTCCTGGACAATGTCGATCTGACCTTGCAGGACAATGAAATCGTCGGCCTGCTTGGTCGGTCCGGTTCCGGCAAGTCAACCCTGCTGCGATCCATAGCCGGTCTGATCACGCCAACCGAAGGCACGGTGAGCTTTCCCCCCGTTCCCGATTGCGGACCGACAACGGTCAGCATGGTATTCCAGAGCTTTGCCCTGTTTCCCTGGCTGACCGTGCTCGAAAATGTCGAGGTCGGCCTGGAGGCCAAGCGGGTGCCCAAGGAGGAACGGCGTAAGCGCGCTCTGGCGGCCATCGACCTGATCGGGCTCGACGGGTTCGAAAGCGCGTATCCGAAGGAACTCTCCGGTGGTATGCGCCAGCGGGTCGGCCTGGCGCGTGCCTTGGTGGTCGATCCGTCTATCCTGCTGATGGATGAACCATTTTCGGCGCTCGATGTCCTGACCGCCGAAACGCTGCGCACCGACCTGCTCGACCTATGGTACGAAGGCCGTATGCCGATCCGTTCCATCCTGATCGTCACCCACAATATCGAGGAGGCGGTGCTGATGTGTGATCGCATCCTGGTCTTTTCCAGCAATCCCGGCCATGTCGTGGCGGAAATCACCGTCACCCTGCCGCAGCCGCGCAATCGCCAGTCGCCCGCTTTCCGCGCCTTGGTGGAGGACATCTATGCCCGCATGACCCAGCGTGCCACGCCGGATCAGCCGCGTGAAGGACTGTTCCCGGGCATGGGTATCGGCATGGCTTTGCCGCGCACCTCGACCAACACCTTGGCCGGGTTGATGGAGGCCATTTCGGCGGATCCTTACAATGGCAAGGCCGACCTGCCTGAATTGGCCAGCGCGCTGCATTACGAAGCCGACGAACTGTTTCCGATTGCCGAAGTGCTCCAACTGATGCGTTTTGCCGAATTGGAAGGCGGCGATCTGAAGCTGTTGCCGGCCGGAAAGCGTTATGTCGATTCCGATGTTGACCAGCGTAAAACCCTGTTCGCCAAGCACCTGCTCAACTATGTGCCCCTGGCGGCGCATATTCGTCGTGTGCTTGACGACCGTCCGAGCCGCAAGGCGCCGGCGCGGCGTTTCCGGGATGAACTGGAAGACCTGATGTCGGAAGACTATGCCGACAAGACGCTGAAGACCGTCATCCAGTGGGGGCGATATGCCGAAGCCTTCGCCTATGACGAAAGCGCTGATCAATTCAGCCTGGAAAATCCGGAATAGAGCAGCCGTGGGGTGATCAGAGCCAGCGCAGCCGTCTGAACCGCGTATACAAAATGGCACAAATGGCGACGATCACCCCCAGCACAACGAAATAGCCATACGGGGCTTTCAGTTCTGGCATGTACTCGAAATTCATGCCGTAAATACCGGCGATGGCGGTGGGCACGGCCAGGATTGCAGCCCAGGCCGCCAGTTGCCGGGTAATGACGCCGGTGCGTTGTTGTTCCAGCAGGTTGCTGAATTCGAAGACGGAGGTCAGCACTTCGCGCAGATCGTCGACCATGGTCTGAACGCGTCGGACGTGGTCGAGCACATCGTTGAAATAGGGCTTTGCCTCATCGTCGATGCACGGCAGGTTGATACGTACCAGCTTGTTCGCGACTTCGCTCATCGGCACCAATACGCGCTGGAAGCGGATGAGTTCGCGGCGAAGGGTAAAGATACGGGTGATCTCCTCACGGCCGAGGAAATTATCGACCGTGTGCTGTTCCATAGCCAGCACTTCTTCTTCGATCGCCTCGACGATCGGCAGATAGCCGTCGACAATGAAATCCAGGACGGCGTGGAGGATGTAGTCGACGCCATGGGTCAGCAAGGTCGGAGCGGCTTCAAGGTCCTTGCGCAGGGTGGTATGGGCGCGCGACGAACTGTTCCGTACACTGATTATATGGCTGTGGCCGAGGAATACGGAGGTTTCACCGTACTCTATCTGCCCGTCTTCGAGGTGAGCCGTCCGCGCCACCACGAATAACTGGTCGCCGTAGATGTCCACCTTGGGAAGCTGATCGCCATTCAGGGCATCTTCGATCGCCAGTGGGTGCAGGTCATAGGTGGCCTTAAGGACGGCCATTTCGTCTTCCGTCGGGTCGGCGATACCGATCCAGACAAATTCCGATTTGTCATTGGCACAGTCGACTTTTTCGTTGATGGCGATTTCGCGGACCCGCTGGCCGTTGCGGTACAGGTAGGCGGCTACGACGGTCATTTGGCCTCAGTCGAAAAAGGGCGACGTCAAGACGGACGTCGCGTCGGCGCTTCTTATGCGCCAATTTACGAGATTGGGCACGCATAATTTATGCCTTGATGGCGATCCGGTCCGGTTCTATTCGCCGGAGCTGAGATGAGGGAACGAAGGTGAGGACACCATGACGATACTGGTTACCGGAAGCGCGGGGCATTTGGGCGAAGCCATTGTCCGCACCCTGCGCGCCAGGGGCGAAGCCGTTCGCGGTCTGGACCTGAACCCGTCGGATTTCACGGATATTACCGGATCAATTACCGACCGGGCGTGTGTCCGCGAAAGTATGGCGGGTGTCCGGGCTGTCATCCATACGGCGACCCTACACAAACCGCATGTGGCGACCCATGATCGACAGGCGTTCGTGGATACGAATGTCACGGGCACGCTGGTCTTGCTGGAAGGCGCAGTTGCCGCCGGTGTGCAGGCCTTCGTCTTTACCAGTACGACGAGCGCGTTCGGCGCGGCCCTGACACCGGATGAAGGTGAGCCGGCAGCGTGGATTACGGAAGAGGTAACGCCTGTTCCCAAGAATATTTATGGCGCCACAAAGTTGTCGGCGGAGCTTCTGTGTGAGCTGTTCGCCCGTACGCATCGGTTGTCTACGGTGGTCCTTAGAACGTCTCGCTTCTTTCCCGAAGCCGATGACGATGCAATGGCGCGGACAGCCTATTTGACCGCCAATATGCAGGCGAACGAGCTGCTCCATCGCCGGCTGGATGTGGAAGATGCTGTTCAGGCACACCTGCTGGCGGTGGAGCGGGCGGCCACGATCGGTTTTGGCCGCTATATCGTGTCGGCCACCACGCCGTTCGACGTAGGCGATTTGGCGGCTTTGCGCACCGACGCGCGCTCTGTGGTACGTCGCCTGTTTCCGGACTATGAGGCGCTTTTCACCCGGCAAGGCTGGCAGATGGTGGACAGCATCGACCGTGTGTACGTCAATGCACGTGCCCGCGCGGCATTGGGGTGGCAACCGAAATACGATTTTCGCCATGTGCTGACTTGCCTGTCGCACGACGCGGATTTCCGCAGCCCCTTGATGCGCGCAATCGGGCAGAAAGGGTATCACGCCGAACGGTTCGATGGTGCCCCCTATCCCGTGGCGCCTTAGTACCAGAATCCAGAGGTTGGCACGCCATTACTGGGAATTCATTGCGGTGTTCATTTCATATCCTAGTGAACTCGTGTATCTAGATGCCTTGTGTTATCAGTGCGTCCAATTTAACGATTGGATCGTCGTTTTGTAAAATTATGAAATTAAATCAATTATATAAAGCGGAAAAGTTTTCCGTAGCGCCCATGATGGACTGGACGGATCGGCATTGTCGGGCCTTTCACCGCACATTGTCGCGTCATGCTTTGCTCTATACGGAAATGGTGACGACCAAGGCGGTCATTCATGGCGATCGCGAACGCTTGCTTGGCTATTCTCCGGTCGAGCATCCGGTGGCTTTGCAACTTGGCGGGTCCGATCCGGATGAATTGGCGCAATGCGCCCGGATCGCCGAAGAGTGGGGATATGACGAGGTCAATCTGAATTGCGGCTGTCCGTCCGACCGGGTGCAGTCCGGGGCGTTCGGCGCCTGTCTGATGCGGGAGCCGCAACTTGTCGCCGATTGCATGCGCGCCATGATCGAAGCCACTCGCCTGCCGGTCACCGTAAAGTGCCGTATCGGTGTCGACGATCAGGAGCCACGTGACAGCTTGTTCGCCATGGTCGAGGCATGTCAGGCCGCCGGTGTTACCTCTTTTGCCGTCCATGCCCGCAAGGCATGGCTGAAAGGCCTGTCACCGAAGGAAAACCGGGACGTACCGCCGCTCGATTACGGCCTGGTCTACGATCTGAAACGGGCGCATCCGGATCTGACTATTGTGTTGAATGGCGGTATTGGCTCGCTGGAAGCGGCGCAGGCGCATCTGGCACATGTCGACGGCGTCATGCTGGGGCGTGTCGCCTATCATGAACCGGCGTTGCTGGGTCAGGTGGACCGTTTGTTTTTCGGCGGTGAGACAGATGTCGGGCCGTTCGAGGCACTTGAGGCCTATCGTCCCTATATGGCGGCGCAACTGGCGGCGGGAACGCCCCTTAGCCACATGACAAGGCATATGTTGGGCGTGATGCACGGCTTGCCCGGCGCGCGCGCTTTCCGGCGCATACTGACGGTCGATTCTATTGGTCCGGGCGCCGGGATGGACGTGCTTGACCGTGCAATCCTGGCGGTGCGTGACGCCCAGGCGGCGGTGGAAACGCGTCGTGAAGCCTATGATTTATCTAGGGATGCAGGATAAGCGACGACCGGGTGGCTTCGATTCGTGACAGGCGCCCAAGGTAGCTCATGCCGAGTAGGGAGGTCGTCAGTCCGTCCTTGATGACCATGGCTTCGACATTGTGGACCGTGCTTTGGCCTATACCCACGGTCGTCAGATTAATTGTGGCTGCCATTGTCTTGCCGTTGGCCGTAGAGACCTCCCTATCATAGACCAGGCTGCTGCCGCCAAAGCCCAGGCGCTGGGCGTCGGCCGGCGTCAGGGCGACGACAGTCGCTCCGGTATCGACCAGAAGACGTACGGCACGGGAATTGACTGTGGCGTTAGCCCAGAAGTGTCCATCGCTGGACTTCGGAATAGCCGTTGCGTGTGTGTCGGTCGTCGTCGAGGCAATGTCAGCGGAAGGTGTGGGGGCTGAGAGGGTCTGAGCAGACTCCAGATGCGGCGAAGACTCGTCCAGGGACAATATACCCGTTCCGACCAGGACAGCGCAGAAAACGGCACTGCCGAGAACGATGACTGACTTTAGCATATGACATACTCCGTGGACCTCCGGCGGGTGATCGCCGGCTGGACTCTTTTTGAGCCTGACATCATCCTAACCGAATAGGGTTGCTTTAAAATGAATCCGGAGTGAGAAATTTTCTTGTCAAAAATCATAAATTTACGCAACCGAACGACATAAAAAAATCTTTAAAATCAATGCTATATAGTTTTTATAAAAAATTTTATGATCCGGGTTCGGATTAATTCTTGCATTGCGTAAAAAATGTGGCACATTGTTCTCACGACGCGACGACGACTGAGAGGGTGAGAACCCCTGCGAGCTGCGCCGCGTCTTCTTGTCCGCATTGCATTTGGAAAAGGAGACGCAAACCATGCAAGATCAAGAAAAGAAGCAACACGCCATGACCTCTTTTGCTCTGTTCGGAGGCCTGTTCGGCAGTCCGCGCAGCCGTGAGGAGCGCGCTGTCAGTCGTCCGCAGGATTTCAAACCGATCCCCCGGAAATAGGCCTGTTCCATCGCCAGCGAGTCTGTTGGTGGCGTTGAATATGCGCATATGAAAGACCCTCCGCGACTGGATCGCGGAGGGTCTTTTTATTCCCTGATATCACAAGGATATGTGACCGGGTATGTAGGCACCGATCAGTTTGAGGCGAGCTTGACGCCGGCCTTGGTTTCGGCAGCTGCCATGTTCGGGCTGGACTTGGTCACCTTGGTGGTCGCACCAGAGCCATCCGAATTGAACTTGGCTGACAATTCGACCCAGTACAGGCCGTCAGCCGCGAGGAAGTTGTATTTGTAATCGACTTGGAAGGCGCCAGCGCGGAATTCGCAGCTTTCGATGTTGACCATCTGCTTGCCGGTGACGGCGATCACCTTGGATACGGCGGCCTTGCCGACGCCCGCAGCCAGCATGCCGGCTTGCGACTCCTGATCTTCCGAACAGGGAGCGGCGAAGGCGCTTGCGGCCGACAGGCCCATAATGGCGGCGGCAACGAAAAGGGTTTTCTTGATCATTTGTTTCTCTCCTTGAGTTTCTTCAGGGTAAGGAGAAGATAGCAGGGATAGAAAAATATTCTGTTAAATCAGACGGTAAGGCTTGCTTAAGATCAGTTAACGCCGGCGTGGCTTAACCCTTTGATCGTCACGGGCAAATGTTAACGCAGGCGGTTTCGGCCAAATAAACACAAAAAAGCGCGGAAAGAAATTTCCGCGCTCTTCGTTTTTAGTTCGAGGCGAGCTTGACGCCGGCCTTGGCAGATGCCGCCGCCAGGTTCGGGCTCATGCCGCCGATTTTGACATCGGCCTTGCCGCCCACGACCTTGGCCGTGCCAGTGATCCAGTAAAGGCCATCGGCGCCGATGACATTGAACTTGAAGTCGGCGCTCATATTGCTGCCGGCGACTTCGCAGGTTTCCAGGTTGACCATCTGCTTCGACTGGCTAGGGACGACGGCCGATATCTTGGCGCCGGCGGCAGCGGCGATGGCCTTGCCAACGACAGTTTCCTGGCCTTCATCGCATTCGGCGAAGGCTTGGCTGGAAACGACGGCGAAGGAGAGGGCGAGGGCGCCAGCCAGCAGGCGGGCTTTCGGAGAGGTGTGCATTTTGCAGACTTTCACTCAAAGAGTTACGCAGAAGGGTGTGTCGCAGCCAGCAAGGGGAGGTGGGCCGCTGACGTCGTTTTGCCAGTGAACTTTTAATTTCAAATGAATCAACGGTGCGTTGCGTAAAAAATAGTGCGGCGCAATAAAAAACGGAGACGCCATATGGCGCCTCCGTTTTTTTGCCGATTGGGCGACCCCGCAGGGCCGTGCTGGACCGCCCGCAGGCTTTAGGCCGCAGTCAGTTCCGACAGGAAGCGACGGATATTCTCGCTCATGGCGTCGGTCCGCTTGGTCAGTTGCTGGGCGGCGCCGAGCATTTCGGTTGATGCTTTTTCTGTATCTGCAGCCGAGGCGGACAGTTCAGATACCGACGACGACGCCATGGATGTGCCGTCTGAGGCTTCGTTGACGTTGCGGGCGATTTCGTTCGTGGCATCGCCCTGTTGGTGCACGGAATCGGCGATGGACGAAGCGATTTCGTTCATGTGCTTGATGGTTTCGCCGATGCCGCGAATGGCGTTGACGCCGTTTTGGGCGGCGGCCTGAATATCCTTGATGCGATCGCGGATTTCATCCGTGGCCTTGGCGGTTTGCTGGGCCAGCGACTTCACTTCCGACGCGACAACCGCGAAGCCCTTGCCCGCTTCGCCGGCACGCGCCGATTCGATGGTGGCATTGAGCGCCAGCAGGTTGGTTTGCTGGGCGATGGCGTTGATGAGGTCGACGACTTCACCAATCTGATCGGCGGCGCGGCTCAGTTCGGCCATCGAGTCATTGGTGCGGTCAGCTTCCGAAACGGCCTCGGCGGCGATTTCGACGGAGCGGACGGCCTGGTCGCCGATCACGCCGATAGAGGCTGACAGCTCGGTGGTGGCCGAAGCGACGTTCTGAACATTGTCGGCCGAATTGCGGATGGACGAGACGGCCGATTGCGACCGGCGCTCGTTCTCCTGAGCGATGGTCAGCAGGGTACGACCATTGGCGTCGAGATCCGAAGCGGCGGCGCCGAGCGCGTCGAGCATGTCCTGCGCTTCGTGACGGAAGCGTTCGGCCAGTTCCGACATCTGGCGTGCGCGTTCTTCGCGGGTCTTGGCCGTGGCGGCTTCCATGGCTGACAGGCGCTGCTTTTCTTCGGTATTGGCCTTGAAGACGTTCAGGCTGTCGACGACCGACTTCAGTTCGTCGCGACGGGCCAGGGCGTTGATATCGACATTGAGGTTGCCATTGGCCAATTCCTCGGTCGTCTTGGCGATGCGATTGATGCCGGTGACGGTAATGCGCGAGAACAAATAGGCGATACCGCCCGAAATGACTGCCATGATGACAGCGAAGATGGTCAGGAAGCTGATGCCGGCTGTTTGCGCAGTCTTGGCGTCGGTGGCAGCTGTCTTGGCGGAAGCGACGGTATCGCCAATGATCTTGTCAGACAGCTCAGACATCTTGGCGTAACCGGCGTCGAACTGCGACATCATCGGCCCGACCGAGGCAAAGTCCACATCCATGACGGACCCGGCGAATTCGACGGCTTCCTTGTAGGTCTTCACTTCCTTGGCCAGATCGGTCAGTTGCTTCTTTTGCGTGGCGTCCGTGGCCAGGTCGGCATCTTTTTTGACGCGAACGGCGATGTCGCCCAAGGTCTGAGCGACCTTATTGACGTCGCCCGATGCGTTGGCGGTCGGATCGGTCGCCTTCATCGTCAGGGCGCGGAATAGGCGGCCGTTTTCTTCCTTGATCGCGGCCTTGATGTCGGCGATTTCGACGATCTTCGGGATCGCATTCAAATTGATGTCGTCGATCGTGCGGCCCTGACCGTTCATGATATAGATCGAGCCTGCCGCCAGGATTGCCATCAGGGCGGTAGCGACCGCTGCCGGCGCCATGAATTTCGCGGTGAACGACCAGTTGGAAATCTGGAATCCGCGGGAGGCGCCCGCGGCGGTAGTTTTCGTCATTATTGGCCCCTGACAACTTTTCAATAGGATATAAAGAGGTGAAGACCTCCGTTCCGTTGCATCGCAGGCGGTCGCCGGGCGCCGCTCGCGACTCACGGTTAGGATGAGCCTTTGGGGCAACCTGTCAGATTAAGGTTGTTGAAATCCTAACGCCGTTCACACCTGTGCGGAAAATGTGGCAAATGCCACTGGTGCGCAAAAGAAAACGCGCCGGCGGACCGGCGCGTTCATGTCTCTTGGAGGTGAGATCGCCTTATTGTTGTGAAGTGCCCTTTGGCGTTGCAGTGCTGGCAACGGCGACCGGGGCCGGTTTTTGCGCGGGAAGGGAAACCTCGGCAACGATTTCCTGGGCAGAGCGACCGTGTATCTGCGCCGCCACCTGAACAGGCCGTGTGGACGCCGCTGCGGGCATGGCATTCGCCTGGGCGCGTGAGAGCGTGTTGAGCAGGGCGGTGGTCTGCACGTCAGCCTTGATTTCGGTCGGCGTCGCGGCCGGCGCCCCGGATTGCGGCACTTCGGACGACGGTGTCACGCCGTCGGCGTTGCTGGCGATACGCGCGCCGCGACCATGAAACTGATAGAATATATGGGTGCCGACCTGGGTGACGCGTTCCATTGTACCAGACCAGCCAGGATTGACGCCGGTGGTGTGGAAGCTGGTGGCAGTACCGATCGTCTTCATGACGTAGCCGCCGAGGGCGGCATCGGCAACCTGCTGGGCGCGGCGCCAAGCCCAGCGCTCGACCGGCGCACTCATGGCGCCATTGCAAACGAAGCTGAACTGACAGGTCGCCTGACGCAGGCCTTGATACACAACGCCACAGATCGACTTCGGATAGGCCGGGTGGCGGACACGGTTCAGTATGACCTGGGCGACGGCACGCATACCGTCCGAACCTTCGCCACGCGCTTCATAATAGATAGCCTGGGTCAGACAATCGGCATCGCTGCGTGTAGCGGCCTTGAAATTCATCGCGGCGGCGGCCTGCACGGACAGTGGGGTCGCGGGGGCTGCGGTCAGGCTGGCGCGCACAATTCGGGCATCATTGGGGCGCGCGTCGTCCGGTAAACCCTTCTGCTCGCGTACGTCATCTGAAATACGCATTGTGGTCAGGTTCTGGGCCAGGGCACTATTGCCCGTTCCGTGACCACCGAATTCGGAAAAACGCATCGAGATATTCCACGCACTCTGGTCGATCTGGCCGCCCGACGCGTCGAGCGCGGCCGTATTGATCGTCCCGTCGCGGCTTGCCATCATGAGACGGGCGGCGTCTGCGCGCCGGCTGCCGTCGCGAGCCATGTGGCTACCCAGACAGGCTGCGCCGATCGACGCGCCAATCAACAAGCCAACAGAACTCGCCGCCATGAGGGCGCGCATGCGATAGCGCGCGATTAAGGTTGAAGCCAAGACTATCTGGTCCTCTGTGACAAGGGCGGAATGTGCCCTCCGGGAAGCGTTCCGGCGTTGCGATGCGATAAGCTACGTGCAAGTCGCAGGCCAGAAAACTGACGCCGGCAGGACAGATAGGACCCGCCGGGCAGGCCGCTATCTAGGGGCCAAATGTGGCGTAAATGTGTCAAATTGGGCGCATTGCTTTGACGCGGTGAGTTGTTGCCGATTCCCGGAATGGAACATACAAGAATATGCTACTTCTTACTGGCAGGTTAGAATCTTTTTATTGACAGGAAAAGCGAAGTATTCGCGATATCCATTATACGGCGCATTCAAATTTTATTATTTGCGATTTCTTTATAGTTAAATTCTTAGTCAGAAAAGCCTAATTTAAGGAAGCGTTAAGGCGGCGTTTTGACAGATTTCCGGCGAAGTTTCCGTTAACGTAAGGCAGTGAGCCTTTTTTAACCGGCTGAAATCAAACGGAGAATCCACACCGATTTTAGTCCTTCCTGACAGGTTTTGACCTTATAGTGTCGCATAACGTCGGTCTTGCCGCGATGCGCGGACGATTTTGCCGACGCGAAAAGTTTTTATCGCCCTCTTTCAAAAAATTCTCCTCTCCTTATGTTGTGTTCATGACACGTTCTCCCGACAATTCCGGCGTTTCCGACAATTCCAGCGCGTTTGTGGCTGACTTCGCGCCCTTGGCGGCGACGTGGGTGCCGCATCGCCCCGAACGTCCGCAAAAGTCGGACGGCGGCAAGCGATTCCGCCTCGCTGCGCCTTACGAGCCGGCAGGTGACCAGCCGACGGCCATTGCGGACCTTATGGAAGGTATCAAGGCGCGCGAGCATGATCAGGTGCTCCTGGGCGTCACCGGGTCTGGCAAGACCTTCACAATGGCCAAGATCATTGAGCAGACGCAAAGGCCGGCCCTGATCCTGGCGCACAATAAGACGCTGGCGGCACAGCTCTATTCGGAGTTCAAGGCCTTCTTTCCCGATAATGCGGTCGAGTATTTCGTTTCCTACTACGACTATTACCAGCCCGAAGCCTATGTCCCGCGCACCGACACCTTCATCGAAAAGGATTCGTCGATCAATGAACAGATCGACCGCATGCGCCATTCGGCCACGCGCGCCATCCTGGAACGCGATGACGTGATCGTGGTGGCGTCGGTATCGTGCATCTATGGTATCGGCTCGGTCGAGACCTACACCGCCATGACGTTCGATCTGACGGTCGGTCAAATCCTCGATGAAGCGCAGTTGCGCGCCGATCTGGTCGCCTTGCAATACAAGCGCAATGATCAGGCTTTTGAGCGCGGCACGTTCCGCCGGCGCGGCGACGTCATCGAAATCTACCCCGCCCACTACGAAGACCGCGCCTGGCGCATCAATATGTTCGGCGATGAGATCGAGTCGATTCAGGAATTCGATCCGCTGACAGGCAAAAAGATGCAGGAACTGAAAGAGGTCCGCATCTACGCTGCGTCCCACTACGTCACGCCGCGTCCCACTCTCAATCAGGCGGTCTCGCGTATCAAGGTTGAGTTGAAGCAGCGGTTGGAGCAATTGCATGCGGAAGGCAAGCTGCTGGAAGCCCAGCGGCTTGAGCAACGCACCACATTCGACATCGAGATGATGGAGGCGACGGGGGCATGCGCCGGTATCGAAAATTACAGTCGCTACCTGACCGGTCGGGGACCGGGTGAGCCGCCGCCGACCTTCTTCGAATATATGCCCGACAACGCCCTTTTGTTCGTCGACGAAAGCCACGTGTCGGTGCCGCAGATTGGCGGCATGTATCGCGGGGACTTCGCGCGTAAGTCGATTCTGGCGGAGTATGGTTTCCGCCTGCCGTCCTGCATGGATAATCGACCGCTCAAGTTCGAGGAGTGGGACGCCATGCGCCCGCAATCCATCTATGTGTCAGCGACGCCCGGTCCATGGGAGATGCAGCGCGCTCAAGGTGTGTTTGCCGAGCAAGTCATTCGCCCCACCGGACTGATCGATCCGCCAGTCGAAATTCGTCCTGTGCATAAGGACAATTTCAGTCAGGTTGATGATGTTATCGCAGAGGTGCGCGAAGTCGCCAAGCAGGGTTACCGCTCGCTGGTGACGGTTCTGACCAAGAAGATGGCCGAAAACCTGACCGACTATATGCATGAGCAGGGCATACGTGTCCGATACATGCACTCGGACATTGACACACTGGAGCGCATCGAAATCATTCGCGATCTCCGCCTGGGGGCCTTCGATGTGCTGATCGGTATCAACCTGCTACGGGAGGGGCTCGATATCCCGGAATGTGCCTTCGTCGCCATCCTGGACGCCGACAAGGAGGGCTTCCTGCGGTCGGAAACTTCGCTTATCCAGACGATCGGTCGTGCGGCCCGGAATATTGACGGTCGCGTGATCCTGTATGCCGACCGGATAACCGGGTCGATGGAACGGGCGCTGGCCGAAACCAGCCGCCGTCGCGAAAAGCAGATGGCATACAATGCCGAGCATGGCATTACGCCGGAATCGGTGAAACGCGGCATCGCGGATATTCTGGATAGCCCGTATGAAAAGAGCGACCGCGTTCAGATTCCCATGGGCGTGTCTGAGAAGGACTCCAAGCCGTTCCTGGGTTCCAATTTCCAGGCGACGCTGCGCGATCTGGAGGCCAAGATGCGCGAAGCGGCAGGTAATCTGGAATTCGAGACGGCCGCGCGCTTGCGTGACGAGATCAAACGTCTTAAGACGCTCGATCTCGAATTTGCCAAGGACATGCTCAGTGACGGATAGGTTGGCTGTTTTGCGAAGCACAACGCCAACTGCGCGATCAGCCTCTCACCCATTTTCTCCTAAGGCCGTGTTTTAGGGGCGTGATTAACCATCAAGTGTTATATCCGTCACACACTTATGCATTAATCGGCATTGTTGGACGCAATCACGCCACAATCACACTGGATTTTTATACGGTTTAGGGTGACCTTAGGTAGTGGACAGCACCTGCTTAGGAACAGGCTCGGAACCGGACGTCAAACACCGGTTTAAACAGCTTATTAACCCTGAGGACGGATGCTTATTCCGACTTTTTGTGATGCGTTCGTCAAATTCGGGGTATGGCTGAAATGCGTAGGACAAGATTGAATGTGGTGCCGCCTGTCTCCAAGGAGATAGCGTTGGGCTCGAAAGAAATCGCACTCGGTCAGGTGATCGATGGCGACAAGGTCATGAGTTTGCCGACGCATGTCACCCACAAGGCCAATTTCATTGACGACTCGACGCCGCAGGTTCGTGAGAGCCGCACTCAGCGGGTACGTCGCCTTCAGGAAGAGGCGAGGGCGCTGGCGCGTGAGCAGATCGCTGAATTCGAAGTCCTGCTGGATGCCACAGCCAAGGCGGCCATGGAAATTGCCGATGGCGGTGAGGTCTATTCCATAGGTGCCCGCGAAATCTGTCGGCGCCTGGCCGACGAATTGCCGCGTACCCTGCAAACCCTTCAGGTTATTTCCAAAAAGCGCTAAATTTTCTCCGGACAATGGACGTGCCGGTGGCCTTACCGCCGGCATTTTTCGTGTCTGGCGGGAAAATTTTCGGCTCACTGCATTATAACGCTGGTACAACTCTGCTAATTCCCTTATTCTTAAAGGGTTCAGGGATCGTTATAACGTTTATACAAACGGTAAGCGATGCGGGCGTGGATCAGAAGTGATCGGTAGGGATGAATGTCCCAGGGGAACGGATTATGCCGTCTTTTGCAGGTAGACTAAGTCGTCTGGCGATGGTCGCCACTGCGTTTATAGTGACTGCATGTCACCAGAAGCCGGAACCGCCGGTTGCACCTGTACCGCCGCCAGCCCCGGTTGTTGCGCCTAAGCCCTCCGTCCCCCTGCCGGCCCGCCAGCCGGGATTATGGGAGACGCGCGTTACGGAACAAGGTAGCGCCGGAGGGGCGCAGATATTGCAAATTTGCATAGACGCCGATACGGACCGGCGTCTTGGCGTCCTTGGCACCGATCTGTCCGGTGACACCTGTACACGTCGCACTGTTAGCATGGAAAACAACGGGACATGGGGGCTATTGGCCGAATGCACCATGGTTCCGGGTGTGGTCACGGAATATTCGGGCTCTATCACCATCGATTCAGACCAGACCTACGATATGAAAGTCCGAGCCCAGACCACTGGCACCAATCAGTTGAACCGTGTCACAAATTACGTGGTGACCTCGAAACGTCTGGGCGGTTGCAAGGCGGGTCAGGTCCCCGGTGATGTGGTCAATGACGGGGTTAAGATGAATCTGTTCGACATGGCGGGCGTTAAGCGCGACCGCAAGTCGAGTGGACCGGCGGGAGAAGCCGGAGCCCCAAACAAGCCTGCGGACGATGTAGCGGACTGATCAGACCAGCCAAGTCGTGGCGTTTGGCACGGGACGGCTGTGGAGCAGGTGATTGAAGCCCATGATGGCGCGTCCTACGGTATAGCCAAGCGAGGCGAGCACCAGACCAAGAACCACGACGTTGATGACCGGGCTGGCAATGGCATGGCGCTGAACGAAGGTGTAGGCGACCGCCGTTAACAGGACCGGGCCTATCGCATACCAAAAGGTGCGTTTCTGAAAGGTGTAGTGGCCTTTAAGCCAGTCCGGCGCCTTGTCTTCGACGAAGTTGGCGACCAGCAGGGCGACCATGGCGCTTAGCCCGAAGGTCATGACCGTGAACATCAGCAGGCCATAGTTCACAAAGGCTGTGAAACGTTCATCAGCCAGGAAGGCCTTGAAACCATTGCCTATATCCTTGGCGGTGACGGGGGGGGGCTTGGTGGTCATGGCTATATCCGTGTGACGATAGGATGAACCTAGCACAGGATTTCATGCTGCAAAGCAGTATTTATAGCCCTGGAACTCTATGTCAGATCCGGCACCAGCGGCGCCAGGTCCGTGACCCCGATATCCAATCCCATCTGGCTGAGCAAGGTGGTGACCTGGCCGCGATGATGAGTCTGGTGATTAAAGACATGGCTGAGCACCAGGCCAAGTGTCTTGGTAAAAGGCTGGCCGGTGGTATTGCGATAGGTGAGCGGGGCGGCGATGTCCGCGTCGGTCAGTTGATCGACGAAGCGGATGAAGAGAGCATCCAGAGTTTCACGGACGGGCGCCAGTTCGGCAAGTGTCGGATAGAGAAGGTCGGCCAGTACCGCCGGCTTGGGCAGGGCGTCCAGCGGCATAAGAACATGACCAAACGGGTGCGGGCGGAAGCGGTTGAGCCATATGAGATCGGCGACGATCAGATGGTTCAGGGTTCCTAACACCGAGCCAAAAAAGGCGCCGCGTGCAGCCAGCAGATCGGCGTCGGGCACCGGAGTGAGCAGTGCGATCAGCCGGGCGTTCATGACGCTGTTATAGGTTGCCATCAGGCGCAGATGCTCTTTGTAAGCCAGTTCCGTCATGCCTATTAGTCCCTGGTGTGGATGACACAGACGCCAGCCTGCTCGGCGTCATTGAGCGCCTCAGGCTTGACAATGGTGACTTCGACGCGCTGGACGTGCGGTAGTACAACCATCGTGCGCGCCATATCATCGGCCAGAGTCTCGACCAGCTTGATGTGACCGCGTGCAATGAAGTCGCGGCCTATGCGGCCGACCATTTCATAGTTGAGCGTGTCTTTAAGGCTATTGATCGCATGGGTGTCGATGTCGAAAACGGCATCGATGATCAGTGGTTGCGTGCGGCCGTGTTCATGGTCGTAAATGCCGATGGCGGCCTCGACACGCAGACCGCGAACGAAGACACGGCGGGACAACAGCGTCATAGGGCGCTCCAGGCTGAGGGCGGCAACAGGTCGTTCAGGCTGAGATCAGCACGGTGACACCATTCGCCCAGCCGGATCGGGCAGGCAACGATGTCGGCCGGCGTAAGGATCACGCTATTGGTCGGCGTTTCTTCTATTTCGAAGCGCACGCACTCGAAATCGGGCAAATGGGCAGCCAGTATGGCGTTCAACTTCATATAGAGGGCGGTCGCCACGGCTTCGGTCGTTGGATCGCCTGCGATGACGAGCAGGCGTGACAGCAATTCAGGCTCATGCTGCTGAAAATAGCCGAGCATGGGATCGTCATGGCCCAGTTGAAATGCGTGGTCGAGGCTGTCGTCGACGAACTTATGCCACTGGCGTTTCAGGTCGGCGAAACTGGCGGCATAATTGGCGCTGCCCCACGCCACGTCACGGCCGGCCCTGGCTTGCAGGCTGACCGCGACGAATTCATTGTGGCCATGCGGTGTCATGCACTTCGAATTTTGGTCGAAGCGCAAGCGGTGGGCCATGGAAAAGCGGCGTTTGAACTGGATAAGCATGATGCCTGCGTTCAAGCGCAAACCGGACTGAGAGTCAAATTGTCTCTCGCACGGTTGACCTGAGATGCGGGCCGGCAGACGCTATGGTCGCGACTGGGGCCTTGTCCGCCACACTGTAGCGGACAAGGCGGGAGGCAGAAACGCGTTACAGGTAGAACTGCACCATGGTCGACAGACCGACCGGCTTGATCTTGGGGGCGTTGCCGGCAGCGCCGAACTGTTCGAAACGGTCTTCGCACACCTTCTGCATCATGGCGTAGGCCGGTTTGAAGTAGGTACGCGGATCGAAAACCGACGGTGACTTGGCGAAGGTTTCGCGGATGCCCGCCGTAATGGCCAGGCGCAGGTCTGTGTCGATATTGATCTTGCGCACGCCCATCTTGATGGCTTTTTGCAGCTCTTCGATCGGCACGCCCCAGGTTTGCGGAATTTCGCCGCCGTACTGGTTGATGTGATCCTGCAATTCCTGCGGCACTGACGAGGATCCGTGCATGACCAGGTGGGTATTGGGCAGACGCTTGTGAATTTCGCTGATGACGTTCATGGCCAGCACTTCGCCATCCGGCTTGCGCGTGAACTTGTAGGCGCCATGCGATGTGCCCATGGCGATGGCCAGGGCGTCCACGCCGGTCTTGGCGACGAAATCGACGGCCTGATCCGGGTCGGTGAGCAATTGCGAATGGTCGAGCACGCCTTCGGCGCCGTGGCCGTCCTCGGCTTCGCCCATGCCGGTCTCGAGCGAGCCCAGTACGCCCAGTTCACCTTCGACGGAGACGCCGCAGGCATGGGCCATTTCAACGACGCGACGGGTGACATCGACATTGTAATCGTAATCAGCCGGTGTTTTGGCGTCGGCCTTCAGCGAGCCGTCCATCATCACCGATGTAAAGCCATGCTGGATGGCCGAGGCGCAGGTGCCGACACTGTTGCCGTGATCCTGGTGCATACACAGCGGGATTTCCGGATAGATTTCGACCAGGGCATTGATCATGCGCTTCAGCATCAGGTCGTTGGAATAGGCGCGGGCGCCGCGCGAGGCCTGGATAATGACGGGCGACTGCGTCTTGCGCGCCGCCTCCATGATGGCCAGGCCCTGTTCCATGTTGTTGATGTTGAATGCCGGCATGCCGTAGCTGTTTTCGGCGGCATGATCGAGCAGTTGACGTAAGCTGATACGAGCCATGATTATTTTTCCCTCTTTCTCATTGGCTTTCGGGGTCTTATCGGCCCACGTGGCTGGGCCGCTTTTAGATCGCGCGGATGTGACCTTTTGGTCTTTTGTGCATCAGCGAAATATAAATTTTAAATAGGCTTGTCTGTTTCCTCCAGAGCGGCCACGCCAGGCAGAACCTTACCTTCCATCCATTCGAGGAAGGCGCCGCCCGCCGTCGAAACGAAGGTCATGTCGTCGGCGACGCCGGCGTGGTTCAGCGCGGCGACTGTGTCACCACCGCCCGCTACCGCTACCAGCTTACCCGCTTTCGTTTGCGATGCAGCAAATTTCGCGGCGGCGACCGTCGCGGCGTCGAACGGTGGTAATTCGAACACACCGAGCGGTCCGTTCCAGATCAGGGTCTTCGAATTCGCCATGACCTCGGTCAAGGCGGCGACCGTCTTCGGGCCAGCGTCGAAAATCTTGTCATCGGCTGACAGTGGGGCGCCCAGGTCCTGGGTGCGGTTGGCGGCATTGGCCTTGAATTCCTGGGCTACGACAACGTCAACGGGCAGCAGAATACGGCAGCCTTTTGCTTCGGCTTCCTTGAGAATATCGAGCGCGGTGTCCTTAAGGTCTTTCTCGCACAGTGATCCGCCGACATCATGGCCCTGGGCGAACAGGAAGGTGTTGGCCATGCCGCCGCCGATTGCCAGCGCATCGAGCTTGCCGACAAGGTTCTTTAACAGGTCGAGCTTGGTCGAGACCTTTGAGCCGCCGACGATGCCGAGCGTCGGGCGCTGCGGATTGCCGAGTGCGGAGTCCAGCGCCGTCAGTTCCCGGCGCATGCTTTCGCCGGCATAGGCCGGGATGAGGCGCGCAACGGCCTCGGTCGAAGCGTGGGCGCGATGCGCGGCCGAGAAGGCGTCGTTGACATAGATGTCGCCGAGCCGCGCCAGTTCGGCGGCGAATTCCGCGTCGTTGGTTTCTTCGCCAGGATGGAAGCGGACGTTTTCCAGCAGAATGACGCCACCGGCCGGCAAGGCAGCAATGGCAGCTTCGGTGGTGTCACCGACGGCATTGTCGGCAAAGGCGACCGGTTTGCTCAGAAGGGCCGCCAGGGCGGGCGCCACGAAGGCGAGAGACATGGACGGCACGGCCTTGCCTTTCGGACGGTCGAAGTGCGCCAGCAAAGCGACCTTCGCGCCCTTACCGATCAGTTTTTCGATGGTCGGCAGGGCGACCTTCAGGCGCGTGTCGTCGGTGATGCGGCCGTCTTCGACAGGCACATTGAAATCGACACGGACCAGGGCGGTCTTGCCAGTAAGATCGGAGAGGTCGTCGAGGGTCTTGAAGGGCATGGAGTATCTCACAGGTCGGAAGGGGCCGGCATAGTCGTTACGGCGCTGTCGGTGCGAAACGAAAAACCCCGCCGGATTAGACCGGCGGGGTTCAAGTCTATTACAGGAACTTCGCGAAGGCGATGGCCGTGTCGGCCATGCGCGAAGAGAAGCCCCATTCGTTGTCGTACCATGACAGGATGCGCACCAGCTTGCCTTCGATAACCTGGGTCTGGGCCAGGGCAAAGGTCGAGGAGGCCGGTTCATGGTTGAAGTCGTGCGACACCAGCGGTTCGTTGGTATAGGCGAGCACGCCCTTCATCGGGCCGTCGGCGGCAGCGATGATGGCGGCGTTGATTTCGTCCTTGGTCACGTCGCGGCCAGCGTTGAAGACCAGATCGACAGCCGATACGTTCGGTGTCGGCACGCGGATCGAAGACCCGTCGAGCTTGCCCTTCAGTTCCGGCAGGACGAGGCCGACGGCCTTGGCCGCGCCGGTCGAAGTTGGGATCATGCTGAGCGCAGCCGCGCGGGCGCGGTACAGATCCTTGTGCATCTGGTCGAGCGACGGCTGGTCGTTGGTGTAGGAATGGATCGTCGTCATGTAGCCGTTGACGATGCCGCACAGGTCATGCAGCACCTTGGCCACCGGCGCCAGGCAGTTGGTGGTGCAGGACGCGTTGGAGATGACGCGGTCTTCGGCGGTCAGGTTGTCATGGTTGACACCATAGACGATGGTCTTGTCGGCACCGTCGGCCGGCGCGGAGACGATCACGCGCTTGGCGCCAGCTTCCAGATGGGCGGCGGCCTTGTCGCGGCTGGTGAAGATACCCGTGCATTCAAAGGCGATATCGACGCCTAAATCCTTGTGCGGCAATTCGGCCGGGTTCTTGATCGCCGTCACCTTGATCGGCGCGTAGGTCTTGCCATTGGCCGCGATGACGATGCTGTCGCCTTCAACCGTGACCTTGGCCGGGAACCGGCCGTGGATCGAGTCGTAGCGCAGCAGGTGCGCATTGGTTTCCACCGGGCCCAGGTCGTTGATCGCGACCACTTCGATGTCCGTGCGGCCATGCTCGATGATCGAGCGCAGGACAAGACGACCGATACGGCCAAAACCGTTGATGGCGACACGTAAAGCCATGTGGAAATCCTTTTCTGAATGAGCTGTGTTCCGGCGATCCGGACAGGCACCTGAACGCGCCGGTTCTTGAACCTTAAGGCCTTGAAGTCAAGCCTTATTTAGCGACTGAACCTATATGGTAACGCTATCACCTGGATTCCATATCAAGGCATTATGTTTGCTGCCGGCCGCGTCAATTTATTGGTTTTTCCTGAAACCACAGGACAGCCGTGGTCAGCGCGTGCGCGACCGTGATTTGTCCAACCGGGGCAGGGTCATCAACAGCTCCAGGCCGACGATACGCGTGCCTTCGTAACGGTTGATTGCCGTCAATGTGCCGCCTTGCGCCTCGGTCAGGGCGCGGGCGACCGACAGGCCCAGGCCAGTGCCGCCGGTATCGCGATTGCGCGACGATTCCAGTCGGTAAAAGGGTTCGAACACGGTTTCCAACATATCCGGCGGCAGGCCGGGACCCGAGTCGATGATCCGCAGCTCTGCCGTCTTGCCCCGCGCTGAAAGCTCGATGCGACAGCCGCTGGCATAGCGTCCGGCGTTTTCGACCAGGTTTGTAACGATGCGCTTCAATGCCACCGCGTCGCCCATGACCATGATGTTGTCCTCGATAAGGGCGGGCTCCAGGGCGCAGATGGCGCAGAGATCGTCGCCCAGGGATTCGACCAGGGATGAGAGGTCGAGCGGCCTCAGGATTTCATTCATCTTGTGCGCGCTGGTGAAACTCATGGCGCTGCGGATCAGGCCGTCCATGTGGGCGATGTCGCCGTTAAGCTTGTCCCGCATGGCTGCCGGCAGGTCCTCGATGCGCAGCCGCATCCTGGCCAAGGGCGTTTTCAGATCGTGGGCGATTGCGCCCATAAGCGCCGTCCGGCTTTCGACCTGCTTGCGGATTCGCGTCTGCATATCGTTGAGCACCTGGGCGGCGGCGCGCACCTCACGCGGGCCGACGGCCAGGACCGGCGGCGCGTTGTCTTCGACACTCAGCTTGGCGGCAGCTTCGGAAAAGGCAATGATGGGGCGGGACAGCCGCTGCGACAACCACCAGGCCAAGGGCAAGATGAGCAGAGCGGTCAATCCGAAACCGAGCAGCAGGCGTTCCTGCCACGGCTCAATCAGGCTGCGCGGCGGGCGTAGGACACGCCAGCTGCCGTCCTTGAGCTTCCAGGCGGCGCTGAAGGCCGGGTAGACGACGTCGGCCCGGCTGTCCGTTGGAATATAGCCACCCGGAAATGGTCCGGGCGTCATGTCTTGGCGTCCCTGCGACGATGCGTCCGGCGGAGGCCCTGGGTAAAATTCGTGTTCAGCGCCCTGTCTGTTCTGTGGTGCCGGAAAGTCGTGCTGGACGAACAGTCTGGAGCCGGGACCTTCATCTCCATTCGGCTGTCCACCTGGGCCGGCCCCGTTCGGTTCGCCATAAGGAAGGGGGCCGCGATAGCTGTCAAAGCGACGGGACTCGTCGAAGGGGTGACGTGGGCGTATTTCGATGACAATGGTGTCTGCGGGCACCTTCAGATCGGCAGCCACCCGCAGGGCCAGCGCGTTTTGCAAGGCGATGCCGCGTGGTCCGTGTTCCCACTTCTTGGTGACGAAATCCGGTGCCGTCTTCAGGGTTTCAGCCTTCAGTACCCGCCCGTTACGCAGCTTGACCACCCCGCCTTTCAGCGCGGCTACCGCTTCCGGCAGGCTGTAGCCTGAAGGTGGCGGCTCCGGGGCCTTGAGAACCACCAGGGTGTTGATGCCTAGCGATAGAATGAGCACAGCGAAGCTCAATCCCATGACCTGCCAGAAAATCGGCAGGGAGATCAGATTCGAACGGGAGGAAGCAGGGGAGGCTGAGTCGGGCAAGGGTTACTTCGTGGGCTTGAACATATAGCCAATGCCGCGGATTGTGCGGATGATGTCCTCGTTGGTATCATCGGCCAGCTTACGGCGCAGGCGCGAAATCTGTACGTCGATGGCGCGATCAAAGCTGTCGGTATTGGGGCCGTGCAGGTAGTCGAGGATCTGGTCGCGGGACAGGGCGCGGCCCGGCCGATCTAGGAAAACACGCAGCAGTTCGAATTCGGCGTTGGACAGGGCGACCTGGACGCCGTCCGGACGCAGCAGAGTCCGCTTGATATTGTCGAGCTGCCAGCCGAAAAAATGCGAGATGGGTGATTTTTCGCCGCTGCCGGCCCGAGCTTCGCGACGGCGCATCACTGCGCGAATGCGCGCCAGGAGTTCGCGCGGATGAAACGGCTTGGCCATGTAATCGTCGGCACCGAGTTCTAGGCCGACGATACGGTCGATTTCCTCACCGCGCGCTGACAACATGATAACCGGCGGGCCGGATTGCTCATTGAGGCGCTTGCAGATCGACAGGCCGTCTTCGCCCGGCATCATGTAGTCGAGTACGACCAGTGCGATATCGCCGCGCGCCAGTATCTTTTCCATGTCGCGGCCCTGTGCCGCCGTGTGAACGTCGAAACCGTTCTGACCGAGAAAATTGCTGATCAGTTCGCGCAGGTCGGCGTCGTCGTCAACGACCAGAATACGCGGCTGGGGGGCGGGTTGCGGTTCGTTCAGGACAGGGTGTGCCATTGGGAGGTGCTCGCGGTGAGAGGGCCATAGAAAAGCATGTTTCGGTGTGGCCTGGATGCCGCAGGCTTGCGGCTTTCCGATGTCGTCAGTGTAACATTAAATCTTGTTTTCGCCCAATTTCGCTTCTGCGTGACATTGCGGGGAAACAGCTGTCGCGCATCATGGCGGCCAGGGAAGGGTCTCAGGCACAGAGGGCCTTTCGATTAAAAAAGAGGAAAAACAGATGTTTAAATCCGTAATATGGGCCGGTGCACCGCTCATTCTGATTGCGGCATTCACCCTGCCGGCCCTGGCCGACGGTCAGGATGGCCCTGATCGCAAAGGACCGCCGCCGCGACCCGCGTTCAGCGATATCGATACGAACAAGGATGGCGTGATCAGTCAGGCTGAGTTCGATGCCTTCAGGCCGACGAGGGAAAAGGGCCCGCACGACGACAAGTTTCACAGGCACGGTCCTCCCGATCTGAAGGGGCTGGACGCCAATGGTGATGGCAAGGTGACATTCGAAGAATTTTCGGCGCCGATGAAAGCCCATTTCGATCGGCTCGACACGAACCATGACGGCGTTCTGTCCGGCGACGAATTGACACCCGCTCACGATGATGGCCCGCCGCCCCCGCCACCTGAAAAGTAACCCCGAAGGGCCTGAGAGTAACCTTAAAAGGTAAGAGCTGCCGTGGATGGCACAACTGGCCGGGACCCTCTGGGTTCCGGCCTCCTTTTTGCGGGTGTGCGATTTATCCACAGGTGGCGACGGAAAGCAGCCGGCTTGCCGTTCGATAGGTAACGGCATTTATGGGGACTGTTCCTTTCTTAGACAGGACAATCGATATGTCACGCAAACTGATGTTTGTTTCTTTTCTGGCACTTGCCACCACCTGTGGCGGCGCAATGGCCCAAAACGCGTCCGAGGCAATGCCTGCCCCGGCGGTGAACGCGCCGAAGGTTCATCCTGGCCACGACTGGGCGCAGAAGCGCGCACAAAAATTCGATGCCATGGATGCCAATCATGATGGGGTACTTGAAAAGTCGGAGGTCTCCGGCCACTTGGCGGCGCGCTTCGATGAGATAGACGCCAATCACGATGGCAAGATAACTCGCGACGAATTGCGGGCCGCCCATAAGGCTCATTCCGCTGACCGGCGGGCCGACAGGCAGTCGAAGCGGATGGAGCGGGCCGATACCAATCACGATGGCAAGCTGTCGTGGGCGGAAGTCGAGGCCGAGGCGAGGGCCCGGTTCGATAAGGCCGATACCAATCACGACGGCTTTCTAGACGCCTCTGAACGCGCGGCCGCCCATCATGGCCGGGGTCACAAGACCGGGGATCATGCCCCGCATCGTCACGCGGATGCATCCGGAAAAACGGCCGGGCAATAATTTTTAAAAAAAGTGCGACGGACGTTACGGGGTTATGCGTTTGACTGAAGTAGCGTGCGGTAATCGCCCTGAATGCCGCATCCTGGTCAGACTCTGACCGTGTCCGTATCTCCCCGGAGCGGACGCGGTTCGGACGGAGCCGTGGCGACCGCCGTTGCCACGGCTCTTTTTCTTGAGATGCTTGTTTTCTTTACGCTGCCTGTTTTTCGATCTGCGAATACTAAAACCCCCCGCCGGACAGCCGACAGGGGGTTATTTTTTTGGCGCGCCGAGTGGATTACAGAGCGGCTTTTGCCTTGGCGGCGACGTTTTCCGCGGTGATGCCGAATTCCTTGTAAAGGCGGTCAGCCGGGGCGGAGGCGCCGAAGCCGGTCATGCCGACGAAGATGCCGTCATTGCCGATGAATTTTTCCCAGCCCAGAGGGGCTGCGGCTTCGACGGCCACGCGTACCGGCGCCTTGCCGATGACTGAGGCCTTGTAAGCGGCGTCTTGCGCGTCGAAGACATCCCAGGACGGCGTAGATACGACGCGGGTGGCTATGCCCTCGGCTTCGAGCAGCTTTTGCGCGGCGATCGCGACGGAGACTTCGGTGCCGGACGCAAAGATCGAAACTTTTGCCTCTCCGGATGCCGGGCTCAGTTCATAGGCGCCCTTGGCCGACAGGTCGCCGCCCTGAGTGCGGACAGCCGGGACCTTCTGGCGCGACAGGACCAGCATGGAAGGCCCCTTTGCGGTCAGCGCGGCTTTCCAGCATTCGGCGGCTTCCACCATATCGGCGGGCCGGAAGACGTGCAGACCCGGCATGGCGCGGTATGACGCCAGGTGCTCGACCGGCTGGTGCGTCGGGCCATCTTCGCCGACGCCAATGGAATCGTGCGTCATGACGTGCACGACCTTGGCGCCCATCAGTGCGCCAAGACGGATTGCCGGACGCGAATAGTCGGAGAAGACGAAGAAGGTGCCGGCATAGGGCAGGACGCCGCCATGCAGGGCCATGCCGTTCATCGCCGCGGCCATGCCGAACTCACGCACGCCGTAGTGGACGTAGCGGCCGCCGTAATTGTCCGTGTCGAAGGCGGTCATACCCTTGACCAGGGTATTGACCGAACCGGTCAGGTCGGCCGAGCCGCCAACGAGCGTTTCGATAACTGGCGTCAGGGTGGCCAGCGCCTTGCCGGAGCAGGAACGGGTGGCGTCGGCTGGCTTGGTGGCGATGGCGTCGGCGATGTGAGCGTCGAGCGCTTCGAAGGCATTGGTCGGCAGCACGCCGCCCATGGCCGCAGTCAGTTCGGCAAATTTCGGATTGGATTTCGCCTTGTCTTCCCAGGTCTTGCGCGTCTTCGTGCCCTTGCGGCCCGCAGCCAGCCAGGCCTTTTTGACGTTTTCCGGCAGGGTGAACGGCTCGTGCAGCCAGTCCATATGTTCCCGCGCGGCCTTGATTTCGTCGTCCATCAGGTTGTAGCCGTGGCCGTGCTTGTCGCCTTCCTTGGCACCGGCACGACGCGATACGGCGGTCTTGCAGGCGATCAGGACCGGCTTGGTCTGCTGGGTGGCCCAGCGCATGGCGGCGGCAATCTTGCCGTGGTCGTGACCGTCGATGGCCTTGACGACCCAGCCGGCGGCCTTGAAGCGCGCCAGTTGATCGCCGGTTTCGGCCAGGGTGGCGTAGCCGTCGATGGTGACATTGTTGTCGTCGAACAGGACGATCAGGTTGTTCAGCTTCAGGCGACCGGCAAGGGAAATGGCTTCATGCGAGACACCTTCCATCAGGCAGCCGTCACCGGCGATGACCCAGGTCTTGTGGTTGACAAGATCGTCGCCGAAGCGGGCATTGAGATGACGTTCGGCCATGGCCATACCGACCGCCGTGGCCAGGCCTTGGCCGAGCGGGCCGGTTGTGCATTCGACGCCGGCGGTGTGGCCATATTCCGGGTGGCCGGCGGTGGTCGAGCCCCACTGGCGGAAATTCTTTATGTCTTCCATCGACACCGATTTGAAACCGGTCAGGTGGAGGAGAGAATAGAGCAGCATCGAGCCATGGCCGGCCGACAGAACAAAGCGGTCGCGATCGGCCCAGTCGGGCTGCTTCGGATCGTATTTCAGGAACTTGGTCCACAGAACCGTTGCCACGTCCGCCATGCCCATCGGCATGCCCTGGTGGCCTGATTTGGCACGGTGCACGGCCTCCATCGACAGGACGCGGATCGCGTCGGCCATCAGGACACCGGACGGCTTCAGCGGAAGAAGGCTTGTGGACATGGGTGAGTCTCTATTAAAGTGTTAATGTGGCAGGAGTCGGTGTGCCTTTAACCGAACTTCTCCCCAAAGTGTAGGTTATTAATGCGTCCCGGCGCGATTCTTTGGTCCGCTATCGGACGGATCAGCCGGCAGGTTTAAGGAGATCGGTCATGGAAAACGCGCACGCCCATCCCGGCAGCAGTCTCAACATAGCGGTGGATCGGCTGGATCGCGCCCTTGAGGCGCTGGAATCCCGGGTTCGTGCCTTGCAGGCCGGTGAGCCCCTCCCGGAATATACCGGTGACGGAACGGGTGGCACCAACGCAGCCTATGACCGGGTTCTGGCCGAACTGGAAGAGGCGCGCATTTCCAACGCGCAACTGGCCCAGGCCGCCAATGCGGCGCATGAAGCGCTGGGCGCGGCCGCGGCCAATATTCGTCAACTCCTGGCCAATGAGGCGGCGTAATGGGTGAAGTCACGGTTCGCGTCAACAACAAGTCTTATACGGTCGGCTGCGCCGACGGTCAGGAAGGCCGGGTTCAGGAATTGGCGCGCAAGTTCGACGAGCATGTCGAGATGGTCGTGTCGGATGTCGGCGCGATAGGTGAGGTGCGTCTGTTCCTGATGGCGTCGCTATTGATGATCGACGAAATGCAGGACCTGCGGGCGCAATTGGACGAAGCCAATTCCGCCAATGCACGCATGAATGCCGGCGCGCATGAAATGGAACGCAAGGCGGCCTTTGCCATTGCCGATGCCGCCGCCCGCCTGGAACGCCTGATGGGGGCGTAAGGTACACTCTCCTAAACTAGACACCTCGCCACGATATCAGCGTCGGTCGAGGTGTTGTAGATATGGAATGATAGCCGCAAGGTGTCGCCGCGCCGGTCGAAGCGGCAGCCAGCCTGGATCAGCGCGGCCATCGTCTTCTCAATATCGGTTGGGATGTGGCACAGGGTGCCGCCCTTGCCGCTGCGATCTTCCGCATCGATCCGTGCGATCAAGGCGCGGTTATGCGCCAAAACGGCCTCTACGCCGATCGCGGCAATGGTTTTGACGCCGCTGGTGGCCAGGACGTAGGGGGCGACCGATGGCGTACCGCCCCAGAACCGACGCGCATCTGTCGCATAGCGAAAATCGCGAATGTCGAAGGCAAACGGATCCTCATGCGAAAACCATCCGACGTTCAACGGTTTCAGATCGTGCGGGCACCAGAGGAAGCCCGCGCCGGGACCACCGCACAGCCATTTGATGCACGAGCCGACCAGTGCGTCCGCCCGCCACGCCGATACGTCGATAGGCAGCAGACCGGCCGACTGCGCCACGTCCACAATGCTGAAAATCCCGCGCGCCCGGGCCAGTTCGGCAATAGCGGCAACCGGCGAGACGATGCTGGTATTGGAATGCACATGCATAACCACGACCACGGCGACATCCGGTGCCAGGGCGGCATCCCAGTTTGCCACATGGGCGGGATCGCCATCCACCAGGCGAAAGCGGAAGCCCAGGCGCTGCGCCTGTTGCGCCACGAAACCCAGCGACGGGAAGGCCTGGGGCGACATGACAATGGTGTCGCGCCCGTCGCGCGGCGTCAGGCCGGACAGAAGGGCAAAAAGGCCGGCCGAGACGTTGGGCTGAGGGCAATAGTCGGCGGCGCGTCCACCAAGCAGACCGGCCATGGCCGTCCGAAAGTCATCTATGGCCTCCAGCCACAAGGGCCAACTTTCGCCTGGCTTTGCCGCCCAGGGCGTGAAAAATTTCGCTTCGAATTCGCCGCGCGCTGCTACGGGCAAGAGGCCGGCGGAATGGCTGAGCAGATAGGGGCCGCCGGGCGGCAGGTCGAACAGATCGCTCATTCGGCGGCACCCAGGCTTTCCCTGACCTTCCCGTATTCTTGACCCCAGTCATCGGTCATTTCGGCGCGCACCGCCCACAGGGCTGGAAAGAAGCGGTGGCGCGCGCCGGCATCGAGCAATTCGACCGGCCGGCCTTTCAGCGAGGCGGCGCCCATGCCGATGGAGCGCTGAATCAAGAAAATGTGGTTGGCGCGGAACTTGCCCATGCGCTCATCGAATTCCATCAGGCATTCGGCGATGACATAGGCATCGTCATGCCGGTACTGGGTGTCGTAAATATCGCGAACGCTGAGGGCGCGGCCGGTCAGGTAAACCGCCTCGAACGTCTCCCACAGTTCGGGTGGCATTTTCATCAGGGTGCGAAATCCGGGCGATTCCTGGCCCGACCCGTTGCCGAGTTGTAGCCGGATTTGCTGATAATCGTGCGGCGACATGGTTTCCAGCAGGTCGAGCTGTTCGCTCATCAGCTTCATGATCATGTTGCAACGGGAAAATAGCGTCACCACCTTGTGCGCATGCCCGGCCCGCATGTGATCGTCGATATCGAGCAGGGTATGGATCATCAACTTCATCCACAATTCCTCGACCTGATGCACGATCTGGAATTGCAGTTCGTCGGCATTGATCATGGCGGGCATGGGCTTTTGGCACGCCAAAAGGTTTCCGGTATCGAGGTAAAGCTCATAGTCGAGCCGGGCGGGCGCGGAAAGCAGATCGTAATAGTGCTGGCGGTTCATGGCGGGCTCCCTGTTGAGCCACGATAGCGCAGGCTGGTGCGAACATTGTTTCTATTGTATCCCAATATTGCGGCACAATGGAAACAAGTGGCGTGTTTTTGAGCTTATGAGGAAACAAATGGATCGGTTCGATGAAGCCATACTGCGAGCGCTAGAAGTCGATGGCCGCCTGTCCTTCGCGGAACTGGGCGAGCGCACGGGGCTGTCGAAATCACCGTGCTGGAAGCGGGTTCAGGCGCTTGAAACGTCCGGCGTCATCCGTGGCTACCGCGCCGACCTGGATCCGTCAGCGCTGGGCCTGTCGACATTGGCCTTCGTGCAGGTGACCGTCGCGTTCGACCGGCACGAGGCGTTCGAGCAGGCCGTCGCGGCGCATCCCGCTGTGCTCGGCTGTCACGCGACGGTGGGCGCTACGGACTATCTGTTGCGGGTCGTCATGCCATCGATGACGGCGCTCGATGACTTCTTGCGCCAGAGCCTGTGGCGGCTGCCTGGTGTCGAGCGGTTCACGACCACCTTGGCCATGCGTACAATCAAGGAGAATGGTGCGCTAATGCCGAACCTGTAAGGCGGTTTCAATCGCCTGTTCAGCAAGGGGCACCATGGCAGCGTAGGCGGCATCGTTCGGATGGATACCGTCGGTGGTGTAGTCGGCGCGGAGCAGGCCCTTGTCGTCGCGCAGCACTGGGCCGTAATCGATCAGAGCATAGCCGTGGTCGGCGCAAAAGCCGGATAGCCAGGCATTCAGCCACGCGATCCGTTCGGGGCGCCTCTCTTGCAGCATGGTGGCGGCATTGGGCGTGTAGTTGTTGAGCGGCATGAGGCGTGTGAAGATCGGCCTGATGCCGTTGGCGACGGCGATTTCAGCCATGGCACGATAATTGGCGGCGATCTGCGCTTCGGTTTCGACCTGAAGCACGCCCTGTACGTCATTGATGCCAACCAGAATGACCACGGCCTTCGGTTTGAGCGCGACGACATCGGCATGGAAGCGTACCAGCAACTGCGGGCTGACCTGGCCGCCGATACCGCGATTGATGTAGGGCTTGCCAGGAAAAAACCGGGCAAGGTTCCAGCGGTCGGTGATGGAATCGCCGATAAAGACAACGCGCGATTCGCTGGGGGCCGGCGGGGGCAGGGCGGCGTTCTGTGCGGCGTAGATATATTGTTCGCCGAAGTCTTCTCCCATCTTGGCGACGATCTTGGCGCGATAGGGCCCAAGCCATTGGCCCCAGTCTTTCTCCACCGCGTCGATGCGCGGCGAGGAACTCCGATAGTCGTCGGCCAGGGCCGGCCCGGCGACGATCAGGACGGAGAACAGAAGCAGCCATCGCATCATGCTTTGTAGATGTCCGGATTATAGCGTTCCATCAGCGTTTCCGGAAACAGCGGCGGATGGAAGCCGAATTTTGCATAGAGCGGGTGTTTGTCGCGTGTCGCCAGGGTGAAGCGGCGCAGCCCTTGCAGATCGGGATGAGCGAACACCGCCGTCAGCAAGCGCGTCGCATAGCCGTTGCCGCGGAACTCCGGCACCGTGAAGACATCGACGAGATTGGCGAAGGTGGCATAGTCGGAAATCACGCGCGCGAAGGCGATCTGCTCGCCTTCGAGAAAGCCGGCAAAGCAAAGGGCATTCCGCATCGCCCTGTCAAACAGGTCGCGCGGAATGCCCTGAGCCCAGTTGGATTGCACGTCGAGGAAACGATAGACAGCGGCAAAATCAATTTTCGCCGGGTCCGTAGTGACCTCGAAACGCAGCATTATTGGGCGTTCGCGAAATGAGTACCGACACCGAAGGTCTGAGCGTCAAGGCGGACCTGAACGGTTTGGACGATATCGGTGGCCGATGTCGCCAGCATGACCTTGTAGTAGCCTTCCGCGACCTTCCAGCTCTTGCTGGCCGGATCATAGGTGGCGACCATGCGCGGATCGACAGTGAGCGTCACCGTGCGCGACTCGCCGGGTTTCAGGTCGACCTTGAGGAAGGTGGCCAGGCGCTTCGGCGCTTCCCAGCCGCTGTCTTCGACCGGTGACACATAGACCTGGGCGACGTCCTTGCCTTCGACCGCGCCGGTGTTCTTGACGTTGAAGCTGGCGATGAAGGATTGGCCCTTGGCTTCGGCGACCAGGCTGCCGAGCTGGAAGGTGGTGTAGGACAGGCCGTGGCCAAAGGGGAAGAGCGGCTTCAGGCCCTTCTTGTCGAACCACTTATAGCCGATGGCGGCGCCATCGATGTTATAGTCGCTCACCGGGTGCGAATCGGCATCCAGCTTGGGATCGCCTTCCAGCTTAGGACGCGGTGTCTGGTCGATCGAGGCCGGGAAGGTGGCCGGCAGGTGGCCGGACGGATTGACCTCGCCGGTGAGGACACGCGCGATAGCTTCGCCGCCTGATGTGCCGGGGTACCAGGCTTCGACGACAGCGCCGACGTTTTTCAACCACGGCATCACGACCGGGCCGCCGGTTTGCAGCACGACGACGGTCTTCTTGTTGGCCTTGGCGACGGTGGAAATCAACGCGTCCTGGCCGTTGGGCAGGTTGAGGTCCGGCACGTCAAATGATTCGCCGGTCCATTGTTCGCCAAAAACGATGACGACATCGGCCTTCTTGGCTGCAGCGGCAGCGGCCTTAAGGTCCTTGCCGTCGAGATAGGTGACGGTGGCGCTGGTGCGGGCCTGAATACCCTTCATCGGCGACGACGGGTAATAGGTCTTGGGGCCAGGGAAGCCGTTCGGTGCGAATTCATCCGGCACCGGCGAACCGCCGACCGGATAGACTTGGGAAGAGCCGCCGCCTGACAGGACGCCGACATCGGCGTGTGAACCGACGATCAGGATGGAACGGGCGGTCCTGGACAGGGGCAGGAGGCCCGGCGTGTTTTTCAGCAGGACGATCGATTCTTCGGCATCGGTTTGGCTGATCTTCCCATTCTTGACGAAGTCGATGCGTGAGGACTGGTCACCCTTCACCGGATTGTCGAACAGGCCGACCGAGAACATGCCCCACAGAACGCGGCGCGCCATGTCGTTGGCGCGAGCTTCGGAAACGTAACCGTTGTTGACGGCTTCGCGCAGGGCGCCGTCGAAATAGGGCGAGCGGTCGAAGGCCCAGCCCGATTGCTGGTCCAGGCCCTGATTGGCCGCCTGGGTGGTTGAGTGGGTCGCGCCCCAGTCGGACATGACATAGCCCTTGAAGCCCCAATCGGTCTTCAAGACATCATTGAGCAGCCAGTTGTTTTCGCAGGCGTAGAAGCCATTGACGCGATTATAGGCGCACATCACCGAACCGGGCTGGCCGATTTCATTGGCGATTTGGAAGGCCAGCAGATCGGACTCACGCGCCGCCTTGTCGGAAATCTGGTGGTCCATCTGGTTGCGGTTGGTTTCCTGACCATTGAAGGCAAAGTGCTTCATGGTCGAGATGACGTTATTGGACTGGATCCCCTTGATTTCATTGCCAGTGATGACGCCAGCCAGCAGTGGATCTTCGCCGCCATATTCGAAGTTGCGGCCGTTGCGCGCTTCACGCAGCAGGTTCATGCCGCCAGCCAGTTGCACGTTGAAGCCGGACAGGAAGGCTTCGTTGCCGATCATAGCGCCGCCGGCATAGGCGACCGCGGGATTCCATGTCGCGGCCGTGGCGACGCCGGACGGCAGGGCGGTGCGGCCACGCGGATTGGGCGAACGCTGGGTGGCGACGCCGACACCGGCGTCGGTCTGCCATTGGTTAGGGATGCCCAGACGCGGAATACCCGGAACGAAACCCGCCGAGTCGGGCAGGCCTTCCTTCGGGAAGACGTAGTTCTTGATGGGGGTTACTTGCCAGGTTTGGTTGGTCGAGAAATAACCGAAGGTCAGCTGAAGCTTTTCGGCCAGCGTCATTTCCTTCAGGATCAAGTCGGCGCGCACGGACGGATCGAGACTGGCGTCCATCCAGGGACGATCCTTTGGCACCTCCGTCTTGGCGGCGGCTACGGCTGGCGCGTTATTGGTGGCCTGAGCAAAGGCGACAGGTGACAGGGCGAGGGCGCCTATAAGGGCGGTCGTTCCGGCGAGGTGCGCCAGAAAGCGGTATGAGGTCATAAAGGTATCTCCCAAGTATGTTGCGTCAGGGCGCCTTGGTGGCGCCGCGTATTATTGCGGCCTGAGGCCGTACTGGCTTGCGTCGTTTATAGACGAAAAGCGTCTCGGCCAAAGCAAAAAATACGCCGCAATGACACAGTCGAGAGCGGGAGCGGTTCCAGCAGTGGTTTATACGGCGAGAGGCCGCACACGCCTGGCACTATGGAATATTGCGCGGCAGGTCCTTGAGGTTATAGCCCGGTCCGAAGTCAAGAATGAAGACGGGGCCGAGCGCCACTGTCTGCGCGCCGGTGGCCAGTTGCAAGCTGGCGCCCGCTGTCCCGGCCGGATAGTCCTGGGTCGCCGTTCCGGTGACATAATGCAGCCGCCAGTCAGGGGTGAGGGTCAAGGTCTGCGTACCGATCTTGGTATAGGGCGCGGCGGTTTGCTGGATGACGGCGGGAACGGTGATGGTGCCTGGTGTGACAGCTTTCGCCCACACGGCCAGCAAGATGACATCGCCCTTCTGGATTGGCTTGGACGTCAGTGCGCCCACCTGAATGTCCCACGGGTTGGCACCGATGCCCGCCGACGACACTTGGAAAGCCGAGCCGCCATTGACGGCCGTGTCCTTCACCATCTGATGCTTTTCACCTGTGCCATAGACGCCCCACTGGTCGGCGGCAGGGTGGTTCACCATCCGGCTGGCGATATCGACGGCGGCTTCGGCGTGCGACGCAGCCACAATGGCAAAGGCGGCGAGGGCGGCGGTCACAAAGCGCATCATCGGTCAGGCTCCCATTACATTTCGACATGTATTTTGTCGTCCTATGTCCGATGAAACAGACCTGTCGTCAAGTTCTTGCGCTTATCGCGAAAAGGCATAGTCTGCGGCGCGAATTTAACGGAAGACTACGCATGACCGCTGCACATACCGCCGCTTCGCCCGCCCAGACAGCGAGCATGGACCCCAAGGATGTCCAGCGTGTCATCATCGGCCTGATGATGGTGATGCTCCTCGCGGCGCTCGACCAGACCATCGTGTCAACGGCCTTGCCCACAATCGGCCGTGAACTGGGCGATATCGAGCATCTGCCGTGGATCGTAACGGCCTATCTGCTGTCGTCGACGGTGGTGACGCCGCTCTACGGCAAGCTGGCGGATATTGTCGGGCGGCGAACCACCTTGCTGATGGCCATCGCCATATTCCTGGCCGGGTCGGCGTTGTGCGGGTTGGCTAACAACATGTACCTGCTGATCGCGGCGCGCGCGGTGCAGGGGCTTGGCGGCGGCGGTCTGATGTCACTGGTCCAGACGGTCATTTCAGATGTCGTGACCATGAAGGAACGCGGGCGTTTGCAAGGCTATTTCGCCGCTGTCTTCACGGCATCGAGCCTGGGCGGACCGGTTCTGGGCGGTTTTATCGCTGAAAAATTCCATTGGTCGGCTATCTTTTGGATAAACCTGCCCTTTGGCGCCTTGGCTCTGTGGATTGTGTTCAAGGCCCTCCTCAAGCTGCCACGCTATGAACGTCCGCACAAACTGGACGTATTCGGCGCAGCCTTGATGGCGGTTGCCGCCCTGTGCGTCATGCTGGCGCTCAATACGCATGGTGGCGCGATCTACGGTGTTCCGGTATGGGCCTTCTATGTTGCATCTGTTGTCTTATGGCTATTGTTCGCGCTTCGCCTGCGCCTGGCGCCGGAACCGCTGATCCCTACCGATGTGCTAAAGAACGGCATTGTCCTGCGCGCCACTCTTATGTCTACCCTCGCCATGGGCGTCATGATGGGCATCGGTATCTACCTGCCTATCTTTTTACAGATCGTCTATCATTTGGGCGCGACCCAGACCGGGCTGGCGCTTGTGCCGATGAGTCTGGGCGTTGTAGCTGGCTCAATCGGCGCAGGGCGGTATATTTCGTTCACCAAAGGGCAGAAATACAAACTGATGCCGATGATCGGTCTACCGGTCGCCGCCTGTGTCTACGCCGTACTGGCCGTTTTCCCCGACCGGCTGCCGCTTTGGGGATTCGAATGTCTGTTGGTGGTTGCCAGCGCAGGGCTGGGCACCGTCATGTCCGTCAGCATCGTCGCCATCCAAAACGTGGTCGAACGTCACCAGATGGGCACCGCGACCGGCATGATGAATTTTTTCCGCTCCTTGGGCGGTGCGCTGCTGGTGGCGGCCTTTGGCGCGATACTGTTCGGGCAGGTCTTCGGCCTGATGGGCAGTGAGGCCAGCGCCGGCCTAACACCACAGGTTCTGGACCATCTCAAGCTCGTTGATCACGCAGCGCTGATTTTTCGGCCTCTATTCGGGTGCGGGGCGGCCGGCCTGTGTCTGGCCGCCATTACCTTGTGGAGCATGGAGGAGCGGCCCATCAGGGGACGCGAGCCAGGCATAGCAAAAATTATCGAGGAATCGCTTCCCGAAGCCATTTTGGAAGACGCGGATTTTTCCAAAAAGCCCTGATTCCGGTCAGGTACGGATCAGCGCCTTACCAGGGTTATGGCCTTTTCCGGGCAGGCCGAGACGCACAGACCGCACGCCCGGCAGGCATCGGCGTTAACGGCGAAGGCCTGTTTCCATCCGTGCATGAAACCTTTTAGGCGTGCCATTGTTCCCAGGCCTGTCCGGTGTTCCGGCGGCAGGATGTCCAGTTCAAAGACATTGTAAGGGCAGATGACGACGCAATCGCCCTTACCTTCACAGCGTGTCCGATTGATCTGCGGTGTAAATACACCAGCATCCTGTTTGCATTTGTCCACGGAAATAGCCATTTTGCGAAGCGTTTTTTATCAAAATTTATATGCCTTTAATCGTTTCGCCGTACGGTCATTGGCAATCTACAGCGTACAGAGCTTAGGCAAAATGCCATAGCTTTTTTTGACCAGAAGGTTCGCTTATGAACGCGCGTACGGCGTCCTACGCCAAATCGAATAATCAAACCCAACGCGATGTTCGTAACCTCGCCAATCTCGGTGAAACGGCCTCTACCAGCCGTGTGCTCAACCTGTCCCAGATTTTTAACGTGGCCGGCCGGACGCCCGGTTATACGTCCGCGCCATTTTTCAGGAATTCTCAGCTCAACAAGGCCCTGTTGATCAAGCATACCCTGCGCGCCACCGAACGCGAGTTGTTCAGCCGTCCGCGGCGCACTGCGACCAAGATTATTATGCCATTCGACGCCGGCGACCTGCGTCTGGGGGGACGTTCGATCTTCGTCAACCAGATCGGGTTCAACACCTTCGTTAACAGCTATTTCAACAGTTCGGACCTGGCGTCCAATACCGATCTGCAAATCCTTCAACATCTCGACGAAATTCCCTCCCTCGATCCATTTCTAGTGCGCGAGCATCTCGCGCGGTTCAATTTTCGTCCTGATCCGTGCTATCTGAAAATTTCACCTCATGATCTGAATGAGATGATCGGCTTTGCCAATGCCGAGATTGAGCACTTGGTCATGACCGCGTTTGGCAAGGGCATGGAACAGGCGGCGTTGAAGCTGACCTCCAAGATATTGGCTAATAATCTCGACAGTGATCTTGAGCCCCTCAAGCAGACCTTCCGTATGAACGACGAGGATTTTTCCGAAGGCATGTTCTCGTGGCGCGGCTTCCTGTATTTCAAATGGCGGCAGACCCAGCTTCAAGCGGATATCAAGCAGGTTGTGGACGGGCTGCATAGCTATAAGACTATTGGTCCGGCAGAAGCGGGAACGCGTGAATACCTGGCCGAGGTCCGGCCGCGTCTGGCCAAAAAGATCATTGCCTCTATCGTTTCGACGCGAAAGACCTTGCGTGTCTATGATGAAGCCTATGCCGCCCTGACGCAGGGCGCCGATGCGGCACCGTTTCGCAAGTTCCTGATGAATGGTCCCTCCATGTTCTTCGAACTGGGCGAGAGCATCGGCATATTGTCGCATATCGGCTCGTTCTGGAGTTACCGGATGGGCGCCCGCATGGCGCATCTGCGCCTGTCGCCGGCTGAGTTTGCCGATATCCTGGTCGATTTCGAGGACAGCCTGATAAATGTGGATTTGCCGTCGGCCGCTTCGACCGCGTTGCAGCTCTAAATCTTACCCAGGCCCGCGGCCTTTTGCGCCGTGCAGGCGAATATAGATGTGCGGAACAGGGAATACGCCTTGAGTTAGGCAGTGTGCGGGCCTATTATAGAAAATGGCGGGTCTTGCTGCGGCTCGCGTGGCGATCACCAATCCTTCTGACCTTAATCACTTAGAACGGGGACTGTCCCTGGACTGGACCGTGGTCCTAACTACATGGTTCCCACCTGACTAGTCAGGTCTGAGAGGATTTAAACGCATCGACACGGTTCTATTGCGGCGCCGCCACCCTATCCCTGCCGCCCAGGATGTTTCTTCGGCCGGTTTTTTGCCTGCGCGATTCCGGATGTAAATTTTACGCCAGCTTTGCTAAGTCAGAGCGACTGCCCGGAGAGTTGAATGCTCATAGCCGAACAGAAGCCGTTATTGCGGAATGAAATGAAGCGCCGACGCGCCGCCTTGGCCCAGGCGTCTCCCTTGGCCGGCGATGTTTTGGCTGAAATGGCCTCGGACACCCTGGATGCCCATGCGGGATGGCCGGATGCCGACGCGGTTGTCGCAGGCTATTGGCCTATCCAAAGCGAGATGAATCCGTTTCCCTTGATGCAGGCCTATGAGTCGCGCGGCTACGGGTTGGCCTTGCCCTGTTTGGTTCCGGACGGAGACGCCTACAGCATGATCTTCCGCCACTTCAGGCTGGGAGACGTACTGGTCGCCGGTCCATTCGATATTCATCAACCGGTGGACAGTGCCGACGAGATATTGCCGGATGTCGTGCTCCTGCCCTTGCTGGCCTTTGATGCTCAGGGCTGGCGTTTGGGCTACGGCGGCGGCTACTATGACCGTGCCCTGGCGCAGTTGCGTGCGAAAAAGACCGTCAAGGGTTATGGAATCGCCTTTTCCGATCAGCAACTTGCCGAAATACCGTTTGAAGTGCATGATCAGCCACTCGATGGTATTTTCACCGAAAAGGGCATAATTCAGGTATGCTCGACGGTTTAGCCTCCACCTTGAGCGGGGCTTAGATTTGGATTTTTTATGCGTTTTGCTTTTTTTGGTGACGTGGTGGGCCGCGCTGGGCGCGATGCCCTGAGCGAACACCTGCCGGGTCTAAAGCGTAGGCTTGACCTCGAATTCGTCATCGTCAACGCGGAAAATGCCTCGGCAGGCTTTGGCGTTTCGGAAAATTCCGCCCGTCAGCTGTTCGACGCCGGTGCCGATTGCCTGACTTTGGGCAACCATTCCTGGGATCAGAAAGAGGCGCTGACCTATATCGTGCGCGAACCGCGGCTGATTCGCCCGATCAACTATCCGCCCCTGGCCGACGCGCCGGGCCGCGGGGCGAATCTGTTCGAAACTGCCTCGGGCAAGCGTATCCTGGTTATGAACGTGCTGGGCCTGGTTCATATGGCATCCATGGACGATCCGTTCGGTGCGGTCGACAAACAGCTGGAGGCCTGTCCGCTTGGGCTCGCCGCCGACGCCATCGTCGTCGACATGCATGCGGAAGCGACGTCGGAAAAGATGGCCATGGGGCATTTCTGCGACGGTCGGGCCACCCTGGTCATCGGCACCCATACCCATGTACCGACCGCTGACACCCAAATACTGCCGGCCGGCACCGCGTACCAGACCGATGCCGGCGCTTGCGCCGACTATGACAGCGTCATCGGTATGGACAAGGAAGAGCCATTGCGTCGGTTCACGACTCGGATCGGCAAGGAACGCTACAAGCCAGCCTCCGGTCCGGCGACGATTTGCGGTGTCTATGTCGAGAGCGACGACCGCACGGGATTGGCGACGCGTATCGAACCGATCCGTATCGGGGGACGGCTGAGCCAGGTCATTCCGCGGTCTGTGCAAGAGGCCGCCTTGACGAGTCTTTGAACGGCACGTTAAAAGCCGCTCATCTGTCGTAAGCCTGTTTTACGGCGAGTCTTATTGATCATGCAGGACGGTAGTGTGGCCGCAGGCCGAAGACCTGACCTGTGAGGGAGTTTTCATGGCCGGCCATAGTAAATTCAAGAATATCATGCACAAGAAGGGCCGCGCCGATGCCGCGCGGTCCAAGCTGTTTTCCAAGCTGTCGCGTGACATCACCATCGCAGCCAAGATGGGCATGCCTGATCCGGCGATGAATTCGCGTCTGCGCCTGGCCGTATCGATGGCCAAGGCCGAATCCATGCCGAAAGATAATATCGAACGCGCCATCAAGAAGGGGGCGTCCGGCGAAGCCGACAACATGGAAGAAATCCGCTATGAAGGTCGCGGCCCCGGCGGTATTGGCCTGATCGTCGAAACCTTGACCGACAACCGCAACCGGACCGCTGGTAATGTCCGTTCCTTTTTCACCAAGTTCGGCGGACAACTGTCGGATACCGGTTCGGTCAGCTTCATGTTCGATCGCCTGGGTGAAATCAAGTATCCGCTGAAGGCTGGCGATGCCGACACCATCATGGAAGCAGCCATCGAGGCGGGCGCGCAGGATGTGGAGACCGATGACGATCCGGAAGATGGCGGTCATACCATCTATACGGCCTTCGAAGACCTCAATGAGGTGGCGGAAAGCCTGACCAAGTCTCTGGGCGATCCGAAATCCACCGGTTTCGTGTGGAAGCCGCAAGCTCTGACGCCGATCACCGGCGACCCGGTTCGCACCTTGATGAAGCTCATCGACGCGCTGAACGACGATGACGACGTCCAGAACGTTTATGGCAATTTCGACATCTCGGACGAAGATCTGGAAGCCTTAGGATAGTTCTATAAAAAGTTGCGAAAAATATCCTGATTGTGTACGCAGTCAGGGTATTTTTTTATTATTGGGGGCACGACATGCAAGGTACCGTACTTACGTTTCAATCGGAGACCAATACAGGGTTGATCAGCGGCCATAACGGTGAACGCTATACGTTCAGCCTGATTGAGTGGCAGTCGCGCGACAAGGCGCCGCGCGAAGGGATGGTGGTCGATTTCGAGATCGACGACAAGAGCGCCAAGCAAATCATCGTCATGAAGGCGGCGCGGTCGGGCAATAAATCCCGCGTTACCGCGCTTCTGCTGGCTTTCTTCCTCGGGGGCGTGGGCGCGCACAAATTCTATCTCGGCCAGACGGTTTGGGGTATTATCTACCTGCTGTTCTTCTGGACCTGCGTTCCGGCGTTTGTCGCTTTCATTGAATTCCTTATCCTGGTGTTCAGCAGCGACGCAGCGTTCGACGCGAAATACAACAACGCCTGATCAGTCTGTTGTCTGTTATGAGCGTGTCGGATCGGTAACGTGTGGTCCGACATTGCTCGCGCGAACGGATTCAAGACTTTGCTTATTCACGGGACTGTGCGATTATCGCCGTTAACCATGTATTAGCACCTGGAAGGTGGGGGACTAGATGAAACGGTCGATCGTTATTTTGGCGGGACTCGGCGTCATTGGCGTGAGCCTAAGCGGTTGCGAAAGCTATTATGATCAGCGCTATCGCACCAGCTATGTCGATGTGCGGACCCAAAAGGAAAAGGCCGACCAGTGCGTTGCCGCGTTTGAACCGGATGGCAAGGCGCCGCAGGTCATGACCTATGATTCCAACACCAAGACGGAAGTTCACGTCAATCAGGATGGCCGTCGCGTCGATGTTACCGCTCAGAATGCCCAGGACAATACCTCGCTCGGCATGGGCGGCAAGGTCGGCGGCAGAATTCCAGATGCCTGCACCGATGCCGATCCCAATCCGCTGCCGGCCATTCGCAAGCGTCCCAACCAGCGTCAGAGCTGGGATCATAAGTAAAAGGTTTTCGAACCAAAACGTTAGAAACCCGGATGGCGACATCCGGGTTTTTTGGTTTCACCGCGCATAACAAAAAGCCCCGAACGGTTTACCGGCCGGGGCTTTAATCAAAGCAAATCTTTTTCACGGTTTCGCGGGGTTGCCGGAATTGAGCGCCGTATAAGCTTTAGGCCCGTCGGCGGATGCGACATTGACGCGTGGCCAGTATTGATCGAACAGGTATTGATCTTCGGCATCGCCGGGCACATCGAATTCTGAACCTTTGTACCAAGGCGTACAGGTCCTCTCCGACGGGTCGATAGCGCCCCATTTTAATGTGGGGCACCCGGCACCATTCGGATCGACCTGATTATCGACGGCACGAACGTCACCGCGGCTTGAGGCCAGAATACCGGCCGTGCGAACATTCGCGATCTTGTTTCGGCCGATAAACGCGGTGCCGCGATCGACATTGATGCCGATTTCACGCGAAATGATGGTGTTTTCGATGATCCGCGTACGATTTAGTGATGACTGGACGCCATGATCGCTGCGGGAAATCAGGGTGTGAGACAGCAGCGCCTCACCTGCGCCGTCAAGGTGGATGCCTTCGGCGAAGTACAACACCTTCATATCATTCATGGTTAGGATCGACCCGGCGCTGTCCAGGCGAATATCGAGGCCGATGGCGCCGTCACCCCGTTCAAAGCCATGCCAGTCGGCGAGTTGTTGAACGCTGACGCCCAGAATGGAGGAATCGCCCGCCAGAACGGCGTATAGACCGCCAGCCGTCGTAGCGATTTCCGAATTCTCGGCATAGAGGGCCGCATTATTGACCGCGACGGCGACCGAACGCGTCTTGGCGATGACATGGGTCGCCTCGATCAGGTTCAGACGCCCGCCGGACTGATGCACGGCGGCATTATTACCCTGATAGCGGATTTGCGAGTTCTGAATAGTCAGTTCACCGCCCGCACCTTCGACGCACGCGGCTTCTTCGCCGCGTGGACTGGAGAAATAGACGTCTTTCAGAATGACCTTGTCGGCCTGGGGCGAAATGCGCAGGCAGTTCTGGCCGGTCGGTGCGACCAAGACCGGAATTTGTTGAGGGCCATACCCTTGGCCCACAATTGTGATAGAGCGCTTAATATCGAGGCTGGCGACACAGGAGCGGTTCTTGGCCTTCAAATACAGCACGCCGCCGGACCGGATGCTGTCGGCCACGCGTTCGACATAGCCCGCGCTGGCGCGGTCGCAATCGATCACGGCATCATAGCGATTGCCGCGATAGCCATAATACCGGCCATCGTTGCGATAGTGGCGTTGACCGCCACAGGACCGGAGTTGCGCGTCAAGCAGCATGCCGAAGCACGGACGAATGGTGGCGTTGACCCGGGCGGCATTATTGCTCTGATAGCCGTCGGCGGCTGCGGTTTGCGGCAGGGCGACGGTCAGCAATAATGCCGCGAGGCCGAGACCGAGGGCCTCACCCCTTGAATTGTCTTGACGGTCTTTACGCATCCACATGCTTGTTTTCCTTGGATCCCGGACAGCCCTCAGGACGGCCCGACAAACTCTGCTTCCAGAACATTCCCCACCACTTCAATCGGAAGAACGCTTTAGACTTTTGTTTTACGCGTTTGCCGGAAAGCGCGTCGCGCCTTCCGTAAAAACGCTTTAGCTTTCAGGCGTACGCGAAACCTGGGCCAGAACGGCCTGGAGGCGACCGGCCGACGGCTTGAAGCCGGCCAAAGCCGCGTCAAGCTGCATCACGACGGCTTCCGCCTTGTCCTGATCGGCCACGCCTTTAAGGCCGAGGTCGAAATAGGTGGACATGGCGTAGCGGGCTTCGGGCGATCCCTGCTTTTCGGCCTGCTGATACCAATAGAAGGCGCGGGCATAATCGACTTCGACGCCGACGCCTTCGGAATACATGACGGCAAGGACTAGTTGCGAGCGCGAATCGCCGTTGACCGCTGCCATTTGAATGGCGCGCAGGGCATCGGTGTCAGTAAAGCGTTCACCGCCAGGACGACCCGTCATGTTACGCAAGCCGGCAATGGTCTGCTTCGGCACTTCGTCGGGTGACAGACACGCCTCGTGCAACAGATTGAGGTAATCGAGGGCGCGCACGACATGAATGAACGGCAGTTCGCGCAGCCGTGACAAGGCGTAGGAAGCGCCATCGTCTGGACGGCTTTCATCCGAATGCGGCACGCCGCCGCCAGGCGCCTCGGGCGGATAGAATTCATACGGCGACACCCACCGGCGGGCCTTGGTTTCGACGAAGGAGGCATAACGGGCGCGCGACGGCGCCGACTTTTCGAAATCCTTCAGCAACACATAGGCGCCGACATCGCCGGTCTCCGAAGCCTTGTAATTATAGAGATAGGCATCGACATCCGACCGTTCGAACAGGGTGCGGACATTGGAGGCGCCGTAGCGCTGACCGCGCATCATGGCCCGTATGGCCTGAGGATTGTCGGCCGGTTCGCCCATCGGGCCGTACTGATCGTCGTACAGACGGCCCAGCGTGCGGAAGCCGTCGGCGCCCAGCGTCGATTGGATATAGATCACCCGGTCGCGCACCTTGTCGCGTTCGCCGGAATCCATCATAGATAGCTCATTGTCGAGCATACGGTAAGCGCGTTCGCGTTCGAAGGCGCGGCATTTGTCGTAACGCGACGCCAGTACACCGCCGCGCGGGTCCATGGCGCGGCTCATGGGGGCGTAGCCCTGCTGGTTGGCGAGCGCCATGACCAGCCAGACCGAAGATTCGATGTGGTCTTCCAGGTTTTTATCGCTGGCGTCTGTCGCGGCGTAGCGATTGGCCAGTTCGAGCTGGGCGAAGAAATCGTTGGCAAAGGCGAGGTGGCGGTAATAGCGGACTTCGCGTTCCTGGCCATTGAAGCCCTGCGTCTGGAAGGGCGCAGGCGGGCGAGGGCAGGCGTAATTGCCGTCAATACCCGCTTTTCGGCCGTTCAGCCAAGGCAAGTCGCGGACATCGCAACCCGACAGGGAGACTGCGGCGCAGAGACCAGCCGCCATCGCCGCCCATGATCGCATGGGCGCCTTCTGGCTTTTAAAGACCTTCCCAACAGCCCCCCCAAGGGTGCGCCAGGCGGATCCGGTCTGATCACATTCTGACATCAGGTATCGCTCCGACAATGTCGGCAAAAATATGGTTAATACGATTACTGTTAAGGATTATGAAGACTGTCAAGCTTTGGCCCCCCGAACACCTGCATGCAGAACTAAATCTCGATAAGCGTTGCCAGATTGTCGCGTTGAATAAACGCGAAAGCCCCTCGTAACCCATACCCCGTGCCAATCGAACGCGCACGTTTGTATCATGCGTCAAAAGCAGTGGCTTGGCCAGAGAAAAGTGTTAATAAAGCCGCCCTTGCCGTCGCTTTCGCGCCCGTTTCCCGCCATGCGTGCCAAAGCGCGCACCATCGCCGGACGAATACGCCTGTCGGGCGAATATCAGGAGACAATAGTGAGCTATATGGTTAATTCACCCTCGACAATGCTGTCCAAAGGCGAAAAATATCAAGAAGTTATAAGGGACGTTCTGGCGGTTCTGGATGGTGAGCCGGATGTGACCGCCCGCATGGCCACGTGCGTCAGTCTGCTCAACCAAGCCTTCGAAGCCTGGTTCTGGACGGGATTTTACGTTGTGGACAAGGTTAAGAAAGCAGCCGGCACGGACGAACTGGTTGTTGGACCTTATAATGGAACGCTCGGGTGCCTGCGCATCGCTTTTGGGCGCGGCGTTTGCGGTGCTGCGGCTGCGACGCGGACAACGCAAGTTGTGCCCGACGTTCATCAATTCAGCGACCATATTGCCTGCGATTCGCGGTCCAACTCCGAAATTGTCGTGCCGGTATTCGACAAGGCGGGGGAGTTGATCGCTGTGTTCGATTCCGATTCCGAAAGCTTCGGCACCTATGACGATGAAGACGCTACCCATCTCGAAAAGCTGATGGCGGCCGTTTTCTCCATTTGAGTTTTCTGCGGGTTCTTTACCTATCTATTGGACCCGTTGTTTAGGGCAGGTAAAACAATCGTGGCGCAAAGCCGTTTCGTCTTGAGCTTTTCCGGCTTAACGGCTAAACCCCTGCGACCTCAAGACATTGCATTTTATGAAGGGCGCACCTCTCCATGGCGCAACAGTACATTTTCCAGATGCAGGGCCTGACCAAGCATTACCCGGGCGGTAAGAAGGTCTTTGAAAACATCTGGCTCAGCTTCTATTCCGACGCCAAGATCGGCGTCGTCGGCGTCAACGGCTCGGGTAAGTCCACCCTGCTAAAGATCATGGCCGGCATCGACAAGGAGTTTTCGGGTGAGGCCAAGGCCGCCGAAGGCACCAAGATGGGCTATCTGGAGCAGGAGCCGCACCTCGACGACAGCCTGACGGTGTGGGAAAACGTCATCGCCTGGTGCGAGGAGAAAAAGACGTTCGACCGCTTCAACAAGGTGGCCGAACTGATGGGCGAGGAATATTCCGACGAGCTCATGGAAGAAATGAATACCCTGCAGGAAAAGATCGATGCGGGTGATTTGTGGGATATTGATAGCCGCATCGAAATGGCAATGGACGCCCTGCGTTGTCCGCCCAATGATGCAGGCGTGACCAAGCTGTCCGGCGGTGAAAAGCGTCGCGTCGCGCTGGCCCGTCTGCTGCTGTCCAAACCTGACATGTTGCTGCTCGACGAACCGACCAACCACCTGGATGCGGAATCCGTTGCCTGGCTTCAGCACCACCTGGAAAATTTCCCGGGCTGCGTCATCCTCGTTACCCACGATCGTTACTTCCTCGATCAGGTCACCAAGTGGACCCTGGAACTCGATCGCGGCAAGGGCGTACCCTACGAGGGCAACTATTCCGGCTGGCTGGAGCAGAAGCAAAAGCGCGTGGTTCAGGAACAATCCGAATCCGAAGCGCGCCAACGTGCCCTTACCAAGGAACTCGAATGGGTCCGTTCTGGTGCCAAGGCGCGTCAGGCCAAATCGAAGGCCCGTCTGGCGGCGTATGATGACATGGTGCGCGAACAGGAAAATTCGCGTGCGGCGCAAAGCTTCGCCACCATCCAGATTCCGCCTGGGCCGCGCCTCGGCAACGTGGTCATGGAAGTGACTGGGTTGGAAAAGGAATTCGGCGACAAGCTTCTGTTCAAGGATTTGAGCTTCCGCCTGCCGCCCAACGGCATCGTCGGCGTCATCGGGCCCAACGGCGCCGGCAAGTCGACCCTTTTCAAGCTGATCACGGGCCAGGAACAGCCCGACGCCGGCACGATCAAGCTCGGTGAAACGGTGAAGCTGGCCTATGTCGACCAATCGCGCGACGATCTGAACCCGACCGATACGGTCTGGCAGGCCATTTCCGGCGGCACCGACATCATGATTGTCGGCAAGAAGGAAATCAATTCACGCGCCTATGTCGGCGGTTTCAACTTTAAAGGCGGCGACCAACAGAAGAAGGTGGGGCTGCTGTCCGGCGGTGAGCGCAACCGCGTTCACTTGGCGAAGACCCTGGCCGCTGGCGGCAATGTCATCCTGCTCGACGAACCGACCAACGACCTGGATATTGAAACGCTGCAGGCCCTGGAAGAAGCGTTGGAAGAATTCGCCGGCTGCGCCGTCGTTATTTCCCACGACCGCTGGTTCCTTGATCGTCTGGCCACGCACATCCTGGCCTTCGAAGGCGACAGCCACGTCGAATGGTTCGAAGGCAACTTCGAAATGTACGAAGAAGACAAGAAGCGCCGTCTCGGTACGGACAGCCTGATCCCACATCGGATCAAGTTCCAGAAGTTCGCGCGCTGATCGCTGCAAATCGACAAAAATATAGCCGGGCCATGCAAATGGTCCGGCTATATTTTTGTATTGAGTGCTGCGGTTACTGAGCCGGCGCCGGAGCGGGTTCTGCAGCAGCCGGCGGCGTCGTATTTGCAGGGTTGTTATTTGTGACGGCATTACCAACTTCGGCCGGAACCTTTTCAACGCGAGTGATAGTGCGGTCCACTGTATTGGTGGTTGACGAAGTGCTGAGTTCACCGCCGTTCATGAAGTAGACAGCACCGATAATTACGGCGGCCAGAATGGCCAGCGCCAGGACAATCAGGCCGGTATTGTTGTTTTTTACCTGCGGGTGGCGGGGTCGTGTTGTTAATCGTTACCATTTCGCTTCTCTCTGTGCTGTGGAAGTTGGCGATAAGGTAGCGAAAGTGTTGCAAGGGCGCCGTCCGCATTTTCGGTCGATAGGTAAGAATGGGGTCAGGACGGCGAATTACGCAGGCCAACGATATGCGGCCATCGTTTTATATTGCATCCTTATGTTTGGTAACAACGTTCTTTAAAGTTTCATTTTCAGGCGATGTTCTCATCATTGTCTTCAAAATCACTTGGATTTGGCAAAAAAAAGCGCCGGCGGAAAAGCCGGCGCCTGTGTCTGGATCTCTCCTTAATTGTCTTCGCCATCCTGATCGACCGATCCCGAGCCGGAAATGGTCGTATCCAGCTTGGCCGGCTTGGTTGCCAGATCGACATTGCCTGAGCCGGATATATCTATCTTGGCGTTGCCGGTGGCGAAAATGTCGGCATTGCCCGAGCCACTGACCGTGACCGTTGCATCCTTGGCCTGCAAAGCGGCCAGGTCGGCATTGCCATAGCCCGACAAATTAACCTTCAGGGCCTGCGTCTTGCCTACGGCATCGACCGAGCCGCTGCCGGAGAGGATTACGTCCAAGGTGGGCTGGTCGTATCCACGGATGCGCAGGTTGGCGTCGCTGGTCAGTTCGAACCGCTTGACCGATGGTGTCGTGATGGTGATACGCGCCTCCTGGTCATTGGATTGAGTATCCCAGCCATCACGGGTCCAACTGACGCGCACGACTTCCTTGTTGCCCTTGTCTAGGCGAGTCAGTCGGCCATTTTCCAGCTTGATGCGATCGATCAGGGACTGCGGACCGGAAATACTGACGGAAGCGGTGACGCCTTGGGTATAGACGACCTCGGCGGGAAAATCGACGGCCAGAAGATCGCCGCCGGTCCATTGCAGGTCACGTGTCACTGTCGGTTCGACCTTGGCGTCGGCGCCATTGGTATAGCGCATATGATGGCCATCCTTGATCATGGCCCAGGTCCAACCGGTGGTGTCGACCTGATGGCGGATGAGGGCGGCAGCGCCGGCGATGCAGACCAGCGATGCAATGAGTGCCACGCCGGAGAAGAGGAAGAGTTTGCGGATCATGATCGGTTCCTTAAGACTCGAGGGCGGGTTTGAGCACGCGGTAGTGTAGGCGGGCGAACCAGACCAGGCCGTTTACCAGCCAGATGGTCAGGGCCAGGGTGAGGGCGCCAATGGCGGCAGACCCCAGCATCACGCCGCAGCCGGCCAGAAGCGAGGCAAATACGCCGCCGGGCAGACCCATGAACGGACCCGCGGCGAAGAGGGTGCCACCGGCGATAAAGGCGCCGATTGCAGCGGCGAAGATGCCAATCAGGGTGCCGAATACGCCGCCGGCCAGCGGCAGCAGCACCAGGATATCGAGAGCGCCCAGGCCCAGTATGCCGATAATGGCCGTGGCAGCGGACGATGGTGTCTTGGCCTCGTCCCAGCTTTTCACGCCCGCTTCGGCGCGCAATTCGCGGGCCAGGCGGGTCGGGTCGCCCAGGGCTTCGGCCACTTCGGATTCGTTACGTCCGGCTGCGGCGGCATCCTTGAAGTGCGCCTCGTAGTCGGACATGATTTCCTTAAGGGTCGCTGGCGGCAGGCCTCTCAGGCCCTGGCACAGCTTGTCGAGAAATTCGATGCGGGTCATGGATCAGGCCTCTTCAACGGTTGTGGGCTGGGTTTGGGGTAGGGCGTCGAGCAGGGCGTCCACCGCGCCGGCGAAGCCACGCCATTCACTGGCCTGGGCCGCCAGTGCGGTGCGACCCGCGTCGGTCAGTTTGTAATATTTGCGGCTGGGGCCGGCCGGGGATTCCACCATATAGGTGGCAACCAGGCCATCCGACTGCATGCGGCGCATCAGCGGATAAATGGTGCCCTCACCCATGCCGATGGCTTCGGACAGATGGCTGGCGATCTCATAGGCGTAGCTTTCGTTGCGTGCCAGCACCGCCAGCACACATAGGCCGAGAACGCCTTTTTTGAGTTGAATATCAATGGTTTCAGGCATCTCGTTTCCTTTGACGCGCTTCGAATGTGTCGCGGTAGGGGAGGAGACCGCTTGCTTATTGAATATGGCAAGCTACCTTTCTATGCAAGGTATATATCATTAAATAGTAGTAAGGTTGCGGCAAGGCCTTTTGTCATAAAGGAGTCAAAGGCATGGCGACGCCATCGCCAGACATCGAGTCTGTGGCGTCGCGGTCGCGTCATTCGGTCTTTGTAGGGGGCTGCGCGGTTAGGCGATGTAGACGGCGCAGTCGCCGCGCAATAAGCCTTTTAGGCCATATTGAAGCGTTGGGCGTCTTTCAGGGCGTTTTCTGCCATGGCGCGCAGGCCCGGATGCTCCGGCTTCATGGCAGACAGGTCGGCGAAGACCTGCTGGGCCTTCTTGTAGAGCGGGCCGGCCTGATCATAAGCCCCTTGCATTTCGCGGGCTTGGGCGAAGCGCGCCAGGGTAAGGGCGTAGGTCGATCGGACGCCGACATCGTCGGGCCGAAGATTGGCGTTGGTTTCGTGCAAACGGCTCAATTCTTCCAGAGCATCGCCGGCCGCCTTGGCGTCCCCGGCCTTCAGCTTGAGGTCGGCGTAGGGCGCCAGCAATTCGGCGCGTGTAGCCGGATCGCTGATAACGCCCAGTGCCCGGCTGATGACAGGGGGCTGCTTTACCGTGTCGCCGGCCATCTGATAGCGGCGGGCGAGATAAAGGTGGATGTTGGCATCCAACGGATCGAGTTCCGACACATGCTCATAGGCAGCCATCGCCTTGGTGTCGTCGCGGCCCATATGCAACGCGCCGGCAATCCGCCACAGCTCAGCGGCGCCCGCATGGTTGCCGGCAACGGCGAGGGCGTCGGCGTGATTAGCCAGGGCTGTTGAGGCAGCAGACAGATCGCCCGACGCGATCAACTGAAAAGCGCGGACGGCCTGGGGCGACTTGTCATAATAGAGATGCGATATGCGCGTGCTCAACTCATCGGCGGCGATAGCGCGCGTGGCGTCTGGCCAGACGGACAGGGCTGTTTGGACGGCCTGACGGATTTCGGCTTCGTCGTCGATGACGGCCGGTTCGGCTATCACGGGCTGAGCAATAAGGGTCTCGGTGGGGACTGGCTCAGCGAGAGTCGGCACAGGGGAAACAGCCGCCGGGATGACGTCGGTGACGACTTCCGGTGCAACGGCGGGAATGTCGGTGACTGCCGGGTGGCCGGCGATATCGCTTTGCGGCGCAAAGCGCATGGCGGAATTGATTACGGCATTTATGTCGCCCGGTGGCGCCTGGGTGACCACGTCCGGCGTTTCACGCAGCAAGGCGGCTTCAAGCGGGTCGTGAGTGGTTTCGACGACTGTCTCGGGGCGCAGCGGGATGATTTGCGCCGTCGGGGAGGTTATCTGCAGGCCATGCGTTTCGGAAAGCGCGGCGGCGGAATCGAACATTGGCACTTCATCGAACCGGGGCACCTCGCCCGGCGCCGCTGTTTCAGGCTGACGGGTCATGAAGGTGTCAGAGGCGTTGTCGGAAAACGCAGCGTGATCGGTGAAAATGGCAGGTTCCAGAGATTGGATATCGTGGCCCCGACCGGCATGATCCTGAACCGGCTGTACCGGAGCTTCGACCACAGAATTGGTTTCGACAGACGGGGGTTCCACGGCCATGGGGCGGGATTCCGCGCCATAGGATTGCATGCCGATCGTTTCGGCGGTGAAGCGCAGATTGCCACGGCCGTCGCTGGCGCGTGTAGCGGTCTGGATGTCGATGGCCGGCGCCGCTTCCAGTTCGATGTCGTCCGTTAGGGAGGGCTGGAGCCTGCGCGGCTTGGGCTCACCGGCGGAAAACAGGCTGCGGAACACGCCGATCAGGCCGATGACGAACAGGAAAATACCCGCGGCGAACAAGGCGGCCCAAACGGGCGAAATGCGCGCCTGGTCGATCCAGTCCTCGATATGCGGGTCGTACAAGGGCGCGTCACCCTTATAGAGGGCAAACGCGGCTACGCCCATCGCCAGAACGGTCAACATCAGGAAACCGGCCGGGCCGGGTTTACGCCGCTCCACAACACCCTCTCCATAAGACGTAGTCGAACTGCTCATACGGCCCCCGCAACGCTAATATTGATAAAACATTAACCTCAGCTTTCGCCTTATGGCAAATCTTTACTGGCGGACCTGTGCCAGAAAGGCGAAATTTGAGCGCTACAGCGGCGGTTGTGCAACTTTTCGGCCAAGCCCGGTTCCGCGGCTGCGTGAAAGGCTTGCACGAGCGAGGGGTTGCGGATACAAGCGAACATATGAAGAACGTAGTGCGCATATTGGGGCTCGATCCCGGCCTGAGGCGGCTGGGATGGGGGCTGATCGACGTCGAAGGCGCGCGCCTATCATGGGTGGCGCATGGCGTGATAGAGCCGCCGACCGACCTCGATCTGTCGGTGCGTTTGCTCCATCTCTTTGACGAATTGACGGCCGTCATCGCCGAATGGACGCCGGACGAAACGGCGATCGAAGAAACTTTTGTCAACATGAACCCGTCCTCTACGCTGAAACTGGGTCATGCGCGAGCAGCCGCCATGCTGGCTGCGGCAAAATCCGGCCTGTCCGTGGCCGAATACGCGGCGCTCGACATCAAGAAGTCCGTGGTCGGCGCGGGACGGGCCGATAAAGATCAAATTCTTTTCATGATCAAGCGCTTGCTGCCCAAGGCGGGCGGTGTCATGAAGGCAGACGCGGCGGATGCCCTGGCCTGCGCCATCACCCATGCGCACAAACGAAAAATGAATAGCTTAAAGAGGGCCTTGGCGTGATAGGCAGACTACGTGGCGTATTGCTTGAAACCACGGACGAAGACGTACTAATCGAATGCGCCGGCGTCGGTTATATCGTGCGATGCGGTGTGCGCACCATCGCGGCCCTGCCGGAACTGGGGGCCGAAGTTATCGTCCACATAGATAGCCAGACGCGCGAGGACGGCACCCGTCTTTATGGTTTCCTCAACAAGGACGAGCGCAAGGCGTTCGAGGCCTTGCAAAGCGTGCAGGGCGTCGGGCCGAAGGCGGCCCTGGCCGTGCTTGATGTGCTCACCCCTCACCAACTCGCCCAGGCCGTCGCGCATGAAGACAAGACTGCCGTATCGCGCGCGTCAGGTGTCGGACCCAAGCTGGCGCAGCGCATCGTTATCGAACTCAAGGGCAAGGTGCTGATGAGCGCCGAATTCGGCCCGATCGTGACGGCGCCAGCGGGTGTGGCCGTCAGGACGACCGTCAACGGCGAAGCCGTGGCGGGCCTCATGGGGCTCGGCGTTTCGGAACAGCAATCACGCATCGCCGTCGAATCGGCGGTGAAGCAATTGGGGCCGGAAGCGGAATTGGCGGCTGTTATTCGCGCCTCGCTGAAGGCTTTGGGCAAGTAGTTGGCGGGCAAATAGCATGGCGCGATTGATTTCAGGCGAATCCGACAACGATTTCGAAGAGCGTGCCCAGGACCGCGCCCTGCGGCCGCAGACCTTCGACGATTTCGTTGGCCAAGCGCCGCTCAAGGCCAATCTGAAGGTGTTCGTCGCGGCAGCGGCGACGCGCAAGGAGGCGCTCGATCACGTCCTGTTCTACGGCCCGCCGGGCCTGGGCAAGACCACCCTGGCTCAGATCGTCGCCCGGGAACTGGGCGTCGGATTTCGCGCCACGTCCGGGCCGGTCCTGGCAAAGGCGGGTGACCTGGCGGCGATTCTGTCGAACCTGGAACCCAATGACGTCCTGTTCATCGACGAAATTCACCGCCTCAACCCGGCGGTGGAGGAAATCCTGTATCCGGCGATGGAGGACTATGTCCTTGACCTGATCATTGGCGACGGTCCGGCGGCACGCACCGTGCGCATCGACCTGGCGCCCTTCACCCTGGTGGGTGCGACGACGCGGGCAGGCCTGTTGTCTACGCCCTTGCGGGATCGCTTCGGCATTCCGCTTAGGCTGGAATTCTACACCCCGGAAGAATTGGTGCGTGTCGTTATGGGCACGGGCCGCAAGATGGGGGCCGTTGTTTCCGAAGATGGCGCGCTGGAAATTGCGTCGCGGTCGCGTGGTACGCCGCGCGTGGCGGGTCGGTTACTGCGTCGGGTGCGCGATTTCGCCCACGCGGAAGGCGCTGAGATTATTGACCGGAAGGCGGCGGCCAAGGCGCTGGCCCGGCTGGAAGTCGATGCGGTCGGCCTCGATCATTCCGATCGTCGCTATCTGACTGCGCTGATCGAAAACTACGGCGGTGGTCCGGTCGGCTTGGAAACTCTGTCGGCCGCGATTGCGGAAGCCAAGGACGCGGTCGAGGATATGATCGAGCCGTATTTGCTCCAGCAGGGCTTTATCCAGCGCACGCAACGGGGCCGGACGGCCTGTGCACGGGCCTATCTGCATCTGGGCCTGACGCCACCGGCGCAACCACCTGCGTCGCCGGACCTGTTCGACAGCTAGGACGCGTAGCAAGATGCTAATGAGGTAGCATGTCTGTTCCGTCGCCTTTGAACACGAACCAGGCGATGAAAAGCACAATTACCAGCAGAATAAACGCGATAAGTCGCGTATAGCCGCTTTTCTTCATGAGCGCGTCATCCTTAACCCGTCTTCATGAGCGCTTCGCGGATCGGCAGGAAGCGGTCGTTAAACGGCAGGATGCCGGCGCCGCGCGCCGCCGCATCCACGGCGAGTTCGGCTCGCTTCACTGGGGATATGGTCCTAATACGATGTTTGAAGGCATCGAATTTCGCGTTCAGACGCGCGCAGAGTTCTTCGATATAGGTCGCAGGCAGTCGTCCGCCGATGAAATGCGCTTCCGGGTTAATAGCGCAACTCATGACGAGAAACGGCTCGAACAGGTGTTCGGCGGCACGGTCCAGCCAGGCTTCGACCGTGGCCTGGGCCGGAGGCGGCAGGGTTTCCAGGTCTTCGGGCGTCGATACCTCGAACCCGGCCTTACGCAGGTAATCGTAGAGCGAATAGAGCGACACCATGTCTTCGAGTGACTGCGCGTGGCCGGTCTCGTCCCTGACCGGCAGAAAGCCGATTTCGCCGGAACGTCCATCGGCCCCGCGGTAATAGTGTCCGTCGATGACGAGGCCGCCGCCCAGCCCGGCGCTGATAATCGTGTATATGAAGCTGCGATGGCGCAGGCCGTGGCCGAACTGCATCTCCCCTATAGCCGCCGCCGCCGCGTCGTTTTCGACATAGACCGGTACGGCTATGGGCAGGATATCGGCGAACAGCGACGCCACATCCACTTCTGACCAGACCCGATAGGCATCGGGGCGGTTGGCCACCGGTACCCGGCCGAGATCGTCAGGAATACCGATGCCTATGCCGATCAGTCGGTCGAGATTGATCGCCTTTTCAGCTATGATTTTGCTCACCTCGGCCTTGAAGAAGGCGACGACTTCGTCAGGCATGGCGAAGTGCACTTCGCGGCAGGATCTGGCGCGCACATTGCCGAGAAAATCCAGGGCAACGATGGCGATGTGGTCGCGGTCGATATTCAGGCCGATCGAAAACGCGCCGTCCGGATTGACCACCAACTTGGTCGCCGGCTGGCCCCGTCCGCCCAATTGACGGCCGGCTTTGAGGATCATGCCGTCATTGAGCAGGCGTTTGGTGATATTGGCTATGGCCGGGGCGGTGAGGCCCGTCAGGTCGGCGATATCGGCACGCGTTATGGGCGCGCCCGCTGCGCGCACGGCTTGCAAGGTGACGCGTTGATTATGATCGCCGGCGCGTTCCAGATTGGTACCGGACAACGAGTCGCCCAGGGCATGGACCCGCGCTTCGGGCCGACTGGCCCCTGTGCGTTCGTCAGCAGCCATAAGTCACCCCCTTGGGGCGAGTGTATTTCCGTACCCTGTTGAAGGGGGGGAGGGAACTGAGGGCTTGATTTACCGCAGTTCGATGTCCGAAAGCCGGACCGCTGGAGCGATACTCACAGGTTTCGGCAAGGGGGCTAAGTCTGGGCGTGTGGTGGCGCATATGAGGATGGCATTATTTTCTTATTTTAAAACAAGCGGTTGCTTGCTTGGGTATGCGCGCGTTCTTTTCAGGCCATTCCCTGCCATGGACGGAAGCGCGCCGCACCCCTCATGTATAGGTCGGATTTCACGCGATTGTAAGATTTATATTGCAAGTTCCTGACGGATATGGAGCGTCCTTATGTCTTGAAGTAGGTGTCGTAGATGGCTTCGTCGACCAGGTTCAGATTGGCCTGGAAGATATCGATGAATTCATGCAGCCCGGCCGAAATGATGTGCGAGGCGTCCGAACTGTGAATAGTCTTGCACAGAATAGCCATCTCGGCCGTCGCCTTGTTTTCTACGGTGCGATCATAGGTCAGCATGTCCAGCGCGGCGGAGGCGTCCTCGAGACAGAACAGCACGCTGCGCGGAAAGGCTTTGGAAAACAACAGGAACTGCGTGACATCCTTATAGTTGATGGTGTGGAACTGCTGTCGATACATTTCCAGGGCATTGACCGATTTCAGCACGGCGCCCCACTGAACCGCGTCATAGGCGCTGTCGACATCGTCGGCACGCGGTAGCAACAGAAAGTATTTAACGTCCAGCAGGCGCGCGGTTTTATCGGCCCGCTCCAGCATCTGGCCCAGATGGGCGAATTGCCAGCCCATGTCACGGCTCATTGTGTTGTGCATCAGGCCGGTGAACAGGTGGCCCATCTGACGGACCTCCTTGTAATAGTCCTGAAGGTCGGCGACCGACCGTTTGCGGCTATGGCCTTGCGTCAGGTGATAGAGCTCATTGATCTTTTCCCACATCTCGACGGGGATAACCTCGCGCACCGTGCGAGCATTTTCCCGCGCTCGGAAGATGGACGACAGGATCGAGTTCGGATTCTTCTCGTCGAAGGTCATGAACTTGATGACAGCGCGCTCATCGGCTTGCGTATAGCGCTTGTTGAAGTCTTCATCGTCGCCGGAAGTGGCGATCAACGGGTACCATTGCGCCGAATACTGATCGAGCGACAGGTCGAGCATCAGGTGCGTATTGACGTCGATGAAGCGGGCCACGCAATCGGCGCGCTCCAGGTAACGGGCCATCCAGTAGATGGAATTGGCAACACGGCTCAGCATGTTAGTTGCCCTCCGCCGCATTGTATTCGTCTTCCAGCACCCAGGTGTCCTTGGAGCCGCCGCCCTGGCTGGAATTCACGACCAGCGACCCCTTCTTGATGGCGACGCGTGTCAGGCCACCGGGCAAGGTGAAAATCTCTTCGCCGTAGAGAGAGTAGGGGCGGAAATCGACGTGGCGGCCTTCGATGCCACCGCCGATGAGGGTTGGGGCGCGCGACAGGCTGAGCGTCGGCTGGGCGATGTACTCGCGCGGCTTGGCCTGGATCAACTGAGCGAATTCCCTTTGCTCGGCCTTGGTGCTCTTGGGGCCGATCAGCATGCCGTAGCCACCGGACAGGTTCACAGCCTTGATCACCAGCTTGTCGAGATTTTCCAGGACATAGGCGCGGTCCGAATCGTCCTCGCAGATATAGGTCGGCACATTGTTGGATATGGCCTCTTCGCCCAGATAGTATTTGATGATGCGCGGCACGTAGGCATAGATCGCCTTGTCGTCGGCTATGCCGGTGCCGGGGGCATTGGCCAGGGCGACATTGCCGGTCTTGTACGCCCGCATGATACCGGGAATGCCGAGTAGCGATTCCTTGCGGAAGACTTCGGGATCGATGAATTCGTCGTCGATGCGGCGGTATATGACGTCGACCCGTTGCAGGCCTTCGGTCGTGCGCATGTAGACGATGTCGTCCTCGACCACCAGGTCGCTGCCCTGGGCCAGGGGCACGCCCATCTGCTGAGCCAGGTAGGCGTGCTCGAAATAGGCGGAATTGTAGATGCCGGGCGTCAGCACAATGATGTTGGGATCTTCCCGACCGGCTGGCGCGATGTGTTTCAAGGTGCGATACAGGTGATCGCCGTAATCGGAAACGGGCCGGACCTTCATGGTATGAAAGGCGGCGGGCAAGATGCGCTTGAGGACGGCGCGATTTTCCAGGACGTAGGAAATGCCCGACGGGCAGCGCAGATTGTCTTCCAGAACGTAGAACTCACCGTCGCCGTCGCGCACGAAATCGGTGCCGGAAATATGGGTCCATACGCCCTTGGGTGGTGACAAACCCTCGCAGGGCTTCAGATAGCAGGCCGACGAAAAGATCAGTTCGGACGGAATGACCTTGTCCTTGAGAATCTTCTGGTCGTTGTAGATATCCTGGATGAACAGGTTGAGCGCGGTGATGCGCTGGGCGATGCCGCGCTCCAGCTTAGCCCAATCGGCCGCCGAGACCATGCGTGGAATGATGTCGAAGGGGAGGATTTTTTCCGTACCCTTCTTGTCGCCATAGACGTTGAACGTATTGCCCGACTGGTACAGGATGTCTTCGGCCAGCTTCTGCCGCCGTTTCAGCTCGGGGCGGCTGAGCGTATCGATCTGTTCGACCAGAGGCCGGGCGCTGGGGTGTGCGACACCGTCATCGGCAAAAAGCTCGTCGTAAAATCCGTCGGTCTTATAGGTCTCAAGCGTCAATGTGGTGTGTCCAATTCAGTAGTTGCCCCATGGCCTGAAACGCGGACACGAGGCTCAAAATATCAGTTGAATACCTCGTTCATGGTGACCTGAACCCGTAGTGTTTCCTTGCCCCCGCCCCTGTAGATCGTACCGGACGTGGGCGTCGCATCCAGGTAGTTGCGGCCGCAAGCGACACGGACATGGTCTTGCGTCACCAATATGCCGTTGGTCGGGTCGAAACCGCGCCAGCCCAGGTAGGGAATGTAGATTTCCACCCAGGCGTGGCTGGCGTCGGACTGCATCTTGTTCTCGTAATTCGCGCCGGTGAAAACGTAACCCACCCGGTAGCGCGCCGGCACGCCGAGCAGGCGCGCCAGGCAGATGAAGAGGTTCGAGAAGTCCTGGCAGACCCCTTCGCGCGAGGCATAAACGTCGAACGGCGTGGTCTTCAGCGAGGTCGAGCCCGGCACGTAACGGAAGTCGCGATAGATGGTCTGGTTGATGTCGTTGAGCGTGTCCATCAGGTGGCGGCCATTGCGTTCGGCGAAGCTCATCGCATAGACCAGCAATTCCTGAATTTGTGTCTCAGGCAATTCCGGAGAACGCAGATAGGGCTCCATCATCACCTGTTGCCACGGCATCAGCGCCAGCGGAATGAAATGGTGGCGCTTGTCCGGCGCCATGTCGTCAGGCGCGCGGCCATAAATCTTGACCAGGGACCGACAGGACACGGTCAATCGCTTGTACGGCTTGTTGATACTGTAATGAATGGTTTGATTGCCGAACACATCCTCAAAGCGCATATCCTCGCCCTCGGCCGAAATGCTCAAGGTCGAATTGAGCACCTCCTGCGTGGCGTCTTCCAGCGGCATCAGCCGGAAACTGTGGGTCGAATGCTCAACCTCGTTCTCGTAGGCATATTCTGTCGAATGGACGACGTCGTACAGACGATAGGTCAGGGGAGAGCCGTCCGGCGTATGGGTCAGGGAGCGCACATTGAGAATATTGTGCTGGACCGATTTCATCTGCTGGAGCGATTGCAGGATGCTGAGCTGCTGGGCCTGGGCCTGCTGATCAGCGAAGGCGCGCCCCGGTGCTGTGCGACCGCTGCCTGGCGGAACGACCATGCCCTGAAGGTGGCCGTCCTGTTCATGCAGGGGCTGCTGCGCCGGCGGGCGCTTCTCGTCCCGCTTGTTGCTCCAGACCAGCGCGCCGCGTCGGGCAACGACCAGCTGGCCCTTTTGCATGGGCTTCCAGTCGCCTTCCTTGAACGGCGCGGAACAAAAGACAAGGGCGGTACGGAAGGTGTCGCGCGGGTTGTTGAGCGCAAAAGACGCTGGGGCGGAATGATAGCCGGCTTCGCCATGCGGCGGCTTTAGGCGGGAATAGTATAGCCGTGTTTCTGACTGGGATCCGTAAAAGGCAGCAACCGTGGTGCCGTCCGATATGATCATGTCGGCGCTGCCCATGTCGTCAAGCTGCAGGAACCAGCTCAACAAGACCTGATGGTCAACGTCGGCCAATGTGCGTGCGCCATAATCCTGCACCTTGCCGAGCACGAAGCAGAAGGCCAGTTCCGAATCAGTCCGGCCAAGCGGCTCCAGGAAGATCGACTTGTTGAAATGCAGGCGCTGCATGGCGGTCTTGTCGAGATCACCATTATGCATGAAGACCCAGTCATGGCCGGCGAAGCTGCGCGAAAACGGTTGGGTTTCGAGATGGGTATAGCCGGACGCGGCGCCGCGCACCTTGCACATGAAGACGGTTGAGCGGAAGGTATCCCAGTCGCCCATGACGCCATGAAGGGATTTGGTGTCACGCGCGGACGGGTCCTTGGCCACCACGGCGGCCTTGCTGTCGCCCGGATACCAGGTCAGGCCCCAGCCCAGCGTATGCTCCCCCTTGACGGAGGCCTTGCGGAATTTGAGGTCGATCGCCGGCGAACTCAAGCCGTCGAAACTAAACGCCAGGATATCACTCGAAATCGCGCTCAAAGATAATGCTTCCCATGCTGCCCTCCGTGAACAAACTCTTTTCACGGAATGTTGCGATGCAACTAGACTTTTTAAAAATGCGGTTGTCTAGTCCCAAGGGGTAACGATGACACTTTTTTTGCGATTCCGTAAATGCATAGTTGCGGACTAGAAGAGGTTTAAGGCGTTTATAATGAGCATTTTGGCGGCCCTGCACCACGTTTCCGACTATACATACGCCCGGCCCATCAGTTTGGGCCCCCAGGTCATCCGCCTGCGGCCCGCGCCACACACCAAGGCGCACGTACAGTCCTATGCCCTGAAAATCGAACCAGCCAACCATTTCATCAATTGGCAGCAGGACCCCTTCGGCAACTATCTGGCGCGAATCGTCTTCCCTGAAAAGACCGCGCATTTCAGGGTCGAGGTCGACCTCGTGCTGGAAATCCGGGTCTTCAATCCCTTCGACTTCTTCCTGGAAGATTCGGCGGCAACGTTTCCTTTCGTCTATGACGCGGCTCTGAAGGAGGAACTGGCCCCCTATCTGGAGATCAAGGAAAGCGATCCGGTTCTTATGGACTATGTTGCATCGATACCGGATGCGCCCACGCCCACCGTCGATTTCCTGGTCGCCTTCAATCAGAAGGTCAATCGCGATCTGGGTTACACTCTGCGCATGGAAGCCGGGGTGCAAACCTCCGCCGAGACGCTGAATCTGCTACAAGGCTCATGTCGCGACATGGCGTGGCTGGCTTGCCAGGTCCTGCGCCACAAAGGCTTGGCGACGCGATTCGTTTCCGGCTATTCGATCCAGTTGAAGGCCGATGTCGAAGCACTGGATGGCCCTTCCGGTGTCGCTCAGGACGTCACCGACCTGCATGCCTGGTACGAAGTCTATCTGCCGGGCGCCGGCTGGATCGGGCTTGACCCAACCTCGGGTATGTTCACGGGCGAAGGGCATATTCCGTTGTGTTGCGCCCCGAACCCGACCTCGGCCGCGCCGATTACCGGTGCACACGAGCCCTGCGAATCGACGTTTGAACACGACATGTCGGTAACGCGGATCTACGAAAGTCGTCGCGTGACCCGGCCTTATTCGGACAGCGAATGGCGGGCCATCGATTCATTGGGTGACACAGTCGACCAACGTCTTTTGGAACAGGATGTGCGCCTGACCATGGGCGGCGAACCGACCTTTGTCAGCCTGGATGACCGGACGGGCGACGAATGGCATTTTTCGGCATTGTCGGAAAATAAGAAGTGTTTGGGCTACGATCTGTTCCAGCGTCTGTCGGCACGGTTCGCGACGGGCGCTCTGGCGCAGCATGCCCAGGGCAAATGGTATCCGGGCGAAATCCTGCCGCGCTGGGCGATGAACATGTTCTGGCGCAACGACGGTCAGCCGATCTGGCTGGAATCATCGCTCTTGGCAGATCCGGAAGCGAAGGCGACACTGTCTCCTAAGGCTGCGGCCGATTTTCTCGGCAAGCTGGCCGACGCGTTGGGTGTCGGGGCGCCGTGCGTCCTATCGGCCTATGAAGATATCCCCTACCTGCTCTGGAAGGAGCAGCGCATTCCGTTGGAAGGCGAGATGCTGAAGGCGGATATTTTCGAGGCGACGGAACGCAAGCGGTTGCAGGCCAAACTCGATGACAATGTCGGCTACCCGACGGGCTATGTTCTGCCGTTGGCCTTTTCCGCCAAGACCGGCGGGTGGGTGTCCAACGCCTGGAAATTCCGCACTGACAAGATGATGCTGATCCCCGGTGACTCCCCCGTTGGGCTTCGTCTGCCGCTCAATGCCCTTCCGGTTATCGACCAGGACATGGCGGACGAACATTACTGGCCGCCGCGCTCTCCGTTTGCCGAGACGGAGCCCTTGGCAAATAGTTCCCAAAAAGTGGAATTTTTTAAAACCCAGCTCACCTCGCAGGCGAAGGCCGCTGCGCCGGACACGCCAAATGGTCTGATCCGCTCCGCCCTCTGCGCCGAGGTTCGTCACGGTCGGCTATTCCTGTTCCTGCCGCCGCTCACCTATATCGAGCACTATCTCGACCTGATCCACGCCGTCGAAGCCGTGGCCCAAACCCTGAAAATCGCGGTGGTGATCGAAGGCTATTCGCCACCGCGCGATCATCGCATCGAAAGCCTGTCGGTTACCCCGGATCCCGGCGTGATCGAGGTGAATATCCAGCCCGCCAAATCGTGGCCTGAACTCAAATCGATCATCAGCACCGTTTATGAGGAAGCCACCCAGGCCCGTCTTGTTGCCGACAAGTTCATGATCGACGGCAAGCGTATCGGCACCGGCGGGGGCAACCACATTGTCATGGGCGCGCAAAAGCCGGAGGACAGCCCATTCCTGCGCCGGCCGGATGTGCTGGGGTCCATGATCCGCTTCTGGCAGAACCATCCATCGCTCAGCTACCTGTTTTCGGGCCTCTATATCGGGCCGACAAGCCAGGCGCCGCGGATAGACGAGGCGCGGCACGAAAGCCTGTACGAGTTGGAAATCGCTCTTAAGAACCTGCCGGCGGGTGGTGAAGAGGCGGCGCCGTGGCTGGTCGATCGTTTGCTGCGTAATCTGTTGGTCGATCTGACCGGTAACACCCACCGCGCCGAATTTTGCATCGACAAGCTCTATTCGCCCGACAGCGATCGGGGGCGTCTCGGCTTGCTGGAAATGCGCGGATTTGAAATGTCGCCGCATCCGCAGATGAACCTGATCCAGGCGCTTTTGCTGCGCGCCCTGGTCGCCAGCTTTTGGAAAACCCCATACACGGCGCCCCTGGTGCGGTGGGGCACGCAGTTGCACGATCGCTTCATGCTGGGCCATTTCGTTCAGGAAGACATTTCTGAAGTTTTGGAATATTTGCGTGTGCGCGGATTTGCGTTCTCACCGGACTGGTTCATTCCTTTCTTTGATTTCCGCTTTCCCACCGTCGGCACGGTCCAGATCGGCGGTATTGGCCTGGAACTGAAAAATGCGCTGGAGCCATGGCCGGTCATGGGCGAAGAGCCATCGGCGGGCGGGACCTCGCGCGGCGTCGATTCATCGGTTGAACGTATGGAAATCCGCCTGTCCGGCGCGGTGGGGTCGCAGCACGTCGTTACCTGCAATGGCCTGCGCCTGCCGCTGACGCCGACGCGTGACGCCAATGTCCAGGTCGCGGGCGTGCGCTACAAGGCTTGGAACCCGTGGTCGAGCCTGCATCCTAACCTGCCGATCAACACGCCGTTGAAATTCGACGTGCTCGACACCCGGCTGGAACGCAGCCTCGGCGGATGCAAATATCATGTCATCCATCCCGGCGGACGCAATTACGACACCTTGCCGCTCAACGCCAATGAGGCGGAAGGGCGCCGGTTGTCGCGATTTGAAGCGCCCACCCATACGGCCGGCCGGGTGAAGATACCGCCCGTCATCATAAATCCGGACTATCCGCACACCCTCGACCTGCGCTGGAAACCTTGATATGACTGCCCCGCTGTAAGTGGGGGCTTAGATGGTCAAGCAGAAAAAGAAATCCGGCAATCCGTTCCTGATGATCCTTCTGATCGTCGCGGTGGCGGCTGCGATCGCGTTTGGGCTTAGCCGCCACTGGCGAACGGGCGATGATGCCGTGGCGGATCTGCGGAGTCTGTTAGAACAGGGCGGGGCCAAACTCGGCGGTGGGGGTACACCCTACGAGCGGGCCGTTAAGGCCGACAGCGACGAAACCGCCATTCCCCTGTTTGAAAAAGCAGCGGCTCAGGGCGATGCGCGGGCCATGCTGGCGCTGGGCGATATCTACAACAAATCCAAGACCGAGTCGGACGGCGACAAGGCCGTCGAGTGGTACAAGAAGGCGTCGGATGCCGGCAATGTCGAAGCCAAGCGCAAGCTGGCGGCGGCCATCGGCATGGGACGCGGCAGCCGCGAGCCCGACATCGCGGAAGCGGACAAGCTGATGGGGGAAGCGGCCGCTGCCGGTGACGGCAAGGCACAATTGATCTATGGCCGCAACCTGGCCGGTGCCGGGCAGGCGAAGGCCGCCGAACCGTGGTTGCTCAAGGCGGCGGCGCAGAATGTTCCGGGAACCAGCGCCGCGCTCGGCAATCTTTATTACGATTGGCGCAGCGATGTGAAGGACTATGAAAAGGCGCGTCAGTGGTATGCCAAGGCGGCCGTTGAGGGCGATACCCAGTCCCAGCTCAACTACAGCTACATGTACTATTCCGGTCGCGGCGTCGAAAAGGACGATGCTGAGGCCTGGAAATGGCTGGCCATAGCCGATGGCGATCAGGACAAGGTGAAGATCGCGCGGGAATTTTTGAAAGACAAGATTTCGGCCGATGCCGTGGCGGAGGGCGACAAACGTGCCGCCGCTTGGCGCGCATCGCACCCTGCGGCGCGCTAAGCTCAGCCGTCTAACTTGGCGCCCAGTCGCGCAGCCGATCTTGAACATCGCGCAATTGTTTGGGCGTCCACTGTTCCTCCAGCCAGCGCAATTTGTCGCGCGCCGCTTCGCGCCCCTTGCGCAGGGCGTGGGAATACCAGAAATAAGCCAGTTCCCGGCTGGTGTTTTCGCCGAGATTGCCGAAGTAGTTGTCGCCTACGCGTTCCAGCGATTCGACATCGCCCTTCATCGCGGCCAGACGGTAGAGCTGGGCGGCCTTGATCGGATCCGGCTTGGATTTGAAACCCATCGCATATAGATCGGCCAGGCTTTTGATCGATGGGGCGTGCCCCGCCCGTGCCGCGCCTTCGAGATAGTGCGCCGCCCTTTCCAGATCGGCGATAGTGCCCAGGCCGAAACGGTACTGATAACCGGCATAGGCCATGCCTTTTGGATCGCCGTCCTCCGCCTGCTGGACGTGGATTTTCCAGGCGCGGTGATAGCAACGGTCGGCTTTGTCGTCGAAGCCCGGTCCCTTATGCGTGCTATTATAGATTTCCGCCATTTTCAGCCACGCCAGCCCGTCGCCATTGCGCGCCTTCGGGCGGTATATGTCCAGCGCCCGTTCGCGATAGGTTTTGGCGAGGTGCGGGTTGCGCGGCGCGCCGCCTATACCCTTTTCCAGCATCGTCGCACAATCGGCCCAGGCCTTGGCGTCGCCGCGTCTGGCCAGCCGGCGCGTCCACTGAAACGGGGTCAGGGGGTGCGAATGCTGATACCGCTTCGGCCAGATATCGCGCAGACAGAACACGCTCATGACGACAAATATCGCGCTAACGATAGCGAGTGCGATCAAGGAAGGGGGGATGTCTAGCGAGCCGACCATGGGGCCAAGATGTGCACTGGCGTCTGCAAAAAACGATGGGACAGATGTTCCAGAGAATAAGAAAGGTCTAAGTTTTGCCTTATGGCGATGGTGATATTGCCCAACACAACAGAGGAGGGACACATGCGTACCATTTTATCAGGCATTTTGGCTGCGGGCTTGCTGGTTTCCACCGCCGGCTCCGCCTTCGCCCAAGCTGTTCCGGTTAATCCGTCACCCTATGACCGGGCGCCGTGGTGGATGAAGGAAAGCGTCATCACCCAGACCGGCTTCGTGTTTACGGAAGTCCCCGCCAACCGTGCCTACTTCTCCGCCACCTTCCTAACCGTCGCCCCGACAGCGGAAAAGGCTCAGGCCAAGGCAATCGAACAAACCCGCGGCCTCAACCAGGCGCTGACCAAGCTCGGCAATGACAAGGTGCGTGTGACCACTGGCTTTTCGATGCGGGCGCTTTACGAGCAGTACAAGGACAAGAACGGCAACCGCATCGAAGACCAGCGCGGCGACAAGATTGAAAACTATCAGGTGTCCCTGAACATCAATATCGAAGTTCGTGATGTGGCCGTGCTTGAACGGGCCTATGCCTTGGTTCTGGCGGCCGCGCCGACCTCGTCTACGCCGGTCAATTTCAGCCTGCAGGCCGACAACGCCACCAATACCTGGCTCTATAACGAAGCCATAAAGGATGCGCGCGTGCGTGCGGGCAATGCCGCCACATCCGCCGGGGGGAAGCTTGGCGGGATCAAGGTGATTGATCCGACGGGACGCGCCTGCGAAACCGATATTCTGGCGCGCGCCCCGGATGGCAACGGAAATCCGACCACCCCTCAGGAAGTCCAGTTTCGCAATGCCGAAATGGCCTATGCGCCACCACCGCCTCCGGCGCCCGTTGTGGCAATCGCGGGGGCTGTCGGTTCTGCCGAATATCTTGAAGCCAAGGCCTTGCAGAACCCGTTCATTCAGACGCCGCCCCTGCAGCGTTTGGAAGCGAAGGCCTGCGTCGTTTACGGCGTGCAGTAGGCTTGAAAAAAGCCATATTGCGGTGCAATATAGTCCCGGTTTCGTCACCGGGATTATAGACCATGTCGTTTGAAACCTCGCCATCTGCTGCTTCCATTACCGCCGCCTATGATCAGACCTGTCTGGTGCTGCAGGGCGGCGGGGCACTGGGGGCCTATCAGGCGGGCGCGTATGAGGTCCTGCACGAAAACAAGGTCGAGCCCGACTGGATCGCCGGCATTTCGATCGGCGCCATCAACGCGGCCATTATCGCCGGAAATGCGCCGGAAGACCGGGTGGCGCACTTGCGGGCCTTCTGGGACGAAATCAGCACCGATGTGCCTGGGGGACAGGTTGCAGCCCGACATGATGTCAGCGATTTCAACTTCCGCCAGTTCAGCGGCCTGTGGGCGATTGTTGCCGGCGTGAAGGGTTTTTTCCGGCCGTGGTTCCTCCTGCCCTGGTTCAATAGTTCCGGCACGCCTGAGGCCACCAGTTTCTACGACACGGCGCCATTGCGCGAAACCTTGTTGCGTCACGTCGATTTCGACCGCATCAACGCAGGCGGTATGCGGCTCAGCCTCGGTGCGGTCCATGTCAAATCCGGCAATTTCGTCTATTTCGACAGCCGGGATCGCCGGATAGGGCCTGAGCATGTCATGGCCAGCGCCGCCCTGCCGCCTGGTTTTCCGGCGGTATACGTCGACGGTGAGCCCTATTGGGACGGCGGTCTCGTTTCCAACACGCCCTTGTCCTACATCCTGGATACGGGCGTGGCCAAGGATACGCTGATCTTTCAGATCGACCTGTTCAGCGCCGAAGGGCCGGACCCCGCGACAATGGACGAAGTGCAGGAACGGATGAAGGACATCACCTATTCCAGCCGTACCCGTCTGAACACAGATGCCTTCCTGGAAAAATATCGGCTGCGTCACGCCATTCGCAAGCTGGCGGAACATGTTCCAGCGAATGTTCTTGCCGATATCTGTGGCGGTAAGGAGCCGGCGGATATATTCGACGGCCGCGTGAGTCTTGTCCACATCATCAACCGTCAGAACCGGCGCGAGATTCAGTCCAAGGATTACGAGTTCTGGCGCGTTTCTATCGACGAGCATTGGCGCGACGGCAGGAACGATGCGCACGTGGCCGTCGCCGAAACCAGTTGGCGGACCTTCAGCGATCCGGATGCTGGTCTTGCGGTTTATGACTATATCCGACCAAGTCCGCACAAACTGTCGGAAAAACTGTGGCTCTGATGCCGCATATCTGGTGCAAATGTGCTGCATCGCAATAATGTCGTCCGCCGACTACTGGCGAAAATTGACACATAAGCCCATATACTCGGCAACATTCATCCGTAGTGGATTGATTATGATGGCCGGGAGGCATGTCGTGAAATCGTATCGTTCGGCTCGTATGCCTCTGACCGCCATCTTTATGGCCTTTGTGTTTATGGCCCTTGGCGCCCCTGCCGGCGCCCAGACTGGCATGTCGTCTGCAGAGGCCTTGGCCGATCAGCAACGTGTGGCTGAAACCATGGATATGAATGTCCTTAAGCGTCAGGCCGAAGCCGGAGACGTCGCCTCGCAATTGCGGCTGGCCGACGACTATTTTGTCGGCAATGGCATCGGCCAGGACTATACGCAGGCCTTGCATTGGTACCAGAAGGCGGCAGAGCAGGGGAGTGCAGAGGCGCAGACCGAGCTGGGTGTCGCCTATTACAAAGGCTACGGTGTCGCCGTCGATTATGATAAGGCGATCTATTGGGTGCGCAAGGCAGCGGACCAGGGTTATGTTGGCGCGCAGTACTATATGGGCCTGGCCTATGACAACGGTTTTGGGGTCAAGGCGGATCTGACCCAGGCCTTCGGCTGGTACAAGAAAGCCGCTGAGCAAGGTTACGATATCGCGCAATTCAATGTCGCCACCTTGTACGAAGCCGGTGATGGCGTTGCTCAGAACTACGACTTGGCGGTTATGTGGTACGAAAAGGCCGCGGCGCAGGGCCATGCGCCGTCCAAATACAATCTCGGCAACCTCTATCTGACCGGTACCGGGGTCAAGACGGACAGGTCGCGGGGCCTGGCCCTGATCCGCGAAGCGGCAGATACAGGCTTTGCCTTGGCGCAAAGCCGACTGGCCGGACTTTATTATGATGGCGACATCCTGCCGCGCGACTTGGTGAAGGCCTACAGTTGGGCGCTTCTGGCGGCCAATGGCGGCGATCGCGTCGCCGCTGACATGCTGGCCAGCATGGACAGCCAGCACGTGCTTGACGAAGCGGGCGTGCGCCAGGCGACGGAACTGGCCAACAGCTACGCTTTACGGCAATAATTTTCTTTTCCCCGAAAAAAGTTGTTCAGGCGCTTGCCAAGCCCGAAACCGGTCGCTATACAGCCGCTCCTCTAGTGAAGATGGGCGCTTAGCTCAGCGGGAGAGCACTACCTTGACATGGTAGGGGTCACAGGTTCAATCCCTGTAGCGCCCACCATCTTCACTAACGAAAAAGCGCCGGATCGTCTCCGGCGCTTTTTGTTTATCTGCTTTCCTTATGACCTACATGGCCGGATATTTAGGGTCCTGCCGCACCACGCCATACCGGCCGTTGACCGACTGATAGTCGCCATTGGGCGTTTGAGTCAGGTAAAAGGTATAGTCGGCGCCCACCGCCAGGTCGGGAATTTTGTATTCGTGGCTCCCCTTGACCAGAACATTGATTTTCAGGCCGACAAAGCCTTTCAGGGCGGCGTTGACGCTGACGACGGCGTGTTCGCTACCATCGAAATCGTTATGGACGAGCTTGATAACACGGCCGACGACAACCGCTTCGGCGGCGCTGTACTTTCGTTCGGCGGAAAATTGCGCCTTTGTGTTTGCCTGGGCGCCGCTGGCGGATAGGAGCAGCAAGGCGGCAGATATGATGACCGCCTGCTTCATGATCAGGCCGCGATCAGCCGTTCGACTTCGGTGACGATCTCGCGCAGGTGTACCGGCTTTTCGAGCACCTTGGCGTTCGGTGACGCCTTTTGAGCATTGAGCGCGACGGCGGCGAATCCGGTGATGAACATGATTTTCAGGTCAGGCTGGATTTGCGCGGCACGCTTTGCGACCTCGATGCCGTCCGCGCCGGGCATGACGATATCGGTAAGGAGCAGGTCATATGGCCCTTGATCCAGCGCCAGGATGGCGGTGTCGCCGTCGGGACAACTGACCACCTCATAGCCGGCGCGTTGCAAGGCGCGCGACAGAAAGCTGCGTACGGAATCTTCGTCTTCGGCGAGCAGAATCTTTTTCATCGGTTCAGTCATAAAATCCCCAAACGCTGACTCATCATATCCCGCTCTTCGCAGATGTCACTATCTTTGCAGCGGCGGCGTAAATTAGAGGTGAAGACGTGACAGGAATGTCCTACTAAAGTGCTAATATGACCGACCTGTCCCCTCCGCCCTGGCACCTTGTCCACACCGCCGATCTGGCCTGCCATATGGTTGCTCCGGCCGGTGGCGCCAGTCGGGTTGTCTACAGCCTGCCGCACAGTGGGCGCTATTATCCCGACAGCTTCGTCGCCGAAGCCCGTCAGAGCCCGCTCGGCCTGCGCGCCAGCGAAGACGCGTTTGTCGATGAGCTTGTGGACTTGCGACCGGAATTGGGGGTGCACGGCATCGCCTGCCGCTATGCCCGCGCCTTTTGCGACGTCAACCGCAGTCCGCTTGAACTCGACGCTCGCCTGATCCGCGGGGAATTGCCCAAGGCGGCTTTGTCGCTCAGCGCCCGCGTCAAGGCCGGGTTCGGGGTGATTGCCCGACGACTGAACGCTGACCAGGACATATATAGTCACCCCCTGGATATGGTCGAGGTCAACCGCCGCCTCGATCTTATTCACCGGCCCTATCACACTGCGCTTAAACGGCTGCTGGCGGAGGCAAAACGGGCAGGATCACCTGCCATCCTGATCGACTGGCATTCCATGCCCAGCGCGGCGCTAAGTCATTTCAAAGCCGGCGAACCGCGGCCCGATATTGTGCTGGGCAACCGGCATAGCGAAACCTGTTCGCCGGACCTGGTGCGGCGGGTAAGGGGCGTGCTGGAGGGCGCAGGTCTGCGGGTCGGGCTTAACAAGCCGTTCGCCGGGGGGTATATTGTTGAAACCTATGGCCGCCCCGCAGGGGGCGTGGAGGCGCTGCAGATTGAGATCAATCGCGCGATCTACATGGACGAGGTGCGCGTTGAACCGCTGGGGGGTGGGCTGCGGCTTAAGGGCGTTTTTAAGGATCTGACGGCAGAGCTTACGCGCGCATGATGGGCAATCCTGGCGCTAGAGCTTATTCCGATCTGGCTGAATCGGATCGGCGCTGTACTTCCTTGCTTTTACGCGCTTTTATATCCGAAAAGTGCGGCACACTTTTCGGAAAGCGCTCTAAGCCGGCATGCGGGCAAAAAAAAGCCGCGCTGCTCGAGCGCGGCTAAGTCTACAGGGAGGAAACGCCCAGGAAGGGCATCAGCGCTGAAAAGCGCCGAACGAGGTAAATTTAGTTTGCGGTGCAAAAAATATCAAGCCAAAATGTAACATAATATGATCACGTATCATTACAGGCTCAGGTGGGGACTGCGTCCTGAGAGGTAGGCTCTTTTAATAGCCACCTTTGGCATTGTGCGGCGCAATATTTTCACTTGTTTTTTCCGCATCTGCGGAGGTGGGGATATTGATAGGACGGGGCGGCGTCGGATAGGGATGCTCTTCCAGAAGTTCACGCAATTGTTTCAGACCCCGCGCAGATTGCGACCGGGACTGGCGCCAGCCCAATAGAAGAACCGCGCCGATGCTGGCGACCGCCAGGTAAATCGGACCCATCAACCAGGCCGCCGCGGCGAGCGAAAAGTAATAGGCGCGCACCCCTTGCGAAAAGCTGGACATGGCCGGTTCCAGTATATTGGTCAAGGCATTGGTGAATTTGGCCGCCGTGTCCTCGTCCATATTTTCGGGCAGGGAGCCCATAGCGGCGGCGCAGTAGTTCATCTGGCGCAGGGACCAGATGAAGTCGAGCAAGCCCCGTGACAGGCAGACGACGACCAGGGCCAGCTTAATCTGGAACAAAACGACCGATGAGACGTCGAATCCAAGCGCCGACATCGATTTTATCGGCAGATGGCCGCCGAACAGGACGCCGGCAACCGCGGCGATCAGCAACAGGTTGGCTGACGAAAAATTTGTGGCGGAATTGACCGCGTGCGCCATGAGGTTCGAATCGAACAGCTTGACCTCGCGTACGATCATTTCCTTCATCCAGGCGCGGCGTACGACGCTGAGGTCCTTGGTGATCAGGCCCCGGCTCTTCGAAATACGTTTTAGAAACGGCTCATAACCGAGCCAGCAGAACATGAAGATGGCGAGACCGACGATGTCGAGCGGGCTGTCTTTGGCGGCATCTATCAGGTTGGAGAGGAAAGACATGAGGTTTCCCGACGGCTTCTTCAGGGCAAGGGTGGCGTATTATGCGACCTGTATAGGAGGCTTCGATGGACTTCGTCATGGAATTTTGTCCGAAACCTCGCCTTTTTATAGTTTCCTCGCTTGTGCGAAAGAAGAGCAGAGCCTATGAAAGCGCACCTTTACGACCTAAACCACAGCTTTCCAAAGACAAACCCAAAGATAAGCCCAAAGACAAACAATGAATATCGACAAAATTTCCGTTGGTCCAAACGCGCCGTGGGATGTCCACGCCGTCATTGAAATCCCCCAGGGCGGTATGCCGGTGAAGTACGAGATGGACAAGGACTCAGGTGCCCTGTTCGTTGACCGCTTCCTGTACACCTCCATGTTCTATCCGGGCAATTACGGCTTCATTCCGCATACCCTGGCCGATGACGGTGACCCCTGCGATATTATGGTGGTCGGTCCGACGCCTGTCTATCCGGGCGTTGTCATCCGGTGCCGTCCGATCGGCGCCTTGGTTATGGAAGATGAGGCCGGCCGCGACGAAAAGATCCTGGCCGTGCCCGTTGACAAGCTGCACCCCTATTACACCAATATCCAGAGCTATCGTCAGATGCCGTCGATCCTGATCGACCAGATCACGCACTTCTTCGCGCACTACAAGGATCTGGAAAAGAACAAGATGACCAATGTTCTGGGGTGGGTCGAGCCGGAAGCGGCTGCGCAACTGATCCGAGACGGTCAGGAGCGCCTGGCACAAAAAGTTGGCTAGCCAGAACCTTGGTTAATCAGAAAACGGGTTAACAGGTTTTTGCCATTCTGCATCGAACGCCGGTCCGCATTTGCGGCCGGCGTTTTGGTTTCTGAGCGATTTTTCCCTGCGAAAGGGCGTATGACACGCTATCCTCTCCGCACGCCACCTTTCTGGACAAATGCTGCCCTAATTTGGCCATAATCTCCCCGAACGGTGTTAGGGCCTAGAAAAAAAATCCCGCAGAACCGTATAATTTATTAAATGGGACCGCTCTCAGTGGATAATGTTGCTTATATCGGATAATTTCGAAATTTTATCCGATGGCGTCCTGAAATATTTTCATTATTACAATTAGATGGCAACTTTTGCGCGCAATGCGGTATGGGCGTATTGTCTGGTTTTTGTCACATTCATGACTATTATAAAGGGCAATAAAGCGTATGCCTTGCCTATGGCCCGGATGTGTCGTGTGTGTTTTGCATCCTCTGGTTTCGGGCCCAGTTCCAAGAGTTTGTATTCACCCCATGTCCAAAAAGAAAATGATGCCTAATTCCTCCCCGAATGTGGCTTCACGTCTCTATGCCTTGGCTGTCGCTCGCGACACGGCCAATTTGGTTGACGTGGACGCTGCCCTGGCGCTGGCGCGCGCATCGACTCGTACACTGATGGCCTTATCCCCTCAGGCAGCCTTGTTGATGCGCAGTTTTGCACAGGAAGAAATAGACCGCCTATCGATGGAGTGCACCGAAGAAGCGCAAGGATCTATCGCGCTTATTCAGGATGCTCTGACAATGGCCTGACCGGTATTTGGACAGGCTAAACACTGGTAGAATAAGGTAAGGCGGTCTGCTTGGCAGGCCGCCTTACCTATTTTAATCCGTCTGGTCGTCGATTTCTGCCGGAGGGCCGTTTTTTTTGATCGATTCAATCGCGTGCTTGGCGGATGCCTTGGAACTGTACCCTTCGGTCCAGAAGATGCTTTCCCCATTGTAGGTGAAGTAAGCGACGAATTCGCCCGCCTTGTTCTTGCGGATTTCAAACTTGTGAGCCATTGGCGTGTCTCCTTGCCAGCGTAAACCGGATGGTCATTTCGCGCTGAAGGCGAACCGCTGTCAAGCCCGATTGTGCGGCGCGATTGTGCGACCTGATTGCGCGATATGCCGCGCCTTTATCTATCGAGCCTGTTTCAGGCCGAGATACCACATCAGGCTAAGAAAGGCGCCCTTGACGAAAGGTAGCGCCGCCAAGGTCAGTAAGCCGATCGCGCCGACCATCACAGGCACAAGGACTTGCATTGGATAGGTATAGAAGATGCCGAACATGAACGCCGGCGCAATGACCAGATGCCCGATCAGGATCATGGTGATGTAGGCCGGACCGTCATCGGTCGGATAGACGCTGAGGGGCGTCTGGCAGTTGCGACAGGCATCGACAACCTTCAGATAGCCGCGGAATGCCGGAGCCTGGCCGCAGCACGGGCATTTACGCGTAATGCCGCGCATCAAGGCCGTTCCCAAGTCGACACCGTCTCTCATAGCCATAACCTCACTGTTCTGAGTCTATAGAATGGGGTATATCGTCTAAAATTACCATGTGCCATGCTGACGCATGAATTCTACGCGGCTGCAGATCAGGTGCAGATTTTGCTTGCCAGCCATATAAAGATATCTTTATATGATTATATGAGTAGCTCGCAGCCCATAAAAACGGATTTCAATACCCTCCTTGAGGCCTTAAAGGCAGCGGGCGAACCGACACGCCTGCGCCTCCTGCGTTTGCTAGCGCGGGAAGAGTTGTCGGTGATGGAGCTTGTCTCCATTCTCGATCAAAGCCAGCCGCGCGTCTCGCGTCACCTCAAGCTGATGACGGAAGCCGGTTTGATTGAGCGTTTTCCGGACGGGGCCTGGGTCTTTTATCGCCTGGCGTCTGCGCCTGCCATTCGCCCGCTGCTCGACGCCATTCTGAATGCGCTTGATGAGTCCTATGCCGAAGACTTACGGCAATTGGAAGCCGTGCGCCTGTCACGACGCAAGTCGGCGGAAGGTTACTTCGAAACGATCGCGCCGAAATGGGATGAAATTCGCAGCCACTATGTGTCGGAAAGCGACGTCGAGCAGGCGATCCTGAAGGCTCTGTCGGGGTTTGCCTATGACCGGGTTGTCGATCTGGGCACCGGATCGGGCCGGATGCTGGAACTGCTGGCGCGCGATACCAGAACCGCGATTGGTATAGATTTGTCGCAGCACATGCTCAACATCGCACGGTCCAAGGCGTTCGACGCCGGAATTGACGGCGCCGATTTCCGCCATGGCGATATCTATGACACCCGCCTGCCCGCGAGTGCCGCCGATCTTGTTATCATCCATCAGGTGCTTCATTTCCTGGCCGACCCGGGCCGCGCGATCGCTGAGGCTGCGCGCCTGCTTAGGTCCGGCGGTCGTCTGCTTATCGTCGATTTCGATCATCACACCCTGGAAATTATGCGCGAGCAATATCAGCATCGCCGGCTGGGCATGCTGGACGAAGACATGGGCCACTGGTTTGACGCTGCCGGCCTGACTCAGGTCAACGTCACCCAGCTGCCGCCCAAGGCCGACGCCGGCCTGACCGTAAAAATCTGGCTAGTCCAGAAAGCCTGAACGGCAAGAGAGTATTATGAGCCCCACCTTAAATCCCGCGCTTAAGCCAGAGCTTGCCCCCATCGCCCGTTCGCTGGCTGCCGGCGGCCAGAATCTGAAGGTCTCCTTCGAATTCTTTCCGCCCAAGACGGAGGAGATGGAAACGACCCTATGGGAGTCCATTCGTCGCCTGGCGCCGCTTAATCCGGACTTCGTATCCGTCACCTATGGCGCCGGTGGGTCTACACGCGAACGGACGCACCGGACGGTCAAGCGCATGCTTGACCAGACCGAGCTGAAACCTGCCGCGCACCTGACTTGTGTCGATGCATCCCGCGATGAGGTCGATGAGGTGATCCGCGGTTACTGGGACGCAGGTGTGCGCCATATCGTGGCTCTGCGTGGCGATCCGCCCTCTGGTTTCGGTGACTATGTTCCCCGTGCCGATGGGTATCAGAATGCCACGGAATTGACGGCCGCCATCCGCCGTATCGGCGATTTCGAGGTCAGCGTCGGCGTCTATCCGGAAAAGCATCCGCAATCACCATCACTGGCCTTTGATCTCGACGTGTTGCGCCAGAAGGTCGATAGCGGGGCGACGCGCGGTATCAGCCAGTTCTTTTTCGAGCCGGCCACCTTTTTGCGTTTCCGTGACGCCGTGGCCGACGCGGGCATCCAGATCGACCTGACGCCGGGCATCATGCCGGTGACGAATTTCAAGGGCTTGCGCCGCATGGCTGCGGCCTGCGACGCCCAAATTCCAGCGTGGCTGGCGGCCCTGTTCGACGGGTTGGACGACGATGCCGAAACGCGCAAGCTGCTGGCGTCGGCGGTGGCCGTTGAGCTGTGTCTGGGTCTCGAACGCGAAGGAGTGGAAAATTTCCACTTCTATACGCTCAATCGGGCCGATCTTGTATTCGCGATCTGCCGTATCCTCGGTATTACGGTGGCTGCGCAATGATCCGCCTTCGCCAAATGCCCAGAAGCCGCTTTCGCGGCTGAACTGAAGACTAAACCCCAGGCGTACCAGCGCCACCTCCCGTTTCGGCGGGATGCTCAGGAAAAAAGACCATGACCCGTACAGACCGTATCGCCGCCCTGAAACAGGCCGCCCGGGAACGCATCCTGATCCTCGACGGATCTTGGGGCGTCATGATCCAGCGGCGCGAACTGGACGAAGCCGATTTTCGTGGTGAACGCTTCAGGGATCACGTCGGCCAGATGAAGGGCAATAACGATATCCTGTGCCTGACCCGGCCGGACATCATTTCGGACCTGCACGACCAATACTATGCCGCCGGTGCGGACATTTCCGAAACCAACACCTTTTCGGCCACGACCATCGCTCAGGACGACTATCACCTCGACCTGCAAGCCTGTATCGACATCAATCGCGAAGGCGCCAAGATCGCCCGCGCCAAGGCGGACGAATGGACCGCCCGCGAACCACACAAGCCGCGCTTTGTCGCCGGCTCGATCGGGCCGCTGAACAAGATGTTGAGCATGTCGTCGGACGTCAACGACCCCGGCGCCCGCCTCGTCACCTTCGATCAGGTCTATCAGGCCTATCGCCAGCAGGTGGCGGCGCTGTACGAGGGCGGTGTCGACCTCTACCTGATCGAAACCATCACCGACACGCTAAACTGCAAGGCGGCGATCAAGGCGATCCTGGACCTGGAAGACGAGGGGCAGGAGGCGCTGCCGATCTGGATTTCCGGCACGATCACCGATCGGTCCGGGCGCACCCTGTCGGGCCAAACCGCCGAAGCGTTCTGGAATTCGGTCAAGCACGCCAAGCCGTTCGCGGTCGGCTTCAACTGTGCCCTGGGAGCCGATCTGATGCGGCCCCACATCGCCGAAATGGCGCGCGTCGCCGACTGTCTGGTTGCCGCCTATCCCAATGCCGGCCTGCCGAATGCGATGGGGCAGTACGACGAACAGCCGCATGAGACGGCGCACGAATTGCACGAATGGGCCAAGGACGGCATCGTCAATATCCTGGGCGGCTGTTGCGGTACCACGCCCGATCACATCAAGCACGTGGCCGACGAAGTGGCCGGTGTTACGCCGCGCCAGATTCCCGAGCGCCCAAAGGCTTTGCGTTTAGCCGGACTGGAACCGTTCGAACTTAGCTAGAGCTATTCAGGTTGCGCTGGCTGCCGACATGCCCATCTTAGGGGCGGGCGGGGCTTTCAAAGGAAGACCTTCATGAAAATTCTTATGGTTCTGACCTCGCACGATCAATTGGGCGACACTGGCAAAAAGACCGGTTTCTGGCTCGAAGAATTCGCCGCACCCTACTATGTGTTCCTGGATGCGGGCGCGCAGGTTACGGTCGCCTCGCCGAACGGCGGACAGCCGCCGCTCGATCCGAAGAGCGACGAGCCGTCGGGGCAAACGGAAGCCACATTGCGGTTCAAAGCCGACGATGCCGCGCAGGCCGTACTGGCTCAGACGGCGAAACTGTCAGAGGTTAAGGCGGAAGACTTCGACGCCGTTTTCTATCCCGGCGGGCATGGTCCCCTGTGGGACCTGGCCGAAGACAAGACCTCCATCGCCCTGATCGAAGCCTTTTATACGGCCGGTAAGCCGGTTGGTGCCGTGTGTCACGCGCCGGGGGTCTTGCGCCACGTCAAAATTGGCGGCGAATACCTGGTCAAGGGCAAGCGCGTTACCGGGTTTACCAATTCGGAAGAAGCGGCTGTCGGCCTGACCGACGTGGTGCCGTTCCTCGTTGAGGATGAGCTTAAAGGTAAGGGCGGACTTTATGAAAAGGGCGCGGATTGGGGCGCCTATGTCATAACGGACGGGCATTTGGTCACTGGCCAAAATCCGGCTTCGTCCGAAGGCGGGGCCAAGGCTTTGCTGGGGCTTCTTAAGGCGTAAAGATTTTCGGTGCGGTGGGCGGGCCTGCCGCACCGAAAGGGTGTTGCGTGCGGCGGCCTTTAGCGGCATTGAGCGTGTAAGCGGCGAAGATTGAAACTGTTTTTTTTTGAGACCTGACGGATGCGAACAACCATACTCTTTGGCGGCACAAGCCGCGAACGCCTTGTCTCTGTAGCGTCGGCGCAGGCCTTGACCCAGGCGCTGCCTGAGGCCGACCTGTGGTTCTGGGACCTCGACGGCACGGTATTTGAAACATCGCAAGGTCGTCTGCTCGGTCATGAGAAGCCGTTCGAGGTTGCTTTCAAGGCCGACGGCGCGAAGCTGGGTCAAATGGCCGAAGCGCTCGACAAGGCGGCGGCCGAAGATCGGGTTCTGGTGCTTGGCTTGCATGGCGGTACGGCGGAAAACGGTCAGTTTCAAGTGCTGGCCGAAGCGCGCAATGTGCCCTTTACTGGCTCCGGCTCGGCCGCATCGCACCTGGCGTTCGACAAGACGGCGGCCAAGCTGTTCGCCGGTCTGGCGGGGGTCTATTCGCCTTCGACCATATCACTGGACGAAGCCGACGAAGCCCTATCCCATTACGGCCGCCTGATCGCAAAGCCGGCCCAGGAAGGGTCGTCCTATGGCCTGATCTACGTCAATGCCTCGCAGGATATCGCCGCCGTTCGGCGCGAATCAGCCAGCATGGCTTACCTGATCGAACCCTTCATCACTGGTCCGGAGGCGACGTGCGGCGTTCTGGAACAGGCCGATGGATCGGTCATCGCCCTGCCGCCGGTCGAAATCGTCCCCGGCGACGGCGCGTTCGACTATGCAGGCAAATATCTGAAATCGACGACCCAGGAAATCTGTCCCGCCCGCTTCGCGCCGGAGGTCAATGCCGAGTTGCAACGGCTGGCCATCAAGGCGCACAAGGCGATGAGTTGTCGGGGGTATTCGCGGTCCGACTTCATTATTTCGGACGCTAAAACAAATGGTGGGCCGGTCTATCTCGAAACCAACACCTTGCCCGGACTGACCAAGGCGTCGCTCTATCCGAAGTCGCTCAAGGCGCAAGGGATCGATTTTGTTGACTTCCTCAATGGCCAGATTGACCTGGCTGTAAAGCGGGCGGGAAAATAGATGGGTGCCTGGTCCAACGGACCCTTCGACAATGACGATGCCGCAGACTTCATGATGGAGCTGGAGGCGACGCCGTCCTGGGACATGGTGCGGCTGGCGTTCGACGACGTGCGTGCCAACAGCGAATATGTCGAGTTGGCCGAAGGGGCGCGGGCCTATGCGGGCGCTGCCCTGATTACGGTAGCGACCGGAAAGAGCGACATTTCGGCCCAGGACTACTATATGACACTGGAGGCCATGGGCTCACCGCCGGATGATCTGATCCCGATGGCCCGGGCAGTCCTCAAGCGCCTGACGACGGGCGATTCCGAACTGCGTGAGCTGTATCTCGACAGCGGTAATTACAATGAATGGATCGGCATTGTCGCATCCGTCGATCAAGCACTGAAGACAGAATGACCCCTACATTTATCAATATCGGCGAACGCACCAACGTCACCGGCTCTGCCAAGTTCAAGAAGCTGATCGTCGAGGGCAACTATACCGAAGCCCTGGCCGTGGCGCGTCAGCAGGTCGAGGCCGGGGCTCAGATTATCGACGTCAATATGGACGAAGGCCTCCTGGATTCGGAAGTGGCCATGCGCACCTTCCTGAACCTGATGGCAGCCGAGCCTGATATCGCCCGCGTGCCGGTGATGATCGACAGCTCCAAATGGGAGGTTATCGAAGCGGGCCTTAAGTGCGTTCAGGGCAAGGCCATCGTCAACTCGATCTCGATGAAGGAAGGGATCGAAAAGTTCAAGGAACAGGCGCGCGCCTGCCTGAAATATGGCGCCGCCGTGGTGGTCATGGCCTTCGATGAGGTGGGACAGGCCGATACGGCCGAACGCAAGATCGAGATCTGCACCAAGGCCTATCGTGTGCTGGTGGACGAAGTCGGGTTCCCGCCGGAAGACATCATCTTCGATCCGAATATCTTCGCGGTCGCCACCGGTATCGACGAGCACAACAACTATGCCGTGGACTTCATCGAAGGCACTCGCGCCATCAAAAGAACACTGCCCTATGCGCGGGTGTCCGGAGGCGTGTCGAACGTTTCCTTCTCTTTCCGCGGCAACGAACCGGTGCGCCGTGCGATCCACAGCGTCTTCCTTTACCACGCTATCCAGGCCGGTATGGACATGGGCATCGTCAATGCGGGCGATCTGCCCGTTTACGACGATATCGATGCCGAACTGCGTCAGGCGGTCGAGGATGTCATTCTCAACCGGCCGCAGCGTCACAACATCTCCAATACCGAATATCTGGTCGAGTTGGCGCCAAAGTACAAGGGCGAAAAAGGTCAGGTGCAGGTGGCCAATCTGGTCTGGCGTGAGGGTTCCGTGGCTGAGCGCCTGAAACACGCCCTGGTCCACGGCATTACTGAATTTATCGAGGCGGACACGGAAGAGGCGCGCCAGCAGGCCGACCGTCCGCTACACGTCATCGAAGGTCCGTTGATGGCCGGGATGAACGTGGTTGGTGACCTGTTCGGCGCCGGCAAGATGTTTCTGCCCCAGGTGGTCAAGTCCGCCCGCGTCATGAAGCAGTCGGTGGCCTATCTGATGCCATTCATGGAAGCGGAAAAAGAGGCGCACGTCGCCGCTGGCGGCACCTATCAGGCGGCGGGCAAGGTCCTGATGGCGACGGTCAAGGGCGACGTCCACGACATCGGCAAGAACATTGTCGGCGTGGTCCTGCAATGCAATAATTACGAGGTCATCGATCTGGGGGTCATGGTGCCGGCCGATCGTATTCTGGCCGAGGCAAAGGCGCAGAAGGTGGATATGATCGGCCTGTCCGGCCTGATTACGCCCAGCCTAGACGAAATGGTTTTCGTGGCGCGCGAAATGCAGCGTCAGGGCTTCGATATCCCGCTGCTGATCGGCGGGGCGACGACGTCGAAGACGCACACAGCGGTCAAGATCGAGCCAGGCTATGTCAATAATCAGGTAGTCTATGTGCTCGACGCCTCACGCGCGGTCGGCGTCGTGTCCAACCTGTTGTCGGAAACGGAACGCGACGGTTTTGTCGCCGACACCAAGGCCGATTACGAAAAGGTTCGTCTGGCCTATGGCAAGGGCAATTCCCAGCCACGGTCGTCCTTGGTTGAGGCGCGGGCCAACAGGTTCAAGATCGACTTCGCCGCGGAGCCGCCGGTTGCGCCGTCTTTCCTCGGTTTGAAGACGTTCTCGCCCTATGATCTGCATGACCTGGCCGACCATATCGACTGGACGCCGTTCTTCTCGACCTGGGAACTGGCGGGCAAGTTCCCGGCCATTCTGGAAGACGACATTGTCGGCGAAGCGGCCCGCAGCCTCTATGCCGATGCACGGGCCATGTTGAAACAGATTCTGGACGAAAAGTGGTTTGAAGCGCGCGGCGTCGTCGGCTTCTGGCCGGCCAACGCCACGCCGGACGACGATATCGAAGTCTATGGCGACGAAAGCCGTGAGACGGTGATTGCGCGCTTCCAGACTCTGCGCCAGCAGATGAAAAAGACGCGGGAAGGTCAAAGCAACACGGCCTTGTCGGACTTCATAGCGCCCCATCCTTCGCGTCCTGGGGGCATGCCGGACTGGATCGGCGGCTTCGCCGTCACCGCGGGCCATGGCGAGATGGAAATCGCCAAGGCGTTCAAGGCCAAGGGCGATGACTATAACGCCATTTTGGCGACCGCTCTGGCCGATCGTCTGGCCGAAGCGTTTGCCGAGGCCTTACATGCCCGCGTCCGCCGTGAGCTTTGGGGCTATGCGTCCGATGAAGCCTTGTCGATTGAAGAGCTGATCTCCGAAAAATATAGCGGTATTCGTCCTGCGCCGGGCTATCCGGCCCAGCCGGACCATACGGAGAAATGGACGCTGTTCGACCTGCTCGATGCGCGCGACCGGACGGGAATGGAACTGACGGAATCGCTGGCCATGACGCCGCCGGCCTCGGTGTCGGGCATGTATTTTGCCCATCCGAAGGCGCACTATTTCGGCGTCGGTAAGATCGAGAAGGATCAGGTGGAAGACTATGCCCGCCGAAAGGGCTGGACGGTCGACGAAGCCGAGCGCTGGCTGTCGCCGATTCTCAACTACGTGCCTTAGTCCGGTCCAAGGCTTCAGCCTTTTATGGCGGCCTTGGCTTCGTCCGAAAGAGTGATTTTCACGGCCGGACCGTCGCGTGTCGACGTGTCTTTCGGCTTTGTCGCCTTCATCTCATCGGCGCGGTAATATTCCGGCCGCATTGGATTGAAGACCTTCGCGGTCTGGAGGGGCGAGACACAGGCGCTTAACGATTCAATCGAGCTCATTTGGGACCGGCTTTCTACCGTGGACTGTTATACTCCTGAACTTTTACACGTACAGGATACAGACTATCCACAGCAGGTTAAGGCGCGGTTAACGGTGTTCGCGTTGCAGCAATCGCCGATTGCGGTCAAAAATACCGTTAATTGATCTTCTTCTTTGGCGTATTGCTCCACCCCAGGCGGTAACCCAGGCCATCCGACCACTTACGTTTTTCAACGTGGTTAGGGTCGTTGACCGTCTGGGTCGGCAGGGTGGTCTCCGCCGTGCCATCGCCCTGCGATTTCACGTCGGATACGGAGGGCAGGGTGCTGGAGGCCGTGACGCGGCGGGCCAGGGTGTTGCTGGACACAGGCGCGTCGCCGTCGACAGGCGCGGATTGCGCCGTCAGAATCGGCTTTGGCAGTTCTTCGTAATTGTGCGGCCCGCCTGAACTTAGGGCTGCGGCGATGGCGCTAGCTTCCTCGTCCGTCGCCATTTCAGCGAACAGGTTGGGGTGGCCGGACAGGCGTACGGCGGCGTGTTCGCATTCTCCCGGCAACTGCCAGTTGGCATAGGCGAAAGCGGCCTCCTTAGGCGGCGCGGCGCGGGTGGCACTCCATTGGTTGTAGCCATAGTCGCGCACCTGCTCGGCCTTCTTGTGCTGGGCTTCGTCCTTGCCGCGTCCCGAAAGCGTCAGGGCGGCTTCGTAGGAGCGCAGGTAGGACATGCCGATCTTCTGGATCTGATCGTCGACGGGCGCGACCGAGTCGATCATTTCGGCGATTTCCATGTTGCCGGACAGGATGCCATGGCACCAGGCAACTTTCAGGAAATCGTCCGACGGCGCGTCGTCGAGAATGGGCGTGCGTAACGAGCCGTCGGTATTCCGTCCGGTAACGGCGGGACTGTTCGCCGCCGGTACGACCTGAGCGGAGGCGGCCTTTTTTGCCGTTGCGGGCTGCGCCTTGGGTTTTGCCTCCGCCGATATGGCGGACAGGGCGAGGGCGCAAGCGCTCAAACACAGCAGGGACGACTTCAACAGGCGCAAATGACACTCCGGACGTTCGATTTGGGGCCGCCACCGACCCTATAGAAGATTGCGGCAAAAGCGCACAGGCGTTTTGGCCGAATGGCTTCCTTATACAGAAAACAAGGCATAAAATCGCCATTAGTAAAGTTTTTTACCGGGAAATTCATCCAATTAAGAAAAGTTAAGCACACATCCCGCCGCATTTCGGCTAAGATCAGGGTTCATAAGTCTGCGAGTGAAGATGTCATTCTGGAAAAACCTGGCCCAGTTGGCGGTACGCAAGTTCGATGCCGCCGAGTGCACGGAATGCCCGAAAGGGCCGCCGGGCGCCGATCCTGCCTTCGCGACGGCGGTGACGGCTTTAGGTGCCAAGCTGGCCATGGCCGACGGTCTGGCCCATGACGTTGAACAGACGGCTTTCCTGCATGTGTTTCAGCCAGACCAGAAGGCGATGCGCGACGTCATGCGCCTCTACGACTTGGCGCGCCAGACCTCGCTCGGGTTCGAATCTTATGCCCGCCGTCTGGCCAAACGCTACAGCAACTGCCCGCAGATTCTCGAAGATGTGCTGGAAGGCCTTTTTCATATCGCGGTATCCGACGGACACCTTAGCCACCAGGAAGAAAATTACCTGGAAACCGTGGCCGAGCTGTTTGGCGTCAGCAAGGCGGCGTACCGCCGCGTGCGTGCGGGTTACGTGCCGCTGAGCGAGGAAGATCCTTATTATATTCTGGGCCTGACGCCCGATGCCAGCGACGACGATATTCGTTTGGCGCGGCGTTCGCGCCTCAACGATTTCCATCCTGATCGCATACGGGCGCGCGGTCTGCCTGACGACTTCGAGGCGCTCTATACTCAGAAAACGGCCCTGATCAACTCGGCATATGACCAAATTGTGAAGGAACGTGGCGCCGCAGCATAGGCGCGAATTTTTACAGGATTTTTAGGCATTTACAGTTAGTTTGCCTGAAATAGCCGGTCGTTTGACACGGAAGAGGCCTAAAATTGATGCCTTTTGCACTGCAAGAGGTTGACGTAGGTCTTAATCGTGCCAATCTGTTGATATAAGAGACATCTATTGTCTTTCTTTGTAAGAGGCTTGAGTTCATGAACCAGCGTGAAACGTCGTTTGCCCGTTTTACCCGCAGCTATCAGCCGTGGGGCCAGGTCCGCCGCAAAAATCTGATTGCGCGTGTGGTGACTGGCTTGGCTATGGTTCTCGCGGGCGTGGCCGTCATGGCCGCTCTGGCCTTGCTGGTCGTGTTCGCGGCTTCGGTCGCTGTTGTCGGCGCTGTGGTTGTCGGCGGCATGGCGCTTATGGCGTTTGTCACCCGCAAGCCGGCCAAGGTTCACCTGCGTGCCGATGATGGCAAGGGTGTCTATGAGGCCCGCAAGCAGGGGTCTACCTGGACCGTCTACTAGGAGTCTTTTCTCCAATAAGATTTCGAACGCCGCCGTCGTATGATGGCGGCGTTTTTGTTTGGTGATGTCCTTGATTGGCATATTTTTATTTGGTGGGAACCGAGGATGCCGGTAAGAAAGCAGCCATGATCGAAACGCCGTCCCCAAATTTTAATGAACGCAAAGGCCCGCCTGACATGGTGGTGCTGCATTACACAGGCATGATGACCGGTCAGGCCGCGTTGGAGCGCCTGTGCGATCCCGCAAGTCAGGTGTCTGCGCACTATCTGGTTGAAGAGGATGGGCGCGTGTTTCACCTGGTCGCTGAGGAACGCCGTGCCTGGCATTCCGGTGTGAGCTTCTGGAAGGGCGAAACCGACATCAACGGTGCATCTATCGGCATAGAAATCGTCAATCCGGGTCACGAATTCGGTTACACCGACTTTTCGCCGGCGCAGATCGACGCCGTCATCGGCTTACTCGACCACATCCGGGAGCGCTGGGATATTCCCGATCATCGCATACTTGGTCATTCCGACGTCGCGCCGGGGCGCAAGACCGATCCGGGCGAACGCTTCCCCTGGCAGGAACTGGCGGCGCACGGTCACGGGCTCTGGGTCCAGCCCGACATGCCGCCCGAAGGGGCGATGGGGCCGCCGTTAGGCATGGGCGATGAAGGGCTTGGTGTATTTTCCCTGCAATCCGCGCTCGGTAAGCTGGGGTACAATATCCTGGCGGGCGGGCCGTATGACACGGAAACGGCCACAGTTGTCACCGCGTTCCAGCGTCACTGGCTGCCGGATCAGATCGGCGGTGATCTGGAAGGTCGCGCCGATGCGAAACTACGCGTTACCTTGATGGCATTGCTGCGCCATATCAGCCTGACGGATGCCTGATGCGGCGCCGTGACCTGGTCTGTGTTCCGCTGGCGCTGGCATTGGCCGGTGTTTCGGCCGCGCGGGTCGCGCGCATTGTAGTGTGGAAGGCGTCACGTCGTCTATCGACCCTGGACGCGGCAGGCAATGTCCTGAAAACCTATCACATCGCGCTGGGGCCTCACCCGGCCGGTCATAAGATGGAAGAGGGCGATGGACGCACGCCGGAGGGCACCTACGCGATTTCAGGCCGCAATCGCGGCAGCGGCTATCACCGGTCCCTCAAAATCTCCTATCCCAATGCGACCGACCGGGCTCAGGCAAAGGCTCGCGGCGTTTCGCCTGGCGGGGATATCTTTATCCACGGCCAGCCGAACGGCACCTTGTCGGGTGGCCTTAAAATCCCTTATGACTGGACGGCGGGCTGTATCGCAGTCAGTAATAACGACATAGACGATCTGTGGGCGAGCGTCGCGGACGGTACGCCCATAGACATCAAGCCTTGAGGACAACGCATGACCGGACAACGTATTATCCTCGCCATTGCCGCTCTGTGGGGTCTTGCCGGCGTTGTCATGCTGGCGTCCGGGTCCCATCCCCCGCAGGTCGGCCTGCTGGCTGTCGGGGGCCAGTTCCTGTTGTTCCATGCGGCCGCCTGCCTAGCCCTGGTCAATACGCAGCTTGTCAGCAACTGGCGCCGCGCCTTACCCATCGCGCTCATGCTGACGGGTAGCGGTCTCTTCGCGCTTGAAATTCTGCTTCATGTCTCCACCGGCTTAACTGCGTTGGCCATGCTGGCGCCCATCGGTGGTGGCTTGACGATATTGGGCTGGCTGCTTCTCGTGATCGGTGCCTTGATCGAGCCGCGCAACTGAACTACAAGCGCCTCTGGGCCAGATGACTGGGCGGTCGCTGTGGATGTGAGGTCTCTCACGAAGCAGAGGAAAGTCCGGGCTCCACGGTAATATGGCGGCGGGTAACTCCCGCCGGGGGTGACCCCAGGGATAGCGCCACAGAGAGCAGACCGCCGAACTCCGGTTCGGCAAGGGTGAAAGGGTGCGGTAAGAGCGCACCGCGTTTCCGGTAACGGACACGGCATGGCAAGCCCCGTCAGGAGCAAGACCAAATAGGAACGGCGCGTCGTACCGGACAACCGGCGACAGGGCATTACCGCCCCAGACCGTTCGGGTAGGTTGCGTGAGCCGTCCAGCAATGGCCGGCCAAGAGGAATGATCGCCCATGCGGAGGCAACTCCGCTGGACAGAACCCGGCTTACAGGTCATCTGGCCCTTCCCGTTTTTGCCACAATCGTGGCCTATATATGCGGTGTCGGGCAGCGGCGGTCGGCCCCGGCATATCCTCTGTTTCGTGCCATATATCCGTTCGGTGGCGTATTTCACCGGAGCCCATGACCGCATCCCGCTTTTCAAATTTAATACGTCATATGGTCGCTCTGACCATAGTCACGCCGCTGATTGCCTGTTCGTTGAACCGCACGCAGGATCTGGTTCTTTCCGTACCGCCAATGATGCCGAGTTCATGGCCGCATGTCGACGATTGCCGGTCCGCCTATGGCGATCCGACCGGCGCTGTAGGGGGCGCGTCCAAGGCCAGCGCGGAATGGGAGGCGGATAATCTGGTCACGGTCCGGCTGCCTTGGCACGCCCACGCCGCATGGAATTCGAAACTGGCAATTACAGGCCTTCAGGTCCATCGCTTGGCGGCGCCTTCGCTGACACGTATTGTGGCGACACTCTGGCTTCAGGCCGGCAAAAGCCAGGCGGAAATCGATCGTGTCGGCCTGTCCGCGATTGGTGGTGGCTATAATTTCCGTCCTGTCCGAGACGGTGGCCGGCTGTCGACACACGCCTATGGCTGCGCCGTCGATTTCGACCCGAACCGCAATGCCTTGGGGGACGGGGCTCCCAATTTCGCCTTGGCTGAAAATCGCTATGTCGTAAATGCTTTCCGCACGGAAGGCTGGCGCTGGGGCGGCGGCTGGCTGCGCCCGGACGGCATGCATTTCGAAGCGGCGCGACTCGCCCGTGGCCGTTAACCATTAAGTCTGTATTAAATACTTACGCGTACAACCCCTGGTATCGCAAAAGCGTCGGGCGGGCCAATATTGGCTGGCGCCCCGGATCCGGGCCATGGCGCCGATCTTCCTTGTTTAAGTCAGGTTCGATTAGCGTACAGGCGTAAGTATAAATGTTCCACGTTCGTTCTATACTTATCCACTATTGGGCCGGTTTATGCGCAGAATCCCTATTTGGTGTCAGCCAGAGTCATTGCATCCCATTTAATCCCATGTTAACCCTATCTGGTCCCGAAGATGATCTGGCCGGGAGGGCCGGTTGGACGCTTCGAGGGATATCAGGGAGCAGGCCAAAATGGCCTGAACGGGGACGTGTTTCTCTCGACCCACGAGAAACAGCTGGATGCGAAGCGGCGCCTGTTGGTGCCGTCGGATTTCCGCGCCACAGCCTTGGCGGCGGTTCCCGGCATCGAGCCGTTCGAGGGGGTGTACTGTTTTCCCGCGATCAGTGCCGGATGCATCGAATGCGGTGGAGCGGCGTTTTTCGCCATGCAACGTGACGTGATCAATTCATACCCGCCAATGACCGCAACCCGCGCCGCCATGCAGACTCGCTTTTATGCCTCGATGCATAAGCTCGGCTTCGACACAGCCGGTCGCATCACCTTGCCGGAAAAGCTGTGTCAGACGTTCGGCCTGACCGGCGATGTCGTGATTGCGGGTATGGGCGAAAGCTTCCAGATCTGGGAGCCGGTCGCCTACGCCAAATACCTGGCCGAACAGGATGCCATGGTCGCCGCTGCCTTTGCCAAGCGCGAGGCAATGATATGAGCGACCAGGCGCACATTTCCGTTCTGCTCCCCGAAGTGCTGGACGCGCTGGGTGACGTGAACGGCAAGCTGGTGGTGGATGGCACCTTCGGCGCCGGCGGCTATTCGCGCGCCATCCTTGAAAAAGGCGCGACTGTCATCGCGTTCGATCGCGACGCCCGCGTCAAGCCTTATGTCGATGCCCTTGTCGCTGATTTTCCGGGTCGCTTCCAATGGGTCAATCGCTGCTTTTCGGAAATGCGGGAAGGCTTGGCGGACTTGGGTCACGATGCGTGCGACGCTATTGTGCTCGATATCGGCGTCTCGTCCATGCAGCTTGATGAAGCCGATCGCGGCTTTTCCTTTATGCGCGACGGCCCGCTGGATATGCGCATGAGCGTGACCGGCAAATCGGCCGCCGATATCGTCAATTTCGATGCCAAGGACGACATCGCGCACATTATTTGGCTGTACGGCGAGGAGCACAAGTCGCGCGGTATTGCCGCCGCCATTGTCAAACGTCGGGATGAGCGGCCCTTTGAGCGTACGCTGGATCTGGCTGAAGTGGTTGAGCGGGCCCTGGGCGGTCGCCGCGGCGCCGCCGTCCACCCGGCCACGCGGACCTTCCAGGCTCTGCGTATTGCTGTCAACGACGAACTGGGTGAGTTGGAGCGCGCGCTGGATGTCGCCGAGACCCTGCTTCGGCCGGGCGGCGTGCTGGCGGTGGTGACGTTCCATTCGCTGGAAGACCGTATCGTAAAGACCGTCTTCAATGAAAAGGCGGGCAAGGTATCGGCCGGTTCGCGCTACGCCCCGCAAAAGATCGAAACCAAGCCCACCATCTATACTTTGGTTACGGCCAAGGCCGTGCAGGCGTCCGACTTGGAAATCGCGGCCAATCCGCGCGCCCGTTCGGCCAAGCTGCGCGCTGTGCGCCGGACCTCCGTACCGCTTTCGCAATCCTCCACTCCGCCCCGTCAGCAAAAGGTTCGCTCATGAACGGCTTTATGCGACTTTTCGAACAACGCGTCCGCGGCATCCGGCTGATCGAGCTAATCGGCCTGGTACTGGTTTTCGGTCTGATTTTTTGGGTCTGTCTGTCGAAGGCGAAGGAAGGCGAAGACGTTCGCCGCATGAACGATCTCGATCGTCAGATCGCGGCAGAGCAGGGAGCCGTCAACGATCTCAAAATCCAGGTGGCGCAACTGGAGCGCCCCGGCCGCCTGGAGGCCCTGGCCAAACAGTACCTCGGCATGAAGGCGGTTGAGCCCAATCACGAAGCGCGCCTGGAATCGCTCGGCGAAATTTCCCGCGCTACGTCTAAGCCCGTCGCCCCGCCGACACAGACGACACCCGCGCCCGCAGCGCCGATTGCGGTTCCCGCCCCCGTCAGTGAGCCGCACAGTGACCTGATTGCCGTAACCACCAAGGCGGGAGCGCATTGATGAGCATTCGGTTCTTCGATTTGACCCAATCCGGCTTCCAATGGGTGGCCGACCGTGTTTGG